>NZ_FNKZ01000002.1:0-600000 GCF_900104255.1 Pseudoxanthomonas sp. CF385
GTGGCGTACTTTTACCTTCCCAAGGTCGCAAATGCGGCCTAACAATTCATTCAAGCCGAACCCGCTTCGCGGGTCGGCTTAATTCAGGCGTTAGCGCCCATGAAAAGCAGTATTCGGCTACTAAAGTTCTGGGTACTAGCAACTGCTCAGATCGTTCTGGTCGTTGCCTGTGCGGTCGTTTGGTTCTACTTCCGCACAGTTGCTTACCTGACTGGCCCACCTGATCCAGACACTTACGCCTGGAACTGGGGGTTCCAACTTGTCGCGTTCGTCATTGTCTGGCTGCCCGCACTTCTCGTCTGCACCGGTATTCTGCTGGTCATCGAGCGGGCTGCACTTACCCCGTACTATCGCGCTAGGGCACTCCAAGTTGGTCGGCATGTGCGCTAACAATTCATTCAAGCCGAACCCGCTTTCGCGGGCTGGCCTGGCTCAGGCATCGGGCTCGCTATGAAGATCCTCGCGGCGCTCGCTCTGACATCGATGCTGGCAGGCTGCACCTCGACCCGTGGTGAGCCAAGCGATGCCGAGAGATTCGCGACCTTGGTGGCCGAACCCACGCCACCCGAGTGGCGTGTGGGTGCTGTCTGGGAGTTTTCGAATCCGGAGCCGCACGACGGCTCCCGCTCAAGCTGGACTGTTCGAGTGACGAACACACCTATCGAAACATGCACGTCCGGCGAATGGCGGGAACTTGAACCCATCCGGACGCCTGTGCAGGGCACCAGGGAACCGGCCAGATATGCCTACAGCGTTTCGGGTCGCCTGCTGATGCTCGACTTCAATGCCGGAACGTGCGACATCGGTGATATCCGAGGCGAGCTCACCGACGGGTCATTCGTTGGACAACGCTCGGCCGGACCCTTTCCCGGCCGCGATTTCGTCGCGCCGCGGATCGTGGGTCGAAGCGTGCCGTGAAAGGCCGCGTCAATGCGTGCAAGCCGAATCTGCTTCGCGAAGCGGAGCAACTCGAGTGTTCTAACGCATGAAGCGCATCGCGAACCTGGCGATCGCACTGGGTATCTTCATTGCGGCGTGCGGATGCATTGGCAAGCCTGCCGTGAAGAACCTGCTGCCCGCAACCGGGTCGCTATGACGGACTGACCTCACTCCGGCGAGATCGGCACGGCATGAACCGTGCCGCCTTTTCAGACCGCTTCAGGCGCCAGCTCGCGAAGCTTGCCTTCGTGCAGTTCGAGTACGCGATCCAGCCGGCGCGCCAGGCGGCGGTCATGGGTCACCAGCACCAGACTGGTCTTCTGCGCGCGGTTGAGCTCCAGCATCAGGTCGAACACCGTCGCTGCGGTCTTCTCGTCCAGATTGCCGGTCGGCTCGTCGCCGAGCACGCAGGCCGGCTGGTTGACGAGGGCGCGGGCGACAGCCGCACGCTGGCGTTCGCCGCCGGACAGTTCACCAGGCTTGTGTTCGAGACGATGCCCCAAACCCACCGACTCCAGGAGCGCTTTCGCGCGCGCGGCGGCATCGTCCGTCGCCGCGCCACCCAGCATCACCGGCATCATCACGTTCTCGAGCGCGGTGAACTCCGGCAACAGATGGTGGAACTGGTAGACGAAGCCGAGCGAGGTGTTGCGCAGCTGGCCGCGTGCGGCGTCCGACAGCGATGACATCTTCTTGCCGGCGACGTAGACCTCGCCGGAGGTGGGCGTGTCGAGGCCACCCAGCAGGTGCAGGAGCGTGCTCTTGCCCGCGCCCGACGCACCGACGATGGCCACGGTCTCGCCCGGCTGCACGTTGAGCTCCAGGCCATCGAAGACCGGGGTGCGCAGCTTGCCTTCGGCATAGGTCTTGCCCAGCGCTTCGGCATGGATGACCGCGGTGCGGATGGACTCATTCATAGCGCAGCGCCTCCGCGGGCTGGGTGCGGGCGGCGCGCCACGCCGGGTACAGCGTGGCCAGGAAGCTCATCGTCAGCGCGACGGCGGCGATCATCACCACTTCGCCTGCGTCGAGTTCGTAAGGCAGACCGGTGATGTAGTAGACGTCCGAGGGCAGCAGGGTGACCTTGAACACGGCCTCGATGGCCGCGAGGATGTATTCGAGGTTGACCGTCAGCAGGATGCCGCCGATCACGCCCATCACCGTGCCCATCACGCCGATCAGCACGCCCTGCACCATGAAGACCTGCATCACGCCGCGCGGCGTCAGGCCCAGCGTGCGCAGGATGGCGATGTCGGCCTGCTTGTCGGTGACCAGCATCACCTGCGAGTTCACCAGCGAGAACGCGCCCATCAGGATGATGAAGGACAGCAGGATGCCCATCACCGTCTTCTCCATCTTCAGCGAGTGGTAGAGATTGGCGTTTTCGCTGGTCCAGTCGCTGATCCGGTATGGACCCTGCAGCCGCAGTGCGAGGTCGCGCGCCACGTCCCAGGACTGGTACATGTCGTGCAGCTTCAAGCGGACGCCGGTGACGCCCTCGCCCATCCGCAGCACGCGCTGCAGGTCGCCCATGTGGACGAGCGCGAGGTTCCGGTCCACGTCGTTGTGGCCGACCGCGAAGATGCCGGTGACGGTGAAGCGCTTGATCTTGGGCATCGCGCCCATCGGCGTGCCCTGGAAGTCGCCCGCCGTGACGACCACGCTGTCGCCCACGCCGACGCGCAGCCAGGCGGCCAGCTCCTGCCCGAGCAGGATGTGGAACTCGCCCGGCTTCAGCGAATCCAGGGTGCCGGCCTTCATCTTGTCGCCGATGACGGAGACCTTGGGCTCCTCGCCCGGCAGGATGCCGGTGACCAGGGCGCCTTGCGGGTCCGCATTGCCGGTGAGCATCGCCTGCACGTGGATGAAGGGCGCCGCGCCCGATACGCGCGGATCGTCCATCGCGATCTTGGTGGCGTGCGGCCAGTCCTGCATGGCTTCGCCCGCCCCCATCACGGTGGCGTGCGCGGTGGCCTGCAGCAGCCGGTCGCGGATTTCGCGCTGGAAGCCGCTCATCACGGACAGCGTGGTGATCAGGATCATCACGCCCAGGGCGATGCCGACGACCGAGGCCAGCGAGATGAAGGAGATGAAACCGTTGCGGCGCTTGGCGCGGAGATAGCGCAGGCCGATGGCGACGGGGATGGGTTTGAACATGGACCCTATGGTGCCATCGGGCCCGCCGGGCGCCCAGCGTCGGCTTCGCCCGCAGCAAGCCTCAGTTCACGCCGGGCGCGGGCCGGCAGCGTGTCGGGCCACCAGGCCGCATGGCGCCAGGCTCCGCCCGGCCGTTCGCGCCAGCGCAGGAACGCCAGCGGCCCACGCCAGGCCAAGCGCACATCGTGCAGAGGAGCCCCATCGACGGTGGGCACCCGGCCGTCGCCCGGGAACCAGAATTCACGCTCCGCCGACGCGGCATGGGCCTGCGCCAGCCACAGGCCGCGACTCAGCGCCAAGACGGCCCCGGGCCAGGCGATGGCCACGGGTAGTTCGCAGAGCAGCAGCGAGAGTGCCGCCAGCAGGCCCAGCAAGACCAGCCACGCCTGCACCAGGCGCGAGGGGCGCCATTCAAGCCGGCAGCTGACGGATCCGTTCGACCAGCGCGGCGAGTTCCGCATCGGGACACTGCTCGTAGCCCATGAACCAGCGCCAGAGCTTATCGTCCTCGCAATCCAGCAGGCGTAGGAAAACCACGCGCTGCGGCTCGGATTCGGTCGCCCAACTCCGATCGAGGTAACGACCGAACAACTGGTCCAGTTCGCGCATGCCGCGCCGGCAGCGCCAGCGGATGCGCTTGAGTTCGGGATCGTCGCTCATGCCGCCGCCAGCGCGAGGGCCAGGCGCACCCAGAAGGCGATCAGCACCAGTGTCGCCACCGCGTAGGCGACGAAGCGGGTCATGACGTGGTTGAACGTGCAGTGCACCAGGCTGTGCACCGCACGCAGGCCGACGAAGACCCAGGCCAGCGCCAGCGATACCGCGTCGGCCACGCCGAGTTGCGCGGCCAGCAGCACGCCGGCGTAGAACAGCACCGGCAACTCGAACAGATTGCGGAAGTTGTCCGATGCGCGGGTGTCGGCCAGCAGCCGTACCGAATCGGCCGCGTTCGCCAGCGCCTGCGCATGGATGCGCTTGCGCGACATTTCACCCAGGCGGAGCTGGTACAGCCTGGCCCACACGAGGAAGGTCAGGCCGGCCATCGCCACTGCGGGCCAGAGGATCGCCGTGGCGGACGCGTCGCTCATGCGGTCAGGCGCGACGCGCCATCATCAGCTTCTTGATCTCGGCGATCGCCAGCGCCGGGTTCAGGCCCTTCGGGCAGGTACGCGCGCAATTCATGATGGTGTGGCAGCGGTACAGCTTGAACGGATCTTCCAGATCGTCCAGGCGCGCACCGGTGTCCTCATCGCGCGAATCGATGATCCAGCGGTAGGCCTGCAACAGGATCGCCGGGCCGAGGTAACGCTCGCCGTTCCACCAGTAGCTCGGGCAGCTGGTCGAGCAGCAGGCGCAGAGGATGCACTCGTACAGGCCGTCCAGCTTCTTGCGGTCTTCCGGCGACTGCAGGCGCTCGCGATCCGGCGGCGCCGGCGTCTGCGTGCGGATCCACGGCTTGATCGAGGCGTACTGCGCGTAGAAGTGGGTCAGGTCGGGAACCAGGTCCTTCACCACGTCCATGTGCGGCAGCGGATAGATCGGCACTTCCGCTTTGGTGCAATCGCCGATCGCCTTGGTGCAGGCCAGCGTGTTGGTGCCGTCGATGTTCATCGCGCACGAACCGCAGATGCCTTCGCGGCACGAGCGACGGAACGTCAGCGTGGGGTCGATCTCGTTCTTGATCTTGATCAGCGCGTCCAGGACCATCGGACCGCACTTGTCGAGGTCGACATCGTACGTGTCGGTACGCGGATTGGCGCCGTCGTCCGGGTTCCAGCGGTATACCTTGAAGGTGCGCACATTCTTGGCGCCCTTCGCGGGGAAGTGCTTGCCCTTGGTGACGCGCGAGTTCTTCGGGAGGGAAAATTCGGCCATGTGTCAGGTCTCCCGGGCTCAGTAAACGCGCGGCTTGGGCGGCACCACATCCACGTCCTTGCTGAGCGTGTACATGTGCACAGGGCGGAAATCGAAGCTGCACTTGCCGTCGTCGGCGACATTGACCAGCGTGTGCTTCTGCCAGTTGACGTCGTCGCGCTCGGGGAAGTCCTCGTGCGCGTGCGCGCCGCGGCTTTCGTGGCGTTGCTCGGCCGAGTTGATCGTGGCGACCGCGCTGAGCAGCAGGTTGTGCAGTTCGTAGGTCTCGATCAGGTCGGAGTTCCAGATCAGCGAACGGTCGCTGACCTTCACGTCCTGGAAGCTGGAGAAGATGTCGGCCATCTTGTCGCAGCCATCCTTCAGCGACTTGCTGGTGCGGAAGACGGCGGCGTCGGCCTGCATCGTGCGCTGCATGTTGTCGCGGATCACCGAGGTCGGCGTATCGCCGCTGGCGTTGCGCAGCTTGTCCAGGTGCGACAGCGCCTTGTCGCACGCATCGCCGGCCAGCGGCTTGTGCGACGAACCGCTCTTGATGGTCTCGGCGCAGCGGTTGGCGACCGCGCGGCCGAACACGACCAGGTCGAGCAGCGAGTTCGAACCCAGGCGGTTGGCGCCGTGCACCGACACGCAGGCGGCTTCGCCGATCGCGTACAGGCCGGGCACCACCGCATCGGGGTTGTCGCCGACCTTGCGCACGACTTCGCCGTGGTAGTTGGTCGGGATGCCGCCCATGTTGTAGTGCACGGTCGGGATGACCGGGATCGGCTGCTTGGTCACGTCCACGCCGGCGAAGATGTGGGCGCTTTCGGCGATGCCGGGCAGCTTCTCGTTGATG
Organism: Pseudoxanthomonas sp. CF385; assembly: GCF_900104255.1. Classification (NCBI taxonomy): domain Bacteria; kingdom Pseudomonadati; phylum Pseudomonadota; class Gammaproteobacteria; order Lysobacterales; family Lysobacteraceae; genus Pseudoxanthomonas; species Pseudoxanthomonas sp. CF385. The sequence continues at coordinate 5,807 of NZ_FNKZ01000002.1, forward strand.
ACCTCCGGGCCCAGGTGGGTCAGGTCGAGCAGGATGTGGTCCTTGTGCTCGCCGACGCCACGGCCTTCGCGGATCTCGATGGTCATCGAGCGGCTGACCACGTCGCGCGAGGCCAGATCCTTGTAGTGCGGTGCGTAACGCTCCATGAAGCGCTCGCCGTTGCTGTTGCGCAGGATGCCGCCTTCGCCGCGGACGCCCTCGGTGATCAGGCAGCCCGCGCCGTAGATGCCGGTCGGATGGAACTGCACGAACTCCATGTCCTGCATCGGCAGGCCGGCGCGCATCACCATGCCGCCACCGTCGCCGGTGCAGGTATGGGCGGAGGTCGCCGAGAAGTACGCACGGCCGTAGCCGCCGGTGGCCAGCACCACGCCATGGGCGCGGAACAGGTGCAGCGTGCCGGTGGCCATGTCGAGGGCGAGCACGCCGCGGCAGGCACCCTCTTCATCGAAGATCAGGTCAAGCGCGAAGTACTCGACCATGAAGCGCGCGTCGTGCGCCAGCGACTGCTGGTACAGCGTGTGCAGCATGGCGTGGCCGGTACGGTCGGCGGCGGCGCAGGTGCGCTGCGCCGGCGGGCCTTCGCCGTACTTGGTCGTCATGCCGCCGAACGGGCGCTGGTAGATCTTGCCCTCTTCGGTGCGGGAGAACGGCACGCCGTAGTGCTCCAGCTCGATGATGGCCGGGATGGCCTCGCGGCACATGTACTCGATGGCGTCCTGGTCGCCCAGCCAGTCCGAGCCCTTGATGGTGTCGTAGAAGTGGTAGCGCCAGTCGTCCTCGCCCATGTTGCCCAGCGCGGCGGAGATGCCGCCCTGCGCCGCCACGGTGTGTGAGCGGGTCGGGAAGACCTTGGTCAGGCAGACCGTCTGCAGGCCCTTGGCCGCCAGGCCGAAGGTCGCGCGCAGGCCGGCGCCGCCGGCGCCCACCACGACCATGTCGTACTTGTGTTCGGTGATCTTGTAAGCGGACATTGACTCAATTCCCCAGCGCGATGCGGGCCACGGCGAAGACGCTGACGATGGCGCCCAGCACGGCGATAAACTTGACGGTGGTCTGCACCGCGAGGGCGAGCAGCGAGTTGTGCACGTAGTCTTCCAGCACGACCTGCAGGCCGAGCTGGGCGTGCCAGAACATGGCGACCAGGAAGCCGACCAGCAGCACCGCGTTCCACGGCTTGGACACGGCGGCGGTGGCGGTGACGTAATCGGCGCCGACCAGGCTCAGTACGAACACCAGGAACCAGATCGTCAGCGCGACCAGCGCGGTCGCGGTCAGCCGCTGGTGGACGAAATGCTCGGTACCGGTCTTCGCCGAGCCCAGGCCGCGCGCATTCTTGATCGGCGTGCGGAAGTTGCTCATGCGCCACCTCCCAACAGCACATACGCCCACACCAGGGCGGTGATGACCAGGCTGCCGATCACCGACAACCAGCTGTTGCGCACGAACGTGGCGATGCGGTAGCCGATGGCGAAGTCCTGCACGATGTGGCGGATGCCGTTGCACAGGTGGTAGGCGAAGGCCCAGGTCCAGCCGAACAGGAACAGCTGGCCGTACCAGGCGCGCGCCATGTCGGTGAAGCAGTTCCAGGCTTCGGGGCCGATCATCAGCGTCAGCAGGCCCGCGGTGATCACCAGCGCGCCGGCGGCGAGGACGATGCCGGTGGCGCGATGCAGGATGGAGGTCGCCATCTGGATCTGCCAGCGGTAGACCTGAAGATGGGGGGAAAGCGGACGTTGTGGAGTCGCCATTGACGCGCTCGTTGTCTCGGCTGGGCGGTCGTGACCGCGTTGGCTCAAACGCTGCTCAGAAGTCGATGCAGCGCCCGTTCTTTTCCCAATCCCCGTAACGCGTGGGCTCAGGCCCGTCGCGGCCGCCGATCTCCTTCGCCACCGCCGTTCCCCCTGCCCCTTCACCCGCAGGCGGGGTCGAGGTTTCGGGCGGCTGTGTTCCGGGATCGGTGTCGGGAGTCGGGGGTGTTTGACCTATCATGGCGGTCTCGCAACGCACAAAATTTTAATCCCCACCCCCTTGGCTGACAACCTTTCCCGTACCAGCACACCGGTTTTCGCCCTGCCCGACCACGCGCTGGTGACGCTGGAAGGGCCCGATGCGACGGCGTTTGCGCAGGCCCAGTTCGCCAACGACGTGGCCGTCCTGCCGCCCGGACAGTGGCAGTGGAATGCGTGGCTGACACCCAAGGGGCGCGTGATCGCGGTGCTCGCGCTGGCCAAACTGGCCGAGGACCGCGTGTGGCTGGTGCTGCCCGACCACCCGGCCGGCGCCTTCGCCGAAGCGCTGCGACGTTTCGTGTTTAGACGAAAGTTGAAGATCGATGTCCCCGTCGACACCGCCGTCAGCGGAGGATTTACCGCGCCCGCGGTCGCGCACGGCGCCGTGCTGGCGATGGATGCCGGCACGCTCGAACTGGATATGGGTGGCGACGGCGGCCCGCGCACGCTGCGCCTGGGGCCCGCCGCGGCCGATGACGCCGTACAGCAGGCCGCGTGGCGCGCCGCCGATTTGCGCCATGGCCTGCCCCGCCTGCCGGAAACGCAGCGCGAGCAGTGGACGCCCCAGCAGCTGGCATTGGACCGGCTGGCGGCGTACAGCGTCAAGAAGGGCTGCTACCCGGGCCAGGAAATCGTCGCCCGCACGCATTTCCTCGGCAAGGCCAAGCGCGCGTTGCAGGGCTTCCTCGTTGACGGCGCTCTCGATCCTGGCGCCGCGGTGCGCGACAGCGAGCGCGACGTCGGCGCCGTGGTGAGCACCGCGCCCGAAGGTCCGCAGACCCTGTTGCTCGCGGTGCTTCCCCTGGACCATGCCGGCGAAGGCCTCTCGGTCGAGGCACGCCCGCTGTCGCGCGCGCCGCTGCTGGACGGCCTGCGCCGCTGACCCTTCTGCGCGGGGATTGATCCACGTCAATGACGTGGGCGCCTGCCTGCCTAGACTGCCGTGAACCCAGGCACGAGGACACGCGCATGCACCACGACGTCATCATCATCGGCGCCGGCCCGGCCGGCTTGTGCCTGGCCAAGGCGCTCTGCGAACTCGATCTCAAGGTGGCCCTCGTGGAGCGCCAGTCGCGCGCCGCCATCGCCGAACCCGCGTTCGACGGCCGCGAGATCGCACTGACGCACGCCTCGATGCGCCTGCTGCGCGATCTCGGCATCTGGCAGCACCTGCCGGAAGATGCCTGCTCTCCGCTGCGCGCTGCACGGGTGATGGAGGGCGACTGCCTGCACGACATGCGCATCGACGCCGCCCTGGCTGGCAAGGAGCAGCTCGGCATGCTGGTGCCGAACCATCGGATCCGGGAAGCCGCGTGGGCGGCCGTGTCGGACCTTCCCGGCCTGGATTTCTTCGACGGCGCCCGCATCCACGCCGTCCGCACGACGGACGATCGCGCCGGCATCACCCTCGGCGACGGGCTCCGCCTGGAAGCGCCGCTGCTGATCGCCGCGGACAGCCGATTCTCCGAAACGCGACGCGCGATGGGCATCGGGGCCGATCAGCACGATTTCGGCAAGAGCATGCTGGTCTGCCGCATGCACCACGAGCAGCCGCACCAGGGCGTGGCGTGGGAATGGTTCGGCCATGGCCAGACACGGGCGTTGCTGCCGCTGGAGGAGCACGCATCCTCGATCGTCATCACCCTGCCCGACGCCGCCGCACGCCGCCTCGCCGCGCTCGACGTGGACGCCTTCGCGTGCGAGATGGAGCAGCGTTACGGGCATCGCCTCGGCCACATGAAGCTGGAGAGCAGCCGCCATGTGTATCCCCTGGTGGGCGTCTACGCGCGCCGGTTCGTCGCCCGCCGGTTCGCACTGGCCGGCGACGCGGCGGTCGGCATGCATCCGGTCACCGCGCACGGCTTCAATCTCGGACTCGCCAGCGTCGAACGGCTCGCCGACATGGCGCGGGAAGCACTGCAGCGCAACGGCGACCTGGGGTGCGCGGACGGGTTGGCGCGCTACGAGCGCCGTCATCGTCGTGGCACCCGGCCGCTGTACCTGGCCACGCGCGCCATCGTCGAGCTCTACACCGACGATCGCGCGCCCGCACGCCTCGTGCGCGAGGGCGTCCTGCGGGCCGGCCGCCGCCTCACGCCGTTCCGGCGTGCGCTGGCCGGCATGCTCGCGGACGAGGCGCCGAACACGCGTCGCCCGCTGCAGCGCCTGAGGGATGGCCTGGCGCTGCTGCGCCCGGCCTGACGGATCAGTCGAGCCAGGCGCCGAAACGATCCAGGAACAGCTGCAGGCGCTTGCGCAGGCGCTCGTCGACCACGTCGCCCGCCGCGTCGATCTGGCCCTCCCGGTACTGGATGGCGATCTCCGGTTGCGGCAGCACGGCGACGTCGACCGCGGCCAGCACGTTGCGCAGATGCTGCTGCGCGGACACCGTGCCGTGCGCACCCGGCGACGTGCCGATGATCGCGGCACGCTTGCCGCCGAAGGAATTGCGGCCGCCGGGACGGCTGCCCACGTCGATGGCGTTCTTCAGGACGCCGGGGATTGAGCGGTTGTATTCCGGCGTGACGAACAACAACGCATCGCAGCCTTCCACCTGTTGCTTGAACTGCGAGCCCGCCGGCGGGAAATCCGCATCGTCGTCCTGGTCGTACAACGGCAGGTCGCCGATGCCGATCTCCTCGAAGGCGAAACGATCGCCCGCCATCGCCCGCACGGCGCCCGCGAGTTGGCGATTGAAGGAGCCTTCGCGCAGGCTGCCGATGATGATGCCGATGCGGGGCGTGGCCATGTCCGTTCCTCGATCAGGTACAGCCGACATCATGCCAGCCGGTCGGCCGCGGCGACGATGTCCTCGTCGCCCGGCAGCACCAGGAACGCGGCGCCGGCGAGCGGTGTGTACGTATCGGCGCCGACGACGCGCTGGAACGGACGCGCCCGATAGCCGGCTTCGGCGATCGCCGTGATGACGCCTTCACCCACACCGGCGGCCTGCCGTCCCTCGTCGACCACCAGGATGCGCTTGGCCGTCTTCGCCTGTTCGGCGATGAAGGCCGCGTTGAGCGGTACCAGCCAGCGCAGATCGACCACGCGCACCTGCCAGCCATGCGTGCGTTCGATGGTCCGCGCGGCGCGCAGGCTCATCGGCACGCCGTTGCCGTAGGTGAAGATGACCAGGTCGTCGGCGCCTTCGCCGTAGACGCGCCCCTCGCCGAGCGTCATCGCCTCGTCCTGCGGCGGATACGGGAACAACCACTGCCCGTCGCCTGGTTCGTGCAGGTCCTTGGTCATGTACAGCGCGATGGGCTCGAGGAACGCCGTGACGCGCCCATCGACCTTGGCCAGGGCGGCCAGCGTGCGCAACATGGTGGCGGCATCGTCGCCCCGCGAGGGGCAGCCGACGACCAGGCCCGGGATGTCGCGCAGCGCGGTGATCGAGTTGTCGTTGTGGAAGTGGCCGCCGAAGCCGCGCTGGTAGCCCAGGCCGGCGATGCGGACGACCATCGGGTTGCGGTACTGGTCGTTGCTGAAGAACTGGAGGCTGGCGGCCTCGCCGCGGATCTGGTCGCAGGCGTTGTGGAAGTACGCCAGGTACTGGATCTCCGGCAGCGGCAGCATGCCCATGTTGGCGTAGCCCTGGGCCAGGCCGAGGATCATCGTCTCGTCGAGCAGCGTGTTGAACACGCGGCTGCCCTTGAACGCTTTCTGCAGGCCCTTGGTGACGGTGTAGACACCGCCCTTCTGCGCGACGTCCTCGCCGAACAGCAGCGTCTCCGGATACTTGCAGAACAGGTCGTGCAGCGCGTTGTTGATCTGGATGGCGAGATGCCGCGGCGGCAGTTTCTCCGGCAGCCTCTCCTCGCTGCCGAACGCAGCCACTCGGACATCGTGCGGCGCGGTGCGACGCGCCTCCTTTGCGACCTCGCGCGGGCTGTACGGCGCCAGCGGAGCGATCACGTCCTGCAGCGATGCGATCTTGGGACGGCGGTCGGCGTCCTCCGCGGCGGCGAAGCAGCGCTTGCGCGTGGCGTCGTACAGCGCGAGCAGCGACGCCTTCGTGTACAGGCCCGACGCCAGCGCGATGTCGGCGCTGCGCAGCAAGGGATCGGTCGCCTCCACGGCGCACAACTCTTCCAGCGGGCGCCATTCGATTTCGAAGTCGGTACCGGCGTGGCCCATGATGCGCGTGGTCCGCAGGTGCAGGAACGTCGGCCGGCGCGTGCGGCGGCAGTGCTCGACGGCGGCCTGCACCTGGCCGTAGCCGGCCGCAAGATCGAGGCCATCGGCGTGGAAGTAGTCCAGGTCGGCGCGGTCGCGGAAGTTGCGGCCGATCCAGCCATCCGGCGTCTTCACCGAAATGCCGATGCCGTTGTCTTCGCAGACGAACAGCACCGGCGCCGGCAGCTTCTGGTAGGCCGTCCACGCCGCCGCGTTGAACGCGGTCTGCGCGGTGGCGTGATTGGACGAGGCGTCGCCGAAGGAACAGATCGCGATGCTGTCCTCCGGGATGGGCAATGCATGGCCGATGCGGCGCCCCTGCTCGATCGCCACCGCCGTGCCCAGCGCCTTCGGCAGGTGGGAGGCGATGGTCGAGGTCTGCGGCAGCACCCACAACGGCTTGCTGCCCCACACCTTGTGGCGGCCGCCGGAGGCCGGATCTTCGGCGCTGGCGGCGAAGCTCAGTGCCGAGTCCATCACCGGGTCCATGCCCGGCAGCTTGCGGAAACGCTCGGCCATGAAACCGCCGCTGCGGTAATGCAGGAAGGCCGGATCGGTATGGCGCGTGGCACGGGCGACCATCGCGTTGCCCTCGTGGCCGCTGGACCCGATGGTGTAGAAGACCTTGTTCTGCACGCGCAGCACCCGCGCCATCAGGTCCAGATGGCGGCTGACCAGCTGCGATTCGAGCAGCTCGACGAAGCCGCGCGCGTCCAGCGCACTGCCCGGCAGGACGGGTTCGCCCGCTGCCGGTGCAACACGTGCCTGGCCGTTCCATTCGTTGACGAACTCGATGAAATTCTGGTCGCAGATCTCGGCCCGGTTCAGGCCTTTCATGCGTGCGGGAATCTCTTTTGCAGTCATGTGCTCGCTCGGATCAGGAAGACGCCAGGCGCGCGGCGACGTCGTCGCTCACGCCGGGCATGGGAACGAAACCCGGCTGGGCGCGCACGCGCGCCAGCCAGTCGGTGATGCATGGGTACGCGACGAGATCGAAACCGCCGTCGTCGGCGCAATGCGTATAAGCAAACAGCGCGATATCGGCCACGCCGTAGTCGTTTCCGGTGAACCACGCCGCTGCCTGCAGATGCTTCTCCATCACGGCCAGCGCCTGCGCGCCGCGCTCGACCAGGCGCGGCAGATCCGCGCGGCGCGGCGAATCCAGCGGCGTCCAGCCCCGGATGAAGCGTGCGACCGCGATATAGGGCTCATGGCTGTACTGCTCGAAGAACAGCCAGCTCAGCGCCAGCGCACGCTGCCACGCATCGTCCGGCAGGTACGGGCTGCCTTCGGCCAGCCAGCAGAGGATGGCGTTCGATTCCACGAGGACGCCGCCATCCGCGCGCTCCAGCATCGGGACCTTGCCGTTCGGGTTCTTGGCCAGGTACGCGGGCGTGCGGGTACCACCGTTGGCGCTGTCGACTTCGATCCAGCGGTAGGGGCGTCCGAGCTGCTCCAGCAGCAGGCGCACCTTGTGGCAGTTGCCCGAGGTGGACATGCCATGGACAGTGACGGTTTCAGGCGACATGCGGATGCTCCGACGCGGCGGGAATGCGGGCGGCCTTGGCGAGGTCCTTCTCGCGGCCGAACGCCAGCAGGATGCGGCGCTGGTCCTCCCGCGTCGGGATGCGCACGGCGTGGCCGCCGACATCGATGCGCACGTCGTCGCGAACGTCGAGTTCCTGCCATCCGATGGCCGTCATCACCTCCAGACCGCCCATGACTTCCAGCGGCATCGGCAGGTGCGTGAAGCGCGCGAAGGTCGAACGGAAACGGGCGTCGTCCGCGGGCTGGTAGGCCGCATCGACGTGGTCGATCCACGCCTCGCGCAGGCGCAGCGCATCGCGGCGGCTGCATAGCACATCGATATCCTGCGGCACGATGTCCGGAATGCCTGCCAGCGCCATCGCGGCACTGCCGATGATCCACCAGGGATCGCGGAAGGTCCGCGCCAGCTCGGGCAAGGCATCGTGCAGGCCTGCGTGCAGCGCGGAGGTCGGCATCACGGGCGCGCGGCCCTGCGTGTGCGCCACTGCGCGCGCGTCTGGCCCCAGACTTCCACCGGTTTCTCGTGGTGCGGTTCGGGCAGGCGATCCATCCGCAGGTAGGCCGATCCGAGTTTCGCGGCGACCGCCTTGGAGTTGGCGTTCTCCGGATCGATGGTATGGATCACCTCGTCCCAGCCCAGCTGGTCGAACGCCCAGTCGATGCTGGCCGTCGCCGCCTCCGGTGCGTAACCGCGGCCCCAGGCTTCACGGGCGATGCTCCAGCCGACCTCGGTGCCCGGCCAGCCTTCGGGCTGCCACGGCCCTACCCGGCCGATCCAGCGACCGCTGGCCTTCTCGATCACCGAGAACATCGCGAACCCTTGCAGGTGCCAACTGCCGAGCATCGCCGCGAGGCTCCGCCACGCGGGTGAGCGTGCCTGCACGCCGCCGATGTAACGGGTGGCCTCCTCGTCGGCGACGAAGGCCGCCCAGGGCTCGTAGTCCTCGCGCCGCGGCAACCGCAGCAGGAGGCGGGGGGTTTCAAGCTGCAGCTCTGAAAGATCCATCGTTGCCACGTCATCCCAGAACGGAAGGTCTCCCAACCCGCGGGCCTCTTGCCCGCGCGCTCCCTCTCCCGCACGCCTGGTGCGGGTACCCGCTCAGAACGCGCTGATGCCCGTCAGCTCGCGGCCGATCACCAGTTGGTGCACGGTTTCCGTGCCTTCGTAGGTGATCACCGATTCCAGGTTCAGCGCATGGCGGATCGCGGCGTGCTCGGTGGTGATGCCGGCGCCGCCCAGCAGGTCGCGGCACTCGCGGGCGATGTCGATGGCCATGCGGCAGTTGTTCCACTTCGCCAGCGATACCTGCTGCGGCGCCATCGTGCCGGCGTCTTTCAGGCGGCCCAGCTGCAACGACAGCAGCTGCGCCAGGGTGATGCGGCGGGCCATCTCGGCCATCTTGATCTGCGCGCTCTGCGTGGCCGCGACGGGGCGGTCGAACAGGATGCGCTCCTTGGTGTAGGCCAGCACTTCATAGAGGCAGGCGATCGCCGCGCCGATCGGCCCCCAGGTGATGCCGTAGCGCGCCTGGGTCAGGCAGCCCAGCGGACCCTTCAGGCCCTTCACGTTGGGCAGGCGACTGCTGTCGGGCACGCGCACGTTGTCGAAGAACAACGCGCTGGTCACCGAGGCGCGCAGGCTCATCTTGTGCTTGATCTCCTGCGCCGTGAAACCAGCCATGCCCTTCTCGAGCAGGAAACCCTGGATGCCGTCGTCGGTCTGCGCCCAGACGATGGCGATGTCGGCCAGGTTGCCGTTGGTGATCCACATCTTCGAACCGTTGATGACCCAGTCGTCGCCGTCGCGGCGCGCGTGGGTCTTCATGTTGGCCGGGTCTGAGCCGCCGTGCGGTTCGGTCAGGCCGAAGCAGCCGATCACCTTGCCCGCTGCCATGTCGGGCAGCCAGCGCTGGCGCTGCTCTTCGTTGCCGTAGGCGTAGATGGGGTACATGCACAGCGAGGACTGCACGCTGACGAAACTGCGGATGCCGCTGTCGCCGCGCTCCAGTTCCTGGCAGATCAGCCCGTAGCTGACCGCGTTGAGGCCGGCGCAGCCGTACTTCTCCGGCAGCGAGGAGCCGAGCAGGCCCAGTTCGGCGATCTCCGGCACGAGTTCCTTCGGAAAGCGTCCCTGGTCAAACGCGTCGCCGATGATCGGACGTACTCGCTCGTCCGTGAAGCGGGCGACGGCGTCCTGGACGGCGCGCTCCTCTTCGGTCAGCAGGGAACGGACATCGAACAGGTCGTACGGGTTCAGGGCCATCGCGTTTCAACCGGCGTTTGAGGTATCCGGCGATTGTATGCGGTGGCCCTCGGCGCCGGTAAGCGCCAGTCCGCAAAGCGAAGGCCGGCGAAACGCCGGCCTTCGAGGGGTGCCACGTTGAAACGCAGGTTCCGGCCGGGACCGCGGGTTCAGCCCTGCTTGGGCGTATCCACGCTGGCGGTCTGGGTCACGACCTGGCCGTCGATCACCGGCAGGCGGGCGCCCGGCTCCTGTTCCATGCGGATGGTCTTTTCCTGGCCCTCGAACCGGTAGGTCACGTCGTAGCCGACGACCTTGTCCGTCGTGCCCAGGGCGATGCGGTTGCCCGGCTTGCTGTCCATGCGCATCGTGCCGGTGGTGCCGTCCGGGTTCCGGTAGGTGACGTTGTAACCGGTCACGCGCGAGGACTCGGACGTCGCATTCTCGGTATGGCACTGGCGCTCGGTGCGGCTGACCACCTTGCCACCCACGTGGCGCTTGTCCACCTGGTTGCCGATGGCGCCGCCCGCGACCGCGCCGGCCACGGTCGCAGCCTTCTTGCCGCTGCCGCTACCGACCTGGTTGCCCAGCAGGCCGCCGATCACGGCACCCGCCACCGTGCCACCGACGTTGCCGTCGCGTTCCGGTGCGCGCTCCTGCACCACGACGTCCTGGCAGACCTCGCGCGGCGTGCTGCTGGTGGTCGTCTCACGCACGGCTTCGGTGCCGATCACCGTCGCATACAGCTTCTCCGAACTCGTCACCGGGGCGGACTTCACCACCTCGGCGTACTGGAGCGTGCCGACCGGAATCTGGTTGTCCGTCGAGGCCGCATCGTCCGCGACCAGCGAACCATCCGCAGCCGTCACCAGGCCGCCCTCCGCCGGGCCCTTGTCACCGCCCTTGAGGAAAGCCGCCGTGGCCACACCGCCCACCAGCAGCGCGCCGACGGCGACAAGAATCGTTGTGGTATTGCTCTTCATCGCTGCCTCCAAGTCGGGCCTTGCCCGGTTCACATTGGTCATCATTGCACCACTGCGAACCTGAACCAAGTACCCGCGAACGGCCACGAAAACCAACAAAAAATGAACGATTCCATGACCTCCCGATCATGCTAGCGTGATGCCCATCCCACTGCGGTCGAGTGCCGACGCCATGCCCAGTCCCATCCTCCTTCCCTTTCTCGATTGGGCGCGCAAGCTGCGCTATCCCACGCTGTTCAAGATCACCGCCGCGCTGTTCTTCGTGACCCTCTTCCTGCCGGACCCGGTGCCCTTCGTGGATGAAATCCTGTTCGGCCTCGGCACGTTGCTGCTCGCCAACTGGAAGCGGCGCAAGGATCCGCCATCCTCGCTCGAGGCGCCCGACGCACGTCGCTGACCTCATGCTGGTCGACAGCCACAGCCACCTCGATGCGCCCGAACTGGACGCCGACCGCGACGCCGTGCTGGCGCGTGCGCGCGCCGCCGGGGTAACGCGCCAGGTGGTGCCTGCCGTGACGGCCGCCTCGTGGCCGAAGCTGCGCGACGTGTGCGCACAGGAGGCCGGGCTGTTCGCCGCCTACGGCCTGCACCCGATGTACTTGTCGGAGCATCGGCCGGGGCACCTGGACGAACTGCGCATGTGGATCGAAGGCGAGAAGCCGGTGGCCGTCGGCGAATGCGGGCTCGACTTCTTCGTCGACGGGCTGGATGCGGAGACACAGCAGTCCTACTTCGATGGCCAACTGCGGCTGGCGCGCGCGTTCGACCTGCCGGTGATCGTCCACGCACGTCGTGCGGTGGATGCCGTGATCGCTTCGATCCGTCGGATCGGCGGCCTGCGGGGCGTGGTGCACAGTTTTTCCGGCAGCCCGGAACAGGCGAAGCAGCTGTGGCAGGCCGGTTTCCTGATCGGCCTGGGCGGACCGGTGACCTACGAACGCGCCAACCGGGTGCGCACGCTCGCCCGCACGATGCCGCTGGACTACCTACTGCTGGAGACGGATTCGCCGGACCAGCCCGATGCCGGCATCCGCGGGCAACGCAACGAGCCCGCGCGGCTGACGGAGATCCGCGATGTCATCGCCGGACTGCGCGACATGGCGCCGGACGAGATCGCGCGGGTGACCACGCAGAACGCGGAGCGCCTTTTCAGGCTGCCGTCGCGCTGACGGCGCGGGCCTTCTTCAGCAGCAGCTCCAATGCCTTGCCCACCATCGCAAAGGCGAAGGCACCGGTGATGTGCGTCGCCGCGCCCAGGCCCACGCCGCAGTCCAGCTTCAACGCTGCATCGGCGCCCAGTTGCGGCCGCAGGCCACAGACGGTGCCATCGGCCTGCGGATAGTTGACGTTCTCCAGCGAGTAGACCGCCTGCACGCCGAAATAGCGGTCGCGGTTCTTCGGGAAGTTGAACTCCGCGCGCAGCTTCTTGCGTACCAACGCGAGCAGCGCGTCGTGCTCGGTGCGCGAGAGGTCGCGCAGGCGGATCTGGGTGGGATCGGTGCGTCCCCCTGCCGAGCCGGACACGACGATGGGCAGCTTGCGCCGGCGGCACCAGGCGATCATCTCCACCTTCACGCGGAAACTGTCGCAGGCATCGAGCACCAGATCGAAGCCGCGATCCAGCAGCTCGCCCATGTTGGAGGCGGTCAGGAACTGCGGCACGACCTCGACGTCGATCAATGGATTGATCGCACGGCAGCGCTCGGCCATCGCTTCGGCCTTGTTTCGGCCGTAGTGGCCTTCCAGCGCGGGCAACTGGCGGTTGGTATTGGAGACGCAGATGTCGTCCGCGTCGATCAACGTGAGATGACCGATGCCCGAGCGCGCCAGCGCTTCCACCACCCACGAGCCGACGCCGCCCATGCCGACGATGACCACGCGCGAGGCCGCGTACCGTTCCGTCGCGCCCACGCCGTACAGGCGGTCGATGCCGGCGAACCGGTCCCTAAGTTCTTTCTTCATATCACTAGTGTAAAGCGTGGCGCGAACCGTGACGGCCGTCGTACCATCGCCCCGTCACCCACCAGGAGCCCGCCGCATGGCCAGCCAGCCCGAGACCAAGAAGCCGTCCGCCGCTTCGCGCTACTTCTTCCTCTTCCTGATCGGTCTGGTGGTAGGCGCCATCTGCACGGTGATGGCAATGCGGGCGCTGCAGGCGCGCCAGGATCCGTTCCCCCACAGCGTCATGCACGTGATGGGGAAGCACGCCGGCCAGTTGGCGGACAAGGTGAAAGAGAACCGCTGCGCGGCCACCGACACGATTCCGCACGTGCGAACGCTGCGCGCGATGGCGAACGATCTCGAGTTGGCGTTCCCCGGCCTGGCCGACGACACCCGCTTCAAGAGCCACACCAGCCAGTTCCGCGCGGACCTGGACGCCGCCCTGAGTGCGCCCCCGACCGAGTGCGCCGCCGCGTCCACGCTGGTCGAGAAGGTAGGCGCGGACTGCAAGGCCTGCCACCAGGATTTCAAGGGATGACAGCGGCGTCACGCCTCTGAATCGCACCTGACACTCGGGCCGCGCAAGCGGCCCGATTGTCATCACGTTCACGCGCTGCTGCCGAGCATGTGACACGACAGGACCCGGCAAACGCACGGGCTCCATCGCACAGGAGGCTTCCCATGAATACGCGTCTGCTCGTCATCGGCCTGACCGCCACCGTCGCCCTCGCCGGTTGCGCGAGTACCTCCCCGGGTTACGGCAGCAGCGGCTACGGCAGTGGCGGCTACAGCGCCCCGGCCAACCGCTACTGCGCGGACTGCGGCATCGTCGAACGCATCGACGTGGTGTCGTCGGGCCGGAGTGCTCCTTCCGCAACGGGCGCCGTGCTCGGCGGCATCGTGGGCGCAGTGGCGGGCCGCCAGATCTCCGACCGCACGGGTGGCAGCGAGGGCAACAAGAACGTGTCCACGGTCGCCGGCGCAGTGGCCGGCGCGGCCGCCGGCAACGCCATCCAGAAGCGCACCACCGGCGACACCTACAACGTCACCGTGCGCATGGACGATGGCCGCCGCGTGACCATCAGCCAGCACGACCTCGGCGGCATCCGCGAGAACACCTACGTGCGCGTCCAGAACGGCCGCGTGGTCCTGCGCTGATCCGCGCACCCCACAGGCAAAGAAAAAGCCCGGCATTCGCCGGGCTTTTTCATGCGGAGCCCGCGCCTGGCGCGGTACGCATCACATCAATGTCAGACAGGCTGCACCGCATCCGCCTGCAGGCCCTTCTGGCCCTGCACGACGGTGAAGCTGACCTTCTGGCCTTCCTTCAGGCTCTTGAAACCCTGGGTCTGGATGGCGCGGAAGTGCACGAACACGTCTTCGCCATTTTCCCGGCTGATAAAGCCGAAGCCCTTGGCATCGTTGAACCATTTCACGGTTCCGGTTTCACGCTCGGACATCTAGTTGCTCCTTGGAACGGGTGGTGGTTACGCCTCTCGGCGGCTGGTTGCAAGGAGGACACGAGGTACAAGCGATGCAGCGGATCATTGGATCTACCCCATCAGGCCACGGTGCACGGTGACCTTGGCAACGACAGCGGCCGCACAGTAACCCGGCATTTGGCAAAATGCAAACGCGCGAACGAAAAAGTCAACCCCCTGGCAAGCCCTTGATTCACTAGGAGAATTGTTTGGACATCCAGTATCTGTACTACACCGTCGCCATCGTGCTGATCCTGGTGGGCATCGCCGGGGTGATTCTGCCCGCCCTGCCCGGCCTGCCGCTGGTGTTCGCCGGCATGCTGCTGGCGGCCTGGGCCGGCGATTTCCAGCAGATCGGCTGGGTCACGCTGGTGGTCCTGGGCCTGCTGACGGCGCTCTCCTTCGCCGTCGACATATTCTCGACCGCGATCGGCGCCCAGCGGGTGGGTGCCAGCAAGAAAGCCCTGCTGGGCACGGTCATCGGCACGTTCGCCGGCCTGTTCTTCATGCCCATCGGCCTCCTGGCAGGCCCTTTCGTCGGTGCCCTGGTCGGCGAGCTGTGGCACGGGCGCGAGTTCCGCCAGGCCACCAAGGTCGGCCTGGCCACCTGGCTGGGCATCGTGCTGGGCGTGGTGCTCAAGCTGGGCCTCGCGTTCGCGATGCTGGGCCTGTTCGTTTTCGCCTGGATCTTCTGACCTTCGCCCGTCGGCTGGCAGAATGTCGGCGCCCCCAACGAGCGATCCCTGCATGACGCACCGCATTCGACTGCTGCCGCTTGTAATTGGAGTTACATACGGCCTGACCGCCCACGCGCAGGAAAGCGCACCGGTAGCGACGCCGGCCGAAGCCTGCTTCCTGCTGGAAAACGATGCGCAGCGCCTGGCCTGTTACGACAAGGCCCTGGGTCGCACGGCCGCCGACACCCGCCGTGCGGATGAAGACGCCGTGGCGGCGAAGGAAGCCGAAGCGGCGGCCCGCGCAAAGGCTCGCGAGGCCGCCGATGCCTCGCACGACCCGGATGCGCCGCTCAGCGAGCGCACGCGCCGGCGCCTGGGGGCGTGGTTCCGCGCGGACGACCCCTCGGACGCCGACCTGATCGCCAACGCGGGCCGCGGCTCCCTGCTGGACAGCCGCTGGGAACTGGCCAAGGACTCCAAACTGGGCGTGTTCCAGTTGCGCGGTTACAAGCCGGTCTACCTGCTGCCCGCGTTCTGGACCAGCCAGGTCAACGAAACGCCGACCTCGCCGAACCCGGACAACACGGTCACCACGCCCCAGGAATTGCAGGACATCGAAGCCAAGTTCCAGCTCAGCTTCAAGACCAAGTTCGCCGAGAACCTGTTCGGCGACAACGGCGACCTCTGGGGCGCCTATACGCAGAGCTCGCGTTGGCAGGTATTCAACGGCGAGGAGTCGCGCCCGTTCCGGGAGACGAACTACGAACCGGAAGTGATGCTGGTGTTCCGCAACAACTACAGCATCGCCGGCTGGAAGGGCCGCATGGCCGGCATCGGCATCAACCACCAGTCCAACGGCCGCAGCGATCCGCTCTCGCGCAGCTGGAACCGGGTGATCGCCACCATCGGCCTGGACCGCGAGAACTGGGCGTTCGTGGTCCGGCCGTGGTACCGCGTGCCCGACGGCAACGACGACGACAATCCCGACATCGAGGACTACATCGGCCGCGGCGACGCGATGCTGACGTACGCACGCGGCGGGCACGTCTTCACCGTGCTGGGGCGCCACTCGCTGCGCGGCGGCGACGATTCGCACGGCGCGCTGCAGGTGGATTACGGCTTCCCGATCACCCGCACCTTCCGCGGCCACGTGCAGGTCTTCCACGGCTACGGCGAGAGCCTGATCGACTACAACCACAAGGCCACCTACCTCGGCCTGGGCATCTCGCTGCTGGACTGGTACTGATGGACGACGTGACGATCTACCACAACCCCGCATGCGGCACGTCGCGCAACACGCTGGGACTGATCCGCAATGCCGGCATCGAACCGCGCGTCATCGAGTACCTGCAGGCGCCGCCGGACCGCACGACGCTGCTGGCGCTGATCGCCGCCATGCAGATCCCCGTGCGCGACGTCGTACGCACGAAGGAGGCGCTCTACGCCGACCTCGGCCTGGCCGAGGCCTCCGATGCGGCGCTCGTGGACGCGATGCTGGCCCATCCGGTGCTGATCAACCGCCCCATCGTCGTCACCGCCCTGGGCACCAAGCTCTGCCGCCCATCGGAAATGGTGCTCGACATCCTGCCGCAGCGGCAACGCGGCGCCTTCAACAAGGAAGACGGCGAGCCGGTCGTGGACGCGGCCGGAAACCGCATCGGCTGACGTAAGATCGGGCGCAGGACCTGTACCGCCTGCCAAGGAAGCCGCCCATGCCACGCCTGCGCCGTTCGTTCTTCGCCTATGCCTCCGCCCTGCTGGGTCTGCTCAGCCTGATGGCGGTGGCCTGCTTCCATTTCCCGGAGCTGCTGACGAGCAAGGAATTCCGGGCGGCCTACAACGAACAGTTCGCCCGCCACCTGTTGCTGGTCGGGCTGGTGGCGGCGTTCGCGCTCGGGACCTTGGCCATCCTGCGCGACCGCAACAAGCGCATCGCGCTGATCGGTGTCGGCAGCGCGACGGTGGCCGTGCTGCTCGGCGGCACCAACGTGCAGTTCGACGCCATCGGCAAGACCCCCTACTCGCTGGGTCTGGACTGGTTCGTGATCTCGCTGTTCTTCTCGGCGCTGGTGTTCGTCCCGCTGGAGCACTACCTGGGCAAGCGCCGGATCTCGCCGCTGCGCCCGGGCTGGCGCACGGACGTGACCTACTTCTTCATGAGCCACATGCTGGTGCAGTTCATCCTGATCCTGGTGACGGCCTCGACCTCGACCATCGCCGGTTTGGCCGCATTTCCGGCGCTGAAGGACGCGATCCAGTCGCTGCCGGTGTGGGCGCAGTTCCTGATCGCCGTGTTCGTCGCCGACCTCGCACAAGCGCTGCTGCATCGCGCGTACCACAACATCCCGTGGCTCTGGCGCTTCCATGCGGTCCACCATTCCAGCCGCGAAATGGATTGGCTGGCCGGCTCGCGCATCCACTTCGTCGAGATCGTGCTGACCCGCAGCGCCGTGTTGCTGCCGCTGCTGATCCTGGGCTTCTCCACGCCGGCCGTGAACGCCTACGTGATCCTGGTCGGCCTGCAGGCGGTGCTGGCGCACGCCAACCTCGGCCTCCGTTTCGGCGTGCTCGAGTACCTGCTGGTGCTGCCGCGCTACCACCACTGGCACCATGCGCGGCACAAGGACTACCTGGACGTGAACTACGCCATCCACCTGCCGCTGGTGGACATGCTGATGGGCACATTCAAGCTGCCGCCGAAGCAGGAAGACTGGCCCGAGGAATACGGTGTGATGAAGCTGGAAACCGTGCCGCGCGGCATCGTCCGCCAGCACCTGATGCCGTTCCAGGGCGGGAAGAAGTTCGACGAGTACGTGGACTGAGTTGCCAGGGCAATCGGTGTGGGAACGAGGTGAGTCGCGAAACTGCGTGATCCAAGCGGTGCGAGCCGGAGAAGAAGCTCGCGACTTACGTCGCTCCCACAAGACGCATGTCCATTACGTCCAGTCGGTCAGCCCCTCGCGGGCATAGACTTCCCTGAAGCTCGGCAGCGCCTTCATCCGCTGCGCATAGGCCAGCAGCACCGGCCAGGTGTCGGTGGGCTTCGGCATGTTGCGCGACCAGCGCATCAGCATCGTCAGCAGGAAATCAGCCGCGGTGCGTTGCGCGCCCAGCAGGTAGGGGCCATGCGCCTCCAGGTGGTCGGCGACCTGGCCCCACGCCTTCTCCAGCTTCGCCCGCGCGTGGAGCTGGGTGGCCTCGATGTTGGCCTCGCCGGCGATCTCGTCCGAATAGAACCACGCACGGTACGCCGGCATCAGCGTGTTGGCGCAGAACAGCATCCAGCGGTAGTACTGCGCGCGCTGCGTGCCCGCCACCGCCGGCGCGAGTTCGGCGCGCGGGTGCGTGTCGGCGAGATGCATCAGGATCGCCGCCGTCTCGGTGATGACCTGCCCGTCCACCACCAGCGTGGGGACCACGCCGGCGGGATTGAGCTTCAGGTAGTCGCCGGACTTCTGGTCGCGCTTGTCGAAGTCCAGCTCGTGCAATTCGTGCGGGATGTCCAATTCGATCAGCAGCCAGTGGACGACCAGGCTGGCGGTGCTGCGGGAGTAGTAGAGCTTTGTCGTCACGGATCACCCGATAACCATCAAAGGGAAGTCGAAGCCGGTGCGGCAGTGGCCGCCTTCACGGGCGTATGGCATTGCGAGCAGGCTTGGTCGAGCGTGAAGGCATCTAGACCTGCTATTTCGTAGCCGCATTGGACGCAATGGAATCCAGGTTCGATGCGTGTACGGTCAACAGCGGGCACATACATCACACCTTTCTCGTCGGATTCGATCACCCACCATTGGCGGTCGAAGTCGTAGCGAGCGACTCCATGGATTTCGATATCTTCGGCGTCATCCGATTCGTCGTATGCCACGAGATCGAGTCCGTCTTTAAGCACGACGCCTGCGTTCGACAGGTCTCTCAGGGAGCCAAACGTGTCCAAGACCACCGCAATCCGGCCATTCGCTGGCCCGCGGACCAAGCCATTGAAGTCAGCGTAGATCCTGAATGCGTCGGCTGTCATCAGCGCTTACGCCACCACCACCGGAATCTTCCCGATGCGCGCCTGCCATTCCTTCGGGCCAGTCTGGTGCACCGAAGTGCCCTGCGAATCGACGGCCACCGTCACCGGCATGTCCTGCACGGTGAACTCGTAGATCGCCTCCATGCCCAGGTCGGCGAAGCCGACGACCTTCGCCGCCTTGATCGCCTTCGACACCAGGTAGGCCGCGCCGCCGACGGCCATCAGGTAGGCCGACTGGTGCTTCTTGATCGCTTCGATCGCGGCGGGGCCGCGCTCGGCCTTGCCGACCATGCCCAGCAGGCCGGTCTGCGCCAGCACCTGCTCGGTGAACTTGTCCATGCGGGTCGCGGTGGTCGGACCGGCCGGGCCGACGACCTCGTCGCGCACCGGATCGACCGGGCCGACGTAGTAGATGAAACGACCCTTCAGGTCGACCGGCAGTGGCTCGCCCTTGTTGAGCATGTCGACCATGCGCTTGTGCGCGGCGTCGCGGCCGGTCAGCAGCTTGCCGTTGAGCAGCAGCACTTCACCCGGCTTCCAGTTGGCCACGTCTTCGCGCGTCAGTGTGTCGAGATCGACGCGACGGCCCTTGGAGGCGTCGTAGGTCAGCTCCGGCCAGTCTTCCAGCGAGGGCGGGTCCAGCATCACCGGGCCGCTGCCGTCGAGGGTGAAGTGCGCGTGGCGGGTGGCGGCGCAGTTCGGAATGAGCGCGACCGGCAGGTTCGCCGCGTGGGTCGGATAATCCTTGACCTTGATGTCGAGCACGGTGGTCAGGCCGCCCAGGCCCTGCGCGCCGATGCCCAGCGCGTTGACCTTCTCGTACAGTTCCAGCCGCAGTTCCTCGGCGCGGTTGGACGCGCCGCGGGCCTGCAGGTCGGTGATGTCGATCGGCTCCATCAGCGATTCCTTCGCCAGCAGCATCGCCTTCTCGGCGGTGCCGCCGATGCCGATGCCGAGCATGCCCGGCGGGCACCAGCCGGCGCCCATCGTCGGCACGGTCTTCAGCACCCAGTCGACGATGGAGTCGGACGGGTTGAGCATCGCGAACTTCGACTTCGCCTCCGAACCGCCGCCCTTCGCGGCGACGATCACGTCGACGGTGTTGCCCGGCATCACCTTCACGTTCACCACGCCCGGCGTGTTGTCCTTGGTGTTGGTGCGCTTGCCGGCCGGGTCGGCCAGCACGCTGGCGCGCAGCTTGTTGTCCGGGTGGTTGTAGGCGCGGCGAACGCCCTCATGGACCATGTCCTCCACGCCCATCGTGGCGTCGTCCCAGCGCACGTCCATGCCGATCTCGAGGAACACGGTGACGATGCCGGTGTCCTGGCAGATCGGGCGGTGGCCCTCGGCGCACATGCGCGAGTTGATCAGGATCTGGGCGATGGCGTCCTTGGCCGCCGGGGATTCCTCGCGCTCGTAGGCGGCGGCGAGGTTCTGGATGTAGTCGACCGGGTGGTAGTAGCTGATGTACTGCAGGCCATCGGCGATGGACTGGATGAGGTCTTCTTGCTTGATCGAGGTCATTGGCGCGACGGGCGGGCTGCCGGTGGGGTAGCGGGCGGAAGCCCCCATTTTAGGCCAAAGTGGGGGCCGCCCCGGCTGTCACGGGCCGGTGCCCTCGCCCGTCTTTGGTCGCATGAACGCCGAAAACACCTTCGAAACCCACCGCGCCCGCCTGTTTGGGCTCTCCTACCGCCTGTTGGGCAGCCGCAGCGACGCCGAGGATGTCGTCCAGGACACCTGGCTGCGCTGGCAGCAGACCGACAAGACCGGCATCCGCGACCCCGAGGCCTGGCTGGTCACCGCCGCCACCCGCCTGGGCATCGACCGCCTGCGGGCTGCGCGCGTGCAGCGCGAGCACTACACCGGCCCCTGGCTGCCCGAACCCGCCGAGATCGACGAGGCCCCCGGCCCCGAGCGCACCGCCGAGGTGTCGGAACAGGTTTCGCTGGCCTTCCTGGCCGTGCTGGAACGGCTGGGCCCGGAGGAGCGCGCGGCTTTCCTGCTGAAGGAGGCCTTCGACTACGACTACGCGCAGATCGCCCCCCTGCTCGGCCAGAGTGAAGCGAACTGCCGGCAGATGGTCCACCGGGCGCGCGAACGCGTGCAGGCGGGGCGCCCGCGCTTCGACGTGCCGCCGGAGAACCATCGCCGCCTGCTGGAGCGTTTCATGCAGGCCGCACGCCGCGGCGACCAGCCGGCGATCACCGCCCTGCTGCGGGAAGACGCGCAGCTGGTCTCCGACGGCGGCGGCAAGGCGCAGGCGGTCATTCGCCCGCTGCTGGGCGCGATACGCATCGCCCGGCTGTTCTGGGCCGCTTACCGCCGGCAGGACCCGGCGATCGCCTGGCGCATGGGCACGGTGAACGGCGAACCGGCGATCCTGCGTTACCGCGACGGCGTGCTGGTCGCGGTGATGGTGGCGGTGAGCGATGGCGAACGCATCAGCGAGCTGTTCACGGTCGCCAATCCGGACAAGCTGGGCCCGGGTGTCACGACGAAGGACGGTGGTGCGTCCTGGTAGCGAAGGTGGCCATCGTGGCCGCCATTGAGGCACTGACATGAGCATGAAATTCCATCGCGTCGATTACCCCAAGCACGTTCCCGAGGCCTTCCGTGGCCTGTATGCCACCAGCACGGCGCTGCACAACGGCGCGCTGGGCAAGGAGTTCCTCGAACTGGTCTTCCTGCGCGTCTCCCAGATCAACGGCTGCGCCTACTGCATGGACATGCACAGCAGCGCACTGGTCAAGGCCGGGGTGGAGTCGCGCAAGCTGCACACGCTGGCCGGCTGGCGCGACAGCCGCTTCTTCGACGCGCGCGAACGCGTCGCGCTCGCCTGGGCCGAAGCGCTGACCACCCTGCCCTCCGGCGCGCCGGCCGATGCGACCTACGAGGCGCTGAAGGACCACTTCGACGAGCACGGCATCGCCGAGCTGACGATGGCCGTGGCCACGATCAACGCATGGAACCGCCTGGGCGTGGGCATGCAGCCGATCCTGCCCTGACCGCGCAGCCGCGCCAGGCGGCACAATGGGCACCATGGATACCCTGGTGCTCATCCTCGACCTGGTCGGCACGTTCGTGTTCGCGCTCAGCGGCGCCATGCTGGGCGTGCGCCGCCGGCTGGACATCTTCGGCGTGCTGGTGCTGTCGTTCATCGCCGCGACCGCCGGCGGCATCACCCGCGACCTGCTGATCGGCGCCACGCCGCCCGCGGCGCTCAGCGACTGGCGCTATCCCGTCACCTCGCTGGCTGCCGGCGTGGTGACGTTCTTCCGCGCGCCGCTGATCGAGAAGCTGCACCACCCGGTGCGCCTGTTCGATGCGATGGGCCTGGCCCTGTTCGCCGTCGCAGGGACGCAGAAGGCCCTGGAGTACGGCATCGCACCGCCGATGGCGGCCGCGATGGGCATGCTGACCGGCATCGGTGGCGGTATCGCGCGCGATCTGTTGCTGGCGCAGGTACCGCTGGTGCTGCGCGCCGAACTCTATGCCGTGGCCGCGCTGGCCGGCGCCCTGATCGTCGCGGTCGGCCATTGGTTGACGCTGCCGCCGCTGCCGTGCGCACTGGCCGGTGCCGCGGCCTGCTTCGGCCTGCGGATGGCGGCGGTCACGTTCGGCTGGCACCTGCCGGTCGCCCTGCAGTCCGGCGGGGACGGCGAGCCGCCCGGCCCGCTGCGCTGACCCGCCCGCACGTGCGCCCAAGCGTGCACGGGGGCCGATGAGCCGTGCCGCATCGCGGGGCGCATGGCCTTAGCATGGCGGCACCTGCGTCCGTACCGTCTTCCGCCATGGCCATCGCTGCATCCCGCTCCCTCGATATCCCCCGCCAGCAGGCCTTCTGGCTGCTGCACCTGGGCGGCTGGGGCGCCTACTTCGCACAGGGCTGCCTGTATGCCGTCGCGCACGGCAAGCCGTCGGGCTACTGGGTGGTGCCGCTGACCGCGGCCATCACCGGCGCCGTGGTCACCCTGGGGCTGCGCTACCTGCTGCGCGCGTGCTGGGGCCTGCCGCCACGCAGGCTGCTGGCGGTGATGGTGCCCGCAATCCTGGTCAGTTCGGCCGTCATCGATTTCGTCACCCGCGAGGCGCTGGTCGACTTCTGCGAAACCTGCCGGCCGTCCACGCAACTGGAGTTCATCGCCTATTCGCTGGGCTACATCTACGTGGTGCTGGCCTGGGTGGGCGCCTACATGGGCATCAAGTACTACCGCCAGTTGCAGGGCGAAACCGAGCGCACGCTGGCCGCGCGCAGCATGGCCCATCAGGCGCAGCTGAAGATGCTGCGCTACCAGCTCAACCCGCACTTCCTGTTCAACACGCTCAACGCGATCTCCACCCTGATCCTCGACCGCGACAACGCCACCGCCAACCGCATGGTGCAGGGCCTGTCGTCGTTCCTGCGTCACTCGCTGGACAACGATCCGATGCAGCGGGTGACGCTGCGGCAGGAACTGGACGCACTGACGCTCTACCTGGACATCGAGAAGATCCGCTTCGCCGAGCGCCTGCGCATCGAGACCGACATCGACGAGGACTGCTGGCGCGCCTTGCTGCCCAGCCTGCTGCTGCAGCCGCTGGTCGAGAATGCGATCAAGTACGCCGTCGCCAAGCAGGTCGCGGGCGGGTTGCTGCGCATCGAGGCCGAACGCGAAGGCGAACAGCTGGTGTTGCGCGTGATCGACGACGGTCCCGGCTGCGGCAGCCTGGAAGGCAGCGAGCTGCCGCCGGGCAAGGGCGTGGGCCTGCGCAACACCCGTGAGCGGTTGAGCGTGCTGTACGGCGACGCCGGCGGCTTCTCGGTCCGCAACCACGAACGCGGCCTGGAAGTCTCGCTGCGCCTGCCGTTCGAAACTTCCCAGACCCTCGGGGATTGAGCATGGACAGCCACGCCCGCGTCGAACCCGCCCCGCGCCTGCGCGCCCTGATCGTCGACGACGAACCGCTGGCGCGCCGCGGCTTGGAGATCCGCCTGGCGGCGCACCCGGACATCGAGATCGTCGGCCAGTACGGCGACGGCGCCGCCGCGATCGCCGGATTGCGCGAGCATCGGCCGGACCTGATGTTCCTCGACGTGCAGATGCCGGGCATGGACGGCTTCCAGACGCTGCGCGCGATTCCGGCCAACGAAATGCCGCTGGTGGTGTTCGTCACCGCCTACGACCACTATGCGATCCGCGCGTTCGAGGCCTCGGCGACCGACTACCTGCTGAAACCGGTGGAGGACTCCCGCCTGGCGCAGGCGCTCGTGCGGGTGCGCCTCGCCCGTGCGCAGCGCGAAGCCAGCGGCCATTGCGCCCACCTGCTCGGGCTGCTGGGCGAACTCAGCGGCCGGCCGCCGCTGGACCTGGACGAAGCCCTGAAGCCCGACGCGCTCGACCTGTTGCGCCGCGAAGACAAGCTCGCCGTGCGCGACGGCGGCCGCACGGTGCGCGTGGACCTGCACAGCATCCGCTGGATCGACGCCGCCGGCGATTACATGTGCATCCATGTGGACGGTGACGACGCCAACGGCACCACCCTGATCCTGCGCGCCACCATGCGCGACCTGGAGAAGCAGTTGGATCCGCAACGCTTCCCGCGCATCCACCGCTCCACCATCGTCAATGCCCGCCGCGTGGTGGAGATGCGCCCGCACACGAACGGCGAAAGCTTCCTGCGCCTGGACTGCGGCCAGGAACTGAAGCTGTCCCGCAGCCATCGCGACAAGCTGGCGGTGTTGCTCTAAGCGTCGCCTGCTTCTTGTGGGAGCGACGTAAGTCGCGACGACGGACCTTGATGCGGCCATCGCGACTTACGTCGCTCCCACAACAGCTCCGCTCCTTGCGCGTAACGCGAATTCTCATTCTTCGGTTCGCCGCGCCGCGTTCACCACTCGCCGCAACGCCGCGCCGCGCATGACTTCCGGGCCATAACGCCGTCTTCTGCTGCGCGCATCGTGCGCACCGCCGAAGCCAAGATCGCCCGCACGATGAAACTCACCGAAGCCTCCCTGCGCAATCCCGCCGCCGTCGCCGTGGTGGTGGCGATGGTCTGCGCGTTCGGCCTGCTGAGCCTGGGCAAGCTGCCGTTGCAGCTGTTTCCGGACATCGAGCGTCCGCAGATGTCGATCCAGACCGGCTGGCGCGCGGCGTCGCCGCAGGAGATGGAATCGGAGATCGTCGAACCGATCGAAACGGTGATGCAGGGGCTGCCGGGCCTGGAGGAGATGGCCTCCAACGTCAACGCCGGCAACAGCTTCATCAACCTGACCTTCGCCGTCGGCAGCGACATGGACGCGATGCTGGTGGAGGTGCTGTCGCGGATGAACCGCCTGCAGCCGCTGCCGCGCGATGCCACGCCGCCGGTGGTCCAGGCCGGCGCCGACAACGCCAACAACTCGCTGACCTATTTCTTCGTGCAGAAACTGCCGGGCACCCGGGGCGACATCCTCGACTACCGGCAGTTCATCGAGGACCGGATCGTGCCGCGGCTGACATCGGTCGACGGCGTGGCCGGCGTGGAGATCAACGGCGGCGCGGAAGAAGAGCTCACCATCACCCTGGACCTCGCGCGCGCGGCGGCGCTCGGCATCCAGATCCCGGAGGTCGCGGCGGTGGCCGCGCGCGCCACCGATGTCTCCGGCGGCGTGGTCGAAGCCGGGCGTCGCGAGTACGTGCTGCGCTTCGCCGGACGCTATTCGCCCGACGCACTCGGCAACCTGATCCTCGCCTGGCGCGACGGACGGCCGGTGCGCCTGGCCGACGTGGCCACCGTCGAGGTCAAGCGACCGGAGCAGCGCTTCTTCGCCTATCAGAACGGCAATCCCGCCATTGGCCTGCGCATCCTGCGCGAGAGCGGCGCCAACGTGCTCGACACGCTGGACGAGGTCAAGCAGGTGGTCGCCGAGGTGCGCGAGCAGGAACTGAAGCCGCTCGGCCTGGACATCGCCCAGAGCTTCGACGCCTCGGTGTTCATCAACCGTGCGCTCGGCCTGCTCTCCGGCAGCCTGACCGCCGGCGTGCTGCTGGCGGTGGGTTGCCTGTGGTGGTTCCTGCGCGATGTGCGCGCCACCGCATTGATCGCGTGCGCCATTCCCATCTCGCTGCTGGCCACCTTCATCGTGCTGCAGCTGACCGGCCGCAGCCTCAACGTCATCTCGCTGGCCGGGTTGGCCTTCGCCGTGGGCATGGTGATGGACGCGGCGGTCGTGGTGGCCGAGAACATCGTGCGCTTGCGCGAGCAAGGGCTGTCGGCGACGCACGCCGCACTGGAAGGCACGCGCCAGGTCGGCGGCGCGCTGGTCGCGTCCACCCTGACCACGGTGGCGGTGTTCCTGCCGGTGATCTTCATGGAGGACGTCGAAGGCCAGCTCTTCGCCGACCTTGCGCTGACGATTTCCATCGCCGTCGGCATCTCGCTGCTGATCGCCGTCACCGTGTTGCCCGCGGCCGCTGGCAGCTGGTTGCGTACGCGCCCTGGCGAGGAACGCCAGCACCGGTTCTGGTCGCGGCTCAGCGACTGGGCGCTGAAGACCACCGACGGCCGGACCCGCCAGCTGGGCTGGGTCGGCGCGCTGGTGCTCGCGCCCGCCCTGCTCGCCGCCGTGCTGATGCCGCAGATCGACTACCTGCCCCCCGTGAAGCGCGCGGCGGTCGACGCTTTCTTCAACTTCCCGCCCGGCATGAGCCCGGAGCGGGTGAACCGCGAGATCGCGCCGGTCCTGCTAGAACGCATGCGCCCCTACATGGACGGCGAGAAGGGCCCGCAGCTGAGCAACTGGTACCTCAACCTGTGGCCGGGCGGCGGCACGCTGGGCGCGCGCGTGGTGGACCCGGGCGATATCGGCGAACTCGAACGCATCGTCCGCGACGAGATCGTGGTCGGCTTTCCGGATACCCGCGCGTTCGCCAGCGAAGGCGAACTGTTCGGCAGCTTCGGCGGGTCCGCGCGCGCCATCGCCATCCACCTGCAGCACAGCGACGGCGATGCGCTGGCGCGGGCGGCGGAGACGGGACGCAAGGCGTTGTCCGACCGTTTTGCCAGCGCCAACGTGCAGGCCTGGCCGAGTGCCGACGGCGGCACGCCGGAGCTGCGCGTCAATCCCGACGACCGCCGCCTGGCCGAAGCGGGCTGGCGGCGCCCCGAGCTGGGCACCGTGGTGCGCACGTTGGGCGACGGCCAATGGCTGGGCGAACACTTCGACGGCGACCGGCGCCTGGCGATCATCCTGCGCAGCGCAGGCGAGGACGACATCGCCCGCCTGGGCGCCGCGCCGCTGGCCACACCGCAGGGCGGCGTGCTGAGCCTGGCCGACCTGGCGCAGGTGGACACGATGCTGGCACCCAACCAGCTGCGCCGCATCGACCGTCGCCGCACCATCACCCTCACCGTGGACCCGCCGGCGGCGATGTCGCTGGAGGAAGCGCTCGACATCGTCAACGACGAGATCGTGCCCACCCTGCGCGACGCGCTGCCGCCGGACGCCGCAATCCGCATCTCCGGCAGCGCCGATCGGCTGGGCGAAGTGGTGCGCAGCATGGGCATCAACTTCGCGATGGCGCTGGTGGTGCTGTTCATGCTGATGGCGGCGATGTTCCGCTCGCTGCGGGACAGCGCGTTCGTCATGGCCACGCTGCCGATGGCGGTGCTGGGTGGCGTCGCGGGCCTGCGCGTGCTCGACCTCGCGGCCGGGCAGACGCTAGACCTGCTGTCGATGATCGGCTTCATCATGCTGCTGGGCATGGTGATCAACAACGCGATCCTGCTGGTCGCGCAGACGCGCGAAGCGCAGGCCGAAGGCGCCTCGCTGGACGACGCACTGAAGCAGGCCCTGGAACAGCGCCTGCGTCCGATCCTGATCGCCGCCCTCACCGGCGTGCTCGGCGCGCTGCCGATGGCGATCAATCCCGGGCCCGGTGCGGTGATCTACCGCGGGCTGGCTGCGGTGTCGGTCGGTGGCGTCGCGCTGAGCCTGCTGTTCACCGTGGTGCTCGTGCCGGCGCTGCTGCGCCTGGCCGGCCGCGCCGCGCCCGCGCGCGCCGCCTTGTCGACCGACGACGCACCGCTGCCCCATCCCGTGTCCTGACCCCTGCTCCGGAGTTCCCCATGCGTACCCTGCACAAGTCCCTGATCGCCCTCGCGCTGGCCGGCGTCCTCGCCCTCCCCCTGCTTCGCCTGGACGCCGATGCCAGCGCCCCTGCCGCCACGCCGGAAGCGCCCCCCGCCATCGTCAGCGTCGCGCCGGCGGTCAGCACCGATTTCGCGCCGCGCCACTGGGCGCCCGGCAGCATCATCAGCCGCCAGGACGCACGCGTGGCCAGCGAACTCGAAGGCCGCGTGCTGCAGGTCGCGGAGGTCGGGCAACGCATGCGCGCGGGACAGGCGCTGGCGGTGCTGGACGACACCACGCTGCGCCTGCGCGAGCGCGAGGGCGAGGCCGACCTGGCCCGCATCCAGGCGCAGCTGGACCTCGCCGCGCGGCAGGAGCAGCGCTATGCGCAGTTGGCGGCGCAGCAGAACATCGCGCGTTCGCAGTACGAACAGCTGCGCGCCGACCGCGACGTACTGGCGCAGGAACGCGCGCGTGCGCAGGCCCAGCTCGCCCAGGTCCGTCACCAGCGCACGCAGATGGTGGTGCGCGCGCCGTTCGACGGCATCGTCGCCGAGCGCCACACCCAGCGCGGCGAATACCTGGTGACTGGCGCCTCGGTGGCACGACTGGTGGATACCGCCGCACCCGAGGTGCGCGTGCGTGCGCCGGTGGACCTTGCTCGCCACCTGGAGCGCGGCACTTTGGTGCGCGTGCGCGCCGGCGGCGACGAGCGCGACTACCCGGTCAGCGCATTGGTGCCGGTGGGCGATGAAGCCTCGCGCCAGTTGGAACTGCGCGTCGCGATCCGCGACCTGCAGGCGCCGGTCGGCACCGCGGTCGACGTGGGCCTGCCCAGCGCGGCAGCGCGCACGGTCGTCGCCGTGCCGCGCGATGCGGTGATCCTGCGTCGCGAGGGCGATTTCGTGTTGCGCGTGGATGCCGCCGGCAAGGCGGAGCGCCTGGCGGTGAAGACCGGTGCCCGTGTGGACGACATGGTCGAAGTGAGCGGCGACGTGCAGGCCGGCGACCGCCTGATCGTCCGCGGCGGCGAACGCGTCGAACCGGGCCAGGCGGTGTCCGTGCAGCCGCTGGCGGCGTTGGCGATGCGCTGACGCCGATACGAGGCGCATGACATCCGGATACCGGGCTGCGCAACGCATTCACTGACGGGGGACCCGCCAGCAGGCACAATCGGGACATGGCGTCCTCCCCCTCGCACGCGCCCCCGCGGCGCACCGGACAACCCAACCTGCGCGAGCGCTTCGATGCGATGCGCAACCTCGTGCCGTTCCTGCGCCAGATCTGGCAGACCAGCCGCACGCTGACCCTCGCCAGCCTCGGCCTGCGCGTGGTGCGCGCGGTGATGCCGGTCGCCACGCTCTACATCGGCAAGCTGATCATCGACGAAGCGATCCGCCTGGTCGGCCTGGGGCTGGGCTTCGACGCGTTGGGCGACGCGTGGCGCAGCGGCCAGCTCGACACGCTGCTGGGGTTGCTGGCGCTGGAGTTCGGCCTCGCCATCGTGTCCGATCTGCTGGGCCGGCTGGTGAGCTATGCCGACGCGCTGCTCTCGGAACTGTTCACCAATGCGACCAGCATCCGCCTGATGGAACACGCGGCGCAGCTGGACCTGGAGGACTTCGAAGACCCCGACCTGCAGGACAAGCTCGACCGCGCGCGCCGGCAGACGATGGGGCGCATGAACCTGATGAGCCAGCTGTTCGGCCAGGTGCAGGACGCCATCACCGTGGCGACGTTCGCCGCCGGCCTGCTGGTCTACGCGCCCTGGCTGATCGCGCTGCTGGCGCTGGCG
This sequence comes from Pseudoxanthomonas sp. CF385, assembly GCF_900104255.1. Classification (NCBI taxonomy): domain Bacteria; kingdom Pseudomonadati; phylum Pseudomonadota; class Gammaproteobacteria; order Lysobacterales; family Lysobacteraceae; genus Pseudoxanthomonas; species Pseudoxanthomonas sp. CF385. The sequence continues at coordinate 35,771 of NZ_FNKZ01000002.1, forward strand.
CTGGTCCCTGCCTTCGTCGGCGAGGCGCACTTCAACGCGCTCGGCTACTCGCTCAACTTCCAGTGGACGCCCGAACGCCGCCAGCTGGAGTACCTGCGGCAGATGGGCGCCAGCGTGGAGACCGCGAAAGAGGTGAAGATCTTCAACCTCCACCGGTTCCTGATCGACCGCTACCGCACGCTTGCCGAGAAGTTCTTCGTCGCCAACCGCGCCCTGGCCCGGCGACGCGCCTTCTGGGGTGCGCTGCTGGCCGCGCTCGGCACCCTGGGCTATTACGTGGCCTACGGCTACATCGCCTGGCGCACGGTGCGCGGCGATTTCAGCATCGGCGACCTGACCTTCCTCGCCGGCAGCTTCCTGCGCCTGCGCCAGCTGCTGGAAGGCCTGCTGATCGGCTTCTCGCAGGTCGCCGGCCAGGCGCTGTACCTGGACGACCTGTTCTCGTTCTTCGAGATCGAGCCGGAGATCGCCTCGCCCGCGAACGCCATGCCGGTGCCGAAGCCGATCACCCGCGGCTTCGTCTTCGAGAACGTCGGCTTCCGCTATCCCGATGCCGAACGCTGGGCCGTGCGGCACCTGGATTTCGAACTGCACGCCGGCGAAGTGCTGGCGCTGGTCGGCGAGAACGGCGCAGGCAAGACCACGCTGGTGAAACTGCTCGCCCGCCTGTACGACCCGGACGAGGGCCGCATCCTGCTCGACGGCCGCGACCTGCGCGAGTACGACATCGACGATCTGCGCGCCAACATCGGGGTGATCTTCCAGGACTTCGTGCGCTACCACCTGACCGCCGGCGAGAACATCGGCGTCGGCCGCATCGAGGCCATGTACGACCAGGACCGCGTGCGCGCCGCCGCCGCGCGCGCGATGGCCGACGAGGTGATCGACGCGCTGCCGCGCGGCTACGACCAGCTCGTGGGCCGGCGCTTCAAGGACAGCGTGGACCTGTCCGGCGGCCAATGGCAGAAGATCGCCATCGCCCGCGCCTACATGCGCGACGCGCAGGTCATGATCCTGGATGAACCGACGGCCGCCCTCGACGCGCGTTCGGAGTTCGAGGTCTTCCAACGCTTCAAGGAATTGTCGGACAATCGGACCGCGGTGCTGATCTCGCACCGCTTCTCCAGCGTCCGCATGGCTGACCGCATCCTGGTGCTCAACGAAGGACGGCTGGAGGCCAGCGGCACCCACGAGCACCTCATGGCCCAAGGCGGCCGCTACGCGGAACTGTTCGAACTGCAGGCCGCCGGCTACCGCTGACTTCCCCCACAGGAGACACGACGTTGCGCCACGCTCCCCACCGACTCGCCACCGCCCTCCTCCTCGCGCTGCCGCTGGCCGCGTGCAACTCCTCCGCCAACGGCGACGCATCGGGCGCTGCGGCGCCCGCGGCCGCGCAGGCCGCGCCGGCCAGCCAGCCGGCGCAGACGCTGACCAGCGCGAAGGGCCAGATCCGCGTCACCCAGGTGGCCAGCGGGCTCGCCCATCCGTGGGCGCTGGCGTTCCTGCCCGACGGCGCGGTGCTGGTCACCGAACGCGGCGGCGCGCTGCGGCGCGTCGGCACCGACGGCGCGGTGTCTGCGCCGATCACCGGCGTGCCGAAGGTGTTCGCCACCGGCCAGGGCGGTCTGCTCGACGTGGTCCTGGCCCCGGATTTCGCCAGCACGCAGCGCATCTACCTCAGCTACGCCGAGCCCGGCGACAGCGGCACCGCCGGCACCGCCGTCGCCTACGGCACGCTGGCCGGCGACGCGCTCAGCGACGTCAAGGTGATCTATCGCCAGGAACCGAAGGTCGACGGCCCCAACCATTTCGGTTCGCGCCTGGTCTTCGACGGCCAGGGCCATCTCTTCATCAGCCAGGGCGAGCGCAACAAGCGCCCGATGTCGCAGGAGCTGGACAAGCTGCAGGGCAAGCTGGTGCGCCTGAACCTCGACGGCACCGTGCCGCAGGACAATCCCTTTGTCGGCAAGGCCGGCGCGCGTCCGGAAATCTTCAGCTACGGCCACCGCAACATGCAGGGCATGGCGCTGGATCCGCGTACCGGGAAACTGTGGCAGAGCGAGCACGGCCCGCGCGGCGGCGACGAGATCAATCTGCCCGAAGCCGGCAAGAACTACGGCTGGCCCATCATCACCTACGGCATCAACTATTCCGGCCAGCCCATCCCCGAAGCCGAGGGCAAGGCGAAGGACGGCATGGAGCAGCCCTTCCACGTCTGGGAGAAATCCCCCGGCGTGTCGGGCATGGCGTTCTACACCGGCCAGCCGGACAGCCCGTGGAACGACAGCCTGTTCCTCGGCTCGCTGGCCGAGCGCAACCTGATCCGCCTGACCCTGCAGGGCGATACCGTCCTCGGCGAGGAACGCCTGCTCAACGAGATCGGCGAGCGCGTCCGCGACGTGCGCGTGGGCCCGGACGGCAACGTCTACGTGGTCACCGACGAGGAAGACGGCAAGCTGCTGCGGATCGAACCGCCGAAGGCCCCGTGACGATGCGCCCGATGATGATCTGCACCGCCGTGTTCGCGTGGGCGATGGCCACCGCCGTCGCCGCGCATGCGCAATCGCCGACCGACTACACGCAGGCCAAGCAGCGCGCCGACGCCGACGAGGCATCGTTGCCTGCGGCGACGTCGCAGACCTTGCTCGACGCGCAATCGCGGGTGCTCGGCGAGGCGATCGCCGAATGCGCCACGCCGAACGCCGATACGGCGCCGTTCGTGATCGTCGCCGAGTTGGATGCCGCCGGCGCGGTCCGCCGCACCTGGCGCGAGGGCGGCACACCGCTGGCGATCTGCGTGCAGAAGCAGATCAACCGCAAGACGCTGGCCGCGCCCCCGCGCTCGCCGTTCTACACCTCGTTCGAACTGAGCTTCACGCCATGAGCGACAGCACCGACATCAACGCCCTGCTGCGGGCGCGCCTGCCCGCAGGCGTACCGCTGCAGATCCCGCCGCCCTGCCTGGTCGACATGCAGGGCGAGCCGGTGGCCTACGTGGAAGGCGAATCGCTGACGATGCGGTTCCCGGTACTGGCGCGCTACCAGAATCCGATCGGGCACATGCAGGGCGGTTTCATCGTGGCGGCGCTGGACAACACGCTGGGGCCGTTCTCGTACCTGATCGCACCGCCCAGCGTGACGACGTCGCTCAACACGCAGTACCTGCGCCCGGTAACGCAGGAGATGCCGCACATCACGTGCCATGCGCGGTTGGTGGAACGCACGCGTACGCAGTTGTTCTTGGCCGGCGAGGTGCGCGACGACGCGGGCCGTGTGCTGGCGATGTGCCAGGCGGTGTGCCAGATCCTGCCGCAGAAGGCGGGCTGAACCCGATACGCACATCCGTTGATGAGCGCATCGGGTTCATGGGTTTGCTGAGGCATGGCGATGGGTTTGGCATGGTGCCGCTCGCCGCGGGGGCCCTACTTTTCTTTGCTTGTGCAAAGAAAAGTAGGCAAAAGAAACACCCCCCGGCGGTCCGCCCACCGCTGCGCGGCGGGTGCGCAGTCCCGGCGGGAATTTTCGGACGGGGCATCCTGCCCCGGCCGAAAACGGCGCACATCCTTGTGCGCCGCCCTGCGGGTTTTACCCGCCGTGACTGCCGGACCTCAGGGGCCCCGAAAGTCGAGACGGACATATCCGGCGGGCACGCCTTTGACCTGGCTCTTCAGGGCCCCCATGAGGCACGGCGAGTGGGCCGGGTAAAACCCGAAGGGCGCCGCCCGGATGGGCGGCGTTTTCGTATGGCACATGGATGTGCCTTACGGAAATTCCCGGACCGCTCGCGGACCCGGAGCGAAGCGCAGGGCGTGCCGCCTGGGGTGTGCTTTCTTTGGTTACTTTCTTTGCACAAGCAAAGAAAGTGACGCCTCGCGGCGAGCGCACCATGCTGGCTGCACCAGCAAGCTTGATACCGAGCGCAACATCCGAGGGATCAACGCAGCTCGAACCGATCCGCATCCAGCATCGCCGGGAACCGCTCCCGATGCGCCGCCAACGCCTCCGCCGAAATCGTCGACGTCACCACCCCCTCGCCCGCCGGCAACTCCACCACCGGCTGCCCGAGGAAATCGATCACCGCACTGTCGCCACTGTATGCGTGCCCGTTGCCATCCGTGCCCGCGCGATTGACCGCCGCCACGTAGCAGAGATTCTCGATCGCCCGCGCCCGCAGCAGCGTCTTCCAGGGATAAGCCCGCGGCGCCGGCCAATTCGCGACGAACAGCTGCAGATCGAAATCCAGCTGGCCCGCGCGTTCGACATCGAAGCGATTGCGCGCGAACACCGGGAAACGCAGGTCGTAGCAGACCAGCGGATTGATCCGCCACCCCTTCCACTCCACCGTCAGACGCTCACGACCGGCGGCGTAGCGCGTGTGCTCGTTCGCATAGCGGAACAGATGGCGCTTGTCGTAATGCTGCAGACCGCCATCGGGCATGGCGAACAGCAGACGGTTGAATACGCCGTCCGCCGTGCGCAATTGCACGCTGCCGGTCATCGCCGCATTGAGCGTCGCCGCCTGCTCGCGGATCCATGCCACCGTGGCGCCCTCCATACCCTCGGCCTGGTCGATCGCCTCGTTGCTGAAGCCGCTGGTGAAGGTCTCCGGCAGGATCACCAGATCGGTCTGCCCCGCGAGCGGCGCGATCAGCCCGCCGTAGTAGTCGCGGTTGCCCGCCGGATCGTGCCAGCGGGTTTCGCCCTGGATCAGGGAAATGCGCAGGTCCTGCATGCGTGTCTCCGTTTCCGCCCTAGAGCGTCTTCAAACTTGCGATCGCCGCATCCAGCGTCGCCTCGTTCTTGGCGAAGCACAAACGCGCCAGGCGCTGGCCGGTCGGCGGCGTTTCGTAGAACGGCGACAGCGGGATCGCGGTGACGCCGTGCTCGACGGTCAGCCACTTCACGAACTCGGCATCCGGCAGGTCGCTGACGGCGGAATAGTCGACCAGCTGGAAATAACCGCCCGGCACCGGCAGCGGCTTGAACTTCGTGCCCAGCAGCTGTTCGCGGAAACGGTCGCGCTTGTCCTGGTAGAACGCGCCCAGCTGCTCGTAGTGCTCCGGCTCCTGCCGGATCATCGCGGCGAACGCGTGCTGCGCCGGCGCGAACGTGCAGAACACGTTGTACTGGTGGACCTTGCGGAATTCCGCGCTCAACGCCGGCGGCGCGATGGCGTAGCCGATCTTCCAGCCGGTGCAGTGGTAGGTCTTGCCGAAGCTGGAGACCACGAACGCGCGCGCAGCCAGTTCGGGATAGCGCAGGATCGATTCGTGGCGACGTCCATCGAACACGATGTGCTCGTAGACCTCGTCGGAGATCAGGTAGATGCCGGTGCCTTCCAGCAGCGCGGCCAGCGCGCGGATGTCGGCTTCGTCGAACATCGCGCCGGACGGGTTGTGCGGGCTGTTGACGATCAGCAGGCGCGTACGCGGCGTGATCGCCGCGCGCACGCGGTCCCAGTCCACGGCGAACGTCTGCGGGTCCAGCGGCACGTGCACGGCACGCGCGCCGGCCAGGTCGATGGCCGGCTCGTAGCTGTCGTAGGCCGGGTCCAGCACGATGACCTCTTCGCCCGGGCGCACGACCGCGTGGATCGCGTTGAACAGCGCCTCGGTGGCGCCGCTGGTCACGGTGATCTCGGTGTCCGGGTTCACTTCGCGCCCGTAGCAGCGCAGCACCTTCTCGGCGATGGCCTGGCGCAGCGGCGCCACGCCCGTCATCGGTGCGTACTGGTTGTGGCCGTCGCGCATGGCGCGGTCCAGCTCGTCCACCAGCCGCTGCGGTACCGCGAAGTCCGGGAAGCCCTGCCCCAGGTTGACCGCGCCGTGCTCGGCGGCGAGCTGCGACATCACGGTGAAGATGGTGGTGCCCACCTTGGGCAGCTTGGTCTGCGGCTGGAACATCCCGGTTCAGGTACTCGTGGAAGGGGGAGCACGGAGTGTACGCGCTCGACGTTACGCGCGATGATGCGGCCATGGCCGAACACAGTGTTCCCGCCGAAGGCGCCGCGAACGGGGATGTCCCCGAGGCCGAGCGCGCGCGGCTGGCCATCGCCTGGGCCGCCGCGCACTACTTCGTCACCCTCGGTCGCAAGGAATGGCTGTTCTGCGCGGGCCTGACGACACCCGAGGTCGAACGCCAGGTCATGGCCGACCGCTATCTGTTCATCACCGCCTGGAATCCCCCGCCCGGCGAAGCCTCGCGCGCCGACAACGACGCCGCGCAGGCCCGATTGGAGGCGCGCGTGCAGGCGCTGGGCCTGAGCCTGCACCCGGCGCTCGGCTGCAACAGCCAGGGGGGCATGGTCGAGTACGGCTGCCTGGTCCTGGATGCCACGCTGGCGCAGGCCGATGCGCTGGCGCGGGAATTCGGCCAGGGCGGCACGCTGTGCTGGCGTGCCGGCGAACCCGTCCGCTTGCGGATGATGTGGCCCCGGCCGGCCGGCGCCGACGGCGACCCGCACACCGACTGGGTGGGCTGACGCGCATGTTTGCGGGGGCGCGACGGTCTGTCGCAGGCGGGTGGACCGGCGGCTCCGTTTAGAATGGGCGGCTGAGCCCCAGGACACCCAGCCTCCCGCACGGGAACGCCCGACCCGATGACCGACGCCGCTCCCACCCATCCGCCGTTGCTGGCCGCCCGCGGCCTGGCGTTCTCGCGCAACGACGAGCCGGTGTTCGGGCCGCTGGATTTCGCCGTGGACGCGGGCGAGGCCCTGCTGGTGCAGGGCGGCAACGGCGTAGGCAAGACCACCCTGCTGCGCGTCCTGGCGGGGCTGCTGCGCGCCGATGCGGGCCACATCGACATCGACGGCCATCCCGCCGGCCCGTCGCGCCGTGCCCATGCGATGGCCTACCTGGGCCACCTGCCGGCACTGAAGGCGGACCTGAACGCGCTCGAGAACCTCAACTTCCTCTGCGGCCTGCACGGGCGCCGCGCCCGCCAGATGCCGGGCAACGCGCTGGCCATGGTCGGCCTGGCCGGATACGAGGACGCGCTCGCGCGGCAGCTCTCCGCCGGCCAGAAGAAGCGCCTCTCGCTGGCCCGCCTGTGGCTGTCGCCGTCGCCGCTCTGGCTGCTGGACGAGCCCTACGCCAACCTCGACCTGGACGGCATCACCCTGGTCAACCGAATGATCTCCGCGCACCTGCGCGACGGCGGCGCCGCGCTGGTCACCACCCACGGCGCCTACGCGGCCCCGCCGGTGCAGACCCGCATGCTGTTGCTGGAGCGCCCCGCATGAATCCGGCGCCCTCGCTGTTCCAGACCGCCCGCGCCCTGGTCGTGCGCGACGTGCAGCTGCTGTGGCGCCGCCGCGGCGATGCGCTGCAACCGGCGCTGTTCGCGCTGCTGGTGGTGGTGCTGTTCGCGCTGGGCCTCGGTACCTCGCCGCAGGCGCTGTCGAAGGTGGCGCCCGCCGTGCTGTGGGTGGGGGTGCTGCTGGCCGGCCTGCTGTCCCTGGATACGCTGTTCCGCGGCGATGCCGAGGACGGGTCGCTCGAACAATGGATCCTCGCCCCGGTGCCGCTGGCCTGGCTGGTGCTGGTGCGCGTGCTGACCCACTGGGCCACCACCGCCGTGCCGCTGGTGCTGGCCGCGCCGCTGTTGGGCGAAATGCTGCACCTGCCGCGCAGCGAACTGCCGATGCTGCTGGCCACGCTGGCGCTGGGCACGCCGCTGCTGAGCCTGCTCGGTGCGGTGGTCGCCGCCCTGACGGTCGGCATGAGGCGCTCTGGTATCCTTGTGGCCCTGCTGGCGCTGCCGCTGTACGTGCCGGTACTGGTGTTCGGCGCGGGCGCCGTGGCCGCCAACGCGCAAGGCCTGGATGCCTCCGGCGCCCTCCTCTGGCTGGCCGCCGGCCTGCTGCTGTCGTTGCTGCTCGCCCCGCTGGCCGCCGCCGCGGCGATCCGCATCGCCCTGACCTGAAGACCCACGCTGCGCATGAATCCACTCGTCCGCTGGTTCCACCAACTCGGCTCGCCGCCCTACTTCGACCGCTTCGCGGCGCGCTGGACGCCGTGGTGCTACCTCGCCGCGATCGTGCTGCTGGGGCTGGGCCTGTGGCAGGCGCTGTTCGTCGCCCCCGCCGACTACCAGCAGGGCGACAGCTTCCGCATCCTCTACATCCACGTCCCCAGCGCGTGGATGAGCATGTTCGTGTTCGGCCTGATGGCGGTCTACGCGGCCATCGCGCTGATCTGGCGGATCAAGCTGTGCGAGATCCTGGCGATGGCGTGCGCACCCACCGGCGCCGCGTTCACCATCATCACCCTGGCCACCGGCAGCATCTGGGGCAAGCCGATGTGGGGCACGTGGTGGGACTGGGATCCGCGCCTGACCACCGAGCTGATCCTGCTGTTCCTCTACCTGGGCGTGATGGGCCTGTACGGCGCCATCGACGACCGCCGCAACGCCGCCCGCGCGGCCGGCCTGCTGGCCATCGTCGGCGTGGCGATCCTGCCGGTGATCCGCTATTCCGTGGTGTGGTGGAACTCGCTGCACCAAGGCCAGACGATCCGCGTGTTCGGCGAGTCGAGCATGGACGACAGCATGGTGCTGCCGCTGGTGCTGATGGTGGTGGCGACCAAGTTCTGGTTCGCCGGTTCGCTGCTGGCGCGCGCGCGCGCCGACAACCTGCGCCGCGAGGCCGGCAAGGACTGGGTGGCGAAACTCGCCGCCGCCAAGGGAGCCGCGCCGTGAGCTACCTGGAATACGTCATCGGCGCCTACGCCGTGTTCGCCGTCGTGCTGGCATGGGATTTCCTCGCGCCGCGCCTGCAGGTGCGCCGTGAACTGCGCGCCGCCCGCCAACGCGCCGCACGCGACACCCGCCGCGCCGCCGCGCCCGCCGATCTGGAACGCTGACCGCATGAATCCCGTCCGTCGCCGCCGCCTGCTGTTCGTGCTGCTGGCCCTGCTGGTCGCCGGTGCCGCCACCGCGCTGATCGCGATGGCCCTGCAACGCAACGTGGCGTACCTGTACACCCCGGCCGAAGTGCTGCGTGGCGATGCCAGCGAGCGCGCCCGCTTCCGCCTCGGCGGCATGGTCGAGAAGGGCTCGTTCAAGCGCGAGAGCGGGTCGCTGGTCTCCCAGTTCCGCGTCACCGACGGCGATGCGCAGCTGACCGTGCGCTACGGCAAGATCCTGCCGGACCTGTTCCGCGAGGGCCAGGCCGTGGTCGCCACCGGCACCATGCAGGACGGCGTGTTCGTCGCCGAGGACGTGCTGGCCAAGCACGACGAGACGTACATGCCCAAGGAAGTCGCCGACAAGATGGGCAAGGCGCACCAGAAGCACGACGTGCAGGCCGCACCGACGGGGCCGGCGAATTGATCGCCGAGCCCGCCGTGATCTCCCTTCTCCCTGCTTGCGGGGAGAAGGTGGCCGAAGGCCGGATGAGGGGCGCTCTTGCTTTCTGGCGCCGCTGTCGGACGTCCATTCCGCGCATCCGTCTGTACACGGATTTTTCGGGACTTCGCGACTCCGCTCGCCCCTCACCCGCCTTCGGCACCCTCTCCCCGCTGCGCAGGGAGAGGGACTCGAACGCAGAACGCTCTCGACGAGCACAAGCCACCACACTACTTCACGACCATGCGCCTCATCCCCTTCTCCCCGCCTGCGGGGAGAAGGTGGCCAAAGGCCGGATGAGGGGCGCTTTTTGCTTTCAGGCGCCGCTGTCGGACGTGACCCTCACCCGCCTTCGGTACCCTCTCCCCGCGAAGCGGGGCGAGGGAATGGATGACTGATGCTGCCTGAACTCGGACAAATCGCGCTGATCCTGGCGCTGCTGGTGGCCATCCTGCAGGCGGTGCTGCCGCTGGCCGGCGCGCACCGCGGCAAGACCGCGTGGATGGACGTCGCCCGCCCAGCCGCCTACGCGCAGCTCTGGCTGGTGATGCTGGCCTTCATCGCGCTGACGGTCGCGTTCGTGCAGCAGGATTTCTCGGTGAAGTACGTCGCCGACAACTCCAACTCGCTGCTGCCGATGGTCTACCGCTACACCGCGGTGTGGGGTTCGCACGAAGGGTCGCTGCTGCTGTGGGCACTGGTGCTGGCGATCTGGACGGGCGCGGTGGCGGTGTTCTCGCGTCGCCTACCGGACGTCGTGATCGCGCGCGTGCTCGGCGTGATGGGGCTGGTCGCCGTCGGCTTCCTCGCCTTCCTGATCTTCACCTCCAATCCCTTCATCCGCCTGCTGCCCTCGCCGGGCGAGGGCCGCGACCTGAATCCGCTGCTGCAGGACCCGGGGATGATCATCCATCCGCCGCTGCTGTACGTGGGCTACGTGGGTTTCGTGGTGCCGTTCGCGTTCGCGATCGCCGCGCTGCTCGATGGCCGCGTCGATGCGCGCTGGCTGCGCTGGACGCGCCCGTGGACGAACGTCGCCTGGGGTTTCCTCACCCTCGGCATCGCCCTGGGCAGCTGGTGGGCGTACTACGAACTGGGCTGGGGCGGCTGGTGGTTCTGGGATCCGGTCGAAAACGCCAGCTTCATGCCCTGGCTGGTCGGTGCGGCGCTGATCCATTCGCAGGCGGTCACCGAGAAGCGCGGCGCCTTCCGCGGCTGGACGTTGCTGCTGGCCATCGCCGCGTTCTCGCTGTCGCTGCTGGGCACGTTCCTGGTGCGCTCGGGTGTGATCACCAGCGTGCACGCCTTCGCGGCCGATCCCAGCCGCGGCGTCTTCATCCTGATCTTCCTCGGCATCGTGATCGGCAGCTCGCTGCTGCTGTATGCATGGCGCGCGCCGCAACTGGCCGATGACGCTACGGAGAAGTCGTACTTCGCCGCCAACTCGCGCGAGACCCTGCTGCTGGCCAACAACCTGCTGCTGACCGCCGCCTGCGCGATGATCCTGTTGGGCACGCTCTACCCGCTGATCGCCGATGCGCTGGACCTCGGCAAGATCTCGGTCGGCCCGCCCTACTTCAGCCTGCTGTTCATCGTGCTGATGGCGCCGCTGGTGGCGCTGGTGCCGTTCGGCCCGCTCACCAAGTGGCAGCGCGACAAGGCCTCCCGCCTCGGCGCGATGCTGCTGCCGTGGGTGTTGCTGTCGGTCGTGCTGGCCGTCGTTGCCTACTTCGTCGCGCCGCAGGGCAAGCTCAAGGCCGCCGCCGGCATCCTCGGCGCGGCGTGGGTCGGCCTGGGCACCGTGCGCTTCATCTGGTCGCGCCTGCGCGCCAATGGCCGCTTCACCCCGGAAATGCTCGGCATGACGCTGGCGCACACCGGCGTCGCGGTGTTCCTGGTGGGCGCGCTGCTGGTGGAAGCGCTCAACGTGCAGCGCGAACTCGCCGTGAAGCCTGGCCAAACCGTCGAGGTCGGCCGGTGGGGCTTCCATTTCCAGGGCGTCGATGAAACCCAGGGCCCGAATTACCTCTCCGACCGCGGCCATGTGCAGGTGCTGCGCGACGGCACGCCGGTGACACTGCTGCACCCGGAAAAGCGCGCCTACGCCAGCGGCGGCCAGGTGATGACCGAGGCCGGCATCAAGCCCGGCGTGCTCGGCGACGTCTATGTCGCCATCGGCGAACCGCTCGGCGATGGTGCATGGTCGCTGCGCGTGCACATCAAACCCTTCGTCCGCTGGATCTGGCTCGGCGCCGCCCTGATGGCGCTGGGTGGCTTCGTCACCGCCGCCGACCGCCGCTTCCGGAATCACCGCAAGAACGAGGCGACCCCCGCATGAGCAACGCGTCCGAACTCCCGCCGTCGCCGCCGCGCTCCCAGGGCGCGCTGACTTTCGCGTTGGTCATCATCGGCCTGTTCTTCGTCGGCCTGATGGGCTTGCTGTATTACGGGGTGAAGCAGTCCGACCGCGCCGGCCGCGATGCGTTGCCCTCCACGCTGATCGGCAAGCCGGCGCCCGCGTTCGACCTGCCGCTGCTGCACGAACCCACCAAGCGCGTGACCAACGCCGACCTCGCCGGCCAGGCCTACGTGATGAACGTGTGGGGCAGCTGGTGCCCGGAATGCCGCGTGGAGCACCCGGTCCTCACCCGGTTCGCGCTGACCAAGCGCGTGCGTTTCATCGGCTACAACCTCAAGGATGAGCGCCCGGATGCGTTGCGCTGGCTGGAGCAGTTCGGCAATCCCTACATGATGGTGCTGGCCGATATCGAAGGCCGCACGGCGATCGACTGGGGCATTTCCGGAGCGCCCGAGACCTTCCTGGTGGACGGCCAGGGCATCGTGCGCTGGAAGCACGTCGGCGCCATCGACCAGGCCATCATCGACCACCAGCTGATTCCCGCGCTGGAAAAGATCGAAACCGGCCGATGAACACCTCCCCCGTCCTCCTGTTGCGCGCCTTGCTGCTGGCCCTGCTGGTCGCCGTCGCCGCGCCGGTCTTCGCGCAGGTCAGCGATCCCACCCCGCTGCAGTTCCGCGACGATGCCGAGGAAGCCCGCTTCCACAGGCTCACCGCCGAACTGCGCTGCGTGATGTGCCAGAACCAGTCGCTGGCCGATTCCAACGCGCAGATCGCCCACGACCTGCGCCGCGAAGTGCTCGACCTGATGCGCCAGGGCAAGAACGACGCGCAGGTGAAGCAGTTCCTGGTGGACCGCTACGGCGAGTTCGTGCTGTACAAGCCCGATGTCGCACCCGGCACCTACGTGCTCTGGTTCGGCCCGCTGCTGCTGCTGTTGGCCGGCGGTGTGTGGGTGGGGCGCATCGTCGCGCGCCGCGCCAGGCAACCGGCCCCCGCCACCGACGACAACGACCAGGAGTGGTGATGACCACGTTCGTGATCCTCGCCATCGTGCTGTCCGTGGCCGTGCTGCTGGCGGTGCTGTGGCCGCTGTGGCGCACCGCCAAGCCGCTGGTGATCGGCGGCGTGGTCGCGCTCGGCATCGCCACGTTCGCGCTGTACCGCGTGGTCGGCACGCCCGCCGCGCTGGAACCGCAGGCCACCGCGGCCGCGCCGGCCACGCTGGAAGAGGCCATCGCCCAGCTCGAGGCCGAGCTGAAGAAGAAGCCGAACGAACCCGAGGGCTGGCGCCTGCTCGGCAAGTCCTACGCGGCGCTGCAGCGCTACGGCGACGCGCAGAAGGCGTTCGAGCGCGCAGTACAGCTGATGCCCGACGACGCCGACTTGCTGGTGGAAGCCGCGCAGGCCCGCCTGTTCAACAACGCCGACCGCAAGCTCGATGCGCAGGCTATCGCGCTGCTGGAACGCGCGCGCCAGATCAATCCCGGCCATCAGCGTGCCGCCTGGTTCGTCGGCCTGGCCCAGCGCCAGGACGGCAAGCCGGCCGAGGCCGCGAAGACCTGGGAGCCGCTGCTGGCCCAGGTGGATCCCAACACCGCCGCCACCCTGCGCACGCAGATCAACGAAGCGCGCGCCGAAGCCGGCCTGCCGCCGCTCGCCGACGCCGCGCCTGCCGCCGACGCTTCGCCCGCGCTGCTGACGGTGACCGTGGACCTCGCGCCCGCGCTGAAAGAGAAGCTGGCACCGGGCGATACGCTGTTCGTGTTCGCCCGCCAGGTGGGCGGCCCGCCGATGCCGGTCGCCGCCAAGCGCCTGCCGGTGGCGTCGTTCCCGATGACGGTACCGCTCGGCGACGGCGACAGCCCCATGCCCACGCTGAAGCTCTCGCAGCTGCCGCAGGTGCAACTGGTCGCGCGTATCTCCAAGGGCGGCGCCGCCACCGCGACCGCCGGCGACCTGGAAGCCACTGCCATCACCGCCGACGTGAAGGCCGGCAACACCTACACCCTGACGATCGACCGCGTGGTGCCGTAAGGCGCTTGTCGCTCCCTTCTCCCCGCCTGCGGGGAGAAGGTGCCCGGAGAGCGGATGAGGGGCAAGCGCGGTGCACACACGTGCGCCGACGCTGTCCATCTTCGTTCGCCCCTCACCCGCCTTCGGCACCCTCTCCCCGCTTCGCAGGGAGAGGGCACGCAAAGCACCGCAACACCGCGATGCACGGGTGAAATGGCATCGCCCGGCGGCATTGCCTACACTGCCCGGATGACCGAATTCATCCCCCCCGGCACCCGCTTCCATCCCCTGCCCTCGCCGTTCCGCATGAAGCGGGGGGGCGCGCTGCACGGGGCGCGGGTGGCGTACGAGACCTGGGGTACGTTGAACGAGCGCCGCGACAATGCGGTGCTGATCGTCACCGGGTTGTCGCCCGATGCGCATGCCGCCCGCAATGCCGGCAACCCGGACGAGGGCTGGTGGGAGCCGATGGTGGGCTCCGGCAAGCCGATCGATACCGATCGCTGGTTCGTGGTCTGCGTGAACTCGCTGGGCAGCTGCAAGGGCTCGACCGGGCCGGCGTCGGTCAATCCGGACACCGGCGCGCTGTATCGGCTCGACTTCCCCGAACTGTCGGTGGAAGACGGCGCGAACGCGGCATTCGACGTGGTGCGGGGGCTGGGCATCGAGCAGCTGGCCTGCATCATCGGCAATTCGATGGGCGGGATGACCGCGCTCGCCTACCTGTTGCTGCACCCGGGCGCGGCGCGCACCCACATCAACATCTCCGGCAGTGCGCAGGCGCTGCCATTCTCCATCGCCATCCGCTCGCTGCAGCGCGAGGCGATCCGCCTGGATCCGCATTGGAACCACGGCCAGTACGACGACGACACCTATCCGGAATCCGGCATGCGCATGGCGCGCAAGCTGGGCGTGATCACCTACCGCTCGGCGCTGGAGTGGGATGGCCGCTTCGGCCGCGTGCGGCTGGACTCCGACCGCCCGGACGAGGAGCCGTTCGGCCTGGAATTCCAGGTCGAGAGCTATCTGGAAGGCCATGCGCGCCGGTTCGTGCGCCGGTTCGACCCGAATTGCTATCTCTATCTCAGCCGGTCGATGGACTGGTTCGACCTGGCCGAATATGCCGCCCAGGAGCCGGCGGGCGGCGATGTGGTCGCGGGCCTGGCGAAGATCCGCGTGCAGCGGGCGCTGGCCATCGGCGCCACCACCGACATCCTGTTCCCGCTGCAGCAACAGCAGCAGATCGCCGAGGGCCTGGCCGCCGGCGGCGCGCAGGCGGACTTCCTGCCGCTGGAGTCGCCGCAGGGCCATGACGCCTTCCTGGTGGACTACGACCGCTTCGGCCCGGCCGTGCGGGATTTCCTGGCGTCGATCTGATCCGGGATGCTCCCTTCTCCCCGCGAGGCGGGGAGAAGGTGCCGAAGGCGGATGAGGGGCAAGCGCGGTAGCGACCCGTGCACCGTCCCATCCGGCCTCCGTTCGCCCCTCACCCGCCCTCCGGGCACCCTCTCCCCGCACGCGGGGCGAGGGATCTCAGGCCATTTCCGCACCGCACGACGCCCTCCCCGGCCGGGGCGGCTAAAATGGCCCCACATTCTTATCCGGGCCGTGCCATGACCCTCGATTTCCCCGGCGCCGACAAGCTGGTCGCCTCGCTGGACGCCGCCGTCGCCCTGGGCGACGACCGCGCCATCACCGATGCGCTGCGCAAGTCGCTGTGCGAACTGATCTGCGACGAGGACGTGCGCCTGCCAGCCTGTGTGCTGGAGCCGATCTCGGACCACTACGCGCGCCGCGAGCTGTACACCAGTCCGGAGCACGGCTACAGCGTGATCGCGATGACGTGGGGCCCCGGCCAGGGCACGAAGATCCACGATCATTCGGGCATGTGGTGCGTGGAAGGCGTGTGGCGCGGGCGGCTGGAAATCACCCAGTACGAGCTGGCCGAGCACGACGAGGTGCGTTATCGGTTCATCCCGGCCGGCACCATCGAAGCAGGCACCGGGTCGGCCGGCAGCCTGATCCCGCCGCACGAGTACCACACCATCCGCAACCCCAGCGACAAGGCCGTGGCGGTCAGTCTGCACGTCTACCAGCGCACGATGGTCCGCTGCGGCATCTACACGCCGGAGGAAGAGGCCGGCACCAGCGGTTGGCAGCGCCGCGGCGAGCGCCTGCTGGGCACCGACCAGGTCAACTGAGCCCACGCGGGTCCACCCTGTCGGCGAGGCCCCGCGCTCGGCTATACTTCGCGTCCGCGCCGGAGTGGCGGAATGGTAGACGCAGCGGACTCAAAATCCGCCGCCCTTAAAAGCGTGTGGGTTCGAGTCCCACCTCCGGCACCAAGATCAAACCCTGGACCTCCAGGGTTTTTTCGTTTGTGGGGCCTGGGCGCACATGTCGAAAGTCCGCTAAAGGCCAGAAGCGAACATCGTCCCTAAATCCGATCGAAGGTCTCCACCAGGTCGTTGACACGACTTCGGAGCTCGGCAATTTCCTCTGGATCACATTCGATCTCTATCTCGAGCACCAATGCATGGAACTGCGGCCAGAACTGCGCAGGATGGCGAACCCGGCTTTTCCACACCGGGATCATGTCGACCAGGTTGCGCCATCTCGCTTCAGTCTCGGGTCGAAGCACGGCGCTTAGACCTCAGGTGACGTACGCGGCGTGGTGGAGTTTTCCGTCATCCACCAGCGGGATCTCCAGCGCATCCTGCGCCGCGCCATCCAGAATCAGCCTCGCACCGCCCGGTTCACTCCCCACCTCGACGTTGATCTGGTAGGTGGCGCTGCCGAATCGGTAGCGCACTTCGAAGGCATCCCAGTGGGCAGGCGCGCAGGGAACCAGCGTCAGCACATCCCCCTTGCGCCGCAGACCCAGCACGGATTCGACCAGCAGCCGATACATCCAGCCGGCCGACCCCGTGTACCACGTCCATCCGCCGCGCCCCGTATGCGGTGGCACCGCGTAAACATCGGCGGCCATGACATACGGTTCCGCCTTGTATACGTGGACGGCGTCCGCGTCCAGCGCGTGGTTGATCGGATTGATCATGCGAGCGAGATCCCAGGCACGGGCATTGTCGCCGGCATGCGCGAACGCCATGGCCGCCCACACCGCGGCATGTGTGTACTGGCCGCCATTCTCGCGGACGCCTGGGACATAGCCTCGGATGTAGCCCGGATCGTGCGCCGTCTTATCGAAAGGCGGATCGAGCAGCTGGACCAGGCCAGCCTCCGGCTTCACCAGCTTCGTATAGAGCGAGTCCAGCGCACGCTGCCCACGCGAGGCCTCGGCAACGCCCGACAGCACGGACCAGCTCTGCGAGATCGAATCGATCCTGCATTCATCGCTGCTGGAAGAACCGATGGGCGTGCCGTCGTCGAACCATGCCCGGCGATACCACTCGCCATCCCAGGCATGCGTCTCCAAAGCGGCAGCGAGGGCATCCGCCTGTTCGACGCACCAGCGTACGACCTCGGCATCGCCGCGCTCCTGCGCGACGGGAACGAACCTGCGCAACGTATCCACCAGGAAGAAGCCGAGCCAGACGCTTTCGCCACGCCCAGCTTCGCCGACGCGGTTCATGCCGTCGTTCCAGTCGCCGGTGGCCATCAGCGGTATTCCGCGCTCGCCCAGCAGGCTGCAGCCGCGTTGCAGCGCCAGGACGCAATGGTCGTACAGCGACTTCCGTAGCGAGGACGTCGCCGGCATGTCGTAATAG
This sequence comes from Pseudoxanthomonas sp. CF385, assembly GCF_900104255.1. Taxonomy (NCBI): domain Bacteria; kingdom Pseudomonadati; phylum Pseudomonadota; class Gammaproteobacteria; order Lysobacterales; family Lysobacteraceae; genus Pseudoxanthomonas; species Pseudoxanthomonas sp. CF385. The sequence goes on from NZ_FNKZ01000002.1 coordinate 53,225, forward strand.
CCTTCTTCATCGGGGTTGACCTCCCTGCCCTCGACGAATCCCACGATCTCGTCCAGCACGGTGGTGTCGGAGGTCACTTCGAGATAGCGACTTGTCGCCAACGGCAGCCAGAGATAGTCGTCCGAGCAGCGCGTCCGGACGCCCCGCCCCTGCGGCGGATGCCACCAGTGCATCACGTCGCCCTGGGGGAACTGGTGGGCAGCGCTGGTGAGCAGGTGCTTGCGGCTCAGGTCCGGTCGCGCGTGGATCGTCGCCATCGTGTCCTGCAACTGGTCGCGGAAGCCGAATGCACCGCCGGACTGGTAATAGCCACTGCGCGCCAGATAGCGGCAGCCCAGCGTCTGGTACAGCAGCCAGCCATTGGCTAGCGCATCGAACGCGGCATCGGGCGTGCGTACCTGGATCGAATCCAGCAACCCTCGCCAATGGATTCTTGCCGCGTCCAGCGCATCGTGGGCGCCATGCTTTCCCTGGGGGCGACGTGCCATCGCCAGCGCGCTGTCACGGTCCTTCGCCGCACCCAGCCTGAAGGCCACTTCCCGTTCCTCTCCCGGGCCCAGTTCCATCGGCACCTGGATGGCCGCGCACGGGTCGAGCCCGACGCCGACACGACCGCTCAGTCGTTCCCGACGCAGGGCGACCGGGTGGTGTAGGCCCCCGTTGCGACCGACGAACTCGATGCGGTCCGATGTCCAACTGCAGCCGCTGGCGTCAGTGTCGAAGAATGCCGTCCTGCCTGCGAACTCGGTATTGAACGAGTTGTGTGCAACCAGCGCGCCACTGACAGGATCCACCTCGGTCACCACATGCATCCTGGACTTGTGGCGCAGGTCGCCCAGCACCCACTCGACGTATCCGAACGCGGACAGCTTGCGCGTCTGATCAGACAGGTTACGGATGCGGAGCATCGAATACTTGACCGCCTCATCAACCCCCACGTAGACCCACAGCTCGGTGTGGATGCCACGCTCCTGGTGTTCGTAGACGGTGTATCCGAAGCCATGGCGGGCCCGATAGTCGCCCGTCCCCCGGCACGGCAGGGGCGTGGGAGACCAGATATCGCCGCTCGTGTCGTCGCGCAGGTAGAACGCCTCACCGCTCAGATCGGAGATCGGGTCGTTATGCCAAGGAGTGAGACGGTACTCGTGGGCGTTCTCGAACCAGGTGTAGCCCGGCGAACTTTCACTGACGACGCAACCGAACGCTTCGTTGGCCAGCACGTTGCACCACGGCGCGGGCGTCGGCATGCCTTCACGCGATACGATGACGTACTCCCTGCCATCCCGCGTGAACGCACCGATCCCGTTGTCGAAGATGCGCTCCGGTTCCATCGGCAGGAACGGCCACAGCGCTTCCCGCTGCTCCTCGTCGCCCTTCCATGCCTCGGGAAGTCCGCCTCCCGGATCGAGTGGTGCTTGCCACTCGACTGCGTCGGATGCCGATGTCCCGGACGCGTCGTCGGCGCCGCGCTCGCGCGCGAGCATCGCGGGCAGCGGTTTCGGCGGCAGCTTCCGCCCGAGTTGGGCCGCCAGCGTCCCCTCGCGGTCGTCGATGAGTACGCGGGCGACCGCCTGCAGCAAGGTGCGGTCTTCCTGAGACATGTTCTGTGCGGGCCGCACGAAGATCCCTCCGGGCCGATCGAGGATCGACGCCTCCGAATCGGCAGAGATCATGCCCAGGATCTGGTCCTGCAGCTGCTGACGGTAACCGGCCTTGCTGTCGTTCCAGATGACCAAGTCCGCATGCAAGCCCTTGAGCCGCCAGTACGCATGCGCCTGCACCAGCTGCCGCACCACTTCGATGTTGTCAGCGTCGTGGACCTTGAGCAGCACGATGGGCAGATCGCCGGAGATTGCATGCCCCCAGAGGCCCGACTGACCGCGCTGGTTCTGCCGCAGCACGTCGGCAGGGGCCCGCAGATGCGGGTTGGCGTAGACCACGAGGCTGGCGAGCCGCTCGTAGAGCTGGGCTTCGGCGACGGTGGCGTTGATCTGGCGCCGCACCACCTGGCTGTGCGTCCACGCAAGATCGAATACGCGATCCGCCAGACGACGGTCGCGATACCGGTCGATCAGCGTCTGGCTCGCTTCTCGACTGGTCGCCACGCCATAGACCATATCGATCTGGACCGCCTGCTCCGGCTCGAGGTTCACCCTCACTCGGATCGCCACGATCGGATCCAGTACGGACCCTTCGCTGTCGCCCAGTGCCGCTTCGCTCGTCAACGCCTTCGGCGTGCGCGTCGTATTGCCTCGACCTACGAATTTCGACCGGTCGGTCTCGTAAGAGATCGATGCCACGTCGGCATCGTGCACGGCGACCAGATGGATCAGCCAGGGCGGCACTTCATCGTGGGCTCTGGGACGCCGGGTGCACAGCAGCGCCTGTTTGTCGCGCACGATCTCGGTCTGCACGAACAGGTTGCTGAAGGCCGGATGCGCGTCGTCCGAGGCGGCCGTGGCGAGGACGACTTCCGCGTAGCTCGTGATCTCGATGGTACGGGGACGACGGCTGCGGTTGGCGATCTTCAGCCGCCGCAGCTCCATGTCGTCTTCAGGCGAGATAGCGATCTCGAGGTGGCTCTCGAAGCCCTGCTTGCGGCCACGGAACTCGGCCTTGGCGTCCGAGAAAATCGCTTCGTACTGCTCCACGGGCACGCAGGTCGGCTGATGCGCGGCCGACCAGAAATCGCCGCTCTCCACGTCGCGCAGATAGCAGAACGTCCCCCAGGCATCCGTCGTGCCGTCCTCCCGCCATCGCGTGGTGGCCATGTCCCGGTGACGGCTATAGCCACCGCCTGCGTGACTGACCAGCCCGTGATAGCGCCCGTTGGAAAGGAGCTGGACTTCCGGGCGCGGACCTTCCGGATCGCGCAGGACCCGCAGTACCGCCTCTCCCTCGCCCACGGGTGTCCGCGTCTCCAGCGTTTCCGCCTCGTGGGGATGGAAGATGCCCACCCGCGGGATGCGCTCCTGCAGCAACAGCAGCGTCGCCTGGAACTCGGCATCCGCGACGAAGCGGCGCTGCATGGGTTCGTTCCCCAGCAGATGGACCAGCGACAGGAACCCCATGCCCTGGTGATGGGCCATGAACGAGCGCAGCAGTACGCACTCCTGTCCCGGCGGGACGCGCGAGGGCGTGTAGTCGATCGCCTCGTACATGCCGAAGCGACCGGAGAAGCCAAGGTCCTGCAAGCGTTGCAGGTTCTCGCAAGCGGCCTCGGGACTGACCATCAGCGCCATCATGCTGGCGTACGGCGCGACGACGTTGTCTTGGCTCAGTCCGCGTTTCAGGCCCAGTCCCGGCACGCCGAAGGCCCGGTACTGATAGTTCATGCGGGTATCGACCGCGTTGTAGCCGGACTCCGATACGCCCCACGGCAGGCCCAGCCCCTTGCCGTGCAGGATGTGAGCTTCCACCGCGTTGTGCATGGTCTGGTCGAGCAAGGTGTCCGGGTAGCCCGGCATCACCAATTGCGGCATCAGGTACTCGAACATCGAGCCGCTCCAGGACAGCAGTGCGGGCGTTCCATTGACCTCGGTCAGCAGGCGGCCGAGCGCGAACCAGCTCTCCTGGGGCAGCTGGCCCTGCGCGATGGCGACGAACACGCCGAGACGGACTTCCGAAGCGAGCAGGTCGTAGAAGCTGTTGTCCAGGCGGTGATCGTCGACATTGAAGCCGATGGCCAACAGGTTCCTCGACCGGTCATACAGGAAGCCGTATTCCATCAATGAGAACTGGCCAGCCACGTGTGCAAGCCGCTCCAGCTCGTTGATACGTTCCCGCGCCAGTTTCGAAGCGCGAGGATCGCCGCCTGCGGTGGAGAGTTCGCGCAGGGTGGGAATGGGACGGCCTGGCGAGTCGGCCGATCGTGGGAATGGCCCGTCAGGAAAGAAGGCCGTCAGTTCAGCCAGCGCGCTCGTGCAGGCATCGTTCAAGGCCTGCGGCCAGTGACGGTCGCCCGGCTCGAGGACGACCGGGGCTGGCCAGGCGGCCAACAGATTTCCGGCATGCGTTTGCAAGGCCGCTAGCGCCGACGCTGCCCGATCCCACGACATGACGGCATCCGCGTCGACCGCCGCAAGGCAGCTCCTGAACGCCGCCAGCTCGAGCGCGATGGAAGCGCTCCGTTCGGGGAGCGAGACTGCCGCCTCTTCCACAATCCCCAGCGTGTCCGCGATTCCGCTGAACGTCGTGGGCGCCAGGATGGGCGCATCTGGCAACGCCAGCAAGCCCTGCCTGAGGGTCAGCAAATGGCCGGCGAGATTCCCGCTGTCCACTGTGGAGACATAACGCGGCGGAAGCGGCTGCAGGTTCGAGGTGTCGTACCAGTTGAGGAAGTGTCCGCGATGCCGCGGGAGCTGCTCCAGCGTGTCGAAGACGTTACGCGTGCGCTCGGCGACCGCGCCGGCCTGCAGATAGCCGAAATCCCACGCCGCGAGATTCGCCAGCAGGGAGAGCCCGATGTTCGTCGGCGATGTGCGCCGGGCCACGACCAGCGAGGGATGCTCCTGGATGTTGTCCGGCGGAAGCCAGTGGTCTTCCTCGTTAACCCATGTTTCGAAGAACGACCATGTACGCCGCGACAACTTCCCGAGGAACATGCGCTGCGATGGGCTCAGTGCCGCATCCTCGCGTTCCGGAGGACTGCTCAGCCAGGTCATCACCGCGGGCGCCCACATCCAGGCGAGCAGCACCGGTCCCGCTACCGCCAAGACGTCGGGTCGCAGCCACAGCAACAGCAGCGCGACCGCGACCGCCACCACCGAGCCCGGCAACATGCCGCGCCAGTCGGCGCTCCGATCTCCGGCCAGCGAGCGCTCCACTTCGCTGGAAGGATTCCACTGCAGCAGGTGGCGCCGGCTCACGCCCAGCCGCCAGAGCGTGCGCAGGATGGCGCCGCTCGCGAGCCAGGCTTCGTGGGCAAGACACGCTACGTTGAGCGCGGCGCGCTGCAAGGACCTTGCGGTGGCGCGGCCCACCTGCACCCAGTGCGTCTCCGCCGGCGTATCTTCCGGCAGGGTCATCCCGTCCTTCAGCGCGGAGACGAGGACCGGCAGGAACCACAGCGTCAGTACGATCAGTGTCCAGGCCAGCGGCCGCGGTGCATGCAGCCATCCGATGACGAACAACGCCAGCGCCGCCATCGGCACCAGACTGCGACGGAGATTGTCCAGCAGCTTGCCGCGCGAGAGCCAGCTCAGTGGATTGCGCTCCCACACACCAGTGGCATTCGGTACGCGCGGCAGCAACCACGGCAACAGTTGCCAGTCGCCGCGCGTCCACCGCGTCCGTCGCTTGGTGTCAGCGGAATAGCGATCCGGATAATCCTCGTAGAGCCGCACATCGCTGACCAGGCCCGCGCGTGCGAAGCAGCCTTCGAGAAGGTCGTGGCTGAGGATCCGGTTCTCCGGCAGGCGCCCCGCCAGTACCCGTTCGAACGCGGCGACGTCGTAGATGCCCTTGCCCACGAACGAGCCTTCACCGAACAGGTCCTGATAGACATCCGATACCGTGCGTGTGTACGGATCGATGCCCGGCTCGCTCCCGAAGACCTTCGCGAAGCGGGAAGGCCTTCGGCCACCGAGACTGCTGCCGACGCTCGGCTGGAGGATGCCGTAACCGCGGATCACCACGTCGCGCCGCGGATCGACGACCGGCTGGTTGAGCGGGTGGGCAAGCGTGGCGACGAACTCTCTGGCCGCGTCCCGCGGCAGCCGGGTGTCCGTATCGAGGGTAATGACGTATTTCGCATGCCGCAGCGCCGAGACATCGCCGACCATGCGCATGAAGGGCGCATGCTCTCCGTCCAGGATGAGCGCATTGAGCGCCGACAGCTTTCCACGCTTGCGCTCGTATCCCATCCAGGCGCCCTCTGCTGCGTTCCATTGCCGGGGCCGGTGCAACAGGAAGAAGCGGTCCAGCTTTTCCGGCGCGTAGCGCCGGTTGAGCCGTTCGATGTGGGCCGCCGCGTACGCGAGCAGTTCCTCGTCTTCGGGAAGCGACGCGCTCGGGGCATCCAGGAAATCCGTGAGCAGGACGAATCTGAGTTGCGCATCCCGATTGGCCAGGAAACGCACCTCCATCCCTTCGACCAGGCCATCGATGCCACGGATGCTCGAAAGCAGGGTCGGCACGGCGACCACGGATCGAGAAGCCTCTGGAATTCCGGTACTGAAATCCATGCGTGGCAGCGGACGGGGCGAGATAAGCAGCGTCGCGAGCCAATTGACCAGCGCGATACCCAGCTCACTGAAGATCAGGATCGAGAGGCCGACAACGATCCACAGCGGAACATCGCCGTACCCGCTGGATATGAGACCCCAGGTCGCAACCGCGATGATCGCAGCGATCGGAAACAGGTACGCCAGCAGTGGATAACGTTGCGGGCGTAGCCGGGCACGGCGATAGCCGGGCGCCGCACGTGCCACGACGTCCAGCGTGCGATCCAGCCCGGCATTCAGCAGCCAGTAGCCCACGTGTGCGCTCTGCTGGCGCGGAACCTCCGATGCGGCGTGATCGCGCGCCAGCGTGACGGCGACACCTGCGACCTCGTCCTCCGACGCCCCGCTGGAGCGTGCGATCTTCTCGATCACATGTCGATAGGCGTCGCGGGTGCCGAAGTCCATCTGACCGTAGATGCCCGCAGGATCCTCCCGCAGGCGTCTGTCGACCACACTCATGTCTTCCACGAAGCCTTTCCAGTCCATCGTCGCCAAGAAGCGCAGGCTGCCGATGCTGTTGCCGATGGAGACCTGGTCGGTCGCTTGCTGTTGGCTTTCGGCATTGACGAGCTCGTCGATCCGATAGCCGGCAGCGGCCACCCATTGATCCAGCCACGCGCTCGGCAATGCCAACGGTCCCGTGCGACCATCCAGCCGGCGCGTCAGTTCCGAGACGAACGCGCCCGTCAACGGCGGCGTGGAGCGCGCCATATCCGCCACGGTGAGCACCACGTCACCCGGCGCTTCGATGGCGGCGCGGTTCAGCGTCCGCGCCCATGTGTTGGCCAAGCGGCGATCTGCACCGTCGCTCATCACCTGCGCCGCCATGCGACGCAGGTTTTCCAACAATGCCAGGCGCAGCATGATGGGAACGGCCCAAAGTTCGCCCATCTTGAGCGGCGCAACCGTCTGGTAGGCGGCAATGAAGCGACGCAGGGTCTCTCCGTCGATACGACCGTCCCCGTGAGATACCGCCTCGATCGTCAGCGCGTACACCCGCGGCAGTCCGCGCAGCGGGCCGTGCGACAGCGAAGGCAATTGCCGACTGTAGCCCTTGGGCAGATGGCGCCGCGCCAGCTGGATCTGCTCTTCGATGATGTGGTAGTTGTCCAACAACCACTCGCCGGCCGGCGAAATCCTCAGTTCCTCGCGAACCAGATCGTTAAGAAGATCGTTCGCCTCGCTCAGTACGCGCTGGTTTGACTGCAGGCGCTCAAGCAGCCGCTCTTCGGTCGGCTCCATCCGCACCTTGTGCGCATGGGCAAGCGAACGGCCATAGGCATCCATCTGCTCCACGCTGAGAAGCTGGGCTCTCAGCGGGCCCTCGCCCTTGCCAGCCGGATTGCTGAACAGACGGGTACGACGGAACTGCTTGAGCCGGCGCCGCAGGCGTAGCCAGCGTCCGAAAGCGCGCTTGAGGTTGGTCATGACGAGCCTGTGGGGGCAGGAATGTCCTCATCCTCGCACCCGGCCCCACTCGCGAAATGTGAAGACCTGCGAGGCAGATGCCATCCGTGCCGCTGCGCGCAGCGTGAACGTCATTCCACGGAGGGCGGCAACTTGCTCAGCGTGTGGTGACCTTTACTCTGTCGGCTTCTACGGTCTTCACACCGTGTACTCGCAAGCGCTCAGGCGTGGCATGGATCGCTCGACGCATCCGCCGGGGACGCCGGACAAGTTTGCTGCAAGGCACTGTTGAGCGACCACCGGACAGGCTGCATGATCGATGAGAGCCAGAGACGAAGATCCAGTCGAGGCTCGCTTTGGGTCGGGAACGGACCCCTGGTGTTTCCACCCTCTTGCCAGAACTCACTTCTCCAGCACGTCGCGCACGCGTGCCGCAAGCTCCTGAAGCGTGAAGGGCTTTCCGATCAGGTTGACGCCGGGGTCCAGCACACCGTTGTGGACGACGGCGTTGCGGCTGTAACCCGTGGTGAAAAGCACCTTCAGATGCGGCCACCGCCTGCAGGCCTCATCCGCCAGCTTGCGTCCGTTGGTCTCCGGCATCACCACGTCCGTGAACATCAGGCTGATGGAAGGTTCTTCCTCGAGAATACGCAGGGCGGCCGCGGCGCTGTCCGCGGAGAAGACGTGGTAGCCAAGCTCGGTCAGCGCGTCGACGGAGAACTGACGCACCGCCAGCTCATCCTCGACCACTAGAATGACCTCCTGGAGCTCGCCGCGGGGAAGCGGATGGGCGATCGTCACGACGTCGGTTCCCACGTCCGCGCCAACTTGGCGTGGCAGGTACACCTTGACGGTGGTGCCGCTGCCGATTTCGGAGTAGATCTTCACGTGGCCGCCGGATTGCTTCACGAAGCCGTAAACCTGCGACAAGCCCAGCCCGGTGCCCCGACCGACCTCCTTTGTGGTGAAGAACGGATCGAACGCTTTCGCGATGACCTCGGCCGGCATACCGGCGCCGGTGTCGGATACCGCGATGAGCACATACTGTCCGGGTGCGACACCAAGATTCCCTTCCGCATAACCATGATCGAGGTAGCAGTTAGCGGTCTCCACGGTCACGCGCCCGCCCTCGGGCATCGCGTCGCGCGCATTCACCGCCAGGTTGAGGATCACATTCTCCAACTGATTGGGATCGGCATGCGTCCTCCAGAGGCCGCCTGCCAGTACGGTCTCAAGCCGAACGTCACCACCGAGCGAGTGGCTCAACAGGTCCGACATCCCTGCGACGAGCTTGTTGGCGTCCAGCGACTCGGGCTGCAATGGTTGTTGGCGCGAGAAAGCGAGCAGTCGCTGCGTGAGTTGTGCTGCACGCCGCGCTGCCTCCATCGCGATGTCCACGTAGCGCTTGGCGCGAGCGTCCTCGGGATCCAATCGCCCCGTCAGAAGATCCAGCGGACCGATGATCGCAGCCAGCATGTTGTTGAAGTCGTGCGCGATACCGCCGGTTAACTGTCCCACCGCTTCCATCTTCTGGCTCTGCCGCAGCGCATCCTCCACGCGTATGCGCTCGGCGACCTCTTCGGCGACCCGGCTTTCGAGGCGCTCGTTGAGCTCCCTGAGCTGCGTTTCGGCCGCCTTCCGCGCCGTAACATCGATCGCAACGCCGACCACGCGCGTGCAGCGATCGCGTTCGAACAGACCTCGTCCCTTGGCGGCTACCCAACGTGTCACGCCGTCCTCCTTGCCGACGGTCCGGTACTCCACGTCGTAGAGCGCCCGCTGCGCGGGGTCGGCCGCAGCGGCGAACGCCACGCTCGTTTTCTCCAGATCTTCCGGATGCAAGCCGGCGTAAAAGTCCGCCATGGAGCAGGGAACATGCGGCGAGATGCCAAACATGGCCTTCGTCCGCGCAGGCCAGATGAGCAGGTCGTTGACCAGGTCCACGTCCCAGAAGCCGATGTCGGACGCTTCCGTCGCTAACCGCAAGCGCTCCTCGCTTTCTGTCAGGGCGGCCTGGGCGGCCTTCCGTCCGGTCAGGTCGAGCATCGCGCCGATCATGCGGATCGGCTCGCCTGCCGATCCACGCAGGACTGTCCCGCGGTCCAAGATATCGGCATAGGCGCCGTCGGCGCGCCGGAAACGATACTCGGCCGACCATACGTCGCCGCCATGATCGATCACCGCGTGGATGCTGTCGCCGATCCTCTCCCGGTCATCGGGATGGATATTGTCCAACCACCATTGGGCGCTGCTTTCCAGTCGATCATGGCCGAACAACGTGGCCAGTGCCTCGTTCCAGATCACGTGACCGTCCGCCATGCGCCAATCCCAAATTGCATCGCTCGTGGCGAGTGCGGCGAGGCGGTAGCGCTCTTCGATCTCCCGATGGCTGGCTTCGACCGCTTTCCTGTCGGTTATATCCAACGATGCACCGATCAAACCGACGATCTGTCCGTTCGCATCCCGGAGCGGTGCCTTTGTCGACAGCCAGAAGGCACGCTTCCCATTCGGATAGTTCACTTCCTCTTCCAACTGCTCCATCTGGCCTGACGCCATGATGCGTGCGTCGGCGGCCATGACGGCCGCAGCCTGTATCTGGTTGTCGAGCAATTCGGCATCCGTGCGTCCTAGGTACTCCTCCGGCGGCCTGCCGATCAGGTTCGTCGTACCGCGATTGCCGATCAGCAGTCGACCCTGCCGGTCCTTGGCGTACACGACACCTGGCACCGCTTCCACGAACGTATTGAGCAGGCCTTCCGCCCGATCCCGAGCCTCTTCGACGCGCCGCCTTTCACTGATGTCGATCAGCACGCCAGGGAAGCTTATGGCTGCGCCGCTCGCATCCAGATTGACCCACCCGCGCGCTTCGACCCAACGCCACGCGTCATCTCCATGCCGGGTCCTGTACTGATGAACGTACTGTCCTCCGCGCGATATCGCGTCTTGGATGGCGGCATCTAGGCTGGTTTGATCCTCCGGATGAACGGACCGGATCAGGTCCTGAAGCGTCCGGCGTCCACCGCTCGGGTCCAGACCAAAAGCCCGCTCCAGCGCCGGATCCACCGTGACGGCATCGGCCTTCACATCCCAGAACCATGTTCCGATGATGGCACCCGCCGCCAACGCCACACGGACGCGTTCGCCATCCAGCGCATCTAGAGGCAGGTACGTAGATGATTGCGGCATCGGACTGTCCCTCGGGACGAAACGGCACATTGACGAATCAACCGGGGACGGCCGCCAAGCCGCCCACATCCTCGTCCAGTCTAGCTAATCTGGTCGCGCGGGTGTGCATGGGACTGAGCGTAGATCCAAGGCGAAGCTCATGGGCATCCTCGCCATGACGCCCGCCTTCCTGTACATCCCTGCAGCCTGGTACGCCACGTTCATGGACAGCGCGACGCACCACCCTGCAAGCCTCCTCAATGGCGCGAATCTCCCGATGTCCACTTCGGGTCGGAAGCGCACAAGCGCTCCTGGTCGCAGCCTGTCGAGATGCGCTACCGGGCAGCGGCTCCAAGTGAAGTTAACGAACATCGGGGCATTGCAGCGGTAGATACCGCGCTCATCCCCATAGGGAAATGCCCCCGCCACACGTCTACCGTGATGGATGGGCGCTATTCGCGGCCCGTGCACCGACGGACGATGATCAAAGACCACCCGAACCCATACCTCCAGGCTTCGCTCCGCGAGCTGTCCGCCTCCCTTGAACGGTGTGCAGGCCAACTGCAGACGACGAAGGGGACCGAAGAGCGCCAGGATATGGCGCACCTGCTCCTCGCCGCCGCCAAGCGCCTCGCCCCCAAGGACAAGCGCCAGGGAGAGCCGATCAGTCGCGTACGCGCGGGAGCGGAGGTCCTGCCAGCGTTCTGGCCGCACTACGAACTCGAGAAGCGCGCGATGCGCTGGCACCTGTTCCACCAAGCCGCCGAGGCCGTCGGCCTCACCCCTGCGGATCTCGATGAGTACCTCGCACTGACGGGGCGGCCCCTGATGGATCGCGTGCTGGAAAGCGAGGAAGGCTACCGCGAGGCCCTGGATTGGATGGAAGAAACCCGTCGGGTGGGTGACCGGGCTTCCCGCCGCGTCGAGTAGAACCACAGGCAACATCGCGCGCCTGCACGTGTCGGCACCTGACGATGGGTAGACCGGGCTTCGCCGTTGGAAGCCGCTTCGCTCAATCCATCCTGCGTGCGTCCGCCGTTCGCTCGCCCACCCACACCTGCATCTCCAACGTCTGCAGCCAGCCGTGAGGGGTCAGGAACGCCACGTCGGCCGCATCTCGCCCGTAGGCGACCACGATCCGGCCACCGCGGGGCGCGGACTGCGTCGGGTCGAACGTGTACCAGCGGCCGTCCAGATACGCCTCGAACCAGGCATGCAGATCCATGGGTTCCAGCCCGTACAGGTAGCCGACCACCATCCGGGCAGGAATGCGCAGACTCCTGCACAGCGTGATGCCGACATGGGCGTAATCGCGGCAGACGCCGGCCCCTGCGGCCAGGGTGCCGAGCGCGTCCGTCGTGGCGTCGCTCACACCGTACCGGTACTCGATATGGGCGCGGATCCATTCCACGATGGCGCCGACCTGGCCATTGCGGGGATCCGCCGCATCCACGATGGCCTGCGCCTGCTCGAACGCACGGTCGCTTGGGCAGTAGCGGCTCGGCAGCAGGTACTGCAGCGTGTGATCGGGCAGGAGCGCAGCCGGCGCGGGCGCGACCCAGGGCGCGACCGCAATATCGCGCTCGGTTTCCACCTCGAGCTCGGCCCGGATCCGCATGCGCCCACGCGGCACCACGAAACGCTGGCACAGGTTGCCGAACACATCGACGTATTCGGTCGGGCGGACATGGGGCTCGAAGGCATAGGTTTCGCTGATCAGCCACTGCGCCTCGCCACTGCGCGGCCGCAGCATGGCCACCACCGCACAGTCCTCGGTCGACTCGACCGTCAGTTCGCATCCGGCTAGCAGATGCATGTTCGAGCCGAGGAAAGAAGGAGAGTCATGGGGCGAGCGCGGTCCGTTCGAGGCTCGACGGAATGTCGTCACGCATCCTCTCACACCCCGCGCGCGTGTCGCGTGAGAAGCCTACGAAGTGCCGCAAGGCAGCGAGGCCGCCGGTTCGCGGGCACTTCCTCAGTACCCCAGCAGGTGGGGATTGCCACGCCACGCGACATAGTTGAGCGCCAGCGCAAAACCGACCCAGCAGAGGTAAGGCAGCAAAAGCGCGCCGGCGGCCACCCGCACCCGCCAGAAGATCACCAGGGTCGCGAGGATCAGCACCCAGAGCAATGCGATATCGACGAAGGCCATGCCGCCCTGACGCCAGGCGAAGAACAGCCAGCTCCACAGCGCATTGACGACCAGCTGGGCGAGGAACAGGAGCAGCGGGCGGCGCTGCCGCGCCCAGCCTCCCTCGCGCCACACCAGCCAGGCAGCGACCGCCATCATCCCGTAGAGCAAGGTCCAGACCGGCCCGAACACCTGCGCAGGAGGTGCCCAGCTCGGCAGCGCGAGAGAACCATAGAAGGAGGCGGCAGCGATGGACGCCCGTGCGCCGATGCCGGCCACGGCATAGCAGGCCAGTAGCCATCCCACCAAGCCAATCAGTTGTCGGGTTCGCGTCATGAGGTGCTCCATCGTCGGGTGGGAACAGGACGTGCAGGCAGACACAGGACCGTCATCGTGCCGCACCGATGTCGTCGCTCAATGAATGCCCGCTCCCCGTTTACTTTCACCGTCGCCGGCTGCACACACGCGTGTTTGCGCACACCCGCGACGTTCTTCTCGCATACGGTCTGCGCGCAGCACTGGATGCACGCGCGCCTTCCGCCTGCGATAGCCGACAAGCGGCGATGGCGCATACAGCGAAGTCGATACCTCGTGAAGGCTTTTGAAAGCTCGCTTACGTAATGACGTGCGGTGAATCCAAGCGCGCATGCGTCCGCGTAGACGTTGCGCCTACCGTCGGTAGGCATGACCACTTTCTTGGGAGAGGCACATGCGCATCAATGTCTTGGCCGCCTTGCTACTCGCGGCCGCAGGTCCTGCTTACGCCGCTGGACCCGAGCAAGGAAAGTTCTCGATGTCCGTCTTCGGAGGCGTCGACATGCCCATCAGCGGCGATGTCCACTCCGGCGCCGTGGCGCCCGTTCCCGATCTCGGGCCGTTGAATCCGGACTTGGCGGGCGTCAGCGCGGAGTTGCGGATTCGCTCCCGCAGCCACGACCAGATCTACGGCACAGCCAGGTCGTTGGGCCTGGAAGTGGGCTATGGACTGAGCGAGCGGAGCGAAGTATTCCTTCAGGCCAGGGAGACCAGCACCGACGATGGCCGCGTGCGCGTCGGTGCCGCCTACGTGCCGGCGCTCGATACCGAGCTCGACGTCTTCGGCACGTTCTCGGACTACGACGCGTACACGTGGGAGGTGGGTTACCGGCGTTTCTTTCGCGATGGCGGCCGGGTCAGGCCGTTTTTCGCGGCGCGACTGGGTGCGACCGAAACCGATGTCATCCGGGCCACCTTCGAGATTCCCGACGCCGCGATCACGATCCCGGATGCGCCGTTCTACGAGAAGGCCTGGGCGCTGAGCGGCGGGCTCGAGGCCGGCGCGCAGATCACGTTCACCGAGCGCTTCAGCATGACACTCGCCGCAGGGGTGAACTACATCGACGATCTTTCCGACGACGATTCCGCGATCGCCGGGCTTGGCCTGGCGGCCATCAACGATACCGGCAGCCGTGTCTCGATACCGATGTCCATCACCGGCCGCTGGGACTTCTGAGAGCGTCCACCGGCGGGCGCGGCAACGTGCCCGCCGCCCCGCCAGATGTCGGCGGCACCCGCACGCGGACCGGATGCCGCGCACAAAAAAGGAGGCGCGCTGCGCCTCCCACCCTCAATGTATATACCGGTCGGGGGCTTGCGGCAAGGCCCGGTGCGGGCTTCAGTATCGCCGGCCTGTCGATACGGCAGGCCACGAGAGCGTCATGTCCATGCGCGATACCGAGATCTACTACCACGGCACAAAGGCCAGGCTGGCGCCCGGCGACCTGATCGCTGCGGGCTACACCTCCAACTTCGGCACGCGCCGCATCGCGAAGTACGTCTACCTGACCGCGATGCTGGAGGCCGCCACATGGGGCGCGGAGCTTGCCGTCGGGGAAGGCCGGGGACACCTCTACATCGTCGAGCCGACCGGCCCGTTCGAGGACGACCCCAATCTCACCAACCAGCGCTTTCCCGGCAATCCCACCCGCTCGTACCGCACGCGCGAGCCGCTGCGCGTGGTCGCCGAAGTGAACGGCTGGATAGGCCACACGCCCGAACAACTCGCCGCCATGCGCGATCGCCTGGCCGAACTGGATCGGCAAGGCGTGGAGGCCATCGAGGATTGACGTGCGATCGCCTGCGAATCACGCAGGCGCGGGGCGAGAACCCGGGGCAGCGTCGCTACTCATGGAGAGCGCGGCCTGCCCCTGCCCTGGCGACATCGTCCCACCCGCAATGCGGTTCGCTGTGCCGACGCGCACAGGCGGACGCGCCTTTCAGCGACGGCGTACGCGCTTCCCGTCGTTGCTTGCGGTATCCGCGCGACTTTGCGCGAACTCCGGGAACGTCTCCGCGAGCGAGTCCTTGTCCGGGAGGATGTAGAACACCCCGCCCTTCTCGAAGGTGGTCTGCATGATCCGCTCGTAGAACCCGGGCGAAACGTTGATGCAACCATGGGTGATGCGGTTGTCGTCGGGCGTTGCCGAGGCCAGGCGCTCGACGCGCTTCTCGGCCGGCACGCCGGTGGCGGTCGGGTGGATGGAGACCGCGGACTCGTAGTCCACCCACAGCACGCGCCCGGCGTCGATGGACGGGCCGAAGCCGCCCACGAAACGACCCGCAGGCGTCGTGCGATCACGACCGGGAATTTCGCGAAGCGCGAGACCCGCGACGCCCGGCGCCGTGTGATCGCCGACCGCCGAGCCGAACAGCCCGGGCGCTGCGCCGCGGAGCTTGCCGTCACCGCCGAACACCAGAATCTGGGCAGCGGCCTTGTCGATGATCGCGAAGGGATACCCCTGGCTGTCCTTGCTTGCGACGATCCAGCCCGCAAGCTCGATCACCGTATCGGAGACTTCCTGGCCGGGCGGAAGCTGGTCAGGGCTGTTTTCCGCTTGCGCGGCAGCCTTCTCTTCAGCGGTCTTCTCGTCAGCGGACTTCTCTGCGCTGACCTTCTCTTCGCCGGCCTTCTTGGCACCGGCCTTCGCGGCACTGGCGCCGAAACTCGCCAACGCCAGCGTCATGATCAGCGCGCTGCCAGCGGTCCGGATCGCGGAATGGATGCAGGTACGGATGACGCGATTCCTCAAAACACGGATGGGATCATGAAAGAAGCCCGGTGGCCGCAACGGCCACCGGGTTCTGTTTCACACGGTTCGCAACACGTCGCGTCAGCGCGATCAGCCGCGCGGCACGCGGCGCGGTGCGGCTTCGAGCTGCTGGACGCGGCGTTCGATCTGGTCGAGACGCTGATTGGCCTGCGTCGCGGACTGATTGGCCGACTCGGCGCTCTGGGCTGCGCCCTGCACCTTGGTGTCGAGCGAATCGAGGCGCGAATTGATGCCGGCGAACTCGTCGTCGTACGTGGCGCAGCCGCTCAGCGCAACGCCCGCAACCAACGCCACACCGAGCACACGCGCCGTCTTCATGTATCGCTTCGTCGTAAACATTCAAATCCTCCTTCGTCTGGGGAGTCGGAATATAGCGGCGTTTGCCACCGCTGCTGCAACCTGCCTTCAGGCTGGAGTGGTCTACGTGCAAGGACTGTGAAAATGGGACGCCGTTGGTCGTCTGATCGTCGTCTGAAATGCGCAATACATCACTTTCCCGCGCGCACCATTGCCGTGGGCGCTCGTGCGCCCAGGAGCCCGCCCAAGCGCGTGGAGCGCACCAATGCGTGGTAACCGAGCAGGCAGAACCCGAACGTCGCCAGCACCGAGGCCACGAACTTGATGCCCCAGGGCAGATTCACGTCAAGCAAACGGTATTGGAGGGCGAACAGGATCGGCAGGTGGACGAGGTAGATCCAATAGGATGCATCCGAGAGGTAACGCAGCACGGCATGGCGGCGGTTCAACCAGGCCTTTCCGGCGACCAGGCAGGCGCAGGTCATCCATACGCTGATGTAGGCCTCGAGCACCGCCATCGGCCAGGAGGCGGAAGGATCCTGCACGCTGGGCGCGTGCCGATCCAACAGGACCCAGAAGATGCCGTAAAGCACCAGGCTGGCGGCCAGCAGCCACAGTGCGAGGCGCCGGAAGCGTTCGAGCATGGCGTCGTGGCCATACAACAGGTACCCGAACGCGAAGAGCGGCCCGTAGTAACCGAACGCCCAGAACTGCGGCAGGAGGCTTTCCGGCGCCGGATGGGGCGCGCTGACCGAGGCCAGTGCCGGCACCAGCAGCAAGGGCAATACGCCCAGCATCCAGAAGGGACTCAGCGCGCGCACGCGATTTCCGAGTTTCTCCAGCCCGAAGTTCCTCGCCGACCACACCAGCACGTAGAAGAACAGCAGGTAGTAGAGGAACCACAAATGGCCGGTGCCGGGCAGCTGCTCGGGCAGGCCTTGCGTCTGCAGCAGCTGCCGGATGACCGCGAGCAAGGGCGACGGGTGCTGCACCGTCGCCGCGGCGTGCAGCGTGCTGTACTTCAGCATCACATGCACGAGCGGCAGGAAGATCACAAACGGCAGCGCGATGCGCGTGAAGCGATTGCGGAAGAATCCGCCCATCCCGCGCTTCGCCACCAGCATGGCCGCGAAGAACCCGGCGACCACGAAGAACAGCGGCATGCGGAACAGATGCAGCAACCAGATGCCCACGTCGACGGCCGTCGACGACGCGCGATCGGCCGTGGGAACGAAGTCGTGCGCGAGCGGACTGTAGGCGAGCGCCGCATGGAACAGCACGCCCGACAGCATGGCGAGCGCCCGCAGGTTGTCCATCGCGTGGAGGCGATCGGGCGCCGACATGGCGGCGTCAGTAGAACGCTTTCTTGCGGCAGTGCACCCAGCCGGTGATCACCAGCACCGCGATGCTCCCCACGATTTCCACGAGCAGGATGGCGACGGCGGGCAGGCTCCAGACGACCCGCTCGGTGCTCACGTTGTGGGTGATCTCGGGGATCTGCCCCAGCAACATGATGAAAGGGTTGATCAGGACCATGCTGCCGATCATGGCGAACGTGTTCCAGCCCTCCGATTCCACCGCCATGGCCACGCTCAGGGAGACGCTGTAGGCCAGGGTCACGAAGCCGAAGATCAGGATGGAAAAGACGACCAGTCCATCGGGCAAGGGCGTGAACGCGATGACGGCCAGGGTGCCGACGGACAGGATCAGGAACGGCACGAAGAACGTCACCAGGTTGCCGAGCAGTTTCGCCAGGTAGAAATCCAGCGGCGTGAGCGGCAGGCTCATCACGAAAGCCAGCGTGTGCTCCTTGCGTTCGACCAGCAACGAGGTGGAGATCGAGAAGCAGGAGATGCCGACCATGACGACGAGCAGCAGCAGCGAGCCCAGGTAGAAGCTCCAGCCCTTGGCCATGCCGATCAGGCAGAGCGCGAAGATGCCCCCGGTCACGTAGGCCGCCAGCTGCTTCTGGAACAGCACCCAGTCTTTGAAGATCAACTGCTTGATCACGGGCAGGTTGAGTTCGAAGCGCTTCATGCCGCACCTCCAGCGCGCACGGTGGTGACGAAGATGTCTTCCAGGCTCATCGCCTCGGCGCTGCGGATTTCCAGCCCCTGCGCCTGCAGGCGGCTGAGCAGTCCGTCGTTGAACTGGCGCACCCGCAGCTCCAGCAGCGAGCCGTTCTGGCGCGTCATCGCGATCTCGGGCCATGCATGCTCGTCCGCCGGCCACGTGCCCTGGCAGATGATCCGGCGCCAGTCGTCGAGGAAGGACTCCTTGTCCTTGGACGCGAGCAGGCGGCCCTGGTGGACGAAGCTGATCGTGTCCGCCAGTTGCTCGATATCCCGCGTGTTGTGCGAGGAAAACAGCACGCTGCGGGCGTCGTCGCGCAGGATGTCGGCGAGCGCCTGCAAGACCTCGTCGCGCGCGACCGGGTCGAGGCCCGTGGTCGGCTCGTCGAGCAGCAGCAGCTTGGGGCGGCGGGCGAAATTCAGCAGCAGCAGGGCCTTGACCCGCTGCCCATGCGAGAACCCGGCGAGCGTCTGCTCCGGCCGCAAGTCGAAGCGACGAAGCAGGTCGGCCGCGTAGGCCTCGTCCCAGCCGGGGTAGATCGCGCGGATGAAATCCATGTGCCAGCGCAGCGTCTGGCTCTTGTACAGGCGCATGTCTTCCGACGCGAAGCCCAGCTCCTTCTTGACCGACACCTGCTGCGCCGGCATCGCGTAGCCCAGCACATCGACGGTGCCGCTATCCGCCCGCGCGAGTCCGCTGAGGATGCGCAACAAGGTGGTCTTGCCGGCGCCGTTGACGCCCACCAATCCCATGATCTGGCCCGCGGGCATGGTCAGGGTGATGTCCTGCAGCGCAAAGCTGTCGTAGCGCTTGGTCACGCCGGACAGGGCGAGTGCAGCGGTCATGGCGTGGATCCTCCGGAGGTGTCGGGCGTGGGCGCGGCCTGCTCGTCATCGAGCATGTGCCGTATCTCGTTGCGGGTGATGCCGAGCCGCGCGGCGCAGGCCAACAGGGCGTCGAAGTGCTGGGTGAATTCGGCGCGCAGCAGGTCCGTGGGCAGGTCCGAGGACTCGGCCACGAAGGAGCCCATGCCGTGCCGGGTGACGATGATTCCCGCCAGCATCAGGTCCGCGTAGGCGCGCTTGACCGTGATCACGCTGACCCGGCTGGCGCTGGCGAGCTCGCGGATCGACGGCAACGCCTGCCCCGGCTTCCAGTCGCCGGCGATCACCTTGGCGGTGATCTGGTCGACGATCTGCTGGTACATTGGCGTGCTGTCGGTCGTCGACAGGAACAGTTCCGCGCTCACTGCCACCCACTGTGCATACTTGATATGCACAGTATGCACAGCATGGACTGCCCTGTAAAGCGGTCGTTGAGGCCGTCAACGATCGGCTCGGGGAAGGACTCGGGAAGCGACCTCAACCAATGACCGTCGCTCACGACGACCGGGGCGCGACGGTGACACGGATGTGCCGGGCGAGGTATTGGATGGCGCCTTGGCATCGGGCACGGACACGCCCTGATGTCCTCACCATTCGCCTTGTATCGTTACGGAAGTACGGTTCAAGGAGCTAGCGCATGTCGCTTCTACTCGCAGCACTGCTCGCGACTCATGCAGCCACTGCTGTTCCAGGTCAGTGCACCGCGCCAGCCCGCGACCATGTCGGAGAGCCTGGTTGCTATCTCTCCGCAGAGATCGAGATCGAGGCCCCGAACGGTGAGCTCTATTGGCACATCTATGCGTTTCCGACGCTGATCGATGCCCGCGTCGCCGCCACGCACGCTGGGCAAGCCGTGGCCACAGAAGCGCATGGCAAGGCATGGCTTCATGTGCTGGGTGACGCCACGCCACCCCCGATCGAAGGCGCGATCTCCAAAGCGTCGATAGGCCCCATTCGTGCACCTTCGAAAGGCCGCATGCGCTTGCTTGAATCTTGGTTTCCGCCAGGCATGAAGACACGTGCGCACTCTCATCCGGGACCCGAAGTCTTCTACGTACTCGAGGGCGAACAGTGTGTTGAGACTCGCGACGGCACCGCACTCGTGGCGGCTGGAGAACACTACATCCTCGATTCAGGGGCGCACTTGCAGGCATCGCCCGAAGGTCGGCGAAGCCTGGTCCTTCTGATCATGCCCGACGACACCCCATGGATGAGTCTCGAGTCCGACTGGAATCCCAAGGAAAGTTGCTCGGGAACGTAGATCGGCTCGATCTCCGAACCGCTCCGCCGTCGGCAGCGTACGGCACCGCATAATCGGCGCCCGAGACAATGGAAGCACGACAGGCATGAAGACGATCGGACTGATCGGCGGGATGAGCTGGGAATCGACGGTGCCGTACTACCGCCAGGTCAACGAAGGCATCAAGGCCCGCCTGGGTGGCCTGCATTCGGCAAAGGTCGTGCTGTACAGCGTCGACTTCCACGAGATCGAACAGCTGCAGCGCGACGGCGACTGGGACACCGCCGGCGAGGTGCTGGCCGACGCTGCGCGCCGCGTGCAGGCCGCCGGTGCCGACCTGCTCGTGCTGTGCACCAACACCATGCACAAGGTGGCGCCGCAGATGGAGGCAGCGGTGTCGATTCCGTTGCTGCACATCGCCGATGCCACCGGCGCGGCCATCACCGCCGCCGGCCATCGAACGGTCGGCCTGCTCGGCACCCGCTTCACGATGGAGCAGGATTTCTACCGCCAGCGCCTGCAGGACAGGCACGGGCTGCAGGTCCTCGTGCCGGAGGCCGACGACCGTCGCCTCGTTCACGACGTGATCTACGACGAACTGTGCCGCGGCGTCATCCGCGATCCCTCCCGCGAGGCCTATCGCCGCGTCATGGACGACCTGGTGGAGCGCGGCGCGCAGGCCATCATCCTCGGCTGCACCGAGATCGGCCTGCTGGTGGGTCCGCAGGATGCGCGCGTGCCGTTGTTCGACACCACCGCCCTGCACGCCAGCGCCGCCGTGGAGGCCGCGCTGGCGGAGTAAGGCTGACCGCAGGACTACCAGTCGATACGCAGGTCCAGCGACGCGTTGCGTGCCTCACCCAGCGTGTCGAGGTTCCAGTATTTCCGGTTGAACAGATTGTTGATGTTGCCGGTGAGCGTGGCGCTGCGGCCGCCGATCGTGGTGTTGTAGCGGAAGCCCGCATCGGCCACGGTGCGACCGGGAATCAGCACGCGGTTGGCGTCCTCGTAATACTGGTCGCCCGAGTAGCGGACGTTGCCGTGCAGGCTGAAGCCCTGCAGGGCAACGGGACGGTACTCCACGTTGGCCACATACTGCCGGCGCGACGAACCCGCCGGCCGGTTGCCGACCAGGCCCGCGCTCTCGGGCGACAGGTCCTCCAGGCTGGCATCCATCCACAGCCCGCCCAGCCCGATGTCCAGGCGATCGGTGATGCCGACGCTCGCGATCGCTTCGAAGCCGCGATACAGCGTCAGTCCGTCCTGCACGAGCCAGCGCTCTTCGCCGCGCCACTGGTCGATCTGCGCGGCACGTTCGACGCGGAACGCGGCGGCGGTGAAGCCGAACCGCCCGGTCTGGTACTTGGCGCCGAGCTCGTACTGCTTGCTGGTCGTGGCATCGAGCACCTCGCCGGCGTTGGCGTACGGCGGCTCGCTGTCGAAGCCCACGCGGCCGCCCGACTCCAGCGACTCCACGTAGCTGCCGTAGATCGACACCTCGTCGATCGGCTTGTAGATCAGCGCCACGGTGGGCGTCAGCGCCGACGTTGCATAGCGCGAGTCGACGTCCGGATCGCCATCCCGGTCGCGCTGCTCGTAGTCCACGTAACGCACGCCCAGGATGGCCTGCCACTGCTCGCCGATGTGGATCGTGTCGCTGGCGAACACCGCCTGTTGGCGCTCGTCGTAGCTGAAAGGCGCCCAGCTGAAGTCCGGCACATGCGTGGAGAGGAAATCCAGCCGCTGGTAGAGGTTGCCGTTGAAGTCGTTGCTCCAGTACCAGTCGTTGCCCCAGCGCTCCCACGTGCGCAACGCGGACACGCCGAACACCAGGTCATGGCGCAGGCTCCCGGTGCCGACCTGCCCGGTGACCAGCACCTGCGCCACGCTGTTGCGCAGGTCGCCGGCGAAGTTGTACACGCTGCCTTCGTAGTCGCCGGCCTCGTTGAGCAGGTTGCCGAACATCTTGTTGGAATAGTGCTCGCGCCGACCGGCGCCGACGGTGACGTCGATGTTCCAGTTCCCGTTGATGCGCCATTCCAGGCCGGTGGTGACGTTGCTGGTCACCGCCTTGTAGTACGAATTGCGTACGCGGACGTTCTCGTAATCGTAGGTCGGCGTGGGCAGGCGCTCGCCTTCATAGGTGTCCCAGTAGAAGTAGATCGGCTCGTGCTTGAGCTTGTTGTCCTCGTGCAGCACTTCCGCATGCCACACCACGCGATCGCTGATCGGCAGGTCGACGGCGAGCGCGACCAGCGTACGGTCGATGCCGGCCCCGTTGTAGGCGTCGCCGCCCTCCCTCACCAGATTGGCGCGGTAGCCCAGCGAATCCGGTCCGCCGAGGTGCTCGCTGGCGTCGACATGCAGCGAGAACGCGTTGTCGTTGCGCCAGCCCAGGGTGGTGGAGAACAACGGACTGGCGGTGGGGCGCTTGGTCCGGTAGCTGATGATGCCGCCGGGCGCGCCGAAGCCGTACATGAAGCCGCCCAGGCCCTTGAGCGCCTGCACCGATTCCACGGCTTCGAGGGGGTACTCGCCGCCCCACTCCATCAGCATCGGCACGCCATCGACGTAGTGATTCGTCACGCCGATGCCGCGGATCTGCGTGCCCCACCAGTTGGTCGTGGCCGAAGGCTCGGCGGCGTACACGGACGGGTCGTTGATGAACACCTGGCCCAGCGTGGTGGCGCCGCGCTTTTCGATGTCCTCCTGCTCGACCACGGTGACCGAGAAGGGGGTGTCGAGCAGCCGCTTGGTGCCCAACGCACCGGAGCTCGCATCGAGATTGAGGTTCAGGCCCAGGCGTTCGCCCTTCACCTGGATCGTGTCGAGCGTGACGGCGGCATCCGATGCTTCCTCGGCGGCGTCCTGCGCGAGCGCGGTGGCCGGGGGGGCGAGCAGAAGGGCGAGCGACAGGAACAGCGGCTTGCGCGCATGCGCGCGGGGGAAGCGGGTCGACGACACGGAATCAGCCTAGGGCACGGGGAGTGGCTGACTGCGTGGCGCAGCGGCTGATGGGCACAGTCTAGCAAATGCGAACGGCTCGCAATTGATCCAGATCAAGGCCGCCCCGTCGGGAGGCGAATGCTTTATGGGGCGAGATAGAAATCCATCGGAATCAGCTCGACGGCCCACCCGCCCTCCTCGCCCAGGGTCGCCGCCGGATGCATCGACGCGATGCGCAGCGCTTCGTCGGGGCTGTCCGCCTCGATGATGAAGAGGCCACCCACCACTTCCTTCGATTCGGTATAGGGCCCGTCGCTGACCTGCGTCTTGCCGGCATTCGGCCGTAGCGTGCGCCAGCCTTCCAGATCGCCCAGCGAGGCGGACACCAGCACCTTGCCGGTCGCCCGCATCTTCTCGTCCAGGGCGGGACACTGGCTCACCAGCGCCTCGACGTCGTCAGGGGCCATGGCAGCGAACCTGTCGGGGGTGAAATAGGCGAGGCCGAGGTACTTCATGGCAGTTCCTTGAGTGCGGAGATGTCTGGGCGACGAAGTAGGAGGACGAGAATCGACACACGGGACGAGATCTGAACAGCACTGCCGCCGATCCGATCGCATCCGGCCAGGAGCAGGATGCCTCAACCCGGTCGCTCAGTGAGCCCTTTCGCTGTCAGCTCCAGGCGTCGCGTGGGGTTGAGCGCGTCCAGGAAGTGGGCGTCATGACTGACCACTACCATCGCGCCTTCGTAGTCCTGAAGCACCTTTTCCAGATGCACGACAGCATCAAGATCGAGATTGTTCGTCGGCTCGTCCAGCAACAGCAAGTGGGGTGCCTCGTCCGCGTACAACACGCTGGTCAGCGTGGCACGTAGGCGCTCGCCGCCCGACAACGCGCTGACGGGGAGCTGCATGCGGTCACCGCGGAAGCCAAGACGCGCCAACACATCGGCGCGCTGCTGGGATGGCAGGCCAGGGGCGACGCGCGCGAAGTTCTCGGCCAGCGACAAGCCGGATACCAGCTGATCGAGGCGTTGGCTCAGATAGACGACCCGGCGACGGCTGATTCGGCGCTCCCCACGGGTCGGTAGCACGTCCCCGGCCAAGATCCGGAGCAACGTCGTCTTGCCCACGCCATTGTCACCCGTCAACGCGATGCGCTCGGGGCCTCGGATGGTCATCGTCACGCCGTGCTCGCCCCATATCACTCCCTCGCTCCCGTTGGCCTGCGCGCGCTCCACCGTCAGCACATGCTGGGTAGGACCCACCCGCGTGGACGGGAACGAAAAGCGAGGCGCTATAGATGTCGCTGCGTCCAGCTCCGCACGCCGCAGCGCGTCACGCACTTCCGCAAGGCGGGCGCTGTGCACATCGGCCGCCCTGCCCGCCGATACTTCCGCGCGACGTGCCAGCGTGCCGGCGACGATCCTGGGCACGCCGGCATCGGGGAGCGTCCGCCGGGCATTCGAGGAGCGCCGCTCCGCGCGCTCGTGCGCCTGCTGCCTGTCGACTCTCTCGCGCCTAAGCTCCTTGCGAAGATGCTGCACCTGCTGCTCTGCTGCGGCCTGTTCCCCGTCGGCTACCGCACGATAGGCGCTGTATCCGCCCCCCACCATGCGCAGGCGCACGGGCTGCAGTTCGGCGATCTGCTGCATGCCCTCAAGCAGGTCGCGATCATGGCTGGCCACCAGTACACAGCCGCGGAACGCATGCAGCACGTCGTGCAGCCGTCGGCGTGCGGCACGATCGAGATGATTCGTGGGCTCGTCCATCAGCAGAACGTCGGGGTTGCGCAACAACCTGGCGGCCAACGCCAGGGACATCGCCTCGCCTCCGCTGAGCGTGGCGACCTTCCGCTGGAGCGGCATGTCGCCGAGGCCAAGCATGGCCAGCTGCGCCGCGATCCGCTCGCGCAGATCCCAATGGCCATCCGCAGCGTCCAGCTGCGTCGCATCGGCCGTACCGGCGAGCACAGCGTCCACCGCCACCAGTGCCTCGGTGACGCCCAGCACGTCCGCGATGGTGGCGTTGGCCGGGAGCTGCCAGCGTTGAGGGAGATACCCCCACTTGCCCATGATCTCGATGGTGCCGGCCTGCGGCGCCAGCTCGCCTGCCAGCAAGCGCAGCAGCGTGCTCTTGCCTGCGCCATTGGGCGCGACCAAGCCAACCCGCGAGGGGCTCAGGGTGAAGGACAGGTCGGCGACGACGGAACGGCCATCGGGCCAGGAAAACGAAAGATGGGAGACGCGGATGCGTGCACCGGACATGGGTTCCTCCTCGGATCGCGCCGCATGCGCGGGCGATCAATGGACAAGGCACCCGGTCGGGCCAGGCGCGCGTTCTTGTCAGGGGAACGGTTCGATCACACGTCCGGCAACTCCGGCGACATCAGGATGAAGGGGTATTGTGGCAGCGCGCGGTGCGTCAGGGCTGAATGGTTCGCGACGCGCCCTCAGGCAGGATGACTGTCGCTTGCAGGCCACCCCCTTCACGCGGGGAGAGCCGCAGGGAGCCACCCAACGCCTGCGTCAGCTGCTGGGCGATGGCGAGGCCGAGGCCCGTACCGCCGGTGGCACGGCCGCGTGAGGGTTCGAGTCTGTGGAACGGTTTCAATGCCGCTTCCAACTGGTCGGCCGGAATACCCGGGCCGCGATCGAGCACATCGATACACACACGCCCTTCCCCGTCGATGCGCAGCTGCGTCTCCGCGCTGCCGGCGTGGGCCAACGCATTGTCGATCAGGTTTTGCAGGACGCGCCGCAGGACCTGCGGATGCGTATCGCGTGACGCCAACGTGCCTTGCAGCAGCTGCACAGGACGACCTGCATCCTGGTAGTCGCCTGCGATGCTCTCCAGGAAGGCTGTCAGGTCGACATGGATCGCCGGCCCGAGCGTCACGCTCGCGCTCCGCGCGTAGTCCAGCCCCTCACGCACCAGCTGGCTTACCTGATCGATATCACCGAGCAGCTTGTCCTGGCTGGGACTGGCCTCCATGGCCTCCACGCGCAGGCGCATGCGGGTGATCGGTGTCTGCAGGTCATGGGAAATGGCGGACAGGATCTGCGTGCGCTCGCTGACATGCGCCGCGACGCGCGCCTGCAGCGCATTCAAGGCCTGCGCCGCCTGGGCGACCTCCCACGGTCCCTCCTCCGGAAGGGGCACGTTGTTTCCTGCAGGGTCGAGGCATTCAGCGGCAAGGGCAAGCCTCGCCAACGGACGGGTCGCCAGGCGCACTGCGACGCCCACGCACAGCAAGAGCACCAGCACCTGCGCAGCGAGCACCCAGGGCAGCCACGTCGCCACCGGCATGGGCGCTGGCGTGATCTCGATGGTCAGTGGCTGCCCATCGGCCAGGGTCAGTTCCACCTCGTAGCGCTCAGGCATGGAGGAAACAGTGCGCGGGCGCAGCGGGTAACGCTGGTCCAGTGCGTCGTCTATCAGTCCGGTCACCTGGCGGGAACGCTCGGTAGATAGCGGAGCGCCGGCCGCCGCCGGCCGCAGGAGGTAGCGGTAGGTCCTCCGCTCCAGGCGGGGTACCCACGCTGCACGCTCGTCGGCCGGCAGGTGTTCGAGCAGTGCCACGCTGACGGGAACGTCTTCGTAGAGGTTCCTGAGCATCATCGAACGCGTGGCGTCCATGCGCTCACCGAACAGGAGCGCGAACGACAGGCCATGCGCAAGCAGCAGTCCGACCCCGAGGATGAGGATCAGACGCGCGCGCAGCGTTCCAGGCAACCAGCGCGGGGACTGCATGACGGTCATGCGTCCCCACCCTCCAGCACCACCGGCTGACTGAACACATAGCCCTCGCTGCGAACGGTCTTGATATAGCTCTGTTCGCGCGCGCCATCTCCCAGACGCTGCCTCAGGCGGCTGACCAACAAGTCGATGGAGCGATCGAACACGTCGGCATCACGCCCCTGCGTGAGGTTCAACAACTGGTCCCGGCTGAGCACGCGCTGCGGATGATCGATAAAGACGCGCAGCAGACGGAACTCGGCACCGCTCAACGGATAGGCCGTGCCCTGCGGGTCGAGCAAGTGCCGTACGGTGGTGTCCAGTCGCCAGTCGCCGAAGCGGATCCACCGGCTGGCCTCCGACACCTGCAGGTTCGGC
This sequence comes from Pseudoxanthomonas sp. CF385, assembly GCF_900104255.1. Taxonomy (NCBI): domain Bacteria; kingdom Pseudomonadati; phylum Pseudomonadota; class Gammaproteobacteria; order Lysobacterales; family Lysobacteraceae; genus Pseudoxanthomonas; species Pseudoxanthomonas sp. CF385. The sequence continues at coordinate 80,793 of NZ_FNKZ01000002.1, forward strand.
GGCAACATGCGCGCACGTCGGATCACGGCATTGATGCGCGCCAGCAGTTCGCGCGACGAGAACGGTTTGGTCACATAGTCATCCGCCCCCATCTCCAGGCCGATGATCCGGTCCGTTTCGTCATCGCGTGCGGTCAGCAAGACGACCGGCACCGCACGATGCTTGCCCGCGCGCAGGTTCCTGCACAAAGAAAGGCCGTCTTCTCCCGGCATCATCACGTCCAGCACGACCAAGTCGACATCGCTGGTATCCAGCGTCGCCTTCATCTCCCGTCCATCCGCTGCCAAGCTGACGCGCAGGCCGTTGCGACGCAGGTAGTCCCCGACCATCTGGCGGATGTCGCGATCGTCGTCGACGACGAGGATGTGATCGGTGTGGGACGACATGCGTGAGACTCCGGGATGCGGGTGGCAGGGTGAACTGCCTTTCGCCGCGCATGGTAGCGCCTGCCGTTGGCGGGACGGCGCCCCGACGACACCGGCTTTGTATCGGAATGTATCCGGCGCAGGTTTCGCGGCATTGGCTGACAAATCAGCGGCCCTCGCGACACGTGGCGGATAACCCGGAAGCGCGAAATGCGTCCATCGCCAGCGGACGACCCGCCGGCATCACCCGAAGGACGCGACATGCAGTCTCCCAAGATTTCCTCCCCCAACGCCGCGTTGGTGTTCGGCGGATCACGCGGCATCGGCGCCGCCATTGCCCAGCGATTGGCCCGAGAAGGCCATCCCGTCGCCCTGACCTACGCCTCGCGCAGCGACAAGGCGGCGGATGTCGTGGCAACGATCCGTGCAGAGGGCGGCCAGGCCATCGCACTGCAGGCGGATGCGGCGGACCACCACGCGATCACCGCGGCCGTTGCGGATGCCGAAGCCCGGTTCGGTCCGCTCCGGGTCGCTGTCGTCAACGCGGGCATCTACGAGGGCAGCCCGCTGGACCAGTTCCCGCTGGACACGCTCGACCGGATGCTGGCGGTGAACGTCCGCGGCGTCTTCCTGGCGATCCAGGCGTCCGCCGCGAAGATGGCCGAGGGTGGCCGCATCGTCACGATCGGCAGCAATACCGCCCAGCGCAGCGGGTCGGTCGGCAGCAGCGTCTACGCGATGACCAAATCGGCCGTGGCCACACTGGTGCGGGAACTCGCACTGGATCTGGCGCCGCGACGGATCACCATCAACAACATCCAGCCCGGCCCCATCGAGACCGACATCACGGCCGGCTTCCTGGAACACCTGATCCAGCGCAACCCACTCAAACGGGTGGGACGCCCGGAGGAGGTCGCGTCGCTGGCGGCCCATCTGGTCAGTGCCGAGGCGAGCTACATGACGGGCGCCAGCCTGACGATCGATGGCGGTTACTCCATCTGAATTGACCGCGGCGCGTACGCGCGCGCCGCGCTTCCCGATCCATCCCTTCATCCACCCTGCTGGAGGATTCACCATGTTCCCGATCCCTGCCTCGAACCCTCGCCGCCCGCGTGCCCTGTCATGGCTGGCAAGCGCCTTCCTGCTGTTCGGCGGCACCGCATTTGCACAGCCGACCTCGACACTGCCGCCTGAGTTGGTGGCGAACAAGCTTGTTGACGCAGGCGACCTGCGCATCGGCTATGCCGATCTCGGCCCCGCCAAGGGCGAGGTCGTCATCCTGCTGCACGGCTGGCCGTACGACATCAACAGCTATGCGGAGGTCGCGCCGCAACTGGCGGCGCGGGGCTACCGCGTGATCGTCCCGCATCTGCGGGGGTACGGAACCACCACGTTCCGCTCTGCGGACGCGCCGCGCAACGGGCAGCCGGCCGCCCTCGCCTCGGACGTGATCGCGCTGATGGACGCCCTCAAGATCCGCCGGGCGACACTGGCCGGCTACGACTGGGGCGCGCGATCGGCGGACATCGTGGCTGCCGTGTGGCCGGAGCGGGTCAAGGCGCTGGTGTCGGTCAGTGGCTATCTGATCGGCAGTCAGGAGGCCAGCCGCAAGCCGCTCCCGCCGTCGAGCGAGCTGCAGTGGTGGTACCAGTTCTATTTCGCCACCGACCGCGGCCAGGCGGGGTACGCGCAGTACACCCACGACTTCGCGAAGAAGATCTGGGAACTGGCGTCTCCGCAGTGGACGTTCGATGACGCCACGTTCAAGCGCAGCGCGGCCGCCCTGGACAACCCGGACCATGTGGCCATCGTCATCCACAACTATCGCTGGCGCCTGAGCCTGGCCGAAGGCGAGCCGAAGTACGCAGCGTTGGAGCAGCGTCTGGCCCAGGCCCCGGTCATCAGGGTGCCGACCATCACCATCGAAGGCGATGCCAACGGCGCACCGCATCCGAAACCGGAGGCCTACGCCACCAAGTTCGTCGGCAAGTACGAGCACCGCACGTTCACGGGCGGCGTCGGCCACAACCCGCCGCAGGAGTCGCCTGCCGCGTTTGTGCAGGCGGTCGTCGACGCCACGCATCTGTAACGGAAGGGGAGCGCACCATGATCGACTACGCGCTGGCCACGCTGGCCGGCATGGCCACCATCCTGTCGCCGTGCATCCTGCCGGTCCTGCCGATCGTGCTTGCCACGGGCTCGGGCGGCGACCGCACCGTGCCTGCCTGGATCATCGCGGGCTTCGTCACGACCTTCGCCACCAGCGGTATCCTGCTCGGCGCGCTTGCGTCGTCGTCGGGCGAGCTGCAGGCCAGCATCCGCACGGGCTCCATCTTCGTGCTGCTGCTGGCCGGCCTGGCGTGTTTCTGGCCGGCCCCGTTCGAACGCACCGTCGCCTGGGCGCAGGCGCAGTGGCACCGTGCGCGCCCGACCGGCGTCGCTCTCCCGCAGCTCGGCGGACGTCCGGGCGCACTGCTCATCGGTGCTTCGCTGGGGTTGGCATGGACGCCATGCGCGGGCCCCGTTCTGGCGTCGGTGCTGGCGCTGGCGACCCGCGCACAGGCGCCTGCCGAAGCCAGCGTGCTGCTCGGGCTGTATGCCCTCGGCGCCGGCATTCCGATGCTGCTGATCGCCTACGGCGGACGCTGGATCACGGCACGCCTTCCGCTCCTGCAACGCCACGCCGACCTGCTGCGAAAAGGATTCGGGGTGATCGCCGTCGCGGTCGCCGTGCTTCAACTGTTCCAGTACGACGTCCTGGTATCCGCCTGGGCCACGCAGTGGCTTCCCCCTCTCTCGCAAGGACTCTGATCCGATGAAAAGACTCTCTTCGTTCACCACGCTGTTGGCCGCATGCCTGTTCGCTGCCGCATGCTCCCCCGAGGTGCAGGCCGATCCGGTCCAGCCCACCGTGGCCAGCCCCTCACCGATGGCACCGGACTTCACCGGCATCGATCATTGGATCAATGCGTCGCCGCAGCGCCTTGCGGATCTGCGCGGCAAGGTGGTGCTGGTGGAGTTCTGGACCTACTCCTGCATCAACTGCGTCCGCGTGATGCCGCATGTCAAACAGTGGCATGCGAAGTATCGCGACCAAGGGCTCGTCGTCATCGGCGTCCACACGCCGGAATATGGCTACGAGAAGAAGTTGAGCAACCTCAGGGCCGCGATCCAACGATTCGGCATCACCTACCCGGTGGCGCAGGACAACGGATACAACACCTGGAATGCCTACAGGAACCGTTACTGGCCTGCCTTGTACCTGATCGACCAGCAGGGTCGCATCGTCTACCAGCACTTCGGCGAAGGGCAGTATCAGGAAACGGAAGCGAAGATCCGTTCGCTCCTGGCCGCCAGCAAGGCCGCTCGTTAGCGGAGGCCGAGCAGGCCGGCGCATGCCGGCCTGCATCCGCGATGGAGAAAGCGAGATCCAGCTCGCCGCGGAAGCTTCAGCGCGGCGTGGCTTCGCGAGCGCGTCGCTCCGTCACCAGTTCGCCACCGTGGCCCCAGTTGTCGGTATCGACTTCGTCGATGACGATGTGAGTCAGATCGGGCTGCTTGCCGAGCACCCTCTCCAGCGTGTCGGTGATCTCACGCACGAGTTGGCGCTTCTGCGTCCGCGAGGTGCCGTCGCGGGTGATGCTGACGCGTACGAAAGGCATGGAATGTCTCCTTTGAAGAACGGAAGGCAAGGCGCTACGGAGCGTCCCTGCAAGATCACCAGCGACCCGCGGACATGCCGCCATCGACCGGCAGGACGACGCCCGTGGTGAATGCGGCATCACCCAGATAGAGCACGGCATCGGACACTTCGTCGACCGTACCGATACGGCCAGCCGGCTGCAGTCCGTTGAGGAAGTCGTGCATCTCGGACACGTAGAGAGGGGTATCGATGATGCCCGGCGCCACCGCATTGACCTGGATGTTGTGTGGCGCCAACTCCAGCGCCAACGCGCGCGTGGCGTGGTTGATGCCGCCCTTGATCAGGACCGGCAAGGCGGCAGGCACTGATTGCAACGGCTGCGCAGCGATGCTCGCGGTGATGTTGACGATATGGCCCGCACGACGCTCGCGCATGTGCGGCACGGCAGCCTGGGCCGCGAAGAAGAAACCCTTCAGGTTGGTGTCGACCAGCGCCTGCACATCGTCAGGTGCGTACTCGGTGAACGGTCGGGCGATGAAGATGCCGGCGTTGTTCACCAGGATATCGACCTGGCCGAAGCGCTCGATGGCGGCTGCCACCAGACGCTTGGCGGTGTCCGGCTCAGCGATATCACCTGGCACGAGCAGCAGGTTGGCGGGCTGGCCGAGTTGGAGGGCGGCGGACTGCAAGCGCTCGAGCGTGCGCGCGTTGGCGACGACGTTGTCGCCACGTTGCAGATAAGCGCGGGCAATGGCGAAACCGATGCCACTGGAGGCGCCGGTCACGATGACGGTCTTGATGCTCATGGACTTCCTCGAATGTTGGGGGTGCCTTTCGGCGTAGCGGCACTCTATTACCGCCAAATGAGGCAATAAATCGGTGAGAATGCACATCACCTGTTACCTGGCGTAATCAATGCAGCGTCGATTCGACGACATCCTGGTGGGCAGCCTGGAACTCTTCTGCCTGGCCGCCGAGACCGGCGGATTCAGCCGCGCAGCGACCGCCGCGGGCGTTACGCCGGCCGCAGTCAGCCGGTCCGTGGCGCGGTTGGAGGAGCGGCTGGGAGTGCGGCTGTTCGTGCGCACGACCCGCACCATCCGACTGACGGATGCGGGGCGCGCCTATCTGGTGCACTGCCGTCAGGCGCTGGACCAGTTGGCAGAAGCGGACCGCGAGGCCTCCGGCCAGCAATCGGAACCTGCCGGCCGGCTCCGCATCAGCGTGCCGACCACGTATGGTCACTATCGCCTGCTGCCCCTACTCGCCGAATTCCATCGCCGTCATCCACGCATCCAGGCCGATGTGCACATCGGCAATCGCAACATCGATTTCACCGCCGAAGGGTTCGACCTCGCCGTACGCGTGCGCAAGCCGCCCGACTCGGGACTGGTCGCCCGCCATCTGGAAGACGCGGAACTGGTGCTGGTCGCGTCGCCGGACTATCTGCAACGACGGGGAACGCCAGGGCGCCTGGGCGATCTGGCCGAGCACGACTGCATCCAGTTCGAGCTGCCCAGCACCGGTCGACGCATACCGTGGCTGTTCAGGGATGGCGCCACCGAAATCGAGATGGAGACGGAGGGGCCGTTCCTGCTTTCGGAGGACGTGCTGGGGGGCGTCTCGCTCGCGTGCAGCGGTGGCGGCGTGTTCCAGGCGTATCGCTTCACGATCGAGCGCGAGATCGCCCAGGGACGCCTGGTGGAGCTGCTGCCCCGCCACGGTGGCCGCAGTCGTCCCTTCAACCTGCTGTACCCGCACGGCCGGCACATGCCGCTGCGCGTGCGTACCTTCATCGATTTCCTGCTCGAATCGGTGCGCGCTGGCTTCTCCGCCGCCGACTAGCCTGGAGCGGACAACTCCGGTTACAAAAATGCCCGCACCCGGACACAGCCGGGATACGCAGGCAGCGTGAAATGGCCTCCCATCTCCGGAGGACCTCCCATGAAGACCAAGAAGCACGCCTTGATCACCGCCACGCTCCTGGCGTTGACCGGCGCGACGCTGTGGGCGGCAAGCGCCCAGCCTGCCGGCATCGGGCGCCATGAAGCCCTGCGCCACGACCTGGATGCTCCCGGTCGCGAAGTGGTGCAGGTTCGCGTCGACTTCGCACCGGGCGCCGCGTTCGGCATGCATACGCATCCGGGCATCGAAGTCGCGTATGTACTGGACGGCACGCTCGAATACACCTTCGAGGACAAGCCCCCGGTGACCCTGACGGCCGGACAGTCCCTCTTCATTCCCGCCGGCATGCCGCATGCCGCGCACAACCCGGCGCAGACGAGCGCGGCCGAGCTGGCGACCTACCTGGTCGAGCAGGGCAAGCCCATCGTCGCGCTGCGGCAGCAGAGCCATTGAGAACCCGGGATCCATGTCATGAACGTCGTACTGAAACGGAAAGTCGCCTTTGCCCTTTCGATGGGCGTCGTCACCACCGGCCTCATTTCCTTTGCCCTGCTTGCGCTCAATCTCGGGTTCTCGCAGGAGTTCCTGTCCACGTGGCTGCGTTCCTGGGGCGTCGGCTACGTGATCGTGATTCCCGCGATCCTGTTGATCGGACCTCGCCTGCAGGCGCGCATCGATCGCTTCATCGTGTGATCGAAGCAGCGGACGACGACGATGCGTGTGTCGTCCGCGCGCTCCAACGCTGACCTCACGTCGCCGGACACGCGCCACGTCCGGCGTCTTCCTCCCTTGGCGCACATCCCCCAAACCATCAGGTATCCCCGTGATCAACGCTATCGAAAACGTCGTCTACACCGGCAAGACCCACACCACCGGCGGCCGCAAGGGCGCCGCCCGCAGCGATGACGGCCGTCTGGCCATCGAGCTTTCACCGCCCGGCAGCCATGGCGCCGGCACCAACCCGGAGCAACTCTTCGGCGCCGGCTGGTCGGCCTGCTTCCTGGGCGCCATCGGCAAGGCGGCCCAGGCCGCGAAGGTCGTGCTGCCCGCCAACGCGGCGGTCGATGCGGAAGTGGACCTGGGCCTGACCGGTGACGCCTACTTCCTGGCGGCACGTCTCAACGTAAGCCTCCCCGGCCTGGAGCCCGCCGTCGCCCGTGCGCTCGTCGACACCGCGCACCAGATCTGTCCGTACTCGAAAGCGTCGCGCGGCAACATCGATGTCGAGATCAATCTCGTCTGACTCCGTCACTGCGGCATCCGCCTGCGCGGATGCCGCAGCGGTACCCGCTGGAGACACGCCATGCATAAACCCGCAAACCGCACCGCCCTGAACACCGGAGCATCCTCCGGCGGTTCGATGCATCATGGGACGGACCCGACAACCGGGTGTCAGTCGCGCGTGCGCCGGTAATGCATCGCGACCGCACCGCAGCGCAGCGGGATCGCGGAGATCAGCTCAAGCCGTCGCGTGCGGGGTAGTCCGCTCTGGTACAGGGTCGGGCCATGGCCGGCGATGCGGGCATGGACGAGGAACCGGTATTCGTCGATCAGACCCAGACGGTCGAGTTCGGCCGCCAGCGTGCCGCTGCCGAGCAGCACGCCGTCCGGCGTCGCATCCTTCAGCGCCTGTATGCCGGCGCGCAGGTCGCCCGTAATGAGGTGGCTATGCGCCCAGGTGAAGTCCGTTCGCGTCGACGACACCACGTACTTCGGCTTCGCCTCCAGCTTGGCCGCCCACTCGCGGGTCGCCGGTGGTGCTTCCACTTCACCGCGCGCCACCCTCGGCCAATAGCCTTCCATCATTTCGTAGGTCACTCGACCCCACAGCATCGCGCCGTGTTCGTCCATCAGCCGGGTGAAGAAGGCATGCGTCTCTTCATCCGCGATGCCCTCCTCATGGTCGACGCAGCCGTCGAGGGTGAGGTTGAGGCTGAAGGTCAGAAGTCCCATGGGCAAGTATCTCGGAGCGATGGAGGCCGGGGGGAGTCCGGCGGATACCGTGGCGAAGAAACCGATGATGGCGCGCCGGAGCCTTCCATTCCTGCGCTGCGGCACCAACGTCTAACGGGATGGTAGCGTTGCCTCACCGTCCCATCGACTACCCCGGCGGCCGGATCCCCGGCGCATGCTGCGCCATCAGCTCCACAACCCAATCGATGAACACGCGCAGCTTGCGGCTCACGTGCCGGCTGGGCGGGAAGGCCACGTACATCGGCATCGGCTCGAGCTCCCAGTCCTCGAACAAGGCGACCAGTTCACCGCGCGCCAGGGGTTCGCGCGCCATGTAGGTGGGCAACCACAGCACACCGAGGCCTGCGATGCCGGCGGCGAGGTAGGCATTGCCGTCGTCCACCGACAACGCATGACGGCCCTGCACGCGCACGACCTCGTCGCCGCGACGCATCGGCGACATCAGGGGGCTGCCGGTACGCGAACTCCGGTAGCCGACGATGCGGTGCCCGGCCGTTTCCAGCGCCTGCGGATGCGCCGGCATGCCCGCGCGCGCCAGATAGGCGGGCGCGGCGTAAACGCCCAGGGACAAGTCGGCGACGTGGCGTGCGCGCAGCGATGTGTCGGTGAGCACCCCGCCCCGCACCACGCAGTCGACGTTCTCGTCGATCAGGTCCACCTTGCGGTCGCTGGCGCCCAGGTCGAGCTGGATGTCGGGGTACCGCGCCTGGAAGTCGGGCAGCGCAGGCACCAGTACATGGCTGGCCAGCGGCGCCGGGACGTCCACGCGCAATCGTCCCCGCGGCGACGCGGAAGCGGCCGACAGGCTGGTCTCGGCATCGTCCAGGTCGGCCAGCAGCCGCACGACGCGCTCGTAGTAAGCGGCCCCGTCGGGGGTCACGTTGACCTTGCGCGTGGTGCGGTGGAGCAGCTTCACCCGCAGGTGCGTTTCCAGCTGCTGCACCAGTTGGGTGATGCGGGTCTTGCTGGCCTGCAGCGTGTCGGCGGCCTTGGTGAAGCTTCCGGTTTCGACCACGCGGACGAAGGCCTGCATCGCGTCGATACGGTCCATGCACGCCTCGGGTGCTGCGGAGATTGTTTGGATTCTACAAACAGTGATACCGCGGCCGGTGTGTTTATCACCCTCGCGCCACTGCCTAGAGTGATGGCCATGCATCGGGCCGCCGCGCCCACATCCCCCAACAGGAGCACGCTCATGGCAACCCGCGACGCCGTTTTCCCCGCCGGTCGGCAGGACCTCTACACCCACCACGCCTATTCCGCCGCGATCCGCTCCGGCGACCTGTTGTTCGTTTCCGGCCAGGTCGGCAGCCGCAGCGACGGCTCGCCCGAACCCGACTTCGAAGCCCAGGTCCGCCTGGCGTTCGCCAATCTCGAAGCCACCTTGAAGGCCGGCGGATGTTCGCTGGACGACATCGTCGACGTGACCACCTTCCACACCGATCCCGAACACCAGTTCGACACGATGATGAAGGTGAAGGGCGAGGTCTTCCCGACCGCGCCCTATCCCAACTGGACGGCGATCGGCGTCACCTGGCTCGCAGGCTTCGATTTCGAGATCAAGGTGATCGCGCGCATCCCGGACTAGGTTCGATCACCGCCCCGCGCAACCCAGCTCCGCGACGCCCGGACCCGCGCGGGCTCACAGCAGCATGTGCAGGTGCTCGGCCAGCCTCAGGCTCATCGCGACGATGGTGAAGGTCGGGAACGCCCAGCCGCCGGTGGGAAACACCGAACTGCCGGCCACGTGCAGGTTGGCTACGCCATGCACGCGGGAATGGAGGTCCACGACGCCTTCATCAGGCGATTCGGACATGCGGGTGGTGCCCATGTGGTGCGCCGTCCCGTGGATCGGCGCGTCCGCACGGGACCGATCGCCCAGCCACTCGTCGGTCGTGAACTTGCCTTGGCTCGCGTTCGCCAGCGCGGAACCGAAGATCGTGGCGGCGGTGCGATAGGTATGCCAGTCGAGGTCGGTCAGGCGCCAGTCGACGACCACTTTCCGCTGACCCAGTGCATCCAGTTGGTCGCCCAGGCGCACGCGGCTGTCCGGATTCGGTGCCTGCTCGAAGTAGCCGACCACGTCGACCCGCTGGGGCGCCACCGGCAGCTTTCCGATGTGCTTCCGGTACATGGCGCGCGCGACGTGGCCCGGATGGAGACCGATCGTCGCGACCGCCTTGCCCACGGCGCCGAACGAGCGCTCCGTGGCTGAGGCATCGAATGTCGGATGCGCCGAACCGAGTGGTCCATCCAGCGCCATGGCCTCGTCGTGGACCGTCTTGCGGAAGGCGCGGCGCAGTTCCCGGAGTGCCCGGATGCCCTCCGGCACGCGCCCCTCCACCGCGAACGGCTTGACCCGGCCATTGAGAAGACCGTGCCGTTCCCGCGCGGCGTCCGAGAGGCACAACTCGGGAAAGCAGGGCGCCGTCCCCTTCCCGCCGCTGCGGTCGTACGGTCGCGTGACGCGCTCGGGCGAACCGGTCTGCAAGGTGCCCAGCCGGCAACTCGGATGATCCATGAAGTAGCGGCCCACCAGATCGCGCCGGTTGCCCAGGCCGCCGGGCGCCACGGCATCCGAAAGCAGCAGCAGGCGCGCGTTCTCGATGCCGCCGCAGGCGAGCACGTAGTGGCGGGCGACCAGCGAAACCGACTGCCCGGACAGCGACTGCACGGCCAGCGACCGGATATGGGAGGCGTCGGGCCCCGCATCCAGCGAGGTCGCGTTGGCGTGCAGAAGCAGCTGCACGTTCGGGGCGCGCGCGAGTTCCTCGCGGAACACCTCGCCGAAGAAAACCGGACTCCTGACGAAGTTGCGGTGCTCCAGCAGATCGTGTTCGATGGCGCCGAGGCGCAGGCCTGGGCGCCTGACGAACGAGCCGTCGGCCAGCGCATGGTGTTCGATGCCGAACAGCCGGCTCGCGCGCTCGTAGAACGGACGCAGCTGCTCGTACGCGAGTGGCCAGCCGCTGTGCGGAATCCAGTCGTGGCGGGAAAGATCGTTGTTGCCCAGGGGGATGCAGCCTCCGCCCCAGACATGGGTGGTCCCGCCCAGCGCGCGTACGCGGCTCCTGATCGGGTCGAAACGCCCTTCGCCGACCGCGGACCCTTCGTACAGCGACTGGCTCAGGGATTCCGGTCGGTGGCCGCCTCCTTCCACCAGACATACGCGGACCGACGTATTCAGCCAAGATCGCGCGATCGCGATACCCGCCGGGCCGGCGCCCACGATGCAGATATCCGCCTCGATCCGGCTGGGCAATGGGGCGACATCCGCATCCAGGATCACGATACCGTCCAAGGTCCGATCCCGCGACGCGCGGCATCTCCAAGTCTTTCATCGAATCGAGCGATCACGAAGCCCCAGGCACCGGAGGTGCGCACAGGCGCACGACGGCGCGCGCAGACAGTGCGGCCCGGCCCGTTATCCAGACGTGACGAGCTTGGCGCTCCGGGCCGCGGTCGCTGCCATGGCGCGGGACATTCCACGCCCGTGCCCGGTATGGACGACCAGGAAGGTGTTCACGGAACGGGGTCGGCGACTCAGGGCCTCGCGGCTGCGGTCGCGCCATGCGTATGGCTCACGCCCAGCATCCGCCCTATCGCCAACAGGCGCCTGATGACGCCCGAGCGCAGATGCATCGGCGCGCGTTCGTAGATGCTGCTCCACAACCCGGACACGAACGCGGCGGGATCGCCGATGTCCGCACCGCCCCGCACGAGGTTTTCTGCGTCGGCGAGGCGATCCTCGATGCGATCGGAGGTCAACATGGACGCGCACGCTAGGTGTCGTCGCGTGAAAAGGCCGTATCGATGCACGCCCGGGCGCGCCCCGATGTCCTGAATCTCCCGCCCCGCGCGTTGGTGGGGGTACTCGCGCCTCGACCCGATGCCCACGCGCCAGGCGATATCCTTTCCCTGGCGTCGAAGGTGCTGGCCTGCCGATGAACCTGCTTGAACGCGAAGCGCAGCTCGATGCCCTGCGGGGCCTGCTGGACCAGGCACGGGACGGTGCCGGTGGCGTGGTGCTGGTCGGCGGAGAAGCGGGCATCGGCAAGACCAGCCTGGTCACCGCGCTGCGCGAGCGGCGCGGCACGATGGACCTTTGGTGGGGCGCGTGCGATGCCTTGCAGACACCGCAACCGCTCGCGCCGTTGCACGACATCGTGCGCCACCATCCGGTCGGCTTCGGCAGACTCATCGACACCGTCGGGCGCATCGCCCTGTTCGGCGCCGTCCTTTCCGAGCTCCAGGCAGCGCCGACGCTGTTCGTGGTGGAGGATGCGCATTGGGCGGATGAGGCCACGCTGGATCTGCTCCGGTTTCTCGGCAGGCGCCTGGCACAGGTGCCGTGCCTGCTGGTGGTGACCTATCGCGACGATGAGGTCCCTGCGCACCATCCGCTGCGTCGCCTGATGGGCGACCTGCCGCGGGCGAACGTGGTCCGGATGCAGGTGCCGCGCCTGAGCGCCGACGCCGTGGAAGCGATGGCGAAAGGCGCGCTGCATGCCAGCGAAGGGCTGTACGAGGTCACCCAGGGCAATCCCTTCTTCGTCAGCGAAATGCTTCGGCGCGGCATCGAGACCGTGCCGCATGGGGTGGAGGATCTCGTGCTGGCGCGCTTCGCCCGGCTCAGTCCGCCCGCGCAGGACGTCGCACAGCTGGCGGCCATCGTGCCCCGCCATCTCCAGGGCTGGTTGCTGGACGCCGTACTCGCGCCCCCGGTCGAGGCGGTGGAGGAATGCCTGGATGCCGGGCTGCTCGTCGCGCATCGCGAGGCGTTCGCATACCGCCACGAACTGGCACGCGTCGCGGTCGAACGCTCGCTGTCCGGCCCGCGCGCGCAGCGGTGGCATGCGCGCGTGCTCGCGACCCTGGACGCCCTGACCGCCGATCGCGCACCGTTGGCCTGGCGCGTGCACCATGCCGCCCGGGCCGGCGACCGCGATGCGGTACTGCGCCTGGCGCCGGCTGCGGCCGAAGAGGCGCGGCATAGCGGCGCACACCGTGAGGCCGCCGCACAGCTGCGGACCGCGCTGGGCTTCGCCGACGGACAGCCCGACGTGGAACGCGCCGCGCTGCTCGAGCGGCTGGCCTACGAGAGCTACCTGACCGACCAGATCGAGGAAGCGTTGACCGCGCGCGAGGCGGCCCGCGATCTCTGGCGCGCACGCGGCGATCGCCTAAGGGAGGGCGATGCCACGCGCTGGCTGTCGCGCCTGAGCTGGTACAACGGCCAGAGCGCGCAGGCGCAGGCCCATGCCGACGAGGCCATCCGCCTGCTGGAAGACCTGCCGCCCGGCCGCGAACAGGCCATGGCCTGCAGCAATCGCGCGCAGCTGCACATGCTGCAGGGCGAAAGCGACGCCGCGGTGACGTGGGGCCAGCGCGCGCTGCGCCTGGCGGTCGCGCTGGGCGATCGGGAGATCGAGGCGCACGCACTGAACAACATCGGGACCGCACAACTGGATCTCGACGAGGCCTCCGGCGCGGCCGCCCTGGAGCAGAGCCTGCAGCTCTCGCTGGACCATGGGTTCGAAGAACACGCCGCGCGTGCCTACGTGAACCTGGCGTACAACGCCGTCGTGCGCGTGCGCCTGCCCGCCGCGCAGGATTGGCTGTCGCGCGGGCTCGCCTACTGCGAAGCGCGCGACCTCGACGCATGGGCGGGCTATCTGGCGGCCCTGCAGGCCAGCGCCTGGTTCGCCGCAGGCCGATGGGACGAGGCCGCCGGGCAGGCGACCGGGATGCTCCGCACATCCCGTCTGGCACCCATCACCCGCGTCATCGCGCTCACCGTGCTGGGGCATGTGCGCGTCCGCCGCGGCGATCCCGACGCGCAGCCGGTGCTCGAGGACGCGCTGCAACTGGCAATGCCGATGCAGTCGTTCCTCCGCATCGCGCCGGTTGTGGTCGCGCAGCTCGAAGCCGCATGGCTCGCCGGCGATACCGCGCGCATGGACGACATCCTGTCCGTGCTCACGCGCACGGACGCCCGCTCGCGCTACGACCGCGGACTGGTGGACGAGATCGCGTACTACCGGGGCTGCGCGACCGCCGATGCCGACGGCGCGATGGACAGCCCCATGGGCCTGCAGGCGTCCGGTCGCTGGCGCGAAGCCGCGGACGCGTGGCGCGCGCTGGGGTGTCCCTACGAGCAGGCGCGAGCGTTGGCCGACGGCGACGAGGAAGCACAACGTACCGCGCTCGCCCTCTTCGAAGAACTCGGCGCAGGCCCGATGGTCGCCCGCCTGCGCCGCATATTGCGCGACGCCGGTGTACGCGGGGTACCGCGTGGCCAGCGCGCCTCCACCCAGGCCAATCCCTACGCCCTGACCGCACGTGAGATCGAAGTGCTGGAACTGCTGTGCGGCGGCCTGCGCAACGCGCAGATCGCCGCGCGCCTGTCGCGCTCGGTTCGCACGGTGGACCACCACGTCGCCGCGGCCTTTTCCAAGCTCGGCGTGGGCACCCGCACCGAAGCCATGGCGGCCGCACTGGCGGCAGGCATCCACGCCAAAAGATAGGCAATCGCTGCGCGCAATCTGGGTAAGTCCGCCGACGCGGTGCGGAAGGCCGCTCCGTAGCCTGTGCAGCACAGCAATCCGCTGTGCCTACCACGGACTTACCCCATGAAAACCGCCTTCCATCCCCTGCGTACGCTGGCCGTTGCCGCCCTGTGCGCCCTCACCCTGAGCGGCACTGCCCTGGCCAGGGACATCGGCGACACCACCAGCACCAACCACCGCTACGTCATCCAGCGCTCGTTCCCGAAGGGTGCGCTCGACGGCCTCGACGCGGCCACCAAGGCCAAGGTCAACCAGACCAATGCGCGTTTCGGCGTGAAGTGGCTGATGTCTTTCGCCAACGGCGACAAGACCAAGACCTTCTGCGTCTACGAAGGCCCGACCGAAGCCGCCATCCGCGAGGCCGCCAAGGCCAACCACCTGCCGGTGGACAGCATCACCGAAGTGCCCGTCACCCTCGACGCGCATTGAGACCGCCGGGTGCGCGGCCCTTCGTCGCGCACCCGATCCCACCGAACCTCTTCCGGAGACACTCCCATGCCCCGCTACATGATCGAACGCACCTTCCCCACCGGCCTGAACATTCCGATGACCGACGCGGGCGCCCGCGCCTGCCTCGGCGTGGTCGCCACCAATGCCAAGGAAGGCGTGACCTGGGTGCATTCCTACGTGAATGCCGACAAGACCAAGACGTTCTGCGTCTACGACGGCCCCGATCCCGAAGCCATCCGCCGCGCCGCCGGCGACAACAACCTGCCGCTGGAGCGCATCACCCAGGTGAACGTGCTGGCGCCCTACTTCTACCGCTAGGCCGGAGACCCGCCATGAACCGCTCACTGGCCGTGCTGTACGGCGGCGTCAGCTACACCGCTTTCCTCGGCGTCTTCCTGTACGCCATCGCCTTCGTTGCCGGCGTGGGCGTCCCCAAGCACATCGACAACGGGGCGCTCGCCCCGTGGTCGACCGCGCTGGCGATCGACATCGCGTTGCTCGGCCTGTTCGCCGTCCAGCACAGCGGCATGGCACGGCCTGCGTTCAAGCGATGGTGGATGCGCTTCGTGCCGTCCGCGATCGAGCGCAGCACCTTCGTGCTGGTCAGCAGTCTGGTGCTCGCGCTGCTGTTCTGGCTGTGGCGCCCATTGCCGCAGACGATCTGGCATGTCGACGCCGCGCTGGCGCGAGGTGGCCTCTGGGGCATTTCCCTGTCCGGTTGGCTGCTCGTGCTGACGAGTTCGTTCACGATCAACCACTTCGAACTGTTCGGGTTGCGCCAGGTGTGGTGGCACGCGCGGGGACGCACCGCGAAGGACGAGCCCTTCGTCATCCGTGCGATGTACCGGATCGTGCGCCATCCGCTGATGCTCGGCTTCCTGATCGCGTTCTGGGTGACGCCGGACATGACCGTGGGGCACCTGCTGTTCGCCGCGGTCGTCACCGGCTACATCGTCGTGGCTGTCAGGTTCCTCGAGGAACGCGACCTGGTCGCGGTGCACGGCGATACCTACCGCGACTACCAGCGGCGCGTGCCGATGCTGCTGCCGGGACGGAAGCGCGGCTGAATCGAAACACGGCGATGACGGGCCGCGGGCGACACCCGCGGCCTCTGCCACAGGGACTGCCGCCTACCTGCCCGCAGCCGCAAAGCCCTTCGCGGCGCCGTCGATCGTGTCCGCGACCACCTGGGGCTGGGTCATGAAGACCGCATGGCTGGCGGACACCTTGGTGATGCGCGCGCCGATGCGTTCGGCCATGTGGATGAGCATGGCCTGGTCGAAGGCCTTGTCCTCGGTGGCGATCACCGCCCAGCTGGGCTTCGTGCGCCAGGCCGCGTTCGTCAGCCGGGTCTCGAACACCGACATGTTGATGGGCACCTGCGAATCGCGCAGGAACGCGGCGTCGGCGTCGCGGGTATCGTGGGCGAAGCCGGCCTTGAACTTCGCGGGGCTCAGGAAGCCGTAGCCGTCGCTGCCCGTCTCGATCACGAACTCGGGCGTGGCCGCGAAACCGGCGTACTGCTGCGCCGTGGTTTCGCCCGCGTCCGGCGCCAGCGCGGACACATAGACCAGGCCCACGACCTTGTCGTGCACGCCGGCTTCGGTGATGACCGTGCCGCCCCAGGAGTGGCCCACCAGGAGGGTGGGACCGTCCTGCCGGTCGAGCACGCGCTGCGTCGCCTTCACGTCGTCGGCCAGCGACGTCAGCGGGTTCTGCACGATCGACACGCGATAGCCGCGCGCGGTCAGGTTGTCGTAGACGGCGCGCCAGCCGGCGCCATCGGCAAAGGCGCCATGCACCAGGACGACATTGTTCACCGGCCCGCGATGGCTGGCGGCCACGGGCTTGCCGGCGTGTGCGGACGGTGTGATGGCAGCCGCCCATGCGGCGGCCAGGACGATGGGAATGAGCTTGAACATGGATGTCTCCTCAAGGGGGTGAATCAGGCATCGGTGCGTGGCACCTCGGCCCGCAGGACCACTGTGCGATGCCGGCCCACACGATGCGCCACCGGGAGTCCTGATAACTTGACCGAACGTGCTGATCGCCGCTCCATCGTCCTTTCCGGTACGCCGAGCACGGCGTTCCCTGGCAGCGACGCGCGCAGCCATCCGCGGCTCCGACGGGTCACCCATCGCGCACGCCTGTACCTGATCCCGTGCAGGACCGGGAGGCGCCTCCGCGCTAGGCTGATTCCACCCTGTACCCCGCCGGTGAGCCCCATGCCCCACCCGTCCGATCCCTATACGCCGATCAACTGCGAGTTCCACGACGTGCTGGAAGCCACCGCGACGCGCCGCACGCAGGCCGTCATCCGATTCCTCGATGACGACGGCACATTGACCGAACGCGCGACGCGCATCGTCACGTTGTCCGCCCGTGACGGCATCGAATACGCCGAACTCGGTACCGGCGAGCGCATACGCCTGGATCGGCTGGTCGCGGTCGACGGCAGCGCGCCGGCGGACTTCGCGCCGCCGGCCTGAGGATCAGACCGCCTGCACCGCCCGTGCCTGGCCATGGCCTGCGGGGCGTTCGGTGCGGAACTGCGCGACAGACCGGCGCAACGCCCCCACGTCCTCCCGCATGCGGCGCGCGGCAGCCGTGGCTTCTTCCACCAGCGCCGCGTTCTGCTGGGTGGATTCCTCCATCCGGTTGACGGTCTGGTTGACCTGCTCGATGCCGGCGGATTGTTCCTGCGAGGCGCCGGAGATCTCGACCATGATGTCGGTGACCCCCTGCACGCTGGCGACGATCTTGCCCATCGTCGCGCCCGCCTGACGCACCAGCGCCGAGCCGTCGGCCACCTTGTCCACGGACGTCCCGATCAGGCCCTTGATCTCCCTGGCCGCGTTCGCCGAGCGCTGCGCCAGCATGCGCACTTCGCTGGCCACGACCGCAAAGCCGCGCCCCTGTTCGCCGGCGCGCGCGGCTTCCACTGCGGCATTGAGCGCCAGGATGTTGGTCTGGAAGGCGATGCCGTCGATGACCGAGATGATCTCGGCGATCTTTTTCGACGACTGCTCGATGTCGGTCATCGTCGCGACCACCCGGCCGACGACCTCGCCTCCTTGCGAGGCCACACCTGCGGCGCCGATGGCGAGCTCGTTCGCCACCCGCGCCGATTCCGCGTTCTGGCGGACGGTGGAGGTCAGCTCCTCCATCGAAGCCGCGGCTTCTTCCAGGCTGGCGGCCTGCTGCTCGGTCCGGCGCGAAAGATCGGCATGGCCGGCGGCGATTTCGCCGGCAGCGGTGTTGATCGACGTGGCGGCATCCTGGATGCCGCCGACGATGTCGGTCAGCTGGGCCACGGTGGCGTTGGCGTCGTCGCGCATGCGCGCGAACACGCCTTGGAAGTCGCCCTCCATGCGTGCGGTCAGGTCGCCCTGCGAAAGCGCGGCGAGCAGCCCCTGCAGCGCGGACAGGTTGTACTGGAACGCATCCAGCAGGCGGTTGGTGCTGCCCGCCAGGGTCAGCACGAAGCCCTGCTTGTCTTCCAGCGGCACGCGGTCGCGCAGGTCGCCGCGCGCGGCGGCATCCACCACCGCCGCGATCTCGCGCTCCACCAGCATCTCGACCTCGCGGCTCCGCCATTCGACGACCGCACCCATGCACACCCCGTGCACCCGCACGCGGTTGACCGCCCACTGGTAGTGGATGCCGGCATGCTCGACATCCTCTTCGAAGACATCCTCCCCGCCGGCGAGCCGACGCTGCACCTGCGCGAACACCGGATGCAATTGCACGGCGTCCAGGCCGGACATCGACGCGCTCTCGGGCAGCACCGCCCGCAGCGAACGGTTGGCATAGGCCAGGGCGCCGTCAGCGTCCAGCATCATCAGCCCGGTCTGGGCGCAGTCCAGCGCCTGGCGGGCGCGCTCGTTCTCGCGCGCCACGGCGCGTTCCGCCTCGATGCGCGCACGCATGCGCTGCTGCATGTGCGACAGGGTCGCGGCGAGGCGGCCGATCTCGTCGTGCGGGTTGTGCACCCTCAACACCGTATCGAGCCGGTCGTCCGCGATATCGGTGGCGAAGCGCAGCGTATCCTCGATGGGCCGGCGCACGGCGCGCAGGACCATCAGCAGCGTCGCGATCAGCGCCACTGACACCAGCAGCCAGGTCAACATGAAGAACCCGTCGATCCAGCGGCCCTGCGTGCGTTGCTGCGCGCGCGCGTCCGCCAGCGCATCGGACTGCGACTGTTGCAGCGCATCCAGCGCAGGGGTGATGCCGGTGGCGATGTCTTCCAGTGACTGGGCTTCCACATCCAGGCCGATGCGTGCCGCGGTGTAGGCCAGCAAGGCGCCTTGATAGGCATCCATGTCGGCGCGCAGGGCGTCCTGTGCTTCCGGCGGCAACCGCGCACCGGTCAATGCCAGATCGAACGGCAGTTTCTCTTCGCTGACGCGGTCGGTGTGCGTCGCATCGCCGGTCAGCAGGAATTGGCTCTCGAACCGCCGCATGCGCTGCACATGGCCGGTCAGCGTCGGATTGCCCACTTCGTCGATACGGGCCTCCAGCACACCGGCGGCGGCGTCCAGTTGCGCACGCAGCCCGGATTCGCCCTGCCCCATCTCGTCCACGCGCGCATTGAGCGAGGCGATGCCTTCGCCGAACTGGGCGATCTCGGCGGCGACGCCCTTCAGCGCGGAGGAGCCCGGGTCTGCGCTGGCGGCGCCGGCGTCCGCGTCCAGCGTGCCCGCCAGGCGTTCTTGCGCCGTCCGCAGGGCCGCACGATGCTCGTCGGACAGGCTGTGCGCATAGGCCGTCTGCAACCGCCGCGCTTCGGCGACCTGCTGGGCCAGGGTGCCGGCGAGCACCGCGCGTGCCTGGTAGCCAGCGAACGTGTCGCCTGCGCGCTCCGCCCCTACACTGGCGCGCCAGTAGGCCAGTGCGATCACCAGCAGGCCGACACCGGATACCAGCAGGCTGGCCTGGATCTTGCCGGCCAGGCTCATGCGACCGAGCCGCGTGGAGGACAGCAAGCGCATGCGGCGTAGGGCGGCATCGCGCAGGCGACGCAGGGTCGAATTCGGGGGGGAGGCCATGGGCGTATTCCGGACAGAATGACGCATCGGTATCGGCCGTTCCCGCCAGGACTTTAATGTCCTTTTTCGCCACGCGTGCGGCGTTCCGGGATGCAGGTGTTGTACGCGGCGTGCGCTACAGCACGATGACGACGACGACTGACACTCCACTGTCATGCGATCGCGCTAGCGTCCCGGCCCCATGCTCGCCTGCCCTGCTCCCGCCCCGATGTCCGCCGTGCTGGACGCCGCCCTGCGCCCGGGCGGATTGCGCGCGGTGTACCAGCCCATCGTCCATCTGGAAGACCAGCGCGTGGTCGCGCACGAAGGCCTGATGCGTCACGCGCACGGGTCGATGACACCGCTGCAGTTGCTGGACCTGGCGCGTGTCGCCGGACGGCTCGGCGAGCTGGAAACCCAGGCCGCACGCATGCTGGTTCGCAGCTTCGATTTCGAGCGTGGCGG
Organism: Pseudoxanthomonas sp. CF385; assembly: GCF_900104255.1. Classification (NCBI taxonomy): domain Bacteria; kingdom Pseudomonadati; phylum Pseudomonadota; class Gammaproteobacteria; order Lysobacterales; family Lysobacteraceae; genus Pseudoxanthomonas; species Pseudoxanthomonas sp. CF385. The sequence continues at coordinate 101,194 of NZ_FNKZ01000002.1, forward strand.
GCGCCTGCTGGTCAACCTGAGCGCGCACGCGATCCTGCAGGACGCCTTCCGCCCGCAGCAGATCATCGAAGGCCTGCAGTCCGCGGGGCGCGACCTGAGCCGGTTCGTCATCGAGATCACCGAGCGCGACATCGTCGAAGACGTGGGCCGCCTGGCCGATGCGCTGGGTTACCTGCGCGCGGCCGGAATCCGCATCGCGCTGGACGACTTCGGCAACGGGCATTCCAACTTCGAGCTGTGGCATGAGCTGGGGCCGGAGTACGTCAAGATCGACCGCTACCTGATCCACGAGATCGCCGAGAGTCCGGGCCGCCTCAGCATCGTGCGTGCGCTGGTGCAGGTGGCCGAGAGCCTCGGCACCGACCTGATCGCGGAAGGCGTGGAGCGCATGCAGGACCTGGCCATCATCCAGGACCTGGGCATCCGATACGCGCAGGGTTATCTGCTGGGCCGCCCGTCCGAACGGGCGACCGACGCCGTGCCGGACGACCTGCGCCTGGCTTCGCGCGAGAAGCTGCCGGTGTGGCCGCGCAGCGGGCGTCGCTCGGCCTTTCCCAAGGTCACCGCGGCGCACCTGCTGATCGAAGCGCCTTCGATCACCGACGACGCGAGCAACTTCGACGCCGAGCAGCTGTTCCGCCAGCATCCCGACCTGCAGGCGCTGCCGGTCGTGGACGGCAGCGGGCATCCGCTCGGGCTGATCAACCGGCGCGTGTTCAACGAGCGCATGGCGGTGCCGTTCGCCCGCGAGCTGCTCGGTCGCAAACCGTGCATCAAGCTGATGCACGCCTCGCCCATCATGGCGGACGTGGCGCAGAGCATCGATGCGATGTCGGAGATCCTGCTGGGCGAAGACCAGCGCTATCTTTCGGACGGCTTCATCATCACCCGCGATGGGCGCTACGCCGGCGTGGGCACCGGCGAAGCCCTGGTCCGGCGCGTCACCGAGCTGCGCATCGAAGCCGCGCGCTACGCCAATCCGCTGACCCTGTTGCCCGGCAACATCCCCATCGCCGAGCACATCGCGCGGTTGATCGATGCGCACCAGCCGTTCACGGCGGCGTACTGCGACCTCAACCACTTCAAACCCTACAACGACCAGTACGGATACTTCCGCGGCGACCGGATGATCCGCCTGGTGGCCTCGACGCTGTTGCGCCATGCGGAGCCCCAGTGGGATTTCGTCGGCCACGTGGGCGGCGACGACTTCGTGGTGCTGTTCCAGAGCGACGACTGGGAGCGGCGCTGCCGCGAGATGGTCGGCGAGTTCAACGCCGCCTGCCGCGCACTGTTCGACGACGACGATCTCGCACGCGGCGTGCTGGAAGGCGAAGACCGCGCGGGGCGCTACACCACGTTCCCGTTGACCACGCTCACCATCGGCGCGACCCAGGTGACCCCGCACCGCTTCTGCACCGCCGAGGAAGTCGCCTCGCAGGCGGCCGCCGCCAAGCGGCTGGCCAAGCGGCTGTCGGTGGGCCTGCACGTGCTGGATGCAGCGGAGGCGACCACGGGCTGAGCGCGCGCTTCGCGCATCAGCCCAAGGCGGCGACGTCGATGCCCTCGACCAGGCGCGAGGCCAGGCGCTTGTTCTGCAGTTGGGCCAGCCACCACTCCAATGCGCGGCCCTGGTGGTCGCCACGCCAGGCGACGTAGAGCAGGTTGGGTTCGCGCGGGTCCGCCATTTGCTTCTCCACCAGATCACCGCGCTTGAGCAGGCCGGCCACACGGTCGCGCGGCAACCAGCCCACGCCTAGTCCTTCGCATTGCGCATGGATCTTCGCGCGCATGCTCGGCACGGCCAGCGACGGCTGCCCGCCCAGCACCCCGTAGCCGCGCACGTCCACCCGGCGCGAGGTGTCGGCCACCACGACGGCCCGATGCTGGAGTACCGCCGCCCGCTCGACCGGCTCGCGTGCCTTGGCCAACGGATGGCGCGGCGAGACCGCGAACACCCAGTCCATCACCCCGAGTTCGAACCAGCGCAGGCCGGGAATGACAGGAGGCTCGTTCGTCGCGCCCACCACCAGGTCGGCGCGGCCGTCGCGTAGCGCGTCCCAGGTGCCGGTGAGGACTTCATGGGTGATGCGCAGCGTCACGCCCGACTTCAAGCCATCGAAGGCGCGGATGACGGGCAGCAGCGTTTCGAATTCGAGGATCTCGTCGGTGACGATCCAGAGGCGGTCTTCCCAGCCGCCCGCCACCTGCTTCACCCGTTGCGTCAGCCGCGACACGTCCAGCATCAGGCGCGCCGCTTCCTGCGCCAGCAGATGGCCGGCGGGCGTCAGCTGCAGGCGGTAGCGGCGGCGGTCGAACAGCAGCGCATCGAAGCGCGCCTCGAGCTGGCGCGCGGCGTGCGACACGGTGGAGGGCGCCTTGCCCAGGCGGGCGGCGGCGCGGGACAGGCTTCCGCTCTCCCGGATGGCTTCCAGCAGGGCCAATTCGTCCGCTGACAACATGTTCGATACCTTCGAACGAGTCCGTCGCGATTGTGGCACGGAAAGCCGTCTTCGCCTTGCCAGTATGCGCTCACAGCATTGGGCTGGCATCGAAGGACTTCACCATGAACCGCTTCAACAACAAGACCATCCTCGTCACCGGCGGCAGCAGCGGCATCGGCCTGGCCACCGCCCAGGCGTTCGCCGCCGAAGGCGCGCGCGTCGTCATCACCGGCCGCGACGCCAAGACCCTCGAACAGGCCAAGGCCACCCTGGGCCCGGACGCCGTCGCCCTGGTCAACGACGCCGGCCGCCTGGCCGACGCGAAAGCGCTCGCCGCCGCGCTGGCGGCCGCCGACCTGCAGTTGGACGCCGTTTTCCTCAATGCCGGCACGGCGAAGTTCGCCGCGTTCCCGGACGTGGACGAGGCGCTGTGGGACCAGATCTTCGACACCAACATCAAGGGGCCGTACTTCCAGGTCCAGGCGCTGCTGCCCCGGCTGAATCCGGGCGCATCGATCGTCATCAACGGTTCCATCAATGCCCGCATCGGCATGCCGAACAGTTCGGTGTACGCCGCCAGCAAGGCGGCCGTGATCTCGCTGGCGAAGACGCTGTCGGCCGAACTTCTGCCACGTGGCGTGCGCGTCAACGTGCTCAGCCCGGGTCCGGTGGCGACGCCGCTCTACGGCAAGCTCGGCCTGGACGCCGCATCGCTGGAAGCCACGGCGGCGCAGATCCAGAACCAGATCCCGCTCGGCCGCTTCGGTACCCCGGCAGAGATCGCCGCCACCGTGCTGCACCTGTCGTCGCCGGAATCGGCCTTCATCGTCGGCACCGAGATCATCGCCGACGGCGGCATGAGCCAACTCTAGGCGCATCCCGCGCCCGCCCTGCTGGCCGACGGCGTTCCGCTTCCGCGTTGCCCACGGATATCCGCCGGTCCAGCGACATCCACCCCCGAGGAGATCGTCATGAACACCCTGCTGCGTTCCCTCCAGCATGCGGCCACGGCCCTGCTGGCGATCCTGGCCCTGCAATCGTCCGCCCATGCGGCGCCATCGCCGGCCATCCAGGACCACACCGCCACCGTCAACGGCGTCACCCTGCACTATCTGCAGGCGGGCGACGGCGATACGTCCCCCGTCGTGCTGCTGCACGGCTACGCCGAAACCAGCCATATGTGGCGGCCGTTGATGCCAAAGCTGGCCGACCGTCACGTCGTCATCGCTCCGGACCTGCGCGGTGCGGGCTCATCCTCCAAACCCGACACCGGCTACGACAAGAAGACGCTCGCGCAGGACATCCATGCGCTGGTGAAGTCGCTGGGTTACCGCAAGATCAAGATCGTCGGCCACGACATCGGCCTGATGGTCGCCTACGCCTATGCGGCGCAGTACCCGGACGAGGTGGAGAGCATCGTGCTGATGGATGCCTTCCTGCCGGGCGTCGGCGACTGGACGAAGGTGTGGCTGTTGCGCGACCTGTGGCACTTCCACTTCTATGGCGAAACGCCGCTGAAGCTGGTCGATGGCCGCGAGCGCACCTATTTCGAGCACTTCTGGAACGACTTCGCCGCCGACCGCACGCGCTCCATCCCGGAAGCCGACCGGCAGTTCTACGCGAAGGAGTACGCACGCCCCGGCGGCATGCGCGCGGGCTTCGAATACTTCCGGAACTTTGAACAGGATGCGAAGGACTTCGCCGGCTTCGCCCAGACCACGCTGCATATGCCGATGTTGGTGCTGTCGGGCGAAAAGGCCGGCGGCCAGTTCCTGATCGACCAGGGCCGGATGGTGGACGACCACGTCGAAGGCGTCATCATCCAGGGCTCGGGCCACTGGCTGATGGAAGAGGCGCCCGAACAGACGATCCCCGCGCTCGTCGCTTTCCTGGACCGATAAACCCAGGCCCCGGGCCCGTTGCGTCGCGACGGGCCCCGGTTTCGTCGCATAGTACTTCCCTGCCGCGGCCCCCCGTGCAAAGCTTCCGGCGCCTTCCACGGACCGGACCGACATGAGACTGCTGGGACTGCTGCTGACGGTGTTCGCCCTCCCCTCCGTCGCACAGGCGAAGGACATCCGGATCCCGACGGGCCTGCAAGGGGGTGACCTCGACGCAGCGATGGTCACGCTGGCCCGCGATGCGATGGCGACCTACCACGACGAGGACCGCGCGCGCGATCTCGGCACGCGGTTCCGCCTGCAACTGGTCGCCGGCCAGTACGCGCAGGCGATCGGCAGCATCGAAGCCCTGCGTGCCCTGCGCAACGATCCGCCTTCGCAGCCGCCCGTCTTCCTGCAGTACGACATCCACGCCCGCGCGAAGATGCTGCAGGCCCGGCGCGGGATCGCGTTCGCGCCCGCATGGCGGGACGTCTTCGCCGAGCGTTTCGGCGCGCTCGACGACCGGACGGCGTTGCAGGCGGAATTCAGCTTCGGCACCTCGCCGAGCCGGCTCCGGGGAGATCTCGATGCAGCCCTGGCCAGGACGAAGGGAAAGCGCACGCTGCCGCTGGCCGAGGCCATCGACCTGCTCCGCGCGTACCAGGTGCAGGCCGCGTACGCCGCGTTCCAGCCGCTGTTCGACGCGGCATTGAAGGACGACGACGCGCGTCGCTACCACGTCGATCGCGACGTGCTGGTACGGACGCCGGAAGGAATCGGCATTGCCGCCCTCGTCGTGCGCCCGGCCAAGGCATCGCCCTTGCCGACGCTGCTGCAGTTCACCGTCTACGCCAACGATGAGGTGGCCCGGGGCGATGCGAAGACGATGGCGGCCCATGGCTACGTGGGCGCCGTGGCCTACAGCCGGGGCAAGGGCCGCAGCCCCGACGCCAACGCCCCCTTCCGGCACGATGGCGTCGACGCGGCCGCGGTGATCGGCTGGATCGCTGCGCAGCCCTGGAGCGATGGCCGGGTGGGCATGTTCGGCGGCAGCTACAACAGCTTCGCCCAGTGGTCCGCGCTGAAACAGCGGCCCCCAGCGCTCAAGGCGATCGCCACGTCGGCGTCTGCAGCGCCCGGCATCGACATCCCGATGGAAGGCAATGTCTTCCTCAATTTCATGTATCCGTGGCCGCTGTACACGGCCAGCAGCCGCTGGCTGGACGATGCCCGCTACGGCGACGGCGCACGCTGGGCGAAACTCGATCGCGAGGCCTACGCGAGCGGCCGCGCGTACCGCGAGCGGCCGTTGCTCGACGGCAGTGCGAATCCGCTGTTCGCCGAATGGCTGCAGCATCCCGCCTACGACGCGTACTGGCAGGCGATGATCCCGCAGGGCGACGCGTTCGCCGGCATCGACATCCCGGTGCTGGCCACGACGGGGTACTTCGACGGTGCGCAAGCCGGCGTGCTGCATTACTTCCGCGAACACCTGCGCCACCGCCCGCACGCCGACCACACGCTGGTGATCGGTCCCTACGAACACGTCACGATGCAGACGGGCGTGCCGCCGACCGTGCAGGGCTATGCGCCGGATGCCGCCGCGCGCATCAATCTGCAGGCGCTGCGGCTGTCGTGGTTCGACCATGTGTTCAAGGGCGCACCGAAACCCGACCTGCTGGCAGACCGCGTGAACTGGCAGGTCATGGGTGCCGACACCTGGCGTCATGCGCACACGCTGGAGACGATGGCGACGCGCCGCCAGTCGCTGTGCCTGGCCCCAGGCACGGCGGCCGGGACGCATGCGCTGTCCTCCACGCCGCAGCCCGGTGTGGTCGCCACCCAGCACGTGGACTTCAATGACCGTAGCGACGCGGGCTGGACGGCACCTCAGAACGTACTCAACCCGCAGCTGGATCCGCATGCGGGCCTGGTCTTTGCCGGCGACCCACTGCCCCAGGACACCGAACTGGCGGGGCCGTTCGACGGCGCGCTCGATTTCACCGTCAACAAGCGCGATGCCGACATCGCCATCGGCGTGTACGAACTCACTGCCGAAGGCCGGTACTTCGATCTCGCGTGGTGGCTGCAGCGCGCGAGCTACGGTGCGGATCGCCGCGAGCGTCGCTTGCTCGCCCCTGGCGTACCGCAACGCCTCGCCGTGAAGGACACGCGTCTGATCGGGCGCGTGTTGGCGGCGGGTAGCCGCCTGGTCGTGACGGTGGGCGTGAGCAAGCAGCCGGATCGCCAGCTCAACCTGGGCAGCGGCAAGGATCCGTCGGACGAAGTGCTCGCCGACGCGGGTGCGCCGCTCGAGATCCGGTGGCACGGCAGCAGCTGCCTGACGTTCGGCGTGCGCGACTGACCCGCGCGGCCGGCAGGGCGCGTCAGGTTCGGTCGGACCGAATCCGCTTCCGTCGCCATGCGGGGCGTTTCGTCGCAGACCGGTTGTCCGCGGCGGCGGCGCGGCGCGAGGATCACGGTGTGCCGGTTGCCGGCCCCAAGGAGCCTCCATGAAGACCCTCGTCGCGCTTGTCGCCTGGTGCATCCTGTTCGTGCTGTGCTGGCCGCTGGCCCTGCTGGTGCTGGTGCTGTGGCCGCTGGCATGGTTGGTGTCGCTGCCCTTCCGGCTGGTGGGCGTGACCTTCTCCGCGCTGTTCGCCTTCCTGCATGCGCTACTGATGCTGCCGGCACGCCTGCTCGGGGCGCGCCCGCGCGCCATGGCCACGCCCGCATGATCGCCATGCGCACGCCGGGGTCCCACCCGATGAGGAAGCTCATGCCCGTGCTGCTGGGCCTGGGGCTGTTCGCGTTCGCCGGCCGTACGGCGGCGGCGGACCCGTCGCCTGAACGCACGCCGGAAGCCCTCACGCAGCACGTCGCCACGCTCGACGGCGCGCTGTTCGACGCGTTCAACCACTGCGACGATCCGGCGCAACTGGCGCGCCACGCGGACTACTTCGATGCGGCCGTGGAGTTCTACCACGACAACGGCGGGGTCACCTGGACCCGCGACGAGATGATCGGCCGCACCCGCGACAACGTGTGCGGCAAGTACCAGCGCCGCCTGGTAGCGGGTTCGCTGAAGGTCTATCCGATCCGCGGCTATGGCGCGATCGCGCAGGGCGAGCACACGTTCTGCGCGACCGACGGCGGCGACTGCGGCGGCATGGCCGACTTCACGATGGTCTGGCGCGAGCAGGGCGGCCGCTGGCAGGTCACCCGCGTGCTGAGCTACGGCCATCGGCCCGCGCCGCCCGCACCCTGACACCCGGCGACTTCGCACTGGCTTCACACAGGGCCCCTCGCCCGCCCACGGCCATCAGCGACCGTGCGCCTGCACTCCTGCAGGCTGACGGAACTTGACGATGGCGAGCATGCCGCTTCCCTCCCCCACGACCCGATGGATCCGCCGGCTGCGCCCGCTCGCCTGGGGCGGTGCGGCCGCGCTGTGGCTGGCGCCGTGGGTCGCGATGCGGTTCACGTCCGAAGTGGCCTGGACGGGATCGGACTTCGCCCTGTTCGGCGCCATGTTGCTCACCGGCTGCGTCGCCTTCGAGATCGCGGCGCGCGCGGCACGGGCGCCCGCGTATCTCGCCGCGAGCGTGATTGCGCTGGGTGCGGCATTCCTGCTGGTGTGGGCCAATCTGGCGGTCGGGATCGTCGGCGAGCCCTCGCAGCCGGCCAACCTGGCGTTCATGACGATTCCCCTGGTCGGCATCGTGGGCGCCGCCCTCGCCCGTCGGAAGCCGCGCGGCATGGCCGTCACCCTGATGGCGATGGCCGGCCTGCAGATCGTCGCGGGCGGCCTGGCGCTGCAGGCGGGTACGCAGGAACCCCGCGGGTTCCTGCTGGGCTTCACCGCCGCGTATGTCGCGGTGTGGCTGCTGTGCGCGACCCTGTTCCGCAAGGCGGCCGACGCGGCACCGCGATAGCCGGGATCACCGCGGCTTGCTGTGCCAGAGCGCGTTGACGATGACCCAGCGGCCGTCGAAGCGGCCCATGTGAAAATGGTCGACGAACCACGGCGTTTCCAGGCGCACGGCGGCGGTCTCGGCGGTCACGTCGAGGATGCGGCAGCTGCGGCTCCATTGTTCCTTCGGCGTCTTCAGCACGCCCTGGCGGGTCAGCGCCACGAGTTCGTCCTTCGACATCCGGCGCAGGCCGAGGCGCTCGTACGGCGTGTCGCCGACCACGGCGCGCTTGGCCAGGTCCGGGTGCAGCGCGCGCGATACCCGCGCCGGGTCGCCTTCGAGCTGGCCGTCGATGTAGTCCAGGCAGGTGGCCTCGATCGCCGCCAGCGTGGCGGCGTCGGCCGCGGGGGCCGGCGTGGTGGCAGCGGCCGCCGCCATGACCAGGGAAAGCAACGACATGCGGAACTCCTTCGCGTCTGTTCGGGGGAATGGCCTGCGGGCCTGCCCGGTCACACGGGAATGACGCGACGGGCGGGCCATGCTGGGGCACGCACCCGCAGCGTCCACGTGCCGGAAGTTGGTCGGCCGCCGGGGCCCTTCAGCCGCCGGACATGCCGCAGTCGGGCGCCTCTTCGATGGCGCGCACCTCGCACTCGATGTCCCATTCCTCGCCATGCACCTGCAGGAAGCGGCGCGTATGGGCGATGGCCTCCTCCAACGAGTCGGCCTTGAGGATGGCGAAGCCGCCGATGACCTCCTTGGCCTCGGTGAACGGGCCGTCGGTCACCCGGATCTCGCCGAAGCGCGAGCGTACGCGCGCGCCCTGCGCGGTCGGCATCAGCCCGGCGGTATCGAGCAGCACGCCGGCGGCGGACATCTCGCCGATCAACGCCATCATTTCGGTCATCAGCCGTTCGCTGGGTTGCTGGCCGGTGGTCTCATCGACCCGGATCATCGAAAGGAACCGCATGGTCTGCCTCCTGGGGCATGGGAACTGCCTCAGCGACGGACGGCGACGGACGGAATCGACATTCCCCGGAACACCGGTGGCTCAGGGCAGCCAGAGCTTCTCGAGTTCGCGGAAGCCCCAGGTGGCCGGGGACTCGACACTCACGATGCGCTCGCGGTCGCCGGCGGAGGCCAGGTCGACGTCGGTCATCAGCAGGTGGGTGCGCGATTTGGCCGAATAGAACACGCGCACACGCGGTGCCAGCAAGGTGGCCGGATTCTGTTCCACCACCACCGCCAAACGGTCGCTGGACAGGCGCACGAGGGCGCCGATGGGATAGATGCCCACGCTGCGCACGAAGGCCTTCAGCAGGGTTTCGTCGAAGTGTCCTTGCCAGCCGGCCATGCGGCGCAGGGATTCGGCCGGGTCCCAGCCGGCCTTGTACGGACGGTTGGAGGTGATGGCGTCGTAGACGTCGCAGATCGCGCTCATCCGCGTCAGCAGCGGCAGGTCGGTGCCCGACAATCGCTGCGGATACCCGGCGCCGTTGACCTTCTCGTGGTGGTGGCGGGCGATGTGCAGGATCGCCTCCTGGGTGATGCCGCCATCGCGCAGCAGGCGTTCGCCGTGCACGGGATGCTGGCGGACGATGGCGAATTCCTCTTCGGTCAGCTTGCCGGGCTTGTTGAGCACGTCGGGCGGCAGCAGGGCCTTGCCCATGTCGTGCAGCAGTCCGCCCAGGGCGGCGTCGCGCACCTGGTCTTCGGGCAGCTGCAACTGGCGCGCCAGCATCGCCATCAGCGCGCCCACGGCCACCGAATGCAGATAGGTATAGCTGTCGGCGTCCTTCAGCCGCGCCACGCTGACCAGCGCGGTGGGATGCCGGTCGACCGAACCGGTGATCTCGTCCAGCAGCGGCATCACATGCTGGGCGTCCACGCCCTTGCCCAGCCGCACTTCGCGGAACATCGCCTCGACGGCCTCGCGGCCGTCGTCGCAGATGCGGCGGGCGCGGGCCAGCTCGGCGCCCAGGCTGACGTGGCCGTCGGGCACGATGACGCGGCGGCGGTCCGAAGCAGTGCCTTCTTCCGGTGCGGATCCGCCGGCACCGTCCGGCGTGGCGTCGGCCTCGTCGACGTCGGGCTCCTCCTCGACCTCGCTCCGCGACAGGTCCACGACCACCTGCTCGACCCCACTGTCCTGCAGCTCGGCCAGGCGCGCCTCGTCCAGCAGGAAGGACGTACGCCAGAACGGATGCTGCATCCACGGGCCGACCAGCTTCTGGACGAACATCCCAGGGCGCAGGTCGGCGACGTCGAGGGTCCTCAGCATGCATGGCTCCGGCGGGCTGGGGTCCAGTATTCTCCCGGGCGGCGACCGGGAACAGCGGGGGAACCCCTACACCCCGGAACCGATATCGGCACGGGAGGCCGCATGCTGAAGACCTATACCGGCAGCTGCCATTGCGGCGCCGTCCGCTTCCAGGCCGACATCGACCTGACCCAGCCCACCTACCGGTGCAACTGCTCGGTCTGCCGGCGCAACCGCTTCTGGCCGGCGATCGTCGCGCCGGACCGGTTCAGGCTGCTGGCCGGCGAAGAGACGCTGACCGAATACCGGTTCAACTCGCTGCGCAACTCGCACCACTTCTGCCGCACCTGTGGGGTGCGACCGTTCGGCATCGGCAACAACGTCCCGGACGGCGACCGGATCTACGGCGTGAACCTGGGATGCCTCGAGAATGCGACGCCGGAAGAGCTCGCTGCCGCGCCGATCACCTACGTGGACGGTGCGCACGACCGCTGGCAGGACGCACCCGCGCTGACCGGCTATCTGTAGTGCATCTCACGGCGGCCGAAAATACCCCCGTCCGGCGACGACGAATCGTGTCATGTGATTGCCACACTCACACGCCCTTTTGCTAGGCTGCGGGAACGTCGACACCCGGTCGCGCAGGGACTTCCCGTGAGCATTTCCTCCGATTATCTGGAAAACGTTTTCAGCGACACGCATGCGCCCGCCGAGTCGCCGCTGCGTCCGCGGCCCCAGGTCGAACTGTGCCGGCGCGGAGAGATCCGCGCCGAGAAATTCCTCGACGCCGCCACCGAGGTCTTCGCCGAGAAGGGATACCAGCACGCGCGCCTGAGCGAGATCGTCGCGCGCGCCGGCGGATCGCTGGCCACGCTGTACCGCATCTTCGGCGACAAGGAAGGCCTGGCCAGCGCGATCCTCGAGCGCCGGCTGGACATGCACACCCACCTGCTGCGCGACCTCAACCTGACCGAACTGCCGCCGGAACAGGCGCTGCGTCGCGTGGCCATCCGCATGGCACAGGTGATGGCACGCACGGACTCCCAGGTGGTGTACCGCATCGTGATCGGCGAAGGCCAGTCGTTCCCGGCGTTGCGCGACTGGTTCCTCGACCACGCGGTGGCCTCCATCCGCGCCACCCTGGCCGACTACTTCGAACAGCAGATCGCCGCCGGCCGCATGCAGCTGGCGTCCCCGAAGGCCGCCGCTGCGCAGTTCTACATGAGCCTGTTCGGCGACCAGATCTTCCGTCTCGCCGCCGGCAGCCAGCACCTGCCCGATGTGGACACGCTGGAAGCGCAGGCACTGGCCTCGGTCGACCTGTTCCTCGAGGGCGCCCTGCCGCGCTGACCGCTGCAGGCGCAGCCGCGCCTTCTTCACCTCGGCCTGAACGCCGCGATGCCAGCATGGCGCATCGCGACGCACGGGCATGGCATGGACCTGAAGAGTGGCTACCCCTACTGGGCCGTAAAGAACGGGCTGATGCACGCCTTTCCGGCGCTGCAGGCCGACCACCGCTGCGACGTGGCCATCGTCGGCGGCGGCATTACCGGCGCACTGATCGCCGACCGGCTGGCAGCGGACGGCTTCGATGTCGCCGTGCTGGAGCAGCGCGACATCGGCTGGGGCAGCACGGCCGCCAGCACCGCGCTGCTGCAGTACGAGATCGACACGCACCTGGTGGACCTCGCGCGCCAGTATGGCGAAGCCGATGCCGCCCTCGCCTATCGCGCGTGCGCGCAGGCCATCGACCGGCTGAAGGAGATCGCGTCGCCCTGGCGCGATGTGGAATTCGCCCGCGCCGACAGTCTGTACTACGCCAGCCGGCGTCGCGACGTGGCGGCGCTGAAGGACGAATACGAGGCGCGGCGACGCCATGGGCTCGCGGTAACGCTGCTCGATGACGCGCGGATCCGCGAAGACTACGGCTTCGATGCGCCGGCCGCGCTTCTCAGCACGCAGGCGGCGAGGGTCGACCCGTACCGGTTGACGCACCGCCTGCTCGAACGCCTGCAGCGCCAGGGCGCCGGCATTTTCGACCGCACCTGCATGGTCGACCTGAAGACGACCGCGCGCGGCGTCGCGTTGCAGACAAACTCGGGGGCCTGCGTACGCGCCGCCCACGTGGTGCTCGCAGGCGGCTACGCCAACCAGCACTGGGTACGCCAGCGGGTGGCGCGCAACCGCAGCAGCTATGCGCTGATCACCGATCCCCTCCCCTCCGATCGCCTGGGCTTCCTGCAGGACACGTTGCTGTGGGAGACCGCGCGCCCCTACCTGTATACGCGCAGCACCGCCGACGGCCGCCTGCTGCTGGGCGGTGAGGACGACGCCGTGGACATCCCCGCCCGGCGCGACGCGCGCGTGCAGAAGAAGGCCCGCACGCTGGTGAAACGGTTGCGCCGGCTGTTTCCCGGACTGGATATCACGCCCGCCTTTTCGTGGGCGGGTACCTTCGCGGAAACCGCCGATGGCCTGCCGTTCTTCGGCACGCATCCGCAGTGGGGGCCACGCGTCCACTTCGCGATGGCCTACGGCGGCAACGGCATCACCTACAGCGTGCTGGGCGCCGACCTGCTGAGCGCACGCCTGCAGCGGCGTCGGCATCCGCTATGGCCGCTGTTCTCGTTCGAACGGACGCGATAACCGCACGGCGTTGACATCCGCATCATCCGCCGCGCCCCAGGCTGCCCGCACGTCCACCGCAGGAGACGGCACCATGCCCCGTGGAGACAAGTCCGCCTATACGGACAAGCAGAAGCGCCAGGCGGAACACATCGAAGACAGCGAGATCGAACAGGGCCGCCCGCGCAAGGTCGCCGAACGCATCGCGTGGGCCACCGTCAACAAACAGGATGGCGGCGGCAAGCAGGCCGGCGCGGGCCGCAAGGCCGCGAAGAAGACGGCCAAGAAAGCGACGAAGAAGACCGCCACGAAGACGGCGACAAAGAAAGCGGCCGACAAGACCGCCAAGAAGGCCGTGCGGAAGACCGCCAAGAAGACGGTCCGCAAGGCGTCGAAAAAATCCGCGGCCAAGAAGACGGCACGGAAGACCACCCGGAAGGCATCCGGGAAAAAGACCGTCCGCAAGCGCACCGCGCGCGACGGATGACGGATACGAGAAGGCCCAGTCACGTCGGGTGTGTCCCGGGTGGCTGGGCCCTCCTTGCCGATCCGCATTGAACGGGTTCTTTGCGGGCTTCGGACGATGCTTACGCTACGCGCTCCGCTGTGTGCATGCGGTGAAAGACGGCGCGCCGTTCGTCGGTCAGCCTGCCGGCCACCACCCCTTCCCCGTCAGCGCGTAACGGTCGGCCGCGCGTTCGAACGGATTGCGCACGCTGACGCCGCCGCACAGCAGATAGACCGGCAGGAACAGCGGCCCCAGGACCATGTACTGGTATACGTGCGCGCGCTCATGGTCGCCCAGGCGGATGCGCGGATGCTGCGTGCGCCCGGCCCGGTGTTCGTAGGTGATGCACTCCGATTCCAGCGTATCGCCGGTGTGCAGGATGCTGTTGCCGAAGGTGATCGCGCCGCCGGGTCCCCAGGGCCAGCGATGGAACACGACCGCGAAATCGCGACGGCTCCATTCCGCGCGCGCACCGAAGGCCATGCCGGCGGCGCCGGCGAGCACGCCGATCAGGGTATTGGGCGCCGCCCACACGATACCGACCACGCGCGCGACCCAGAGCCCCGCGGGCGACATGGCATCAGTCCTGTTCGTTCGGCATCAGCAGCCAGAGGATCAGGTAGACGAGGATGCCGGGGAACGCCGCGGAGGCGATGGAGACGATCACGAAGATGACCCGCAGCAGCGTGGCGCTCCATCCATAGCGGTGGGCGATGCCGCCCATCACGCCCGCGATCATGCGGTCGTTCAGCGACCTGGCAAACGGCTTGGATTCGGAACTCATCGCCAACTCCCCACGGTTGTCCGTGGCCAGTCTAGCGCGTCAGCGGCCGGGAACGGCTGAACCGCGCAGCGCGTCCAGCCGCGTCTTGAACCAGACGGCGGCAGGTTGCACCGGCTGTCCCGGACAGCGCACCTGGTAGGCGCGTCCGCTGATGCTGCTCTTGCTGGCGGCACGCTCGATGAACTGCTCGGCGGTGTCGGCCAGGTCGCGTTTCAGCAGATAGTCGTACTTGCGCTGCAGGTGCTTGCGCGCCTCGTCGCGGCCATGCCACGTGCCGTTGCGCTGGAACTCGCACGACGACGCCGACAACGCATCCATCAGGCCCCTGATCTCGCGCTGGGCCGTCGCGGACGGTGCGGCCTGCGCGACGGCCGGGAGCAGCACCGCCAGCAGGACGGCGAAGCCGTGCATCGGCGTCCTCACCGCGCGCGCTGTCCCAGCCAGTGGTGGATGGCGGTAGGCACTTCGCGCTGGGCACGGCTGGACACGTAGATGCCGATGTGGCCGCCCTTGAAGCTCAGCTCGGTGTAGTCCGACGTGCCCACCACGTCCTTCAGCGCACGCGAGGCATCCGGCGGCACCAGGTGGTCCTGCTCGGCATAGATGTTCAGCACCGGCATGTCGACGAAGCCCAGGTCCACGGTCTCGTCGCCGATCCGGATGCCACCCTTGATGAAGCCGTTGCGCTGGTAGAACTGGGTGATGAACTGCTTGAACGCCTCGCCCGCCAGGTCCGGCGAATCGAAGATCCACTTCTCCATCCGCAGGAAGTCCTCGATGGCGCGCTTGTCGTCGAGGATGTCGACCAGGCCCACGTACTTCTGCAGGTTCAGCCGGAACGGCTTCAGCATCAAGTAGCACGCATTCATCATGTCGGCGGGCACGTTGCCCAACGCCTCGACGAACAGGTCCACGTCCAGTTCGCGCGTCCAGTGCGACAGCATGTTGTCCGCGGTGTGGAAATCCACCGGCGTGACCATCGTGATGAGGTTCTTGACCTTCTCCGGATGCAGCGAGGCGTAGCACAGCGAGAACGCGCCACCCTGGCAGATGCCCAGCACGTTGACCGCATCGCGGCCGCTGCTGTCGCGCAGGTGGTCCACCGCGCCGTCGATGAAGCGATTGATGTAATCGTCGAGCTCGAGGAAACGGTCGGAGCGGTCCGGGTAGCCCCAGTCGATGACGTACACGTCTTCGCCCTGCGCCAGCAGGCCCTTCACCAGCGAGCGGTCGTGCTGCAGGTCCACCATGTACGGCCGGTTCACCAGCGCATAGACGATCAGCAGCGGGACCTTCGCGGTCGGCGCCTTCTCGCCGACGAAGCGGTAAAGCACCACCTTGCCGTCGCGCCAGACTTCCTGCTTCTGGGTGGCGCCATAGTGGACATCCTCCACCTCCGGCAGCGTATGCAGGCCGGCGGAGAGCTTCTGCGTCAGCGTGGTGGCTTCCTGGGCCAGCGCTTCGGCGGTGAAGTTGAGCGGTCCGTTCATTTGCCTTTACCCCGCTTCGTCTTCCTGGCCGCCTTCGGCGCCTCGGTGGTCGCCGCACGCGTGGCGTTGCGCGCCACCCAGTCCTTCATGGACACCACCGACGTGGGCTTCGACGCGGGCGCCGGCGTCTTCTTCGGTGCTTTCGAGACCGGCGCCTTCTTCACTGCTTTGGCGGTGGATTTCGCCGCCTTGGCCGGCGTGCGCACGGCGGCCTTGGTCGGCATAGGCACGCGTTCCTGCTTGGTCACGGCCGGCGCCACGGCGGCGACCGCGCGTCGCGCGCGCTTCTTGGCGGCGGTCTTCTTGGCCGCGGCACGCGGCTTGGGCGCGGCCTTCGGCGGTGCCGGCTTGCGGCGGGCCGGGGCGCGCTTCTTCGCGGCCTTGCGCTGCGCCGGTACGGGCGCCTTCGCGGGTTTCGCTTCGACGGGCGCCGGTGCCGGCGTTTCCACTTCCACAGGCTGCGCCGTGGCACGCGGAGCGGGGGCGCGCCGGACGGGCGCCGCCTGCGCACGGGTGATCTTGCGCAACGCGCGTTCCAGCTCGACGATCTTGCGGTGCGCGGAATCGACTTCGGTACGCGTCGGCATGCCGAACAGCCCGCAGACCTGTTCGACCTCGCGCTGCACGCCGAGACGCAGGCGCGCTTGCGCATTCGCCAGGCCGCCGTAGACGTGGCGGAAGTCGTCGGACATCGCGACCTTGGCGTAAGCCTCCTCGGCCGCGTCGATCCACAGGTCGAACAGCGCGCGCGCGTTCTGCAGCTGGCGGCCGGGCTCGGCATGCGCTTCGAGCTTGCGTTCGAACAGCGCGAACGCGTCCTGCGCGACCTGCAGCATCAGCTGGTCGTACTCGACGACCCGGTGCTGGTAGTCCTGGTAAGCCTGCGCCAGCTGCTGCCAACGCTCCTGGTGCTCACGCGCCAGGCCGAAGGTCGGCAGGTGAAGCCAGCGGTCGCCATCGCGCTGCAGACTGTCCAGCCACGGGCGCATCTGCTGCATCCAGCCGTCCAGGCCGTGCGCGCCGCCCTGCATGGTGCGGAAGATGTCGGCGAACGGATTGTGGGCAGGCGTGGGGTCGGCCATGCCGAGCGCGGAGCGCCAGGCGCGACCGATGTCCGTGGCATCGTGGTCGCGGCCGGTGAACTGGGCGGCCACCTGCTGCATCTGGCCGAACCACTGGCTGGCCTGCTGCTGGAACCGGCCCACCACATCGTCGACCTGCGGCTGGCCGCCGGGCACGAGCTTCGACCACCAGTCGACCGTCTGCTGCCAGCCGGGCACGGCGCCGGGCATGGACATCGTCGGCGCGCCGCCGGACTGCCGCAGGGCGTCGCCCCAGAGACTCCAGTACTGACGGGCCACCGACTCGAAGTCGCCCGGCCACGGTGGAACGAAATTTGCCATGAGCCCTCCCTTCCCGACCGATTCTAGCCGCGGCCGGCGGCGCGTGCATGACGCGCCTTCACCCCACGGGTCAGGGCTTGGGGATGCGCAGCGTCTTGCTGATCATCAACGTGCCGGATACCGCGTACAGCAGCACCAGCGGATGCAGCAGCCAGGGGCCGAGCTTGACCACGCCGAGCCACAGCTGCGGCCCCACGTGGCCCAGATACGCGGCGATGGCCAGCAGCACCACGAGCAGCAGACTGGTCGGGATCGGCGTGCCTTCGAAGAACTTCACCTTGTCGCCGCCCTCCGCCAGCGACTCCGCGGTGACGTTGTAGCGCGCCAGGCGGCTGACGCCGCAGGCGACGAAATACGACAGCACCAGCCAGTCCCAGCCGCCCTGCATGCCGCAGGCATACGCCAGTGCGGCCGGGGCCACGCCGAAGGAGATCACGTCGGCCAGCGAATCGAGTTCGCGCCCCAGCACCGAGGCCTGGTTGCGCCAGCGCGCGACGCGGCCGTCGAGGGCGTCGAAGATGAAGGCCAGCGGGATCAGCGCCATGCCGATCATCAGGTCGCGCAGGATGCCCTCCTGCAGGAAGCGCATCGCCGCGAAGATCGCACCGGTGCCGCAGAAGGCGTTGCCCAGCGTGAACCAGTCGGCCAGCTGGAAGTCGCGGATCATCGAGAAGTGTCGGGACATGGCGGCGCACGTGACGGACCAGCCGCAAGAGTAAAGCCAGACGGGTGAAGGTGTCGCAGCACGCCCTCTCCCCGCTGGCGGGGAGAGGGTGCCGAAGGCGGGTGAGGGGCGAACGGAGATCGGATCCCTCGAGGGACGTGGTCCTGCCGCGCCCTGCCCCTCATCCGCCCTTCGGGCACCTTCTCCCCGCATGCGGGGAGAAGGACGTTCTCAGCGCGGAATCGCCAACTGGCTCGCTTCGACGGTGCCGGCACCGCGCGGCTGGGCGTTGATGAGCGCATTGGCCGGCAGCTCGCGACTGCCGTCCAGGGTGGCGCTGACCTGGTCCAGCGCGGCGTAGACATAGGGCAGCAGCGGTACGTAGCGCGCGCCATACGCCGGCAGGGCGAGGAAGCCGTCGAAGTGTTGCGCGTTGCGCACCTGCCAGTAGCGCACGTCCGGGTTGGCGGCGCGCGCGGCCTGCACGTACGGCGCGCTCGAGAACGCCGGCGGCACCAGCCCGTCGTCCAGGCCGTGGATCACCACCACCGGACGGCGCGTCCGCGGGAAGCGCGCGGCGGTCTGTGCGATGCCGGCCTGCACGCGACGCGCCTCGTCGCTGGTGCCGGTCTGCAGCGCACGCAGGCACTGCAGGCCCGGCAGGGTGAAGTCCGGGGGGGCCAGCTTCGTGTCCACGATGCCGACGCCCGCGCCCGGCGGAATGCCGCTGCCGTCCGTCAACCAGGCCGCGCGCTCGGCGGCGCTCGCGGCGCGCGCGCTGAAGTCCGGGTTCTGGGCGGAGAACGCAAACGCGCATGGATGTTCGCCGACGCCGTAGCGGCCATAGGCGGAGGCGTACGTCACCGCCACCGCGCGCCAGAGGTCGAAGCCGACGCTCAGCGCGCCGGCCACCAGCGCCTCGTCGGTCCAGCCGTTCGCCTTCAGCTGCGCGCGGGCCGAGGCCGCCTGCGCTTTCGCATCGCCTCCGGTGACCAGGCCTGCCGCCTTCAGCGTGGCGCAGCGCGCCGTCCACAGCGGCTCCACCTGCGCGCGCAACGGCGGCTGAGGCAGCGATTCCGCCGGCAGATCCAGCAGCGCGCACGGCATCAGCAGGGCGGCTTCGGTGGTGTAGTCGTACAGTGAGCGCGCACCGGGCGCGTCGGCCGCGAGGATGTTCGGTTCGCCGGCCACCACTGCGTCCAGCCAACGACCCTCTTCCTCGCTGGCGCGCAGGACCGCGCCTCCGCCGTTGGAGATGCCGACAGCGATGACGCGCGTGTTGTCGAAACGGAACGGCGCAGCCTGCGGGAACGCCTGGTCCAGCGCGGCCAGCGCGAACTCGGCGGCCTGCTTCACGTGGCGGCCCCAGTCCGCTTCCGGGTTGTCCTTGGAATGCGCGTGCTTGACCGCCACGCCGCTGGCGCCGACCGGCGCGTCGGGCACGAAGGCGAGCGCGTCGGTGCCCAGCGCACCGAGGGTGCCGTCCTCGCGCGCACCCTGTTGTTCGTCGAGATCGAAGTAATCCGTACCCGCGCCCTTGTCGGTGTAGGCGATCGCGCAGCCCTTCGGCAGGCCCCACGGCGCAGCGACGGCGATGGCGCCGTAGATGCCGCGCGAACCCGATGATGCAGTGACGACGATGCAGCGCTTCACCGTATCGAAGCTGTCCGGCACCTGCACCAGCACGCGGTGCGGCTGGGTCGCGCCCGGCACCTTCGCCAACGCCGAATATTCGCGCCCGGGCACGCTCGCCACGCTGCCGTAGGCCTGCGCGTAGCCGCCCGTGGGCGACAGGTCGGCGATGCCGCGCCAGTTCGCCCAGATCGCGCGGCGACGCAGTTCGGCCGCCGTCGGATGGGCAGGATCGGCGAACGCGGGGGCGGCTATCGCGCGCAGGCCCTCGAGTCCGAGGCCCGCGGTGAGCAAGTCGTCGCCGCCGCGGTGCTCGGTAGTGCGCTGGGGCTGGATCATGTGGGCCACGGCCTCGGGCTTGGAGGGGGCGCTGGTGCAGCCGGCGAGCATCGCCGCCAGCCATACACCGCAGGAAACTCGGATCGTCGCGTTCATGCCTGGATTGCGTCCATGGTTCCGGTCAATGCCACGAAACTACCCCGATGGGAAAGCCCCGTCATCGTACTTTGGTACCACGAACGGATCCTGCACGCCTGCTACCCTAACCGCAGCACGCAGGAGTTCCCCCATGCAGAACACCCACACCCTCCTCATCACCGGCGCGGCCAGCGGCATCGGCGCCGGCATCGCCGCGCAGCTGGCCGAAGCCGGCCGCCACGTCATCGTCAGCGACCTGAACCTGGACGCCGCCGAGGCCGTGGCCGCGCAGATCCGCGCCGCCGGCGGTTCGGCCGAAGCGGTCGCGCTGGACGTCACCTCCCAGGACAGCATCGATGCCGCGCTGGCGGCGGTGTCGCGACCGATCGACGTGCTGGTCAACAATGCAGGCCTGCAGCATGTGTCGCCGCTGGAAGACTTCCCGATCGAGAAGTGGGATTTCCTCGTCCAGGTGATGCTGGTCGGCGTGGCCCGCCTGACCCGCGCGGTGCTCCCCGGCATGCGCGAGCGTGGCTTCGGCCGCATCGTCAACATCGGCAGCATCCACGCACTGGTCGCCAGTCCCTACAAGAGCGCGTACGTGGCGGCCAAGCACGGCCTGGTCGGCTTCTCCAAGGTGCTCGCGCTGGAAACCGCCGACACCGACATCACCATCAACACGGTCTGCCCCAGCTACGTGAAGACGCCGCTGGTCGACAAGCAGATCGCCGACCAGGCGCGCACGCGTGGCATCTCCGAGGCCGACGTGGTCAGCCAGGTGATGCTGAAGCCGATGCCGAAGGGCGTGTTCATCGGCCTGGACGAGCTGGCCGGCATCACCGCCTTCCTCACCTCGCCGGCCGCGCGCAACATCACCGGCCAGACGATCGTGGTGGATGGCGGCTGGACCGTGCAGTAAGCCGCATCGCATGCCCAACCTGCTGATCGCCGACGACCATCCGCTGTTCCGCGCCGCCCTGCGCGGCGCGGCCGCCGACGCCGTGGCGCAATTGTCGGTGCGCGAGGCCGAATCGCTGGACGGCGTCATCGCCACGCTGGAAGCGCACGACGACATCGACCTGGTCCTGTTGGACCTGCACATGCCCGGCAACCACGGGCTGGCCGGCCTGGCCGCGATCCGCGCGCAGTTTCCGGCGGTCGCCGTGGTCGTGGTGTCGGCCAACGACGACCCCCGCGTGGTGCGGCGCGCGCTGGACCACGGTGCGGCCGGCTACCTGCCGAAGAGTTCCGGCCTGGACGAACTGCGCGATGCGATCCGCAGCGTGCTGGCATGCGAGCAGTGGCTGCCGGCCTCGTTGCGCGGCGCGGTGGCGCGCGCGCAGTCGTCCGAACACGACACCGAACTGGCCGGTCGCCTGGCCAGCCTCTCGCCGCAGCAGTTCCGCGTGTTGACGCTGGTGGCGCAGGGTCTGTTGAACAAGCAGATCGCCGACCGCCTCGACGTCCAGGAGCGCACCGTCAAGGCGCACCTGTCCGCCATCTTCGACCGCCTCGGCGTGCGCAACCGCACCCAGGCCGGCGTGGTGCTGCGCGAACTGGAACTGGCGGACCCGGCGCGGCAGATCGAGGGCTGAGGTTCCACGCCGTCTCTTCGGGCGGCGTCATGACGTGGAACCCTGCGTGGATCATGCGTCGCGCGCAATGATCATATTTTCGCCACACACCTTGACAGCATTGCGGCACAACGCGCGCCGACGCTTATCCACATGTTGGTCGACAGACCATCCACACGCGGTGTGGACAACCTCGACACCCACCGGTCATCGACTGGTCAAAAATTCGCCACACACCTTGACAGGCCTGCGGCACAACGCGCTGACGCGGTTATCCACATGCTTTCCCAAACCCGATCCACACGACATGTGGACAAGCCGGAGCGTGGAACATGCGACAGCTCCCTGTAGGAGCGACATAAGTCGCGACCGTGGACGCTGGCCACCTTTGTTCCATGAATAACCCAGACGCGGAGAAACATGCGTCGTAGGAATCAGCGCTCATCCAAGGTGCAGTGACCCCTTTGCATTCCGGTAGCGACTTACATCGCTCCTACAAGGCCAAGCAGCGCGGCCTTCAGATCCGCGAGTAGTCCCACGAGACCATCCGGCCTTCGTGGTACGGCATGACGCCGTGGAAGCTGCGCGGGTCGTCGTCGAACACCAGCGGCAGGAAGTGGCGGTCGCCGTCCCACAGCGGCAGGTCCATGATCTTCTCCACCGGCACCCATTCCAGCGTCCCCTCCGGATTGCGCTCGAAGGGCGTGCCGCTGTAGGTCGTGATCAGGAAGACGAAGCCCAGCCAGTCCTCACCGTGCTTGCCGAAGCCCGGCCAGCTGATCGTCCCGCGCAGCGTCATCGCGTCGCAGTCGATGCCGGCTTCCTCGTGGATCTCGCGACGCATGCCGGCCACCACGTCTTCGTCGCGCTCGATCTTGCCGCCCAGGCCGTTGTACTTGCCCAGGTGCTGGTCGTCCGGGCGCGCGTTGCGGTGGATCAGCAATACCTGCGAGCGATCGGGCGACAGCACGTAGCCGAGGGTGGCGACGATGGGGGTATAGGGCATGCGGCAGTTCCGGAAGTCGAACGCGCATTCTAGCGGCTGCTGTTGTGGGAGCGACGCAAGTCGCGATAGGCCGCCGGCGAGCCCGAGATCGCGACTTACGTCGCTCCCACATCAGAGACCCGCGCGGCCAGCAACCGGTCCAGCACCGATTTCAGCGCGAGCGGGCGCACCGGCTTGGCCAGCAGCGGCAGGTCGGCGTCGCGCACGGCGCGGCGCACCGCATCGGTCTGGTCGGCGGTGAGGATCAAACAGGGTCGCCCGCCGTGCGCGGCGCGCAGGCGGTCGGCCAACGCCACGCCGGTATCGCCGTCGTCGAGGTGGTAGTCGAACAACCACAAATCCGCCGGTTGCGCGCGCAACGCGGCGTCCGCGCCCTCGCTCCCCGCCGCCGTGGCGACGCTGCAGCCCCACCCCGCCAGGACCTGCTGCAATGCCGACAGCGCCGCGGGATCGTTGTCGACCGCCAGCACATGGCGCCCCGCCAGCCCAGGCTTGCCGGACGATGCCGGCGACGGTGCCGGCGCCGCCACGCGCACCAGTTCCACCGCGAACACGGCGCCCTGCCCCAACCGACTGCGCAGCGACAACGGCGCCTGCAGCAGCGCGGCGATGCGGTCGGCGATCGACAGTCCCAGGCCCAGGCCCTGCCCCGGGACGTCGTCGCCCCGCCTGAACTCTTCGAAGATGCGCTGCTGCTCGGCTTCGGCGATGCCGGGGCCGGTATCCCACACCTCAACGCGCAGGCGATCGCCACGCCGGCGCACGCCCAGCAGCACGCCGCCGCGCACGGTGTAGCGCACCGCGTTGGCGAGGAAGTTCTGCAGGATGCGCCGCAGCAACTGCGGGTCCGTATGCACCCAGGCGCGCGTGGGCACGATGGCGAACGACAGGCCGCGCTCGTGGGCGAGCACGCGGAACTCGGACGCCAGCGGTTCCAGCACTTCCATCAACGGCAGGTCGCGCGGCTCCGGCAGCAGGCCGCCGGCCTCCAGCCGCGACATGTCCAGCAGGCCGGTCAGCAGGTCCGTGGTCGAATCCAGTGCGCCCCGCACCTGCAGCGCGGTATCGCGCTGGCGCGCTTCGGGCAGCTGCTGAGACAGCGCATCGGTGAACAGTTGGGCGGCGTGCAGCGGTTGCAGCAGGTCGTGGCCGATGGCGGTCAGGAAGCGGCTCTTCGCATCGTTCGCGTGCTCGGCTTCGCGCTTGGCGGTCTCCAGCAGCGCGGTGCGCTCGGCGACGCGCTGCTCCAGCGTCTCGTTCGCCTGCTTGAGCTGGCGTTCGGCCTGGCGCGAGGCGGTCACGTCGGTGTACGTGGCGACGAATCCACCGCCCGGCATCGGGTTGCCGCGGATCTCGACGATGCTGCCGTCGGGAAACACACGTTCGGTGAGATGCGGCGTGCCTGCCCGCATGAATGCAAGGCGCCGTTCCAGCGCGCGTTCGTCCTGCCCACGCTGCGGCATGCGCGCCAACGCCCAGCGCGTGAGCTCGGCGATCGGGCGTCCCACCTGCAGCAACTCCGCGGGAAAACCGAACATCTCGCGGTAGCGGCGGTTCCAGGCGACCAGGCGCTGCTCGCGGTCGATCACGCTGATGCCCTGGCTCATGTTCTGCAGCGCGGCCTCCAGCACCTGCTGGTTGAAGCGCAGATCCTGCGACACCTCGCCGACGATCGCGGCCACGGTGTCCAGGTCGCCGCTTTCGCGCCGCGCGGCGTCCAGCAGCAGACGCGCCGAAGCCGAACCGAGCACGGCGGAGAGTTCGCGCTCCAGCTGCGCTTCGATCACGCCGGGCACCGGCCCGCTGCGCGGCGCGTCGGCGAGCAGTTCCTCCACCCGTTCGCGCGGCAGGAACCGGCGACCCGCATCGCGCAGGGTCTTGCTGTCGAAGCCGCGGCTGTCGGCGCGACGCGGCGCGTTACCGCGCCATCCCATCACCAGCAACGTCACCGCCGTGCCGCAGAACAGGCTCACGCCCACCGCGCGCCCCAGCCGGCTCCAGCCGGTCAGGCCGAAGAAGCCGTCGGGCGAGAGACCGGCGATGCCGAACGGGCCGTCCTGCAGCCATGCCGGCGCCAGTCCCCGCGCATCCATCGTCACCGGCAGCAGCAACAGCCAGCCCCACACCAGGAAGCCCACGACGATGCCCGCGATCACGGCGCGTGGCGGCGTCTGCGGGCGCCAGATCGCGAATCCCAGCGCAGGCGCCAGTGTGGCCAGCGCCGAGAACGAGACCGCACCCACGTCGGCCAGCGCATCGTTGCCGGCGACCAGACGGCTGTAGGCCCATGCGAGCAGCATCACCGCGACGATGCCGATGCGTCGCTGCGCCAGTACCGCGCCGCGCAGGTCGCCGCCGGTGCCGCGCAACCAACCGCCGCGCAGCAGGCCCGGCGCCAGCCAGTGGTTGCCGATCATCAGGCTCAGCGTCAGCGTGCTGACCACCACCATGCCGGTGGCCGCGCTCAGGCCACCGAGGAAGGCCAGCAGCGCGAGCCCCTGCTGTCCCTGCGAGAGCGGCAGCGCCAACACGTACAGATCGGACGGCACGGCGTCGCCGAACATCGCGCCGCCCGCACGCGCCAACGGTAGCAGCGGCGCCGCCATCAGCACCATGTACAGCGGGAACAACCAGCGCGCCGTGCGCACGTGGCGTTCGTCGCGGCATTCGACCACGCCCACGTGGACCTGGTGCGGCAGGGTGAACATCGCCAGGACGCCGAGCGCCACAAGCGGCAGGAAGCCGTAGGTCGTGGACGGCGGCGCCTGCACCGGCGGCACCTCGGGAAGGTCGGGCAATCCCCACCAGACGAACACGCCCAGCGCCAGCATCGCCGCCAGCTTGAACAGCGACTCGAACGCCATCGCCAGCACCAGCCCGCGGTTGTGCTCCACCGCACTCGCGCGCCGCGTGCCGAACAGCATCGCGAACACCGCCATCGCCAGCGCGACGTACAGCGCGCTGTCCTGCCAGGCCGGCAGCGCGTCGTTGCCCGGCGAGCGCGTCAGCAGCGCGAAGCTCATCGCGACCGCCTTCAGCTGCAGCGCGATGTAGGGAATCAGGCCCAGCGCGGCGACCAGGGTGATGGTGGCGGCCAGCCAGCCGTCCTTGCCCAGGCGCGTCGCGATCAGGTCGGCCAGCGAGGTGGCGTTGGATTCGCGCGCCATCCGCACCAGCTTCACCAGCAGGAAGGCGCCGAACGCATACAGCAGGATGGTGCCCACGAAGGTCGGCGGCAGCGGCCAGCCGTAGCGCGCGGCCTGCGTCACCGTGCCGAAGAAGGTCCACGAGGTGCAGTACACCGCCAGCGACAGCGCGTAGATGTAGGGCCACTGCACCGCCAGCACGCGCGGATGGCGCTCGGCATACAGCGCCGAACCGAACAGCACGCCCAGCCAGAGCAGTCCCGCCAGCACCACCATGCCGACGCTCAGCATCCCCTCGCCCTCCGGTGGTCACGCGCGCGCGTCGGCATCGCGGCAGCATAACGCAGCGACGGCGGGCTTTCGCCCGCCGCCGTTGCGTTCCCGATGCGCGACCGGTGCGTCGTCAGAAGTCGTAGCGCGCGGTCAGGCTGTACTGGCGCGGCGGACCGTAGAAGCCGGTCAGCACGCCGTAGGCGGCGATGTTGTAGCCGGTGGTCCGGTATTCCTCGTCGGCCAGGTTCGTGCCCTGCAGCGACAGGCTCCACGCGTCGTCGAGCTTCCAGATCACGCCGGCGTTGACCAGGCCGTAGCCGTCCTGCTTGATCAACGGGCTGAGGTCGGTGGTCGGCCACACTTCGGACTGGTAGGAGTAGCCCACGCGGGCGGACAGGTTGCCGCCGTTGGCCAGGTCGGTGCGGTACTCCACGTTGATCGCGCCGGAGAACTCCGGTGCATTGGTGAAGTACTGGCTGTCGGCCACGTTGACGCCGCTGGTGATGAACTCGTCGTACTTCGCATCCAGCCAGGCCAGGTTGCCGCTGATCAGCCAGTTGGCGGTCGGCAGGAACTGGTACTCGACCTCCACGCCGTTGACGGTACCCTTGCCGGCGTTGGTGAAGTCGCCGAAGAAGCTCTGCGAGCCGTTCGGCAGCGTGTACGAGGTGAACACCGACAACTGGATGTCCTCGTACTTGTTGTGGAACGCCGACAGGTTCAGGAACAGGCGCTGGTCGAGGAACGACATCTTGCTGCCGATCTCGAAGCTGTCGACCGACTCGTCGTCGAACGGCTCGCCCGAGCGCGGCACCGCCGTGGTGTTGGCGCGGATGTTGTAGCCGCCCGACTTGAAGCCGCGCGACGCCAGGCCGTAGACCATGATGTCCGGGGTGATCTGGTAGTCCAGCGAGACCTTCGGCGAGACGTTCTTGAAGTTGACCGTCTTGTCGAAGTTGGCCGCCGTGCCCCACGACGTCTCGTACTGGGTGTTGGTGTAGAAGCGGTTCAGCGCGACGGCATGCTTGTCTTCGTCCGTATAGCGCGCGCCCACATCCAGCTTCAGGCGGTCGGTCAGGTCGAAGGTCCAGTCGGCGTACAGCGCGACGCTCTTGGTGTTGACCACGCCCTGGGTGTCGCCGAACAGCGGGTTGGTCAGGCTGGTGGCCAGCGCCGGGTTCCAGAAGTAGTTCAGCACCTGGCCGCCGGCATCGCCGTTGAACCAGTACAGGCCCATCACGCCGCGGGCGCGGCCGCCGCCGTCGTAGTTGGCCTGCAGTTCCTGGCTGACCTGGCTGTCGCTGTAGAACGCGCGCACGTCCACCAGCGGCAGCGGCGTGGTGTCGAAGTCGATGTTGGTCTCGGTGTCCGACTCGCGCTTGGCCGCGACGTACTTGAACGCCCAGTTGTCGCTCGGGCGCCAGTTGGCGGTCACCGAGGCGCCCTTCATCTCGGTGTCGTTGATGTTCTTCATGCCGCTACGGATGTCGTAGCGGTCGCTGGTCGGCGGATAGGCCGGGGCCAGCGGGTTCGGCGCCAGCATCTTCGCGCCGCGCACGCCGGACTGGTCGTCCATGTAGTCGAAGGCGAACTGGATGTCGAAATCGTCTTCCGAGTACGCACCCAGCTGCGCACGGATCGCGTTGATCTCCTTGTCGCTGACTTCCTGGCCGGTATACGTGTTCTCGCCGAAGCCATCGCGGTTCATGCTGGCCACCGACACGCGGCCGCGCAGGCCGCTGTCCTTGCCGCCGATCTCGCCGCCCAGCGCGGCCTTGACGTCCAGCTGGTTGTAGTTGCCCACGGTGACCGAGGCGAAGCCGGTAGTCTCCTGCGGCAGGCCGCGCGAGATGTACTTGATCGCGCCGCCGATGGTGTTCTTGCCGTACAGCGTGCCCTGCGGGCCGCGCAGCACTTCGATGCGCTCGACGTCGAACACGTCCAGCAGCGCGCCCTGCGGACGGGCGATGTAGACGTCGTCCAGGTAGATGCCCACGCCCGGGTCCACGCCCCACAGCGGATCGGCCTGGCCCACGCCGCGGATGTAGGCGGTGACGGTGCTGGTGGAGCCGCGCGCCGCGTACACGGTCAGGTTCGGCACCTGCGCGTCCAGGTCGCCCAGGTCCTTGATGTTGAGCTTGTCCAGCGTTTCCGGCGTGAACGCGGTGACGGCCACCGGCACGTCCTGCAGGGTCTCCTCGCGCTTGCGCGCGGTGACCTTGACCGAATCCAGCGTGGTGGCGTTGGTGGCTGGCGTGCTGGCGGCCGGCGTCGCGTCCTGCGCCCATGCCACCGGCACGGACGACAACAGGACGCAGCCGATGGCCAGGCTCAGGTGCTTGCGCTTCATGGGTCTCCCCCTCCCGGGTATGACGTTGGCGGCGGGCGGATGCCGCCGATTGAAGCGAACACTAGGGGGTGGGCCGCGCGGAGGGCATCGTACCTTCGTACAGTGGGACGGCCGGCACGGGCCTGCGGATACTCGCCGCACCGAAACCGGCGCTGGCCGAGGAGTGTGGGATGTCGTTCCTGATCGTGCTGGCCGCACTGTGTTTCCTGATGTTCGTGGCCTACCGCGGCTACAGCGTCATCCTGTTCGCGCCGATCGCGGCGCTGGGCGCGGTGCTGCTGACCGACCCGTCGCTGGTCGCGCCGATGTTCACCGGCCTCTTCATGGACAAGATGGTCGGCTTCCTGAAGCTGTACTTCCCGGTATTCCTGCTGGGCGCCGTGTTCGGCAAGCTGATCGAGATCTCGGGCTTCTCCAAGGCGATCGTGGCGGCGACCATCAAGGTGGTCGGCGCGCAGCGCGCGATGCTGTCCATCGTGCTGGTGTGCGCGCTGCTGACCTACGGCGGCGTGTCGCTGTTCGTGGTGGTGTTCGCGGTGTACCCGTTCGCGGCGGAACTGTTCCGCCAGAGCGACATCCCCAAGCGGCTCGTGCCCGGCACCATCGCCCTGGGCGCCTTCACCTTCACCATGGACGCGCTGCCGGGCACGCCGCAGATCCAGAACATCATTCCCGCCTCGTTCTTCGGTACCACCGGCTGGGCCGCACCCGTGCTGGGCACGATCGGCGGCGTGTTCATCCTGATCGTCGGCATGAGCTACCTGGAGTGGCGCCGCCGCGTGGCCGCGCGCAACGGCGAGGGCTACGCCGGCACCGACGAGCTGCGCAACGAGCCCGAGCCCTTCAAGGGCGACCGCCTGGCGCATCCGCTGATCGCGATCCTGCCGCTGCTGCTGGTGGGCGTGGCGAACTTCCTGTTCACCCGCTGGATCCCCGGCTTCTACGGCGACAGCCAGTCCTTCGTCCCGGCCGTCATCGGCAATCCGGCGCCGGTGGTGCAGGAGGTCTCGAAGGTCGCCGCGATCTGGGCCGTGCAGGGCGCGCTGCTGGTCGGCATCGTCTCGGTGATCGTGTTCGCGTGGAAGCCCGTGCTCGCCAGCTTCGCGGAGGGCACCAAGAGCGCCATCGGCGGCGCCCTGCTGGCTTCGATGAACACCGCTTCCGAATACGGTTTCGGCGCCGTCATCGCCGCCCTGCCCGGCTTCCTGGTCGTGGCCAATGCGCTGCAGGCCATCCCCAATCCGCTGGTCAACGAGGCGATCTCGGTCACCGCGCTGGCCGGCATCACCGGCTCGGCCTCGGGCGGCATGAGCATTGCGCTGGCGGCCATGGCCGACAGCTTCATCGCCAACGCTAATGCGGCCGGCATCCCGATGGACGTGCTGCATCGCGTGGCCTCGATGGCCTCGGGCGGTATGGACACCCTGCCCCACAATGGTGCGGTGATCACCCTGCTCGCCGTCACCGGCCTGAGCCACCGGCAGTCGTACAAGGACATCTTCGCCATCACCCTGATCAAGACCGCGGCCGTGTTCGTGGTGATCGGCGTGTTCTACGCCACAGGTCTGGTCTGAAACAGCGCCCGGCGTGACCGGGCTGTGCGCGCGGTCGCATACACCGTGCAGGTCTTGGCCAATACTCCCGCCATTCTGGGGAATGTGGGAAACACCGCATGGCGCGCTATACCCTCCCGTGGCGCCGGTTCGCCGCGCGCGGCCCGATCCGCCGGACCGCGGCCGGTCCGGTCGCGCGTCGTGACGTGGAACGCGATACGCCCTCACTGAGGCCCGCGGCCGATCTGGGCACCCAGGTCCGGCAGCGCTTCGGCCGCCTGTATGGCTGGAAGGGCGGCGAGCAGCCCAGCCCCAAAGACACCACGGCCGCGCCGGAGGCGACCGCCACCGTCGACACCGGCGGCCGCGTGGCGGCGGGACAGACGACGCCGCGCCTGATGACGATGGCGCGTCCGCCGTTCGCGGTGCAGGCGCTGAACAACCTCAGCTACGGCGCCACCGCCGCCACCATCGCCGAATTCAACGCCCTGGGCAGCACCGATCGCCAGCGGCTGGCCAACTACGTGGACTGGCAGCTCAACTGGGACGCCATCGACGACAGCGCCGTCACCAACCGTCTCAACGCCGGCGGCTACACCACGCTCAACAAGCCGCTGACCCAGCTCTGGGCGGAGCACGTGGTGCCGGACCCCGAGTACAACACCCGCATGCGCCCGGCCAACGAAGTGCAGCGCGCGGCGTTCGTGCGCGCCGTGTACTCGCGCCGCCAGCTGCGCGAAGTGCTGGTGAACTTCTGGCACGACCACTTCAACGTGCTCGGCACGGACTTCAGCGTCGGCCCGGTGTTCGTGCACTACGACCGCGACGTGATCCGCGCCAACGCCAAGGGCAACTTCCGCACGATGCTCGAGGCCGTCGCCCAGAGCACGGCGATGCTGTATTACCTGGACAACATCAGCAATTCGCGCTCGGGCCCGAACGAGAACTTCGCCCGCGAACTGCTGGAACTGCACACCTTCGGCGCCGAGAACTACCTGGGTTTCATGGACCCGTTCCAGGTGCCGCCGTGCCCGGAGGATCCGGCGTACCCGATCGGCTACACCGACATCGACGTGTACGAGACCTCGGCCGCCTTCACCGGCTGGTCGGCGAAGAACGCGCACTGGCAGTTCCCCGGCGAGAACGACGGCACCTTCGTCTACCGCCAGTCCTGGCACGATGCCGGCCCGAAGTTCCTGCTCGGCATGCTGATCTATCCGGAACAGCCGGCGATGAAGGACGGCCGCGACGTGCTCAACCGCCTGGCCAGCCATCCGCGCGTGGCCAAGTTCATCTGCAAGAAGCTGATCCGCCGCTTCATCGACGACACGCCCCGGCAGGGACTGATCGACAGCGCCGCCGCGATCTTCCGCGCGAACTGGCAGGCGCCGAACCAGATCGAGCTGGTGATGCGCCACATCCTCAACTCCGACGATTTCGTCGCCAGCTTCGGCCGGAAGAACCGCCGGCCGTTCGATGCCTCGGTCGCGGCGATGCGCACCCTGGGGGGCGACTGGACGCTGCGCCTGGACCACAGCCGCAGCAACGACTTCATGTGGCTGTACGGCTTCACCGGCCACGCGCCGTACAACTGGCCGGCGCCGAACGGGTATCCCGACAGCGCGCTGGCGTGGTCCGGTTCCAATTCGTTCGCGATGACCTGGCGCGTGCTGGGCTGGCTGACCGAAAGCAAGGACGGCGAGGTGCCGCTGCATCCCGTGGTCGACACCACGCGCGCCAACGTGCCGGTCGCGAACTGGACCGCCGCCAACATCGTCACCTGGTGGTGCACGCGCCTGCTCGGCTACCAACCGGAAGCGGCGCGCAAGCAGGCGCTGGTCGCGTTCATGGCGCAGAACGGCGATCCCAACACCTACGTCATCACCGACACCAATACGTGGCAGGGCAGCGACCTGAAACGGCACTACAACCACGAGCGCCTGCGCGGTCTGGTGGCGCTGATCCTGATGACTCCCGAATTCATGAGCCGCTGAGGGCAGCCATGCGCGACTTCCAACTGACCCGACGCGAATTCGTCAAAGGCTGCGGCAGCGCCGCCATCGTCAGCGCCACCGGCGGCAGCCTGATGTTCGCCGATCCCGTGGACGCGGCCGTCAACAGCTACGACACCGTCGTGCACCTGTTCCTGCGCGGCGGCCTGGACGGCCTCAACCTGGTGGTGCCCACCGGCGGCGTGGACCGCGGCTTCTACGAGGAAGCGCGCCCCAGCCTGAAAATCGAGACCAGTGGCGCTTACGGCGCGCTGCCGCTCACGCTCTCCGGCGGCGCGGATACCGGCTTCGGCCTGCATCCCTCGGCCACCGGCCTGCGTGATCTGTGGAACGACGGCAAGCTGGCCATCGTCCATGCCTGCGGCATGGCCACCACGGTGACGCGCAGCCACTTCGACGCGCAGCTGTACATCGACCTGGGTACGCCCGGCAAGTACGGTTCGCCGACCGGCTGGATGACGCGCGCGTGGGAAACCCGTCCGGGCGGCACCGGCACGCTGCCTGCGCTGGGCGTCAGCGGCACCCAGCCGGCGGGCCTGATGGGCGCGGTGGACGCGCTCACGATGAGCAGCCCCTCGGACTTCTCCCTCAACACCACCGCCTGGAGCTGGCAGCGCACGCGGTCGGATTCGCCCTCCGGATTGCGCGGCGTGGCCGAGACCGTGGCGTCGCTGTGGAACGGGCAGACCGGCATCGAAGTCAACGGCCGCCGCGCCGACGGCGCGCTGCGTTTGATCGGCCAGCAGGGCTACGCCAGCCTGCCGGCGAGTTGGCCGACCGGCAACTTCGCGCAGCAGCTGTGGACCATCGCGCAAAGCATCCGCTTCAACCTGGGCCTGCGCTACGCCACCCTCGACCTCGGTGGCTGGGACACGCATGAAGGCCAGGGCACCGCGGGCAGCGGCTATCACTTCTACCAGAACAAGATCAACGAACTCTCCGCCGCGCTCGCCGCGTTCTATGCCGAGCTCAACGGCACCGGCGAGATGGCGCGCGTCACTGTGGTGGTGCAGTCCGAATTCGGCCGCCGCGTGCGCGCGAACGCGAACGGCGGCACCGACCACGGCTACGGCAATCCGCTGCTGGTGCTGGGCGGTGCCGTCAACGGCCGTCGCTTCTACGGCAGCTGGCCGGGCCTGAATCCGGAAACGCTCTCGCCCACCTTCGGCGACGTGCCGGTGACCACCGACTACCGCCGCGTCCTTTCGGAAATCCTGATCCGCCGCATGGGCAACGCCAACCTCAGCCAGGTCTTTCCCGGCTATACCGGTTACGCGCCGCTCGGCCTCGTGCAGGGCACCGACCTCGCGCCGAAGCTGGAAGACATCGCCGTGGCCGCATCGATTCCCTCGCTGGCGGTGCCGGGCGCAGCCGCGGCAACGTCCACGGACCATGCCATCGGCGAACGCGTCGTGCCCGACTGGCAGCGTCGTGGTCCGGTGGACCGCACGCTGGTGCGCCGAGAGCGTTGATCCGAAGGCGGCTTGCCCTCGCCGCATCGCCATGGTGAGCTAGGCGCTCGCCATGGATGCCGGGAGATCGCAAGGATGCCTGTGTCGCGCATGTACCGCGGGTTGTCCGCACTGTTGCTGGTGGTCGCCGTAGGCGGACTGGGGTGGTGGCTGGGGCGCACCCAGTCGCCGGACACCCGTGCTTCGGAAACATCGGATTCCCCCACTCGGGAGGCCACGCCCGCTGACTCGGCTGCGCCGTCGCGGCCCCTGACTGCAGGATCGCGGCCGCCCAACCGTCCGTTGCCCGACGCCGCACGGCCCTTGCGCGAGGTGGTCGCCGATCTCCGCGCGCGCGCTGACGCCGGCGAACCGGATGCGGCCTGCCGGCTCGCGGCGGAAATGGAGTACTGCGACCGCATCGCGACGCAGCTGTCCAGTATCTCGGAGGCCATGAGGTCGTCGAACGTCCGCCTGCCTCCCGGCACCGCGATGACGCCCGAGCTGCAGGCCACGATCCGGCAGACACAACAGGCCGTCGCCGCAGGCGCCGAACGCATGCTGGAGGAAAGCGCGCATTGCGAGGGCGTCCCTGCGATCAGTGCCCACCAGCGCCTGCAGTACTGGCGCACCGCGGCGCTGGGCGGCAACGTCGTGGCGATGCGCCACTACGCGGTCGGCAACGCCTTCCGCATGAACGAAACGCTGGAGAACCTCGACAGCCTGCGCGTCTACCAGCGCGAAGCGGAAACCTTCGCAAAGCGCGCGGTCGCCCAAGGCGACCTGCCCACGGTCCTCGCGCTTGCCGCGGCCCACAATCCCGCACAGCCCGGCCGACGCCACCTGCTGGCGCAGGCGGTGACACCGGATCGATCGCAGGCCCTCGCGCTCTACCTGTATGCGCAATCACTGATGCGCGATGAAGCGCGCTTCGCCACGCCGCGGTCGTTCATCGATCAGACCGTGCGCAACCTGGAACAGGATCTGGACGCCGCCTCACTGGCGCGCGCGCGGGCGGAAGCGGCGAACCACCTGCGCGCACAACCGGCACTCCCCGCGGGCGCTCAGGGGGCCGTGTTCGGACATACCCGCGACGTGCAGCGCCAGGAGTGCGGATCGCCCTGACCGTGCGTCGGCCTCAGCCCTTGCGCGCGTGCCAGGCCTTCAGCAGTTCGGCTTCCTTCTCGCGCGGGATGCCCGCACCCAGCTTGGCCTGGCGTTCGGCCGGCAGGCTGCGGAACCACGCCAGCAGGTCCTCCACGGTCGTCGCCAGCGGACGGAACGTCAGCCCCGCCGCGATCGCCCGCTGGTTGCTGACCGCACCGTAGCCCGCATACGGGTTGTCCTTCGACGGCACCCAGATCGGCAGGCCGACCTGCTGCTCGTCGAGGAAGGCCGGCGGCACGTGCGTCAGCGTCATGCCGCCGCCGGTGACGGCCTGGCAGCCGTACAGCATCGCGTCCATCGACAGCGCGTAGTCCGGCCCGCAGGCGTTGAAGGTGCCCAGCGTGCGCGCCTCGGCCAGGCGGATCATCCATTCGCCCAGGTCGCGACCGTCGATGATCTGGATGGGGTCCTGCCCGTCGCCGGGCACCAGGATCTCGCCGCCCTGCGCCACCCGGTGCGGCCAGTAGGTGAAGCGGTCGGTCTCGTCGCGCGGGCCGACGATGTACCCGGGGCGCACGATGGTGACGTTCTTGCCGAACTGCTTGTGCGCTTCGGCTTCGCTCAGCGCCTTCAGCGGGCCGTACAGGTTCTCGATGTCGGCCCGCAGGGTCTGCTGCGTTTCGGCCATCGCGTCCTTGCCCTTGTACTGCGCCAACGGCGAGGTCTCGTTGATGCCCGGCTTGCTGCCGTCGGCGTACACCGAGATGGTGGAGATGAAGAGGTAGTGGTCCACGTTGCCCTTCAGCACCTGGCCCGCATCGCGCACCCAGAACGGCAGGCTGGTGGGGTTGTCGATGCACACGTCCCACTTCCTGCCCTTCAGCGCGGCGAGGTCGCCGGTGTTGCGGTCGCCGTGCAGCTGCTCGACGGCGGACGGCCATTCCGGCGAGGGCCGCTTGCCGCGGTTGAAGAGGGTGACCTTGTGCCCGCGCTTGAGCGCGTACTCGACCTGGAACGGCCCGGTGAAGCCGGTGCCGCCGAGGATCAGGATGTTCAGCGGCTTGGCCGCCTTGCCCACGGGCTTGGCCTCGCTGGCGGCGGAGGCGAACGACGGCAGCGCGGCCGCGGCGGCGGCCAGCGCGCCCAGCTTGAACAGGTCACGACGGGTGGTCATGCGGTGCTCCCCAGCGGTGTCAGGAAACCGACTAGATAGCACCGCCCCGGCCGGCAAACCCCTGCCGGAAGTCGTTGTGACTTCCTGTGAACGGTCGGTATGGCCGGGACGACGCAGGCCGCCCGGGTCCGGAACATCGGCCCGACAGGCTGGCCTTCGACACCTCCCACCTCATGCGCCGACCCCACGTGCAGCGAACTCGTCGACTAGTCGCTCAACGCGACCTGCTGGAACCTCCGCTGCGCCTTGTCCCAAAAATAAAGGGATGACGTACTGCCGAGACGGAAATACTCGATCCCTGTGCTGGAGAGGACCAGACTACGTGCGGGGCCTTCTAGTTCCTGCTGACAGACCGCCTCCGCCTCGGGGCACGCGTAGACCCCGGGTTCCGCCGTGTCGATCCTCATGACGAGACCGACGTTGGCGTAGTCACTCCCCCACGAAATTTCATTGACCCGGATCCAGGCGGGCGCCTCCTTACCCGACATCCGCACCCAGAGCGCTTCAGCATTACTTGTCATGCTTTTCAGGAGCAGCGCGGTGTCATCGCCGCCATCGTCATCCAGGTCCGCAATCACGCTTGTAAACGCTGCTGGCGACTCTGGCAGCATCGGATGCTGAAGTTCTGCGCTGGTCGGCAAGCGCCAACCTTCAGGCAAGTCACTCACCATCGGGCTGACAACCCATCCCATCATCAACACGGAAGCGAGCATGGCCGGACTCCAGAGCTTCGAAGATGCAGTGCGTGCGACAACCAACGGCCCACTCGGCGGGCCTACCGGACGGATGCAGCACTGGCGATGCATGATCGTAGGGGCGGCCGCCCTCGCCCATCAAGTGCGTTGATCCCTCTTGGGGACCCCTGCCCCATGGAGATGCACGATGCCCGCTTCGCAGTCATTGATGACCACCCGCCGCGGTGAATTCCGCACGTTGTACCGGGCGCTGGCCCGCAAGCCGGAGGCGTTCGCCTCCACGCCCATCGTGTTCTGCGAAGGCGATTCCTGGTTCTCCACGCCGCTGTCGATGAACCTGCTGGACTGGCTGGTGTACCCCGCGCCCGAGGATGAGAAGAAAGGCGTACCGCTGTTCGGCGCCGGCGGCCTGTTCTTCCGCACGGAAGACAGCGGCGACCTCGCCGTCGACATGTTCACTGCGCGCGGCATCCGCGATCTGTCCACGTGGTACCGCGGCTTCGAATTCGACCTGGTGCTGATCAGCGCCGGCGGCAACGACTTCGTCGACACCTTCCTGCAGACCACGTTCCGCGGTGCGGCGCCGATGAGCCCGGCCGCGGCGTTCCAGCGCGTCGTGGACACCGGGCGCTACGCCGAGGTACTGGACCGCTACCGCGCCTTCGTCACCGCCTTCCAGGCCATCCGTCCACACACCCCCATCCTGGCGCACACCTACGACTACCCGCGCGAGCTGGGCCGGGCCGCGCAGCTGACGCTGGGCAACCTGGGCGCCGCCGCCCTGCTCAAGAAGGGCGTGGGCCCGTGGATCGGCAACAAGGTGGCGCACGTGCTGCCGCGCATCGAACAGCAGCGCGAATTCGCCCGCCTGCTGATCGACGGCTTCGTCGACCGCGTGCTGGTGCCCCTGCGCGACGACCGCACCACCGGCAAGGTCTTCGACTTCGTCGACCTGCGCGGCGTGCTGACCACCAGCGGCCAATGGTTCGACGAGATGCATCCCACCGGCGCCGGCTTCGCCGCGCTGGCGACGAAGTTCCGCCAGCAGATGCGGGCGAAGCTGGAGATCAAGCTGGGATGACGTTGGGCGTCCTGCGCATTACCTCCGCAGAAACGGCTGCTCGTAGCGCTCGACCTCGTGAGGCCGGAGCACGGCGAGAGCCTCGTCGATCGTGGCAGGTGCAGGATCGCTGACGTAGACCGCGACATCCCGGTACGGCACCCGCAGACAGATCGCGATGCTGGCACCGGTCGAGGTGGCGTAGAACCACCAATCCTCGTCGCCTCCGTAGGTCCTGTGCGTATCCGTCTCGACGTAGGCCGGCTCGCCCAGTTGCGAGCGAAGGTCGCTGCGGACCAGACCTCGCAGCAGGCCGACTTCCCAGAGAGGGAGTGTCAGCGCTTCTCCTGAGATGGCGCGGAGCGCGCTAGCCAAAGGTACACCTCAAGTAGATCGCCCAACCGAAGGCAAGAAACCCGGCGAGCTTGATGACCGCCGTCGCCACATCCTCGGCACCGCGCCGATATGCCAGCACCAGACTGGCGAGAAACGCCGTACCCGCGAAGACGAGGCCGCGGTCGGGCACCAGGCTCGGCGGTTCGGGCAACGAAGACACGGGAGGAATGAGGTAGAAGCACGCAATGCCCACCAGACACAGCTCCAACGCCCGCAGACCCGCCTTTTTCAGTTGAGCGTCGTTCACCGGTAGACATTCCAAGGACGGTGCCCGGATGCTCCCGCCCTGCCGACGTCTCGTCAATCCTGCGGACCTTTCCAGTCGGCAGGACCGGCATGGCAACCCCGCCGTGGCCGGTTTCCCCCCCTATCCACGTATCACGGGTGTGGACAGGGGGAAGGACACCTTGACGAAGATTGATTCGAACCGGCCCGTGCGGCTGGGCATTGTCGGCTGCGGGGCGATCACCCGCGAAGCGCACCTGCCGGTGATCGTCGGCGACCGCCGGGTCGAGTTGGCCGTGCTCTGCGACCGCGACCGCAGCAACGCCACCCATGCCGCGCATGCCAGCGGCGTCGACGCCGCGATCGCCACCGACGTGGCCGACCTCGCCGGCAAGGTCGACGCCGCGATCGTGGCCGTGCCCCCGCGCTTCCATGCACCCATCGCGATCCAGCTGATGGAGATGGGCATCGACGTACTGTGCGAGAAGCCGCTGGCGATCACCGCCGCCGACGGCCGGAAGATGGTCGACGCCGCGCGCCGGACCGAACGGATCCTGGCCGTCGCCCTGATGATGCGGTTCTTCCCGCACAACCGCTGGCTCGCCGACCTGGTGGAGGAAGGCGAGATCGGCGAGGTCCGCGAGGTGATCGTCGAGGATGGCGCACCGCTGGACTGGCCGATGGCCAGCAACAGCTATTTCGACCGCAACGCGACCGGCGGCGGCGTGCTCTTCGACAGCGGCGTGCACCTGCTCGACCGCGTGCTCTGGCTGTTCGGCGACCTCACCGACATCGCCTACGAGGACGATGCCTTCGGGGGTTTCGAGAGCAATGCGAAGTTGACCGGCACGCTGCAGATCGGCGGACGTGCGGTGCCGGCGCGCATGGAGTTCAGCTGGTCGCACCGCCTGCGCCGCAGCATCCGTGTCGTCGGCGAGCGCGGCACGCTGGAAGCGCATACGTCCGATCCTCGCACCCTGACCCTGCACCGGCGCACGCGACGCGGCCCGATGGAGATGCAGATCCTATGCGCTCAGCGCTGGGACGGACGCAGCCATTACCGCGCGCAGCTCAACGATTTCATCGGCGCGATCCGCGAACGTCGCGCGCCGTTCGTGACCGGGGAATCGGCCCTGCAGGCGCTGTCCGTCATCGAGACGGCCTACGCACGGCGGACTTCGATGGCGCAGCCCTGGCTGGCGCGGCTGGAGGCTTCGGCATGACGCCCACCAAGATCCTGGTCACCGGCGCCAGCGGCTTCATCGGTTCGCGCCTGTGCGAACTGCTCTCGCTCGAATACCGGCTGCCCTACCGCGCGATGGTCCGCGACTTCTCGCGCGCCGCACGCATCGCACGCCTGGATGCCGAACTGGTCGCCGGCGACATGCTCGACGCCGCCAGCCTCGCCCGCGCGGTGGAAGGCTGCGACGCCGTGGTCAACCTCGCCCACGGCGACGACGAGAGCGCGCAGAAGCAGACCACCCAGTTGATCGAGGCGTGCACGCGCGCGGGCGTGCGCCGCATCGTCCACATCAGTTCGATGGCCGTGCACGGCCCGTCGCCGAAGCTGGACGTGCTGACCGAGGCCACCGCGCCGATCGAGCGCTGGAACGAGGCCTACTCCGACGCCAAGGCGGCCGCCGAGGCCGTGGTCGTGGCCGCCGGCAAGCGCGGCGCGCTGGAGACGGTGGTGATCCGCCCGACCATCGTGTACGGCCCCTACAGTTTCTTCGTCACGCCCATCGTGCATGACGCGCGCGGTGGCAAGATCAGCCTGATCGACGGCGGCCGCGGGCTGTGCAACGCGGTCTACGTGGACGATGTCTGCGAAGCGATCATGGCGGCGATCGAGCGCGACGACGCGGTCGGCGAGGTCTTCCTGATCAACGGCGATGGCCGCCTCACCTGGGGCGAGTTCATCACCACGTTCGCCGGCATGGTCGAGGGCGAGAAGACGGTCCATGACCACGCACTCGACGATATCGCCGCGTACTGGAAATCAAAGCAGCCCAACGCACGCGACAGCGTCAAGGCGGCGATCCGACTGGCGGCCTCGCCGGCGTTCCATGCCCAGTTGGGCACCATCCCGTCGCTGGGCCAGCTGATCCGCGGGGCCAAGGAAATGGTGGCCCGCCGGATCACGCCCGAGCAGAAACTGAAGATCAAATCGCGCCTGCGGGGCCGTGGTGCGCCTGCGCCCATCGACGACGTGCCATCGGTGCGCATGCCGAGCGAGGGCCGCGTGGTCCGCGAAGCCTACCGCGCGTGGGTCGCCAACGACCACGCCAAGGCGCGGTTGGGCTGGAAGCCGGCGCATTCGTTCGAACTCGGCGCCCAGCGCACAGCGGAATGGATGCGGTTTGCGCGGTTGATCTGATCGGCACGCGAGCCACCTGGCCGCCCAATCCAGCTCGTAGGATGGGTTGAGCGAAGCGATACCCATCGAGCCACTCGTAGGACGGCGTGAGCGAAGCGGTACTCAGCGGCGAAGTCCGGACTACCCGTCAAGTAGGACCACGATGATGGGTATCGCCTTCGGCTCAACCCATCCTACCTATGCATGCCAGGTGTCTTCCAGGTATCGCGGGCGGCAGGCCAGATATCCGCCGACCAGCAGCACGCCGACGCAGGCGGCGAGGAAAGCCATCGGCCATGCCCAACCGTGCGTGTACTCGTGCAACAGACCGAAGGCCAGCGGTCCGGCGCAGGACAGCGTGTAGCCCACGCCCTGCATAAAGCCCGACAGGGCGGCTGATCCTTCTGGCGTACGCGTGCGCAGGTTGATCATCGTCAGCGACAGCGGGAACGTGCTGGGGCCCAGGCCGAGCAGCGCGACCCACAGCGCGGGCGCGGCCATCGGCGCCAGCAGCAGGCCGGCGAACGCCGCCGCGTAGAACCCGGCGCAGACCACGACCACGATGAAGGGATTGCGCATGCGCACCGCGATCAGCGGCATGGTCAGCGAGGCCACCAGGCCCAGCGTGGAGAACAGCGCCACCATCGTGCCGCCCAGCGCGGGCGTGCCGCCGGCTTCGACCAGCAGCTTCGGTAGCCAGGTGAACATGGAATACGTCACCAGCGAGGTCATGCCGAACATCAGCGCCATGCCCCAGGCCACCGGCGAGCGCCAGGCGCGGCCGGTGGGACGCGGCGCGGCGAGCTCCGGCGCTTCGTCGTCGACGGTGACGGCGGCATCGTGGGCGCGCGCCAGCGGCGAGGCGGCGAGGCGCTCTTGCCACAGCATCAGGCACCACGGCACGGCGGAGGCCGCGGCGAACACCGCCCACAGGCCCAGCGAGATGCGCCAGCCCGCGGCTTCCATCATCGGCACCGCGACCAGTGCGGGCAGGATGGTGCCGGCCTGCAGCACGGTGATGTACAGCGTGCTGACCGCGCCGACGCGATCGGCGAAATAGCGCTTCACCAGCGGCGGCAGCACGATGTTGCCGATGCCCATGCCCGCCAGCGCCGTCAGCGACGCGGCCATCAGCGCCGCGGTGTCGTGGGCGCCACTGCGCAACAGCAAGCCCAGCGTGGCCAACAGCATCGCCACCAGGGCGGTGCGCTCCAGACCGATGCGATGCGCGAGCGCCGGTGTGGCGGCGCCGAACAACGCGAACGCCGCCGTCGGCAGCATGCCGAACACGCCGGTCGTGGTGGCACCGAAGCCGAAGGTATCGCCGAGCGTGTCCAGCAGCGGCGTCAGCGACGTGACCGCCGTGCGCAGGTTGAAGGCGGACAGCACGATGCCGAGCAACACCAGCCCTCGACCGGACCAGCGCGGCGCGGATGCGGCGGCGTGTGTCTTCTTGGATTCCATGCCCGTCATTATCGTCGACCGCATGACAGCCGTCGGCGCGCGCATGAAGACGCTGTGTCCTGCGCGCTTCCCCGCGACGTCGCGAACGCGAAGAACAGGCAAAGAAAAAGCGGGCCGAAGCCCGCTTTTCCGTATCGCATCGCGATGTCGTGCGGCTTACTCGGCCGACACGCCCTCGCCTTCTTCCACGGCCTTGATCGACAGGCGGATGCGGCCCTGCTTGTCGACTTCCAGCACCTTGACCTTGACCACGTCGCCTTCCTTCAGCGCGTCGCTGACCTTCTCGACGCGGTCGTTGGAGATCTGCGACACGTGCACCAGGCCGTCCTTGCCCGGCAGGATGGTGACGAACGCACCGAAGTCCATGATCTTGGCGACCTTGCCTTCGTAGATGCGGCCCGGCTCGACGTCGGACGTGATCTGCTCGATGCGGGCCTTGGCGGCCTGGCCGGCGGCGCCGTTCACCGAAGCGATGGTGATGGTGCCGTCGTCCTGGATGTCGATCTGCGTGCCGGTTTCCTTGGTGATCGCCTGGATCACCGAGCCGCCCTTGCCGATCACTTCGCGGATCTTGTCGGGGTGGATCTTGATGGTGATCAGGCGCGGCGCGAACTCGCTCAGTTCCTGGCGCGGTGCGGTCATCGCGTGGGCCATCTCGCCCAGGATGTGCAGTCGGCCGGCCTTCGCCTGCGTCAGCGCCTGCTTCATGATCTCTTCGGTGATGCCTTCGATCTTGATGTCCATCTGCAGCGCGGACACGCCGTTCGCGGTACCGGCCACCTTGAAGTCCATGTCGCCCAGGTGGTCTTCGTCACCCAGGATGTCGCTCAGCACGACGAAGTCGTTGCCTTCCTTCACCAGGCCCATCGCGATGCCCGCGACCGGGGCGGTGATCGGCACGCCGGCATCCATCAGCGCCAGCGAGCTGCCGCAGACCGAAGCCATCGAGGACGAACCGTTCGACTCGGTGATTTCCGAGACGACGCGGATGGTGTACGGGAAGGATTCCATCGTCGGCATCACGGCGAGCACGCCGCGCTTGGCGAGGCGGCCGTGGCCGATTTCGCGACGCTTCGGGCCCATCATGCGGCCGGCTTCGCCCACCGAGAACGGGGGGAAGTTGTAGTGGAACAGGAAGTGGTCCTTCCACTCGCCGCCGACGGCGTCGATCACCTGGCCGTCGCGCGCGGTGCCGAGGGTGACGGCGACGATCGCCTGCGTCTCACCACGGGTGAACAGCGAGGAGCCGTGCACGCGCGGCAGCACGCTGACCTTGGAGGAGATCGGGCGGACGGTGTCCAGCGCACGACCGTCGATGCGGACCTTGGTAGCCAGCACGGAGCCGCGCATGGTCTGGTATTCCAGCTCGCCGAATTCCTTCGACAGCGCGCCGGCGGCCCAGCCTTCCGATTCCGCACGGCCGGCCAGCTGCGCCAGCACGTCCTTCTTGATCGCCGAGATGGCGTCGCGGCGCTGC
Source organism: Pseudoxanthomonas sp. CF385 (assembly GCF_900104255.1). Lineage (NCBI taxonomy): Bacteria > Pseudomonadati > Pseudomonadota > Gammaproteobacteria > Lysobacterales > Lysobacteraceae > Pseudoxanthomonas > Pseudoxanthomonas sp. CF385. The sequence continues at coordinate 144,534 of NZ_FNKZ01000002.1, forward strand.
AGCTTGTCGCGCACCTGGAAGGCGCCGTCGAGCTGCGTGCCCACGGCTTCCTTCAGCGCCGAGATCAGCACTTCGTTCTTGGCCGGCGCGGACCAGTCCCAGCTCTTGGTACCGGCTTCAACGACCAGCTCGTTGATGATGTGGATGACCTTCTGCATTTCGCGATGGCCGAACATCACGGCGCCCAGCATCACGTCTTCCGACAACTCGGCGGCTTCGGATTCGACCATCAGCACGGCGTTGGAGGTACCGGCGACGACGAGCTCCAGCTTGGAGTCCTTCAGCTCGCTGACGGTCGGGTTCAGCACGTACTCGCCGTTGATGTAGCCGACCTTGGCGGCACCGATCGGGCCGTTGAACGGCGCGCCGGTCAGGGCGACGGCGGCGGAGGCGCCGATCAGCGCCGGGATGTCGCCGTCGATTTCCGGGTTCAGCGACATCACCGTGGCGATGACCTGCACTTCATTGCGGAATTCTTCCGGGAACAGCGGACGCAGCGGGCGGTCGATCAGGCGGGAGATCAGCGTCTCCTTCTCGGTCGCGCGACCTTCGCGCTTGAAGAAGCCACCCGGGATACGGCCGCCGGCGTAGAACTTCTCCTGGTAATCGACCGTCAGCGGGAAGAAGTCCTGGCCTTCACGGGCCGACTTCGCCGCCACGGCGGTGACCAGCAGCACGGTGTCATCGACCTTGACGATGACGGCGCCGCCGGCCTGACGGGCGATTTCGCCGGTTTCCAGGGTGACCTGGTGCTTGCCGTACTGGAAGGTTTTGGTGATCTTTGCCACGTGGGTTCCTTGGGGATGCCTTGTTCGGTTGGACCGCGCACGACCCTTGCCGCGCGCAGGTGGCCGGGGGTAGCGGCCGGTGTTTCAGCGAGGGCGGGCCCGGTGCGGCCCGCGGTTACAGCATTCCGTTCCCTGAAATGCAAACCGCGGCGCATCTCTGCGCCGCGGTGGGGTGTTGCATCAGCGACGCAGACCGAGCTTCTCGATCAGGGTCTTGTAGCGCTCGTTGTCTTTCTTCTTGAGGTAGTCAAGCAGGCTGCGACGGCGGTTGACCAGCTGCAGCAGACCACGACGGCTGTGGTGATCCTTCTTGTGGGTCTTGAAGTGGCCGCTCAGGTGCTCGATGCGGGCGGTCAGCAGGGCGACCTGCACTTCCGGGGAGCCGGTATCGTTGGCGCCGCGGGCGTTGTCGGCAATCACTTTCTTGGTATCGACGGACATGATGTTCTCTCGTTGGATGCGTGACCTGCAGGAACGCGGGCTGTCCTCCGCGCGCACCGCCTGGTTCGCCGTTTGCGAAGCAAAAGGATGGGAAACCACCGGTGAAAACCGGCGGCGTAGTGTAGCCGCCAGGGCCTTGTGAAACAAGGTTTTATTGGCTGCGGCCCGGCGACGCCGCGGCTTCCGCGGTCCATGTGAACAGGCGTTGCGGCGACAGCACGCCCGCGGGATCGACCGTTGCCAGCCCCAGTACGCGGCCCTCCGGGCCATGCACGGCCACGGGACCGTCGCTCGGCGGCTGCCCGCGCAGGCGCTGGCCCTGCCCCAGCCGGCGGGCACCCTCGGCATCCACGTCGACCCGTGGGAAGCCGGTCAGGCCAGCCTCGATCGGCAGCAGGCAGGCGTCGAGGGCGGCTTCCCCGCCCTCCGCCGCCAGGGCCTGCAGCGCTTCGAGCGTGAACATCCGTGGCTGCCTGAACGGCTCCACCCAGAGCCGGCGCAGGACGCCGACGTGGGCGCCGCAGCCCAGGGTCTCGCCCAGGTCGCGAACCAGGCTGCGCACGTAGGTGCCCGAGCCGCATTCCACCCGCAACGCGATGCGCTCCGGGGCAATGTCGAGGATCTCGAGGCCATGCACCTCGACGTCGCGCTCGGGGGCCTCGATCGCCTCGCCCCGGCGAGCCTTGGCGTACAGCGGCTCACCGCCCTGCTTGAGGGCCGAATAGATGGGGGCACGCTGGCGGATGCGGCCCAGCAACGGCGCCAGGGCGTCCAGGACGGCCGCCTCGTCCAGCGTCGGCACGGGACGCTCGCGCAGTGGCGCGCCGTCGGCATCGTCGGTATCGGTGGTGGTGCCGAGGATGGCCACGGTGTCATAGGCCTTGCGCGAACCGAGCAGCAGGCCGGCGATCTTGGTCGCCTCGCCGAAGCAGAGCGGCAGCAGGCCGGTCGCCAGGGGATCCAGGCTGCCGGTGTGGCCGCCCTTCTCGGCGCGGAAGAGGCGGCGGGCCAGCTGCAGGGCCGCGTTCGAACTCATGCCCTGCGGCTTGTCCAGCAGCAGCAGGCCATCCAGCGGGCGGAATTGGATGCGTCCTGCCATGGGTCCCAGATTACGTGGTTTGGCGGGGAGTCGCCGCATCGTAGCGTCGCGCTTGCGCGACGTGCTTGCGAAACAGGTATCAGGACGCCGGAGCGGAGAGCAGCGGAGCAAGCTCCGCTTTACGGTCTTGCCGTACCGACACTCAGGTTTCGTCGTCGGACTCGGGGAGCAGCGGGTTGTCGCGCAGCAGGGTCTCGATGCGCTCGCCGCGATCGACGGAATCGTCGTAATGGAAATGAAGTTCGGGCACGTGCCGCATCTTCACCCTGCGCGCGAGTTCCATACGAAGGCCCCAGGCGAGTTCCTTCAGGCCCTTCACCGCTTCGGCCGAACGTTCCGGCATCAGCGCGGTGACGAACACCTTGGCGTGCGCCATGTCGCGGGTGACTTCCACGTCGGAGACGCTCACCGACGGCAGGCCGTGCTCGCGCACGGCCTCGTGCACCAGCGTGCCCAGCTCGCGACGGAGCTGGGCGGAAACGCGGTCGGTGCGATGGAACGACTTGGTCGGCATGATCAGAGCGTGCGCTGCACTTCGATGCGCTCGAAGCACTCGATCTGGTCGCCCGGCTGGACGTCGTTATAGGCCTTCACGCCGATGCCGCACTCGGTGCCGTTACGCACTTCGTCGACGTTCTCCTTGAAGCGGCGCAGCGATTCCAGCTCGCCCTCGAACACCACGGTGCTGGCGCGCAGGACGCGGATCGGCTTGTTCCGCTTGACCACGCCCTCGACGACCATACAGCCCGCGACCGCGCCGAACTTGGAGCTGCGGAACACGTCGCGCACTTCGGCGATACCGATGATCTCTTCGCGGATCTCCACGCCCAACAGGCCGGAGGCCACCTGCTTCACCTGGTCGATCACGTCATAGATGATCGAGAAGTAGCGCAGGTCCACGCCATTGGATTCGATGATGCGACGCGCGGAGGCGTCGGCACGCACGTTGAAGCCGATGACGGTCGCCTTGGAGGTGACCGCGGAGTTGGCGTCGGACTCGGTGATGCCGCCCACGCCGGAGCTAATGATGTTGATGCGGATCGATTCGTTGGACAGCGCGGTCAGCGAATGGCGCAGCGCTTCCACCGAACCCTGCACGTCGGCCTTGATGATCAGGTTGAGGCTGAGCTGGCCTTCGCCCTTGCCCAGCTGCGCCATGATGTCTTCCATGCGGCTGCCGGCGGACTGGACCAGGCGCGACTCACGGCGCTTGGCGTCGCGCTGCTGCGCCACGTCCTTGGCCAGGCGCTCGTCGTCGACGACCACGAAGTCGTCGCCCGCTTCCGGCACGCCCGACAGGCCAAGCACCTGCACCGGGATGGACGGACCGGCCGAGGCCGGCTGGCCACCGGTTTCGTCGAACAGCGCACGCACGCGACCGTACTGGATGCCACAGACCAGGTAATCGCCCTTCTTCAGGGTGCCCTGCTGCACCAGCACCGTCGCGACCGGGCCACGGCCCTTGTCCAGCGAGGATTCGATGACCACGCCGCTGGCGCGGCCGTCTTCCACGGCCTTCAGTTCCAGCAGTTCCGCCTGGATGGAGATGGCGTCCAGCAGAGTGTCGACGCCCAGGCCCGTCTTGGCCGAGATCTCGACCATCTGGGTGTCGCCGCCGAAGTCTTCGGCGACCACTTCCTCGGCCAGCAGCTCGTTCTTGACGCGCAGCGGGTCGGCGTCGGACTTGTCGATCTTGTTCACCGCCACGATCAGCGGCACCTTGGCCGCCTTCGCATGCTGGATGGCTTCGCGGGTCTGCGGCATGACGCCGTCGTCCGCGGCCACGACCAACACCACGATGTCGGTCAGCTTGGCGCCACGGGCACGCATCGCGGTAAACGCGGCGTGGCCCGGGGTATCGAGGAAGCTGATGACGCCCTTCGGCGTTTCGACGTGGTACGCGCCGATGTGCTGGGTGATGCCGCCGGCTTCGCCGCTGGCGATCTTGGTGCGGCGGATGTAGTCCAGCAGCGAGGTCTTGCCGTGGTCGACGTGGCCCATGATGGTGACCACCGGCGGACGCGAGACCTTCTCGCCCTGCTGCTCTTCCGAATGCGCCAGCAGTTCGTTCTCGACGTCGTTGGCGTCGGCACGCACAGCCTTGTGGCCGAGCTCTTCGGTGATCAGCGCGGCGGTGTCGTGGTCGATGGTCTGGGTGATGGTGGCCATCACGCCCATCTTGAACAGCGCCTTCACCACGTCGCCGCCCTTCAGCGCGAGCTTCTGCGCGAGGTCGGCAACGGTGATGGTTTCGCCGATCGCCACTTCACGCACGATCGGGGCCGTCGGCCGCTCGAAGCCATGCGCACCGCCGCCACCGCGGCTCTGCTCGTGGCGGCGCTGAGGCTTGGGCTTGCCGCGCGAGGCGCCACGGCGGGCACGATCGGCTGCGGACAGGTGCAGCTGGCCGGCGAAGCGGCTGGTGTTGTCGTCGTCCTCGACGCCGGCCACCATCGCGTGCGAACCGCGGGTCTTGTGCTTGGCGGCGGCGGCGTTGTTGCGATCGTCGGTACGCGGCGGATCCTTGCGCACGACCATCTTCGGCACGTGGTGCCCCGGCGTGCCCGGCTTGGCCGGACGCGGCGCTTCGTCGCCATCCACGGCCACCGCGCCGGCGGCCAGCGCAGCGGCTTCGGCGTCCGCCTGTGCGCGCGCGGCGTCGGCCTCGGCGCGTGCGGCGGCCTCTTCCTGGCGACGGCGCTCGAGCTCTTCGGCCCGCTTGGCGTCTTCCTGGGCCAGGCGCTGCTGCTCGTCGAGGTTGCGCTGGCGGGATTCCTCCAGCTTGCGCAGGATTTCGGCACGTTCCGGATCGGCTTCGTTCTGCCAGTTCGTGATGGCGGACTCGGCGTCGGTCGGTTTCACGTACGTGCGCTTCTGGCGCACTTCGACGTTGACCGTGGTCTTGGTCCGGCCGGCGGCGACCGTCACTTCCTGGACCTTGCGGCGGGCCAGGGTGATCTTCTTGGGCGCGGCATCATCCGCGGCGCTCTCGGCCTTGCCGTGGGAGCGCTTGAGGAAGCCGAGCAGCTTCACTTTTTCCATGCTGGTCACGACCTGGTCGGGACCGCTGAAGCTCATGCCGGCCTCGGCCAGTTGCTCCAGCAGTTTCTCGACCGGCGTGTTGACCAGTTCGGCAAGCTTGCGGATGGTGGTTTGCTGCGACATTCGGATCCTAGGTTCTGTGTTGCGCCCCTCCAACCCAGAAGGGAACGCGGATTCTAAGCCCTGCGGGTGCCAGGGCGGTGTTCATCGCTGGCTCATGCGCCGCGTTCCAGGCGGGCCCCGATGGTGCTCACGCACCACGCTCCAGACGGGCAATTTCGTCGGCGCGGGCGGCCAGGATCAGCGCGGCGGCGCGCGCTTCGTCCAGCCCCTCGATGCCGAATTCGACCACTTCGTCGGCCGCCAGGTCGGACAGGTCCTCGCTGGTGCGGACGCCGTGCGAGGCCAGCGCGAACGCGGTCTCCTCGTCCATGCCCTCCAGGGCCAGCAGGTCGTCGGCCGGATGGTTCTCCTCCAGGCCTTCTTCCTCGGCCAGCGCCTCGTTCAGCAGCGCATCGCGGGCACGCGAGCGCAGCTCCTCGACGATGTCCTCGTCGAAGCCTTCCACGGCCAGCAGCTCGCCGACCGGGACGTAGGCGATTTCCTCGACCGTGCTGAAGCCTTCGGCGACCAGGATGGCGGCGATCTCGTCGTCCACTTCCAGCTTGTCCATGAACAGCTGGCGGGCGACGGCCTGTTCGGCCTCGCTCTTGGCCTGGACTTGGTCGGCGGTCATGACGTTGAGCTGCCAGCCGGTCAGGCGGCTGGCCAGGCGCACGTTCTGGCCGCCCTTGCCGATCGCCTGCGCCAGGCGGTCTTCCGCCACGGCCAGGTCCATCGAGTGCTTCTCTTCATCGACGATGATCGACTGCACTTCCGCCGGCGCCATCGCGTTGATGACGAAGGTGGCCGGGTTGTCGTTCCACAGCACGATGTCCACGCGCTCGCCGTTGAGCTCGTTGCTCACGGCCTGCACGCGCGAACCGCGCATGCCGATGCAGGCGCCGATCGGATCGGTGCGGGTGTCGTGCGCGAGCACGGCGATCTTGGCGCGGTCGCCCGGATCGCGCGCGCAGGCCTTGATCTCGACCAGACCCTGGCCCACTTCCGGCACTTCGAGCTTGAACAGCTCGATCATGAACTCCGGCGCCGCGCGGCTGATGAACAGCTGCGGGCCGCGCGGTTCGTAGCGCACGTCGAACAGGTAGCCGCGGACGCGGTCGCCGGCGCGCAGCACGTCGCGCGGGATGCCCTTGTCCTTCGGGATGAAGGCCTCGGCGTTGCCGCCCAGGTCCACGTAGATGTTGCCGCGCTCGGCGCGCTTGACCACACCGGTGACCAGCTCGCCCACGCGGTCCTTCCACGCATCGACCACCTGCGCGCGCTCGGCCTCGCGGACGCGCTGCACGATGACCTGCTTGGCGGCCTGCGCCGCGATGCGGCCGAAGTCCGGGTTTTCGATCTTTTCTTCGATCCAGTCGCCGACCTCGGCGCCTTCGGCTTCGTCCTCGGCGTCCATCAGGCGGATCTGGCGATCGGGCGATTCCATCACCACGTCGTCGGCGACGACTTCCCAGCGACGGAATGTCTCGTAGCTGCCGTCCTTGTGGTCGATGGTGACGCGCACCTGCACGTCCTGGTCGAGGTAACGCTTCTTGGCGGCGGACGCCAGCGCGGCCTCGATGGCATCGAAGATGACTTCGCGCGGCACGCCCTTTTCGTTGGCCACCGCATCAACGACCAGCAACAATTCCTTACTCATTGATCACTCCGCGCGCGGCTTGCGGGCCGCCGGTTGGTTGGGTTTTTTCTTGGCTTTCTTCGCCGGCGCGCGCTTGGCGTCGCCGGTCTTGGCGGGAGCCTTGCGGCCGCCGCCGGGTTTCTCGGGCGCCAGGCCCAGCGCTGCCCAGTCGGGGACCAGGCGCGCCTTGTCGATGTTGTCGAACGCCACCTTCAGCTCGGCGCCCTCGACGTTGAACACGATGTCGCCGCCCTCGACGCGGCTGATCACGCCCTGCAAGCGGCGACGGCCATCCTGCGGGAGCTTCATGACCACCTTGGCCGACTCGCCCAGGAAACGCACGTAATGGGCCTGGCTGAACAGCGGACGGTCCACGCCGGGCGAGGACACTTCCAGCGTGTAGTTGCCGGTGATCGGATCCTCGACGTCCAGCTGCGCGGAGACCTCGCGGCTGACCGACTCGCAATCGTCGATGTTGACGTGTCGGGTGGCGCGCTCGGCTTCCTGCACGTCGATGTACAGGCGCAGCGTCGCGCCGCCGGGCGCCGGCAGGTACTCGATGCCGAGCAGCTCGAGCCCCAGCGCCTGGACGGTCGGGGCCAGCAGTTCGACGATGTGGTGGGCCTTCTCGCTCACGTGGTCTGTGCCGTGGTGTCGTGGATGCGGATCGGATAACGCCAGAAACGACAAAGGGCCCGGCGGGCCCCTTGTCCGATAACGCTGGATGTCGGTGCAACGACGGGAACATGCGTCGTTGCGTGCCCGAGTTGCCCGGAACATCGGGCCGGAGGACCGACCGATGAACCGGAAAACTTGGTAGCGGGGGCAGGATTTGAACCTGCGACCTTCGGGTTATGAGCCCGACGAGCTGCCAGACTGCTCCACCCCGCAGCAGAAGCGAAATTATGATGAATGCGCGGCCGCTTTGCAAGCCTTGGCGCGCACCTCAATGAGGCATCGCGTTCATCACGCGTTGCCGGCGACAGGCCGCCGGCGCAGAAAACGCCTGTTTCCAGGCCTCAGCCGGCGAACGCCAGCTTGCACCACGCCATGATCGGGTTCCAGGCGATGCCCAGGGCCAGCAGGCCCAGCGCGTTGACGCCGAATACCATCGGCACCACGCGGTCGGCGCGCGGCGGGGGCATTTCGCCCACCGGCTCGTCGAAGTACATCACCTTGATCACCCGCAGGTAGTAGAACGCGCCGATCACCGCGCACAGCACGCCCAGGATCGACAACCACAGGAATCCGCCGTTCACCGCGGCACCCAGCACCACCAGCTTCGCCCAGAAGCCCAGGAACGGCGGGATGCCGGCCAGCGAGGCCATCACGCACAGCACCAGCCCGGCCTGCCAGGGATTGCGGGCGTTCAGGCCCTTGAAGTCGTCGATCTTGTCGGCTTCGAAGCCCTGGCGCGACAGCACGATGATGGCGCCGAACGCGGCAGCGGACATGATCGCGTAGCTGATCGCGTAGAACAGCGCGGCCGAGTAGCCGACTTCACCGCCCCCGGCGAAGCCCACCAGCAGGAAGCCCACGTGCGACACGGTGGAGTACGCCAGCATGCGCTTGAGGTTCGTCTGCGCGATGGCGATGACGTTGCCGATCACCAGCGATGCGGCGGCCAGGCCCGCCAGCAGCCATTGCCACTGCGCCGCGGCCGGACCTACGCCGTCCTGCAGCAGGCGGAACGCCATGCCGAAGGCCGCCAGCTTGGGAGCCGCGCTGATGAACAGCGTCACCGGTGTCGGCGCACCCTGGTAGACGTCCGGGAGCCACATGTGGAACGGCGCCGCGCCCAGCTTGAACGCCACGCCGGCGACCATGAACACCACGCCGGTGAGCAGCAGCAGGCGCTGGTCGCCGCCACCGGCGAGCGCGTCGCCCGTGGCCTGGAAGATCGCCGGCAGGTTCAGCGAGCCGGTCGCGCCGTATACCAGCGACATGCCGTACAGCAGCAGGCCCGAGGCGAGCGAACCGAGCACGATGTACTTCATCGCGGCTTCCGTCGACAGCCCGTCATCGCGATTCAACGCGACCAGCGCGTAGGAGCACAGGGCCAGCAGCTCCAGCCCCAGATACATCATCACCAAGCTGCCGGCGGACACCATCATCATCATGCCCGCCGTCGCGAACATGACCAGCACGGGCGCCTCGCCCGGATACAGGTTGCGCTCGCGCAGGTACGGCCAGCCGTAGACCAGCGACAGCGCGCTGACCGCGACGATCACGACCTTGCTGACGTCGGCCAGGGTATCGCGGACGAACATGCCGCTGAACACACTGCCCTGCCCGCCCACACCGGTCGCCAGCATCCAGACGACGACGGCCATGATGACCAGCGTCAGGGCATGGGTGATGATCCGGCGGGAGCTGTCCAGGAACAGGTCCAGCATCAGCAGCGCGAACGCGCCGGCGATGAGGGTCAGCTCGGGCAGCAGGGGCTGCAGGTCGGCGGCGGAGATGGGCATCGGCGTCGTCATGATTCGTCCTTACAGCTTGCTGTTGGCGAGCTGCATCGCCAGTTGCGCGATCGACGGCTCCATCAGGTCGGTCAGCGGCTTGGGGTACACGCCCAGCGCCAGCACGCACGCCGCGAAGCCACCCAGCACGACCGCCTCGCGCAGCGACACGTCCTTGAGCTCGGCCACGTGGGCATTGGCCACATCGCCCAGGATCACGCGCTTCACCAGCCAGAGGGTGTACGCCGCACCGATCACCAGCGTGGCGGCGGCGAAGAAGGCGATCAGCGGATGCTGCTGGAAGCTGGCCAGGATCACCATGAACTCGCCGACGAAACCGCTGGTGCCGGGCAGGCCGGAGTTGGCCATGCCGAACAGGATGAAGAACGCGCCGAACCACGGCATCGTGTTGATGACGCCGCCGTAGTCCTTGATCATGCGGGTGTGCATGCGGTCGTACAGCACGCCCACGCAGGTGAACATGGCGCCCGAGATGAAGCCGTGGCTGATCATCTGCACCATCGCGCCCTGCAGGCCCAGGCGCGCGCCATCGACGTTGCCGTAGTCGCGCACCAGGGTGAAGGCGATGAAGATGCCCAGCGTGACGAAGCCCATGTGCGAGACCGACGAATAGGCGATCAGCTTCTTCATGTCGTCCTGCACCAGCGCGACCAGGCCCACGTAGACCACGGCGATCAGCGACAGCACGATGACGAAGGTCGACCACTCGTGGCCGGCGTCCGGCACGATCGGCAGGCTGAAGCGCAGCAGGCCGTAGCCGCCGATCTTCAGCGCGATCGCGGCCAGGATCACCGAGCCGGCGGTGGGTGCCTCGACGTGCGCGTCGGGCAACCAGGTGTGCACCGGGAACATCGGGATCTTCACCGCGAACGCGATCAGGAACGCGAAGAACAACCAGGTCTGCTCTTTCGCGGTCAGCGGCATCGCGTACAGGTCGGCCAGCTGGAAGCTGCCGCCCTTGATGTACAGGTACACCAGGCCGACCAGCATCAGCACCGAGCCGAGGAAGGTGTACAGGAAGAATTTCAGCGACGCGTAGATCCGGCGCGGACCGCCCCAGACGCCGATGATCAGGAACATCGGGATCAGCATGGCCTCGAAGAACACGTAGAACAGCACCGCGTCGCTGGACGCGAAGATGCCGTTGGTCAGGCCTTCCAGGATCAGGAACGCGGCGACGTACTGGGCCACGCGCTTGTTCACCGAACCCCAGGCACCCGCGAGCGTCAGCACCGTGATCAGCGTGTTGAGCAGCAGCAAGGCCACGGCGATGCCGTCGGCACCCAGGTTGTAGTGGATGTCGAAGCTCGGGATCCAGGCGTGGCTCTCGACGAACTGCAGGCCGGGGTTGGCGTAGTCGAACCCGCTCAGCAGGCCCAGGCTGAGCACGAAGGTCAGCACGGCCACCGCGAGGCTCAGCCAGCGCGCCGCATCCGCGCGGGCGTTGCCGAGCGCGAGTATCAGCGCGCCGCCCAGGATGGGCAGCCAGATCAGGACACTAAGCAGGGGCCAGTTCGACACGTTGTGATATCCGTTGAGTTCTTCGCCAGGACGGTCCGCGAGCGGTTACGTCAGGTCGTTACTGCCAAAACTTGATGACCGCGCCCAGCAGCAGGATCAGGCCGATGATCATCGCGAACGCGTAGTGGTACAGATAACCGGACTGGGTCTTGCGCAGCAGCTGCGCGCCCAGGTCGACCAGCTTCGCCGTACCGTTGACCGCCGCACCGTCGATGACATGGCTGTCGATCGCGCGCGATACCTGGCCCAGCTTCACGCCGCCGCCCGCGAACCCGTTGATCCACAGGTGGTCGGCCCAGTACTTCTTGTCCAGGATGTTGGTCAGGAAGGCGCCGACGGCACTGCTGCGGATCTTGCCCGGCAGTTCCGGCTTGAACAGGTACAGGAACGTCGCGAGGGCAAAGCCGCCGAACGCCAGCCACAGCGCCGGGGTCTGTACGCTATGAAGCGCGAACTTGACCGCGCCGTGCCATTCCGGCAACAGCGCCATGACCGTGTCGCGCGGCGAAGTCGCCAACGACGGGTCGAGACGGATGAAATCGATCGCGCCCTGGAAGAACGGCGTCACGAGATGGTGGGCGTCGTTCCAGGCCGTGCCGAACAGCATCGGACCCGCGGTGAACATGCCGACCAGGATCGACGGGATCGCCAACAGCACCAGCGGCACCGTCACCACCCATGGCGACTCGTGCGGCTCATGCGGACCATGGTGGCCGTGATCGTCGTGCGCATCGGCATGTGCGTCGCCGTGGTCGTCGTGGCCATGGTCGCCATGGGCGTCCCGGAACCGTTCCTTCCCGTGGAAGGTCAGATACAGCAGGCGGAAGCTGTAGAAGCTGGTGACGAACACACCCAGCAGCACCGCCCAGTAGCCGTAGGTCGCGATCCATTCGCTGGGGCCCTGGTAGCCCTGTGCGGCCATCACGCCCATTTCGGACATCTTCTCACCCAACTCGTGCGCCACCTCATGGTGGTGGTGCGCCGCCTCGATGATGACGTCCTTCGAATAGAAGCCCGAGAAGAACGGCGTACCGACCAGCGCCAGCGTACCGATCAGGCTGGTGATCCAGGTGATCGGCATGTACTTGCGCAGGCCGCCCATCTTCCGCATGTCCTGCTCGTGGTGCATGCCGATGATGACCGAGCCGGCCGCCAGGAACAGCAGCGCCTTGAAGAAGGCGTGCGTCATCAGATGGAACACGGCCGCCGAGTAGGCCGACACGCCCAGCGCCACCGTCATGTAACCCAGCTGCGACAGCGTCGAGTACGCCACCACGCGCTTGATGTCGTTCTGCACGATGCCGATCAGGCCGGTGAACAGCGCGGTGGTCGCGCCGATGAACAGCACGAAATCCAGCGCGGTCTGCGACAGTTCGAACAGCGGCGACATGCGCGCCACCATGAAGATGCCCGCGGTCACCATCGTCGCAGCATGGATCAGCGCCGAGATCGGGGTGGGGCCTTCCATCGAGTCCGGCAGCCAGACATGCAAAGGCACCTGCGCCGACTTGCCCATCGCGCCGATGAACAGACAGATGCAGGTCAGCGTCGCCATCGACCAGATCACCGGCTGGTCCAACACTTGCGTGGTGTGGCCGAACAGGGTGACGGCGCCCGACCATACCGGCACGGCCTTGCCCGCCAGCATCGGCGCATTGGCGAACACGGTGGCGTAGTCCAGCGTGCCGAACATCAGCAGCACGCAGCCGATGCCCAGCAGGAAGCCGAAGTCGCCGACGCGGTTGACCAGGAACGCCTTCATGTTGGCGAAGATCGCCGTCGGGCGCTTGAACCAGAAGCCGATCAGCAGATAGGACACCAGGCCCACGGCTTCCCAGCCGAAGAACAGCTGCAGGAAGTTGTTGCTCATCACCAGCATCAGCATGCTGAAGGTGAACAGCGAGATGTAGCTGAAGAAGCGCTGGTAGCCCGGATCCTCGGCCATGTAGCCGATGGTGTAGACATGCACCAGCAGCGACACGAAGGTCACCACGACCATCATCATCGCGGTCAGCTTGTCGATCATGAAACCGACGTGGCCGGCGTAGTTGCCGACCTCGAAGAACGTGTACAGGTTCTCGTTGAACGGCGACGCGCCCTGCGCGACCAGCTGGTAGAGCACCCAGCAGGACAGCGCGCAGCTGACGGCCACGCCCAGGATGGTGACCGTGTGCGCGCCTGCGCGACCCACCAGCCGACCGAACAGGCCAGCGACGATCGAGCCCAGCAGCGGCGCCAGCACGATCGCCAGCAGCACGTTCTTGGAGAGGAGGACTTCCATACCGGTCATCGGTGCATCAGCCTTTGAGCGTATCGACTTCGGCCACGTTGATCGTGCGCCGCGTGCGGAACAGGGTGACCAGGATCGCCAGGCCGATGGCGGCCTCGGCCGCGGCCACGGTGAGGATGAAGAACACGAAGATCTGCCCGGCGGCGTCGCCCAGCTCCCGCGAGAAGGCGACGAAGTTGATGTTGACCGACAGCAGCATCAGTTCGATCGACATCAGCAGGACGATGACGTTCTTCCGGTTGAGGAAGATGCCGGCCAGGCTGATGCAGAACAGCACCGCGCCGAGCGCCAGCAGGTGGCCTACGGAAATCATGCCTTGCCCTCCCCTTCCACCGGCGCGCTAGCCGGCATTTCGCGCACCGGCTTCTCGGCCGGCATGGACACCAGGCGGATGCGGTCGCTGGCCTTCACCCGCGACTGTTCGGCCGGATCCTGCGTCTTGGTGCCGGTGCGCTTGCGCAGCGTCAGCATCACCGCGGCCACCACGGCGACGGTCAGGATGACGGCGGCGAACTCGAACGGCAGCAGGAATTCGGTGAACAGCGTGCGCGCCAGCCAGGCGGTATTGGAGACGTCGGCCGCCGCGGATGCGGCGTTGTCCGGGAACGGCGTGGCGGTGCGCGCCTTGATGCCGATCAGCACCAGCATCTGGCCCAGCATCACCACGGCCACCAGCAGGCCGATCGGCAGGAACCTCACCCAGCCCTCGCGGATCTTCACGATGTCGATGTCGAGCATCATCACCACGAACAGGAACAGCACCATCACCGCGCCCACGTAGACGAGGATCAGGGCGACGCCCAGGAACTCGGCGCCCACCAGCAGCCAGGTACAGGCCACCGAGAAGAACGTCAGGATGAGGCACAGCACGGCATGCACCGGGTTGCGCACGCTGATCACCGCGCCGGCGGCGATGACCGCGACGGAGGCGAAAGCGTAGAAACTGATCAGGACCCAATCCATGCTTCGGACCTCAACGGAAGGCGGCGTCGGCGGCGCGGCGCTCGGCGATCTCGGCTTCCAGCCGGTCTCCGATCGCCAGCAGCTGCGGCTTGGTGACGATGTTCTGCCCGCGCTTGTCGAAGTGGTACTCCAGCACGTGCGTTTCCACGATCGAGTCCACCGGGCAGCTCTCTTCGCAGAAGCCGCAGTAGATGCACTTGAACAGGTCGATGTCGTAGCGCGTGGTGCGACGGGTACCGTCGTCGCGCGGGGCCGAATCGATGGTGATCGCCAATGCGGGGCACACGGCCTCGCACAGCTTGCACGCGATGCAGCGCTCCTCGCCGTTCGGGTAGCGACGCAGCGCATGCAGGCCGCGGAAGCGCGGCGACTGCGGGAACTTCTCCATCGGGTACATCAGCGTGTACTTCGGCTTGAAGGTGTACTTCAGCGTCAGCCACAGGCCCTGGAGCAGTTCCAGCAGCATCAGGCTCTTGAAGTAGTGCACAACCTTGCTCATGTCTTACACACCCTTCTCGAACACGCCGAAGAACACCAGCAACGCCGTCACCGCGATCCAGAAGATCGTGAGCGGGATGAACACCTTCCAGCCCAGGCGCATGATCTGGTCGTAGCGGTAACGCGGGAAGCTGGCGCGGAACCAGATGTACGCGCTGGCGAAGAACAGGACCTTCAGCAGCAGCCACGGCCAGCCGCCGGTCCAGATCCAGTTGATCCAGGGCGACACGTCGGCGGTGATCCAGCCCTGCAGCGGACTCAGCCAGCCGCCGAGGAAGAACAGCGCGACCAGGAAGCTGACCAGGATCATGTTGGCGTATTCGGCCAGGAAGAACAGCGCGAACGCCGCGCCCGAGTACTCCACCATGTGGCCGGCCACGATCTCCGATTCGCCTTCCACCACGTCGAACGGCGAGCGGTTGGTCTCGGCGACGCCGGACACCCAGTAGACGATGAAGAGCGGGAACAGGGGCAGCCAGAACCATTCGAAGAAACCGGCATCGCCCGCCTGCGCCATCACGATGTCGGTCAGGTTCAGGCTGCCGGCGGCGATCAGCACGCCCACCAGCGCGAAGCCCATCGCGATCTCGTAGCTGACGACCTGCGCGGCCGAGCGCATCGCGCCGAGGAAGGCGTACTTCGAGTTCGATGCCCAGCCGGCGATGATGATGCCGTACACGCCCAGCGAGGTCATCGCGAGCAGGTACAGCAGGCCGGCATTGGCGTTGGACAGGACCAGTTGGTAGTCGAACGGCACCACCGCCCACGCGGCGAACGCCGGCGCCAGCACGATCAGCGGCGCGATCACGTACATCGCCTTCTGCGCGCTGCTGGGCTGGATGATTTCCTTGAACAGCAGTTTGAAGACGTCGGCGAAGGCCTGGAAAATGCCCATGCCCACATACATCGGCCCGTGGCGCACGTGCATCCAGCCGATCAGCTTGCGCTCCCAGACCACGTAGAACGCGACCGAAATGATCACCGGCATGGCGATCGCCAGGATCTTCAGCACGATCCACAACACCATGCCGATGTCGCCCAGCCCGAAGAACCACTCGCGCAGGGGCCCGACGGCGTTGATCAACAGTTCGTTCATGCGCTCACCACCGTCACGCGTCCGGCACCCAGCGGGGCCGTGGCGCCGTAGCCACTTTCGATCCAGGCCGCGCCCGCGGCGACGCGGGCATCCACCACCACCGGCAGCGCCGCGGTGCCGATGCCGTTGCCGACCTTGGCGACCTGGCCATCCGCCACGCCGGCAGCCTGTGCATCGGCCGGGTTGAGGACGATGCGCGCGCCGGTGTTCAGCGGGTGCGCCTGCAGGGCTTCCGCACGACGGACCGTGCCGTCGGTGCGGTAAATCGCGGCGCTGACGGCAAGTTCCAGCCCTTGGCCCTGTGCGGCAGGCGCCGCCGAGGTGGCCACGGACACGGCCTTCGGATGAGCCACGGCATCGCGCATGCCCGCCGCATCGGCAAACTCGAAGCCACCCAGTTGCAGTTCACCGCCCAGGGCGCGCAGCACCTTCCAGCCCTCGCGGGCCTCGCCCGGCAGCTTGCCGGCGGCCTGCGTGTGCTGGTCCTTGCCATCGAGATTGGTCAGCGTCGCTTCGATTTCCGGCAGCGCGCCGATCGGCAGGATCACGTCGGCCACGTCGCGCGTGGACTTGCAGGCGAATTGACTGAACGCCACGACCCTCGCCGAAACCAGCGCCTGGGTGGCGGCCGGCGTGTCGGCGAAATCCAGGCCCGGCTCGATGCCGTAGATGACGTAGGCGTTGCGCGGCGCGGCGAACATGCCGGCCACGTCGCGACCGCTCGGCAGCACGCCCTGGCGCGCCAGGCCGACGGCGTTGGCGCCCTGCGGAATGCGGCACAGCGAAGCGCCGGTCGCGGCGGCGAACTCGCCGGCAGCCGCACGCAGCGCGGCGGCCTGCGGGTGGTTCTCGGCGATGCCGCCGACGATCACGACCGCACGGTTGCCGGCCTTGGCGACGTCGCGCAGTGCGGCGGCGTTGAGCGCACCGCCCAGCTGCGACGGCGCCACGATGTGCTTGCCGGCGAGGCTGAAGGCGAAATCGAAGTCGACCGGATTGACCGCGTGCACCTTGGCGCCCTTGCGGACGGCCTTGCGGATGCGCTGGTGCAGCAGCGGCA
Source organism: Pseudoxanthomonas sp. CF385 (assembly GCF_900104255.1). NCBI lineage: Bacteria > Pseudomonadati > Pseudomonadota > Gammaproteobacteria > Lysobacterales > Lysobacteraceae > Pseudoxanthomonas > Pseudoxanthomonas sp. CF385. The sequence goes on from NZ_FNKZ01000002.1 coordinate 161,556, forward strand.
GCTCGTGGCGGATGTTGGTGCCGAACAGCACGATGACATCGGCCTGTTCGATCTCCGCCAGCGGCAGCGCGAACGGCTGGGCGACCGCGCCATCGGAGAAGTCGCGGTTGTTGATGCGGTGGTCGAGGTTGCCGGTACCGAGGCCGTCGGCCAGCTTTGCGAGCAGGCCACCCTCCTCGTTCGACACCGCCGGATGCACCAGCACGCCGAGACCGTCGCCGCGGTTCGCGCGCAGGATCTCGGCGGCCGCCGCCAGGCCTTCGGCCCAGGACACTTCGCGCCACTCACCGTTGACCTTCTGCAGCGGCTTCACCGCGCGATCATCGGCATACAGGCCCTGGTGCGAATAGCGGTCGCGGTCGGACAGCCAGCACTCGTTGACGGACTCGTTCTCGCGCGGGACGGTACGCAGCACTTGGCCGCGGCGCGAGTGGTAGAACACGTTGGAACCCATCGCGTCGTGGAAGCCGACGGATTCGCGCGCGATCAGTTCCCACGGACGGGCGCGGAACTGGAACACCTTGTTGGTCAGCGCGCCCACCGGGCACACGTCGATGACGTTGCCGGAGATTTCGGTGGTCAGCGGCTTGCCGTCGTAGGTGCCGATCTGCAGGTTCTCGCCACGGTACATGCCGCCCAGCTCGTAAGTGCCGGCGACGTCCGCGGTGAAGCGCACGCAGCGCGTGCACTGGATGCAGCGGGTCATCTCGGTGGCGACCAGCGGACCGATGTCCTCGTCCGGCACCACGCGCTTGCGTTCCTGGAAGCGGCTGACCGAGCGGCCATAGCCCAGCGAGAGATCCTGCAGCTCGCACTCGCCGCCCTGGTCGCAGATCGGGCAATCGAGCGGGTGGTTGATCAGCAGGAATTCCATCACGTTGCGCTGCGACTTCAACGCCTTGTCGCTGCGCGTGGCGATCTTCATGCCGTCCATCACCGGCGTGGCGCAGGCCGGCGCCGGCTTCGGCATCTTCTCGACTTCGACCAGGCACATGCGGCAGTTGGCCGCGATCGGCAGCTTCTCGTGGTAGCAGAAGCGCGGGATCGGGATGCCTGCCTTGTCGGCGGCCTGGATGATCATCGAACCCTTGGGCGCGGCCAGTTCCTGACCGTCGATGAAGACGGTGACGTGGTCCGGCGGCAGGTTGGGATTCACGGGCTGCGCACTCACGCGGCCACCTCCAGGTTGGAACGGACCACCGTGCCATCGCGCTCGTCGTCGACGAGGAAACGCTTGTTGACGATCGCGTATTCGAATTCGTGCCAGAAGTGGCGCAGCATGCCCTGCACCGGCCATGCGGCGGCTTCGCCGAACGCGCAGATGGTGTGGCCTTCGATCTGGCCCGCCGCCGCGCGCAGCGTCTGCAGGTCCTCGATCGTGGCCTTGTGCTCGGCCACACGGGTCAGCATGCGGTACATCCAGCCGGTGCCTTCGCGGCACGGCGTGCACTGGCCGCAGCTTTCCTTGTAGTAGAAGCGCGCGATGCGCTGGCACGCACGCACCATGCAGGTGGTGTCATCCATCACCACGACGGCACCCGAGCCCAGGCCGGAACCGGCCTTCTGGATGCTGTCGTAGTCCATCGTCAGGCCCATCATCACCTCGCCCGGCAGCACCGGCATCGAGGAGCCGCCCGGGATGACGGCCTTGAGCTTGCGGCCTTCGCGCATGCCGCCGCACAGCTCGAGCAGGTCGGCGAACGAGGTGCCCAGGCGGATCTCATGGTTGCCCGGCTTCGCGACGTGGCCGGAGACCGAAAAGATCTTGCAGCCGCCGTTGTTGGGCTTGCCCAGGCTCATGAACCATTCGGCGCCGTTGCGCACGATGGCGGGCACCGAGGCGTAGGTCTCGGTGTTGTTGATCGTGGTCGGCTTGCCGTACAGGCCGAAGTTGGCCGGGAACGGCGGCTTGAAGCGCGGCTGGCCCTTCTTGCCTTCCAGCGACTCCATCAGCGCGGTCTCTTCGCCGCAGATGTAGGCACCCGCGCCCAGCGCGTTGTACAGGTCGATGTCCACGCCCGAACCGAGGATGTTCTTGCCCAGCCAGCCGTGCTTGTAGGCTTCGGCGGTGGCTTCTTCCAGGTGCTCGAAGGGCTCGTGGTGGAACTCGCCGCGCAGGTAGTTGTAGCCCACGGTCGAACCGGTGGCGTAGCAGGCGATCGCCATGCCCTCGATCACCGCATGCGGGTTGTAGCGCAGGATATCGCGGTCCTTGGCGGTGCCAGGCTCGGATTCGTCCGAATTGCAGAGGATGTACTTCTGCATGTCGCCCTTGGGCATGAAGCTCCACTTCAGGCCGGTCGGGAAGCCCGCGCCGCCGCGGCCGCGCAGGCCGGACTGCTTGACCATCTCGACGACGTCGGCCGGCGGGATCTTCTCTTCGATGATCTTGCGCAGCGCGGCGTAACCGCCGGTCTTGAGGTAGTTCTCGTAGGACCAGGGCTTGTCGAAGTGCAGCGTCGTATAGACGGCCTGGTGCTCCTTGGGAGCGGGGCCGACCGGGCCGTAGCCTTCGGAATAGTGTGAATGGCCTGCCATGCGCTTACTCCAGCCCGTCCAGCAGCTCGTCGACCTTCGCCGGCGTGAGATTCTCGTGGTAGTGGCCGTTGATCACGACCACCGGCGCGCCACAGCACGCGGCCACGCACTCTTCTTCGCGCTTCAGGTACACGCGGCCATCGGCGGTGGATTCGCCCAGCTTGCAGCCCAGCTTCTTCTCCGCGTGCGCGACCAGGTCCTGGGCGCCGTTGAGCCAGCAGCTGATGTTGGTGCAGAAGGCGACGTTGTTGCGGCCCACCTTCTCGGTCTCGAACATCGAGTAGAAGCTGGCGACCTCGTAGGCCCACACCGGCGGCAGGTCCAGGTACTTCGCGACCGCGGCGATCAGCTCATCGGTCAGCCAGCCGGCGTTCTGCTCCTGTGCGGCGTGCAGGCCCTGCAGCACCGCGGAACGCTTGCGGTCCGGCGGGAACTTGGCCAGCCAATGATCGATGTGCGCGCGCGTCTGGTCGCTCAATGCCACCAGCGGATCGACGTTCTGCGCCGCTTCGAAATTACCTGTGGCCCTCATCGGTCCACCTCACCAAAGACAAGATCATAGGTACCGATCATCGCGACGACGTCGGGGAGCATGTGGCCGCGCACGATCTCGTCCATCGAGGACAGGTGCGCGAAACCCGGCGCGCGCAACTTCACGCGGAAGGGCTTGTTGGCGCCGTCGGACACCAGGTAACAGCCGAACTCGCCCTTCGGCGCCTCGACCGCGGCGTAGGTCTCGCCGGCCGGCACGCAGTAGCCTTCGCTGAAGAGCTTGAAGTGGTGGATCAGCGCTTCCATGTCGTCCTTCATCTCCTCGCGGGAGGGCGGAGCGACCTTGAAGTTCTGCACCATGACCGGGCCGGGATTGGCCTTCAGCCACTTCACGCACTGCTGGATGATGCGGTTGGACTGGCGCATCTCGGCGACGCGGACCAGGTAACGGTCGTAGCAGTCGCCGTTGGCGCCGACCGGGATGTCGAAATCGACCACGTCGTACTTCGCGTACGGCTGCTTTTTGCGCAGGTCCCAGGCGATGCCCGAGCCACGCAGCATCGCACCGGTCATGCCGAGGGCACGCGCCTGCTCCGGCGACACCACGCCGATGCCGACGGTGCGCTGCTTCCAGATGCGGTTGTCGGTCAGCAGTGTCTCGTACTCGTCGACGCGCTTGGGGAACTCGTTGGTGAAGTCTTCCAGGAAGTCGAGCAGCGAGCCTTCGCGCGCCTGGTTGAAATGCGCCAGCGCCTTGCCTTTGCGCCAGGGCGATTCCTTGTACTTCGGCATGCGGTCAGGCAGATCGCGGTATACGCCGCCGGGGCGGTAGTACGTCGCGTGCATGCGCGCGCCGCTGACCGCCTCGTAGCAGTCCATCAGCTCTTCGCGTTCGCGGAAGGCGTACAGCATGACCGCCATCGCGCCGAGGTCGAGCGCGTTGGAGCCGATCCACATCAGGTGGTTCAGGATGCGGGTGATCTCGTCGAACATCGTGCGGATGTACTGCGCACGCTCCGGCGCCTCGATGCCCATCAGGGTCTCGATGGCGCGCACGTAGGCGTGCTCGTTGCACATCATCGACACGTAGTCCAGGCGATCCATGTAGCCGATCGACTGGTTGAACGGCTTGGATTCGGCCAGCTTCTCGGTGCCCCGGTGCAGCAGGCCCACGTGCGGATCGGCACGGACGATGGTTTCGCCGTCCATCTCCAGGATCAGGCGCAGCACGCCGTGCGCGGCCGGATGCTGCGGGCCGAAGTTCAGCGTGTAGTTGCGGATCTCCTGCTTGGCCTCGGCAGGATTGCTGGCGAACGCGGCGCCGGATTGCGGATTGCTCATGCCTTGCCCTCGCGCGCCGCGGCTTCGCCGGCGGCGGTCTGGTAGCGTGCGTCATCGCGGATCACGCGCGGCACGCCGACACGCGGCTCGACCGAGGTGACCGGTTCGTAGACCACGCGCTTCTTCTCTTCGTCGTAGCGGACTTCGACGTTGCCGATCAGCGGGAAGTCCTTGCGGAACGGATGGCCGACGAACCCGTAGTCCGTCAGGATGCGGCGCAGGTCCGGATGGCCTTCGAAGATGATGCCGTACAGGTCGAACGCCTCGCGCTCGAACCAGTTAAGGCCGGGCCACACATCGCTCACCGAGGCCACGACCGGCAGCCCGTCGTCCGGCGCGAAGCAGCGCACGCGCACGCGGCGGTTGTGCTGGTACGACAGCAGGTGCAGGACCACGGCGAAGCGGTTCGGCCGGGCGGCGTCGCGCGGACGCTGTTCCCAGCTGAAACGGCCCGGGCCGAAGCCTTCGACGCCGCGGCTGAAGCCTTCGGACGACACGTCGGCGGTATCCCACTCGGCGTCGCCGTAGCCCAGGTAGTCCACGCCGCTGACGTCGACGGCCTGCTCGAAGCCGAATTCGTCGCGCAGCGCGAGCGCCACCGCATGCCAGACCGCGGACGGCACTTCCAGGGTGACCTCGCCGCGCGGCTCGGCGACGCTGACCGTCGCGTCGGCGAAACGCGCGCGCAACTGGTCGGTGAAGTTTGCAGCTTGCTCAGCCATGGGGCGTGGCGTGCTCTAGAAAGGGAACGGGGGAGAGGCGGATCAGCGCGCGATGGTCTGCGTGCGCCAGATCTTCTTCTGCAACTGCAGGATGCCGTACACCAGCGCTTCGGCCGTCGGCGGGCAACCGGGCACGTACACGTCCACCGGCACGATGCGGTCGCAACCGCGCACCACCGAGTACGAGTAGTGGTAGTAGCCGCCACCGTTGGCGCAGCTGCCCATCGAGATCACCCACTTCGGTTCGGGCATCTGGTCGTAGACCTTGCGCAGCGCCGGAGCCATCTTGTTGACCAGCGTACCGGCGACGATCATCACGTCGGACTGGCGCGGCGACGGGCGGAACACCACGCCGTAGCGGTCCAGGTCCAGGCGCGAGGTGCCGGCGTGCATCATCTCCACGGCGCAGCAGGCCAGGCCGAACGTCATCGGCCACATCGAGCCGGTGCGCGCCCAGTTCATCAGCGCGTCGACGCTGGTGGTGACGTAGCCCTTTTCCAGCAGCGGGTTGTCGCCCTCGGGGCGCAGGATGTCGTCCACCCGCCCTTCCGGGATCGGGTTGTTCATCAGACGGTCGACGGTCTGGATCACTCCCATTCGAGCGCTCCCTTCTTCCAAACGTAAATGAAGCCGAGGAACAGCATGCCCACGAACAGACCCATCGTGACCAGCGCACGCGGACCCAGCTCCTGGAACACCAGCGTCCACGGAACAATGAAGATGATTTCCAGATCGAAGACGATGAACTGGATGGCAATCAGGTAGTAGCGCACGTCGAACTTCATGCGCGCGTCTTCGAACGCCTCGAAGCCGCATTCGTACGGGGACAGCTTCTGCACGTCCGGCCGGCGGGGGCCGAGGAAGCGTCCGGCCACCATCAGCGCGATGCCGATGCCGGTGGCGACGATCAGGAACAACAGGGTGGGCAGGTAATTGGCCAGCACTCGCTTGTCTCTTCTTGTCCTTTCCGCCCGACCGCATGCGACTGCGTCCGGGCCTGAACGGGGCTCGCGCCATGGGCCGGGGCTCGGCGTTCGCCGTGGCCCTGGCCAGCGGCGCAGGGGCATCGGGACTTCCGTACGGCCCGGAGCCCGACGGCACATCCACCTCGGCATACCGGCGCGTACTGCGTCGGCGTGCCATTCGCGGGCCCCCTTCCGCAACACGTACCGGGCGCCCGATGAATCGACGGGATTGTAACGGTTGGTGAACTTGGTAGTAAACGATTACCCGCGTGTATCGCCGTGCGCGAGCCAACAAAAAACCCGCCTCGCGGCGGGTTTTTTACCAGTTCCGCGCGGTGGCGGTCCTGTTTGCTGCTGGTGCCCAAGAGGGGACTCGAACCCCTACGACTTTCGTCGCTACCACCTCAAGGTAGTGCGTCTACCAATTCCGCCACCTGGGCTTTGAAACCTGCGCAGCTGCGCGCCGCGCCATTGTAGCCGGGCTCAGCCGCCCTGCGGCGGCGTCACCGGCGCCTGCTGCTCGCCGGCGGCCGGCGCGGGCGCGGCTTCCTGCGGGGCGGCGGGCACGGTACCGGCGGGCGCCGGCGCCTGGATCGGGGTGCTCGGCACGGTCGACGGCTTGGGCAGTTCGCCCGCCGGGACTTCCGACGTGGCGGCCGGCAGCTGCGACATCACGCCCAGGTTCTGCTGGGTGGTCGGGCGCGCACTGTGGGTCGCGTACCACGCCATGAACAGGCTGATGCCGAAGAACGCTACGGCCAGCCACTTGGTGCTCTTGGACAGGAAGTTGGACGCGCCGCGCGCACCGAACACCGTGCCCGACGCACCGGCGCCGAAGCCGGAACCGGCCTGCGCGCCCGAGCCGCGCTGCATCAGCACCAGCGCGATGATCGCGATGGCCACCAGCACGTACACCACATTAAGGATCAACATCCACATCGGATTCAGTCTCGACCGGTTGAGTCGCCAGGCCCCCATGGGCCGGCGTTGCCGGGGTCACCCCCGGCCGGCCGCCGCTTGCGCGATGGCCAGGAAATCCCGGGCGACCAGGGAAGCGCCGCCCACCAGCCCTCCATCGACATCGGGCTGCGCAAACAGTTCCGCGGCGTTGTCGGGCTTCACGCTGCCCCCGTACAGGAGGGTCAGTGAATCGGCGATTCTAGCATCGCGCGCGGCCACTTCGCCACGGATGAACGCATGCACCGCCTGCGCCTGCGCCGGCGTGGCGGTCAGGCCGGTACCGATCGCCCAGACCGGCTCGTACGAAATCACCGCGTCGGCGAACGCCTGCAGGCCGGCGGCGTCGAACACGGCCTCCAGCTGCTTGAGGATGCGGAACTCGGTCTGGCCGTCCTTGCGCTGCTGTTCGGTCTCGCCCACGCACAGCACGGGAATCAGGCCGGCGTTCTTTGCGGCGACGAACTTGCGCGCCACGAACTCGCTGCTCTCGTCGTGGTACTGGCGGCGCTCGGAATGGCCGACCAGGCCGTAGCGCGCCCCCACGTCGACCAGCATGGAAGCCGAGACTTCACCGGTATAAGCGCCCTTTTCGTTGCTGCTGACGTCCTGCGCACCGAACGCGACCCCGCGGTCGCCGTAGTCTTCGATCAGCTCGCCCAGGTAAGGCAGCGGCGGCAGGACCAGCAGGTCCACGCCGTCCAGCGGGAGGCCGGCGACCAGCTCGTCCATCAGCGCGGTGGCGAACCCACGGTTGCCGTGGAGCTTCCAGTTCCCAGCCACAAGCTTGCGGCGCATAAGACCAATTCCTGTCCAGTTCGGGCCGCGCAGTCTAACGGATGTTGGCCGGCGGACCTACCCGCCACGGTATCGTGCAGGCGGACCACCCATGCCCGGACCGCCGATGACCGACACCTTCCCTGCCCCGACTTCCGGCCACGCCCTCGTCACCGGCGCCTCCAGTGGCATCGGCGAACAGATCGCGCGCGAGTACGCGCGGCGCGGCGTGCCCCTGGTGCTGACGGCACGCCGCGCGGACCGCCTGCAGGCGCTGGCGGACGAACTGGCGGCGCAGGTGCCCGTCGAGGTGATCGCCTGCGACCTGGCGGACCCCGCCGCGCCGGCCACCCTCGTGGCCGAACTCGAACGCCGCGGCATCGCGGTGCGGATCCTCGTCAACAACGCCGGCTACGGTGTGCCGGGTCGCTATCGCGCCAGCGAGTGGGCGGTGCATGCGGCCTTCCTGCAGGTCATGGTCACGGCCGTCGGCGAACTGTGCTGGCGCCTGCTGCCCGCGATCCGCGCCAGCGGCCAGGGCCGCATCATCAACGTGGCCTCGTTCGCCGCGCTGATGCCCGCGGCGGAAGGCCAGACGCTGTATGCGCCGGCGAAGAGCTTCCTGCTCAAGCTGAGCGAGGCGCTTGCGCTCGAGAACGCCGATCGCGGCGTCCACGTCACCGCGCTGTGCCCGGGCTTCACCTATTCCGAATTCCACGACGTCACCGGCACCCGTGCCCGCATGCAGGTATCGCCGACGATGTGGCTGCAGGCCACCGACGTCGCACGTGCCGGCATCGACGGCAACGAGCGTGGCGAGGTGCTGGTGGTGCCGGGCTGGCGATACCGGCTGATGCACGCGATCGTGAAGCTGCTTCCTCACCGGGTCGCGCTGGGCCTGATGGCGCGCAATTCGCGCAAAGTGCGTCCGCTGAATTAACGGGTCCGGAAACGCACGACGCCGGCAAGCCGGCGTCGTGGGACAGCATGAGCGCGTTGCGCGCCGGCTTATTTCAGCTTGATCTCGCGCAGGCGCTCTTCCAGGTAACCCTGGGCGGTGATCGGCTCCGGATAGCGCGAGGGATTTTCGGCCGTGATCGTCGATGGCAGCACGTCGATCAGGAAATCCGGATTCGGGTGCAGGAAGAACGGCACCGAATAGCGCGGCTGGCGCGCCTGTTCGCCCGGCGGGTTGGTCACGCGATGCGTCGTCGACGGATACACGTGGTTGGTCAGGCGCTGCAGCATGTCGCCGATGTTGACCACGATGGTGTCGGCGTCGGAGGTGAACGGCACCCATTCGCCCTGCTTGGAACGCACTTCCAGGCCCGCGGCACTCGCGCCGACCAGCAGCGTGATCAGGTTGATGTCCTCGTGCGCGCCGGCGCGTACGTTCGGGATGTCGTCGGCGGTGATCGGCGGGTAATGGATCGGACGCAGGATCGAATTGCCCGAGTTCGTCTTGTCGACGAAATAGTCCTCCGGCAGGCCGATGTGCAGCGCCAGCGCCGACAGCACGCGCGAACCCAACTGGTCCAGCGCCTGGTACAGGCCGTACCCGTGCTCCTTGAAACCGGGGACCTCGACGGGCCACAGGTTCGGCGGCATGACGTCGCGATACTTCGACTCCTCGGGGATCTCGCGGCCGACGTGCCAGAACTCCTTCAGGTCGAAGTGCTTGGAGTCCTTCGCGGTTTCCACGCCGAACGGCGTGTAGCCGCGCGCACCACCGCCGCCGGGCACGTGGTACTGCTTCTTCACCTCGTCCGGCAGCGCGAAGAAACGCTTGAACACGTCGTAGGCCGCATCGATCTGCGCCTGCGGGATGCCGTGGTTGCGGATGCCGGCGAAACCCCACTCGCGATAGGCCGCGCCCAGCTCGGCGACGAAGGCTTCACGGTCGGTTTCGAAACGGGTGATGTCCAGCGTGGGGATACGGGCGCTCATAGGGGTCTGCTCCAACAAGGATGTCGCACGGGGACGCCATTGGAACGCCCCCGCGCCAGTGATTCATTGATCCGGCTCAAGCCGCGGCGGCGGCCCGCACGGCGTCGGCCAGGGTGTCCAGCGTGCTGCGCACCAGCGCATCGTCGTCGGCCTCGACGGTGACGCGCACGACCGGCTCGGTGCCGGAGGGTCGCAGAAACGCGCGACCGCGCCCGGAAACCGCGGCCTGCGCCTGGGCCAGGGCGGCCTGCACGCTGGCGGCCTCGGTCGGCTTGGCGCCGTTGGCCAGCTTCACGTTGATGGTCTTCTGCGGCAGCATCGTCAGCCCGTCGAGGGCCTCGCGCAGCGTCTGCCGGCGACGGCGCAGCGCTTCCAGCACCTGCAGCGCGGCGATGATGGCATCGCCCGTGGTGGTGCGGTCCAGGCACAGCAGGTGGCCGGAGGCTTCGCCGCCGAGCACTGCGTTGCCTTCGACCAGCGCCTGGTGCACGTAGCGATCGCCGACCTTGGTACGGACGAACGGGATCTCGAGCTTGCCCAGCGCGCGCTCGAGGCCGTAGTTGGTCATCAGCGTGCCGACCACCGGGCCACGCAGGCGGCCACTGGCCTGCCAGTCGCGCGCCAGCAGGTAGATCAGCTGGTCGCCGTCCACGGGCACACCCTCGCCGTCCGCCATCAGCACGCGGTCGCCGTCCCCGTCGAAGGCGATGCCCAGGTGGGCGCCGGTCTCGCGGACCTTCGCGGCCAGGTTCTCCACGTGCATGGAGCCCACGCCGTCGTTGATGTTGATGCCGTTGGGTTCGACCCCGATCGTGATCACGTCGGCGCCCAGTTCGCGGAACAGCAGCGGCGCGATGTGGTACGTGGCGCCATGCGCGCAGTCCAGCACCAGCTTCAGTCCCTTGAGGTCGAAGCGGCGCGGCACGCTGGCCTTGCAGAATTCCATGTAGCGGCCGACCGCATCGCGCGTGCGGATCGCCTTGCCGAGCTTCTCGGACTCGGCGGTGAAGAACGGCGCGTCGATCGCCGCCTCGATGGCCAGTTCGGTGGCGTCGTCCAGCTTCTCGCCTTCGGCCGAGAAGAACTTGATGCCGTTGTCGTGGTGCGGGTTGTGCGAGGCGCTGATGACGATGCCCGCATCGGCGCCGAGGGTACGTGTCAGGAACGCCACGCCCGGCGTGGGCATCGGGCCCATCAGCTGGACGTCGGCACCGGCGGCGACCAGCCCGGCTTCGAGGGCGGCTTCGAACATGTAACCGGAAATGCGCGTGTCCTTGCCGATCACCACCACCGGCCGCGCGTCGCCCGCCTTCTCGCACAGCACGCGCCCCAGGGCGTTGCCCAGGCGCAGCACGAAGTCGGCGGAGATCGGGCTGGTGCCGACCCGGCCGCGGATGCCGTCGGTACCGAAATATTTGCGGCTCATGCGGTCACCAGTTCGCTGTCCTGCGGCTTGGGCTGTTTCATCAGCAACGCCAGCAGGTCGGCGAGGCGGTCACGCATCTCGCGGCGGTCGCAGATCTGGTCTATCGCACCGTGCGCCACCAGGAACTCCGAACGCTGGAAGCCTTCCGGCAGCGTCTCGCGCACGGTCTGTTCGATCACGCGCGGGCCCGCGAAGCCGATCAGCGCTTCCGGCTCGGCCAGGTTGATGTCGCCCAGCATCGCGAAGCTGGCCGACACACCGCCGGTGGTGGGATGCGTCATCACCGAGATGTACGGCAGGCCCGCCTCGCGCAATTTACCCAGCGCGGCCGAGGTCTTGGCCATCTGCATCAGCGAGAACAGGCTCTCCTGCATGCGCGCGCCGCCGCTGGCGGAGAAGCACACGAACGGCGAACCGATCTCCAGCGCCTTCTCTGCACCCAGCGAGAAACGCTCACCGACCACCGAGCCCATCGAGCCGCCCATGTAGGCGAAGTCGAAGCAGCTGGCGACCAGGTCGCGTCCCTTCAGCTGGCCCTGCAGGGTGATCAGCGCATCGCGCTCGCCGGTGCTCTTCTGCGCGGCCTTGATGCGGTCGGCGTACTTCTTCTGGTCCTTGAACTTCAGCACGTCGGTCGGGCCCAGCGCGGCGCCGATCTCGCGGGTGCTGCCCGGGTCGAACAGCGCCGCCATGCGGGCACGGGCGCGGATCGGCATGTGGAAGCTGCACTTCGGGCAGACCTCCAGGTTCTCTTCCAGCTCCGGCCGGTACAGCACCGCGCCGCAGCGATCGCATTTTTCCCACAGCCCCTCGGGGACGCTGCGTTTGCTCTTGCCCGCGTTGCCTTCGGTGCGGATGCCCGACGGCATCAGTTTGCTGAGCCAGCTCATGCGTGGTCTTGCTGCCTGCCCCGGAGGGGCCCAATGGATTAGCGCGGCAGTTTAGCTCAGTCGTCCATGCACAACCGTACGGTGGCTCAGCCGTCCAGCGCCGCCCGCAACGGCGCCAGGAAGGCGGCAGCCCGGGCAGGCGCGTCCGCACCCGCCTCGGCCAGCGCCGCCACCAGCGCACTGCCCACCACCACGCCGTCCGCATCGGCCGCCATGGCCGATGCACTGGCCGCGTCCTTGATCCCGAAGCCGGCCACGACCGGCGCACGGGACCCCTGCCGCAGCTGCTTCAGGCGCTCGCCCGCCGCGCCGATGTCGAGGCGGTCGGAAGCGCCGGTGACGCCGGCGAAACTGACGTAGTAGAGGTAGCCCTGGGCGGTGTCGCACAGCATCTGCAGGCGTCCGGCCGAGGTCGTCGGCGAGGCCAGCGCGATCAGGGCCAGCCCCTCGCGGTTGAAGGCCGCACGGGTCTCCTCGGCCTCTTCCGGCGGCAGGTCGACCAGCAGCACGCCGTCGACGCCGGCCGCGACCGCTTCCTTAGCGAACCGCGCGGAGCCATGGATCTCCACCGGATTCAGATAGCCCATCAGCACAATGGGCGTGCTGTCGTCCTGCTGGCGGAACACCTCCACCGCCTCCAGCACGTAGCGCAGCCCAGCGCCGCGCGCCAACGCACGCTCGGAGCTGCGCTGGATCACCGGGCCATCGGCCATCGGATCGGAGAACGGCACGCCCAGTTCGATCACGTCGGCGCCCGCATCGACCAGCGCATGCATCACCGGCACCGTGGACTCCAGCGACGGATCGCCGGCGGTGATGAACGGCACCAGTGCCTTGCGGCCGTCGGCCTGGAGGGTGGCGAACTTCGCTTCGAAACGGCTCACAGGCTGATCCCCTCTCGCGCGGCGATGGTGTGCACGTCCTTGTCGCCGCGGCCGGACAGGTTGCACAGCACCAGCTGGTCCTTCGGCAGCTCGCGCGCCAGCTTGATCGCCTGTGCGACGGCATGGCTGGATTCCAGCGCGGGCAGGATGCCTTCGGTGCGGGTCAGGCGATGGAACGCGGCGAGCGCTTCTTCGTCGGTCACACCGACGTATTCGGCGCGCCCGCTGTCCTTCAGGAAGGCGTGCTCGGGACCGACGCCCGGGTAGTCCAGGCCGGCAGAAATCGAGTGGGTTTCGATGATCTGCCCGTCGTCGTCGCAGATCACGTAGGTGCGGTTGCCATGCAGCACGCCGACGCGGCCGGCGGCGAGCGACGACGCGTGGCGTCCGGTCTCGATGCCGTCGCCCGCGGCTTCGGCACCGACGATGCGCACGCCGGGATCGTTGAGGAAGGCATGGAACAGGCCGATCGCATTGCTGCCGCCGCCGACGCAGGCGGTGATCGCGTCGGGCAGGCGGCCGTAATCGGCCAGCATCTGCGCCCTCGCCTCGCGGCCGACGATGGCGTTGAAGTCCCGCACCATGCGCGGATACGGGTCCGGGCCGGCGACGGTGCCGATGATGTAGAACGTGTCGTGCACGTTCGTCACCCAGTCGCGCATCGCTTCGTTCAGCGCGTCCTTCAGCGTGGCCGAGCCACTGGTGACCGGTACCACGGTCGCGCCGAGCAGCTTCATCCGGTAGACGTTGATCTTCTGCCGCTCGATGTCGGTCGCGCCCATGTAGACCACGCATTCCAGTCCCAGCCGCGTGGCGACGGTCGCGCTGGCGACGCCGTGCTGGCCCGCGCCGGTCTCGGCGATGATCCGCTTCTTGCCCATCCGGCTGGCCAGCAGCGCCTGGCCGATGGTGTTGTTGATCTTGTGCGCGCCGGTGTGGTTCAGGTCCTCGCGCTTCAGCAGGATCTGCGCGCCCCCGACTTCGCGGCTCAGGCGCTCGGCGTGATAGATCGGGCTGGGCCGGCCGACGTAATGCTTGAGGTCCTTGTCGAAGGCGGCGATGAAGGCCGGGTCGACGCGGGCGGTGTCGTAAGCGGCCGCCAGTTCCTGCAGCGGGCCGATCAGGGTCTCGGCGACGAAGCGTCCGCCGTGGCGGCCGAAGTGGCCCCGGGCATCAGGGTAGGCGTGGTAGTCAGGAACGGACGACATGGCGAAGCTCGAAACGGGACGATGCCTCACGTTATCGCACACATGCCATCAGGAATAGCGATGTTTCCGGGACGACCTGTGAGATAAACTCACATCATGTCCCGTCCGCTCCCGTCCCTCAATGCCCTCCGCGCCTTCGAGGCCGCCGCCCGCTTGGGCAGCGTCAGCCAGGCGGCCGACGAACTGCACGTGACCCACGGCGCGGTCAGCCGCCACCTGCGCGCCCTGGAAGATGCCTTGGGCCGGCCCCTGTTCGTCCGCGACGGCCGCGGCCTGGCGCTGACCGCCGATGGCCACCGCCTGCGCGACAGTGCGGGTGAGGCCTTCGGGGTGCTGCAGGCGGGCTGGAGCGCCCTCCAGCGGGGCCCGCGCGCGACTGCGCTCGTGCTCGGCTGCCCGGGCAGCCTGCTGGCCCGCTGGGTGATCCCGCGCCTGGAACGGCTGGCCCACGACCTGCCCGACCTGACCCTGCACCTGTCCGCGCAGGAAGGCCACATCGACCTGGCCGCCACCGGTCTGGATGCCGCCCTGCTACTGGGCGAGGCGCCCTGGCCATCGGGCTGGCAGGTCTGGCCGCTGGCCCCGGAGTGCATCGGCCCGGTGCTCAGCCCGCGCCATGCACGGTTCGAAGCCTTGCGCGATGCTCCGCCGCGCGCGCTCCTGGACGAACCGCTGCTGCACACCGCCTCGCGGCCGCAGGCCTGGCCGCGCTGGCTGGGCGCCCAGCACCTGCCGGACGCGCCGCGTCTGGGTACCGGCTTCGATCACCTGACCTACCTGCTGGAAGCGGCGGTCGCGGGTCTCGGCGTCGCCATCGCACCCCGCGAACTGGTCCAGGCCGATCTCGACAGCGGCCGGCTCGTCGCGCCGTGGGGGTTCACCGATACGGGCGGGACCTGGGCGTTGTGCGCGGTGCGCGGCGCTCCCGACCCGCGCCTCCCCCTGCTGGCCGACTGGCTGCGCCGGGACCTGCTGGCCGCAGGCTAGCCGCGGGTGTCGGCGATGCGGACCGCGTCGACGAAGCGCCGCATCTTCTCCGCATCCTTCTCGCCTGGCGCCGTCTCGATCCCGCTCGACACGTCCACGCCCCAGGGGCGCGCGGTGCGCAGCGCCAGCGCTACGTTGTCGGGTGTCAGGCCGCCGGCAAGGAGGCAAGGCCGTTCGGTCGCCACGGGCATCTGCCGCCAGTCGAACCGCTGGCCGCTGCCGCCCTGCTCACCCGCCGCATGGCCGTCGAAGAGGAAGCCGCTGGCGTTCGGATAGGCGGCCAGGCTGGCGAACGCGCCCTCGCCCTGCCCACCCATCGCGATCGCTTTCCAGAACGGACGGGCCAACGACGCGGCGAACGCATCGTCTTCGGCGCCATGGAACTGCAGCACGTCCGGCTGCAGCGATTCGACGATCTGTTCGATCTCGTTGCGCGGGTTGTCCATCACCAGCGCGACGACGCCGATTTCCTCCGGCACCAACTCGCGCAGCATGCGCGCCTGGCCCAGCAGCAACCGGCGCGGGCTGCGGGGCGCGAACACCAGGCCGATGTAGTCCACGCCGAGTTCGACCGCCAGGCGGACGTCTTCGGCGCGGGTCAGCCCGCAGAACTTGATGCGCGTATGCATGGCGGCAGGGTAACCCGCCGGCTCAGGCGGCGGGGGCCGGCAGGGTCACTTCGGCCGGCAACGCCCACTCGGCCGGATACAGCGGGCTGACGAAGACCAGCCCGTCCGGCGGCGCGGTGGGCCCGGCGACGGTACGGTCGCGCCCGGCGAGCAATTCCGCGATCCACGCCTCGGGGCGCTCGCCGCGGCCCACGACCAGCAGCGAACCGACGATGTTGCGCACCATGTGGTGCAGGAACGCGTTGGCCTGCACCTCGACGACCACACGCTCGCCCTGCCGCGCGACCGAGATCGCGTGCAGGTTGCGCATCGCGTGCGGCGACTGGCAATGCACGGTGCGGAAGGCGCTGAAGTCGTTCTCGCCCAGCAGCACCTGCGCGGCGCCATGCATCGCGTCGGCATCGAGGGGCATCCGTTCCCAGCTCAGGTACTGGCGCTCCAGCGCCGGCCGCGCGAGGCGGTTTACCAGCGTATAGCGGTAGCGGCGCGCGCGCGCCGAGAAGCGTGCATGGAAATCGTCGGCGACCGGCTGGCACCAGCGTACGCAGACCGCCGGCGGCAGCCGCGCGGTCGCCCCGAGCAGCCAGCTGCGCGGCGTGCGCGCGACGTCGCTGTCGAAATGGACGACCTGGCATTGCGCGTGCACGCCGGCATCGGTGCGGCCGGCGCAGATCGTGTCGACCCGCGCATCGGCGACCGATGACAGCGCATTCTCGAGCGCCGCCTGCACGGTGGTGTCGTCCGGGGTGCCGGACTTGCTCAGTCGCTGCCAGCCCAGAAATCCGCCGCCGTCGTATTCGACGCCCAGCGCGTAACGCATCAGGACTTCACCCGGTCATCCGATCTCGCGCAGCAGCTGCAGCGCTTCGTCGCGTGCGCCGGCATCCGCGCCAGCGGCGACTTCGTTGAGCAGGTCGCGGGCCGTGGCCACGTCGCCGAGATCGAGGTAGGCGACGGCCAGCTCCAGCCGGTCGCGCCCCGCGGGTGCCGTGGCAGGTGCGGGCGACGCGGCGGGCGCGCCACCGGAATGCCAGGTGGGTCCGGATGCTTTCGCGGGCGCAGGTGCGGGCTTCGGCGCCGGCTTGGCGGGTGCGGCGGCGGGCACGATGACCGGCGCCAGCACGGGCGTCGGTTCGGGCGCCGGCTCGGGCGCCGGCTCGGGCGCCGCCTGCGCAGCCACGGGGGTTGGCATGACGGCCGCCAGCTCGGCAGCGCGGCTGGACGAAGGCGTGTCGCCGAGCACGGTGCTTTTCGGAACCGGTGCGAGGCGGCTGCGGCGTTGGGAGAAGCCCCAGGCCAACGAACCGACCAGCAGCAGGCCGAATCCGCCCCAGGCCCATACCGGCACGCCACCCTCGCTGCCCGAGGCCTGCGCCAGGCGTTGCTGCGCCGCGGCCAGGTCGCTGTCCTTCATCGCCAGCAGTTGTTCCTGCTGGGTCTTCAGTTTCTCGAGCTCGGCGACCTGGGTGCGCAGTTCCTGCACTTCGGCATCGCGCGCGGCCAGGTCTTCCTTCGATTGCTGCAGTTGTTCGTTCGCCAACATCTCGCCCTCACCGCCGGCGCTCACGCCGGACTGCGTTCCAGAACCCGACGCGCCTGCGGCGGCGGGCGCGATTTCCAGGCGCGCGTCGGCGACCGGCGCCGTACGCGGTGCCGTCGGCGCGGCGGCCGGCGCGACCACGGCGGCCGGCTGCGGAATCGGCGCGCGTGCGCGTCGCCACTCGGCGATCTGGCTGCGCACCAGCGCAGCCGCCTCGTCTTCGAGGATGGTCTGCGCTTCGGCCGATTCCGGCACGCGCAGCACCGCGCCCTGCTTGAGCAGGTTGATGTTGCCGTTGATGAAGGCCTCGGGATTGGCGCGCAGCAGCGCGACCATCGCCTGATCCAGGGTGTAGCCCTGCGCGCGCGCCAACGGCGCTGCGACCTGCGACAGCGACTGCCCACGACGCACCGTCAGCGCATCGCCCGGCGCGAGTTGCGGGGCGGGTGCCGCCGCGACCGTGGGCGTGGGCGCAGGACGTGTCGGAGTGGCTTCAGGCGTGGGCGGCGCGGCCGGAGTGGGTTCCGGGGTGGCCGCCACGACCGGTTCGACCGGGCGCGCGATGGTGTCCGACGGCGCGGCGACCGGCGCATCGATCACCGGCTGCTCTGCCGCGGCCAACGTGCCCGGCGTGCTGACCAGCGCGGAGTACTCGCGCACCAGCCGACCCTGGCCCCAGTCCACTTCGATCAGGAAATTGACCGCCGGCACGTCCACCGGCGTGCGGCTGGTGACGCGCACGACCGGGCGGCCGGCTTCGTCCAGCGCGACGCTGAAGTCCAGTTCGTTGACCAGGCCTTGCGGGCGCGGAAGCCCGACGCGCTCGAACGTCGTCGGCGACGCCAGCCGCGCACGCAGCTGCTCCAGCTCGCCCGGCTCGCTGGAAATGATCGGAATCTCGGCCAGCAGCGGCTGGCCGGGTTGCGATTTGACATTGATCTCCCCCAGGCCGAGCGCGAGGGCGGCATTGCTCAGCAATGCCAGCCCCAGCCCGATCATGCCGGCCAGGCGGAGTCTTGCCGTCCGAGGTCTGTGCTTCGGTTTCACGGCCCTTCCCCATGTTTCCCGAGCACGACTATAGCCGCTCAGCCGCCGTTCGCCACCAGTTCGGCCAATTGCACGGCGTTCAGGGCCGCGCCCTTGCGGATGTTGTCGGCGACCACCCACAGGTTCAGGCCGCGCGGATGCGAGAAGTCCTCGCGGATGCGGCCGACGAAGACCGGGTCGCGACCGGAGGCGTGGGTGACCGGCGTCGGGTAGCCGCCCGCCTTGGGCTCGTCGACGACTTCCACGCCGGGCGCGGCACGCAGCAGCTCGCGGGCCTGCTCGGGGGTGATCTTCTTCCGGGTCTCGACGTTGACGGCTTCGGAGTGGCCGTAGAACACCGGCACGCGCACCGCGGTGGGGTTCACCTGGATGCTGTCGTCCTCGAGGATCTTGCGCGTCTCCCAGACCAGCTTCATCTCTTCCTTGGTGTAGCCGTTGGGCAGGAACTCGTCGATGTGCGGGATCAGGTTGAACGCGATCTGCGCCTGGAACTTCTTCGGCTCGATGTCCTGGAACGCCAGCAGCTGGGCGGTCTGCCGGCCGAGCTCCTCCAGGCCGGAACGGCCGGCGCCGGACACCGACTGATAGGTGGCCACGTTGATGCGTTCGATGCCGTACTCGCGGTGGATCGGCGCCAGCACCGGCATCAGCTGCATGGTCGAGCAGTTTGGGTTGGCGATGATGCCGCGCGGACGGTTCTTCGCCGCATGCGGGTTCACCTCGGACACCACCAACGGCACGTCGGCGTCGTAGCGGAAGGTCGAGGAGTTGTCGATCACCACCGCACCGGCGGCGGCGAACTTCGGCGCGTATTCCTTCGACACGCCACCGCCTGCGGAGAACAGGGCGATGTCGACGCCGGTGGGGTCGAACGTCTCCAGGTCGAGGATGTCGACCTTCTGGCCCTTGAAGTCGACCTGGGTGCCGGCGGAGCGCGCCGAGGCCAGCAGGACGAGCTTGGCGATGGGGAAATCGCGCTCGGCGAGGATGGACAGCATGGTTTCGCCGACGGCGCCGGTGGCGCCCACGACAGCGACGGTGAAGCTACGGTTCTGGTTGCTCATGATGGGTTCGCGAGATGGGAGATTGAAGACAGCGGACAGGAAGGCTGTGTTCGGGGAACCTGCGGCCGCGCCTCAGGCTCCCTGTCGTTTGGCGATGGTGATGCCGGCGGTGGCAGCGAGCGCGTCCGGATTCACCGGCGTCGGCGGACGGCCGGCATCCGGGCCTTCGCCGAGCGCGGCGATCAGGTTGTCGACGGCCAGCGACACCATCGCGCGGCGCGTGGCCAGGCTGGCGCTGGCGATGTGCGGGGTCAGCACGACGTTGCGCAGGGCCAGCAGTTCCGGGCGCACGGCAGGCTCGCCCTCGTACACGTCGAGGCCGGCGGCAGCCAGGCGACCGTTCGCCAACGCATCGGCAAGTGCGACTTCGTCGACGATGCCGCCGCGGGCGATGTTCACCAACGTGGCGGTGGACTTCATCTTCGCCAGTGCGGAAGCATCGACCAGATGGTGGACCTGGGGCGAATACGGCAGCACCAGGACCACATGGTCGGCCTGGGCCAGCAGATCGTCGAAGCCGGCGTAGGACGCGCCGCACTCGTGCTCGACGGTGTCCGGCAGGCGGCTGCGGTTGTGGTACAGCACGCGCATGCCGAAGCCGCGCGCGCGGCGGGCGATGCCCTGCCCGATCCGCCCCATGCCGACGATGCCCAGCGTGCTGCCATGCAGGTCCGCGCCCAGCAACGTGCTGAACGACCACTGCTGCCACTGGCCTTCGCGCAGCCAGCGCTCGGCTTCGGTGATGCGGCGCGCGGTGGCCATCAGCAGCGCGAAACCGAAATCGGCCGTGGTTTCGGTGAGCACGTCCGGCGTATTGGTGGCGACGATGCCGGCCGCGGTCAGTGCGGGGACATCGAGGTTGTTGTAGCCCACGCCGACATTGGCGATTGCGCGCAAGCCGGGGGCACCCGCGATCTGCGGCGCACCGATCTTCTCGTTCAGCGTGACCAGCGCGCCGGCGCTGTCGCGCAGCGCCTCGGTGATGGCCGCAGGGCTGTGTTCGGTGACGACGTCCGTCGCGTGCACGTCGAAGTGCACCGCCAACCGCCCGACGAGATCGTCGAACAGTGGCTGCGACACCCAGACGCGCGGCCGCGACTCAGCCATCGACGCTGCCCGGGACATGCGGCGGCACGTCGCCGACATCGCCGCATTGCGCGCGGTGGCGCAGCGCCTGGTCCATCAGCACCAGCGCCATCATCGCCTCGGCGATCGGGGTGGCGCGGATGCCGACGCACGGGTCGTGGCGACCGGTGGTGATGACGTCCACCGTGTTGCCGTCCACGTCCACGGTCGCCCCCGGCAGGCGCAGGCTGGACGTCGGCTTAAGCACGATGGACGCGGTGACCTGTTGTCCGGTCGAAATGCCGCCAAGGATGCCGCCGGCATGGTTGGACAGGAAGCCTTCCGGCGTCATCAGGTCACGATGTTCGGTGCCCTTCTGGGTGACCGCCGCGAAGCCGTCGCCGATCTCCACGCCCTTCACCGCGTTGATGCTCATCAGCGCGGCCGCGAGTTCGCCGTCCAGCTTGCCGTAGATCGGTTCGCCCCAGCCGGGCGGCACGCCATCTGCCACGACATTGACGCGCGCGCCGATGGAATCGCCCGACTTGCGCAGCGCGTCCATGTAGGTTTCCAGCGCCGGCACCTGCGCGGCGCAGGGCCAGAAGAACGGATTGTCTTCCACCGCGCTCCAGTCGAAGCCCTCGGGGGTGATCGGACCGAGCTGCGACAGGTAGCCGCGCACGCTTACGCCGAAGCGTTGCAGCAGCCACTTCTTCGCGATAACGCCGGCGGCCACGCGCATCGTGGTTTCGCGCGCGGACGAGCGACCGCCACCGCGCGGGTCGCGGATGCCGTATTTCTGCCAGTAGGTGTAGTCCGCATGCCCCGGACGGAACTGCCGCGCGATGTCGGCGTAATCCTTGCTGCGCTGGTCGGTGTTGCGGATCAGCAGCGCGATCGGCGTGCCGGTGGTGCGGCCCTCGTACACGCCGCTGAGGATCTCGACCTCGTCGGCCTCGCGGCGCGCGGAGGTGTGCCGCGACTTGCCGGTGGCGCGGCGCTCCAGGTCGTGGCGGAATTCCTCCGGCGCGATCTCCAGCCCGGGGGGGCAACCGTCGACGACGCAGCCGATCGCCGGTCCGTGCGATTCGCCGAACGTGGTGACCGTGAGGAGTTTTCCGAAACTGTTGCTGCTCAAGCGCCGCTCCGCGGATGGGAACTATCGGTGCCGGGTCTTCAAGCATCGCATACCGGCTGCCCTATTGTGCAGTGCGCCAACGCCGGCCGCGACGGTTGCAGGCGCAACCGCTGCGCGCGCGGCGCAGGATCCGGCGGCGTTATTTCCGGGTGGCGGCGAGCGCGGTGATGCGCGCGTTGTGGCGGATCAGCTCCGCGCATTCGACGGCGAAAATGCCCATCTGCCCCACCTTGAATTCGATCCAGGCGAACTCGACGTCCGGCAGCAGTTTCACCAGCGCGTGCTCGGATTCGCCGACCTCGCAGATCAGCAGGCCGTCCTGGCTCAGGTGCAGAGGCGCGTCGCGCAGGATCTTCAGCACGAGGTCCAGACCGTCGTCGCCGGCGCGCAGGCCGAGTTCCGGCTCGAAGGAATACTCCTTCGGCAGCGCGTCGGTCTCGTCGTTGGTGACGTAGGGCGGATTGGTGACGATCAGGTCGTAGTGGCGACCCGTGAGGCCGGCGAACAGGTCGGACTTCACGAAGTGCACGTTGTCCGCGTGCAGGCGCGCCTTGTTCTCGGCCGACAGGGCCAGCGCGTCGTCGCTGATGTCGACGCCGTCGACCTGCCAGTCAGGGTGGTAGTGGCCCATCGCGATGGCGATGCAGCCCGAGCCGGTGCACAGGTCGAGCGCGCGGTTGACCTCGCGACCGCCCAGCCAGGGCTCGAAGCCGGCCTCGATCAGCTCGGCGATCGGCGAACGCGGCACCAGCGCGCGCGCATCGCTCTTGAAGCTCAGCCCGGCGAACCAGGCTTCCCCGGTCAGGTAGGCGACCGGCACGCGCTCGTTCACGCGGCGCTCGAACAACGCCAGCACCTGTGACTTTTCCGCCAGGGTAACGCGCGCCTGGCCGTAGGACGGGCCCAGGTCCGGCGGCAGGTGCAGCGTGTGCAGGACCAGGAAGGTCGCCTCGTCCAGCGCGTTGTCGTAGCTGTGGCCGAAGGTCAGGCCGGCGGCGTTGAAACGGCTGGCGCCGTAGCGGATCAGGTCGATGATGGTATGCAGTTCGGCGGCGACGTCGGCGGTCATGGCAAGGCTTGTGAAGACGCCGGGACGGCGAAGGCCGCCGATTATAGGGGCTGCCCCGGTATCATGGCCGCCTTACCGCCGCGCCCATGCGGCCCCGGCCCGCGGGCCGTGCCCTCCTTCGTGGGAACCCCAAGCATGTTCAACAAGAAGATCGGCCTCATCCTCGTCCTGGCGCTGGCCGCCGGCCTGGGCCTGCTGGCCGCGCAGAAATTCTTCGGTCCGGTGACCCCGGCCGCGCAGTGGCCCGCCACCGAGGCGGTGACCCTGTTCCCGCAGGCGCGCCCGCTGCCGCCGTTCTCGCTGCGCCAGTCCGACGGCACCCAGCTGGCCGACGGGGAGCTGAAAGGCCACTGGACCCTGGTCTTCCTCGGCTTCACCTTCTGCCCGGACGTCTGCCCCACCACGCTGGCCGAACTGGCCCAGGCGCAGGCGCAGTGGAAGGACCTGCCCGACTCCACCCGGCCGCGCGTGCTGTTCGTGTCGGTGGACCCGGAACGCGACACGCCCACCCGCATCGGCGAGTACGCGCATGCCTTCCATGCGGACACGATGGCCGCGACGGCCGACGTGCCCACGCTGGAAAATTTCGCCAAATCGCTCGGCTTCGTGTTCATGAAGGTGCCCGGCAAGGGCTTCGAGCAGAACCCGAACGACTACAGCATGGATCACTCCTCCGCGATCGGCGTGCTGGACCCGCAGGGTCGGCTGGCCGGCCTGATCCGCCCGCCGTTCCAGCCCAAGGTGATCGCGGCTGACATGCGCGCGCTGACCGAGGCCTCTTCGAAATGAGCCTGCTGACCTCGCTGACCTACGTCCTGCCGCACCGTTTCCTGTCCTCGCTGGCACGCCGACTGGCGTACTCCACGTCGCCGGGCACCAAGCAGTGGCTGATCGACACGGTGACGAAGAAGTTCGGCGTCGACCTGTCCGAAGCGGCCGATCCCGACCCGCGCGCCTATCCCAGCTTCAATGCCTTCTTCACGCGCGCGCTTAAGCCCGGCGCCCGCGTGGCCGATGCCGATCCGCGCGCATTGCTGATGCCGGCCGATGGCCACATCAGCCAGTGCGGCCCGATCGAGGACGGCCGCATCTTCCAGGCCAAGGGGCAGTCGTTCACCGCGGCCGAGCTGTTGGGCGACGCAGAAGCCGCAGAACCGTTCCGCAACGGCCTGTTCGCCACGGTCTACCTGTCGCCGCGCGACTACCACCGCGTGCACATGCCGTGGACCGGCACGCTGCGCGAGACCGTGCACGTCCCCGGCCGGCTTTTCAGCGTGGGCACCGCCGCGGTCGCGCATGTGCCGCGCCTGTTCGCGCGCAACGAGCGCCTGGTCTGCCACTTCGACACCGACTTCGGCCCGATGGTCTCGGTGATGGTCGGCGCGCTGCTGGTCTCGGGTGTGGAAACGGTGTGGAGCGGCGAGGAAATCCCGGCCTACGGCACCGCGATCACCCGCAAGGACTACCGCGGCAAGGGCATCACGCTGGAGCGGTTCGCGGAAATGGCGCGCTTCAACTACGGCTCGACCGTCATCGTGCTGCTCCCGCCGGGCGTGGCAACGCTGGCACCGGAACTGCACGCCGAATCGCCGGTGCGCTTGGGTCAGCGGCTGGCGACGCTGGCCTGATCCTGATCGACCACCACCCGCACTGATCGCGCGATGCACCCCTGCGCGACCCAGTAGGTCGCCAGCACCCAGACGCTCGCCATTGGGATCGGTGCGCTAAACCGGTCGAGTGCGAGCAGCGCATCCGAGGTGACGAAGAACGCGCCACCGACCGCCGCGATGCGGGTCGATGCGTCGGAGTGCTCGCGCCACACGCTCGCCGCCTGCGCCGCCATGCCTGCCAACGCGACGACGTAGACGATCACCGGCAGCTTCAGTTCGTTCGGCAAGCCTGGCCACAGTCTCGCCAGCACCAGCGACGCCACGACGGCATAGACCGCGACAGGCCAGCGTACGCGCCACCACCCGCCGCGCCGGCGCAAGGCCACCAGATAGGCGAGATGGGCCAGCAGGAAACTGCCCAGGCCGAAGACGAAACCGTCGAACGGCAGCATCAGGAACACGTCGCCTGCCGTGGACAACACCAAGCCGATGACGATCCAGTGCCTGTATCGCCCTGCTACGCCCGGCTGACGCCATGCCAGCGCCAGGACGAGCAACGTCGTCAGTGGCTTGAAGACGTAGTGAAGGCCCCGCAGGCCTTCGACCTCGGCCCCCAGGATCGCCAATGCCGCGCTGGCGGCGATGGCGAGCATCCATCCGATGCGGTGGCCGTCCCTGGGCGTCGTCATCGGCTATTTCTTGCAGCTTTCCAGCGTGAGTTCCTGTCCGGGTCGCACGGCGTAGCCCGGGGCCTTCAGGTTGTTCGCGCGCGCCAACTTCTTCTGATCGCACTGGAAGCGCTTCGCGATGCGTCCCAGCGTGTCGCCCTTGGCGACACGGTAGTCGCGCGCCTGCTTGGCCTTGGGTTCGGCCGGCTTGGGCTCGCCGGTGGCGACCGTGGTCGGCACGCCGGCCACGGGCGTCACATCGCCCACGGCGACATTGCCGGTGAGCTGCGTGCGGCGGATGGCGGCCGCGGGGTCGGCGCTGACCAGGGTACGCGCCAGTTCGGCACGCGGCCCGCTGACGCAGTAGCGCGCGTAGAGACCAGCGATCCGCGCGTTCGCGTTGAGCAGGGTACCGGCCGGAATCCAGGTTTCCGCCTGGTAGCGGGGATTGAGGTTGCGCAGCGTGCGCATGTAACCCTCGCGCGTACCGCCGTTGCCGAGGCAGATGGTCAGCTCGTAGATCGAGGCGTCGCGCGCCAGCTTCAGGGTCGCCGGCTGCGCGTTGACCTTCGGGAACTCCAGCCCGTACTGGCGCGGGTGCAGGAACAGCCACGCCGCCGCGATGACCATGGGCACGTAGTCGCGCGTCTCGCCCGGGAACTGGCTGTAGACCACGTCGTCCCAGAAACCGAGGCCGCTGTTCTCGCGATAGACGCGCGCGGCACGGCCTTCGCCGCCGTTGTAGGCGGCCAGCGCCAGCTCGATGTTGTTGTTCAGCCCGCGCATGCGCTCGTTGATGTACGCCGCGCTGGCCTGTCCGGAGGCATAGGGGTCGTAGCGCGTGTCGAAGCCGCTGGCGTCGCGGCCGAGCCCGAAGCGGGCGCCGGTGTTGAACATGAACTGCATCGGGCCTGCGGCGCCCGCGCGCGAAGTCGAGTGCACCTTGCCGTTGGATTCCTTGGCCATGATGCCGAACAGCAACGCCTCGGGCAGGCCGCTGCGCTCCCACGCCGGATACAGCTCGGCGCGCATGTTCTGGTAGTTCTCGTAACTGTCGATCAGCGCGGGGCGCATGTCGGTCAGCCAGCGCCGGATGCCGGCCTGGATGGCGGGGTTGTACTCGACCATGCGGTCGAAGGCGTGCCGCTGGTCGTTGAGCAGGGCGGCGGTGCGTGCGGTCTCCGGCACGGCGGTGCCGACCGGCGTCGCGTGATCGGTGCCGTCGTCCAGCGCGTCGATCGCCTCGCCTTCCTCTTCCGCATCGGCCGTCCGCCCATCGGCGTTGTCCTTCAGCAAGCGCTTGTAGCTCGCCAGCAACGTATGCACCTGGCAGCCGCGCTGCTTGATGCAGGCGTCCAGCACGTCCTCCATGTCCTCCAGCGCTGCATCGCTCTCGGCGGCGCCACGCGGGTCGCTGTTGGCCACCAGCACCAGGCCATCGCGGTAGCGCTTCTCGGCGGCCGCCATGCGCTGCTCGAGCGCCTCCACCGCGGCGCGGTCGCGGGCGGAAACGCGCTGGGCATGGGAGACGGGCGATACCAGCAACAGGGACAGGGTGGCCACGACGGGCCAGTAACGCAGGCAGGCGGGAACCGCGAAGGACATCAGGTAGGCATCCAAAGTGTGAGTCGGGAGGGTAGCCCCGGCCGCGCGCCGCGGGCAAGGTCGGGCGTCATGGAATGTTCCACCGCCGCTCATCTCCTGCCGCTAGAATCGCGGCATCACCACGCGAGGTCGAACATGGATCCCATCCTGCTGGGCAAGGGCGTCACCGACGACATTCCGGTCACCCTGCAGCCGAAGTTCGGCAACCGCCACGGCCTGGTGGCCGGCGCCACCGGTACCGGCAAGACCGTGACCCTGATGACCCTCGCGGAAGGCTTCTCGCGGATGGGCGTGCCCGTGTTCATGGCCGACGTGAAGGGCGACGTGGCCGGTCTGGCCGCCGCGGGCGACGGCAGCGAGAAAGTGCTCCAACGCGCGAAGGACATCGGCGTCGCCGACTATGCGCCGAGTGCGAATCCGGTCGTCTTCTGGGACCTCTACGGCAAGCTGGGCCACCCGGTCCGGACCACCGTCAGCGAGATGGGCCCCACCCTGCTCTCGCGCATCCTGGAATTGAACGACACCCAGAGTGGCGTGCTCGACATCGTGTTCAAGCTGGCCGACGACCGCGGCCTGCTGCTGCTCGACCTGGAAGACCTGCGCGCGCTGCTGGGCCTGGTCGCTGCCGAACGCAAGGACATCTCCACCAGCTACGGCCTGGTCAGTACGCAGTCGGTAGGCGCGATCCAGCGTGCGCTGCTGCGGCTGGAGCAGGAAGGCGGCGAGATGTTCTTCGGCGAGCCGGCGCTGGAACTGGCCGACCTGATGCGCACGAATACAGACGGCCGCGGCGTGATCGGCATCCTGGCCGCGGACCAGCTGATCCTGAAACCGCGCCTGTATTCCAGCTTCCTGCTGTGGCTGCTGTCGGAACTGTTCGAGACGCTGCCGGAAGTCGGCGACCTGGACAAGCCCAAGCTCGTGTTCGTGTTCGACGAAGCGCACCTGCTGTTCGACGACTCGCCGCCGGCACTGCAGCAACGCATCGAGCAGGTCGTGCGCCTGATCCGCTCCAAGGGCGTGGGCGTGTACTTCTGTTCGCAGTTCCCGGACGACGTGCCGGACAACATCCTCGGCCAGTTGGGCAACCGCGTGCAGCATGCGCTGCGCGCCTTCACCCCGCGCGACCAGAAGGCGGTGAAGACCGCCGCCGAAACGTTCGTACCGAACCCCAAGCTCGACGTGGCCCAGGCCATCTCCAAGCTCGGCACCGGCGAAGCGCTGGTGTCCACGCTGCAGGACAAGGGCATCCCCTCGCCCGTGCAGCAGACGCTGGTATCGCCGCCGCGCTGCCGCATGGGCGCCATCAACGAGGCCGAACGCCAACAGGTGCGCAACGGCAGCCCCGTCGGCGGGAAGTACGACACCCGCGTGGATCGTGAGTCCGCCGCGGAAATGCTGGCGCAGCGCGCCGAGGCCACGACGCAGGCGGCGCAGGCGCCGCCTGCGAAGACCGAACAGGACGACCCGGACGCCGGCGGTTTCGGCCAATCGGTGAAGGACGCCGTGTTCGGTACCAAGCGACGCCAGGGCATGATCGAGACGATGGCCAAGCAGACCACGCGGACCATCGGCACCAAGCTGGGCAACCAGATCGTGCGCGGCATCCTGGGCAGCATCTTCGGCGGCCGCCGTTGACCGCACGCGCATGAAGTGGCTTGTCCTCCTGCCGGGCATCGCCGTGTCGCTGGCGGCTTCGGCCGCCAACCCGACGCCGACGACCTTCGCCGGCCCGTTTTTCGGCAGCCTGCCGTCTGCGACCTGCGTGATGCAGGACGTGTGGCTGGACCTGCGCGCTGACGGGCACTACATCCTGCAGGCGCACTGCCAGGACGACCTGCAGGCCGCGCCGACGCGGACCGGGCGCTGGTCGGTGACCTGGAACGGGACCTGCGTGCAGCTCGCGCCGGACGACGATCGGCCGGCACAGGAGTTCGCCATCCACGACGACGACCTGCTGGTGCTGACTGCCGGCAGCTGCGTCGAGCCCATCGAAGATCCGCGAGGGCGCACGCTGCGACGCGCGGCTACCGCGGGGGCTCGCTGAGGTGTCGCGCTGGCGCCCGCCGGGCGAGAAAAGCACCGCCCTGATCACCCGCGAAGGCCACGACCGCTTGAAGGCCGAGCTGGACGACCTGTGGCGCGTCAGGCGCCCGGAGGTGGTGAAGGCGCTCGCCGCCGCCGCCGCCGAGGGCGACCGCTCAGAGAACGCGGAGTACACGTACCGGAAGAAGCAACTCGGTGAGATCGACCGGCGCGTGCGCTACCTCAGCAAGCGCCTGGAAGTGCTGCGGGTCGTCGACACCGCACCCAGCGATCCGGACGCCGTGTTCTTCGGCGCCACCATCGAACTGGAGAACCTCGCCAGCGGCGAGGCCTCGCGCTACCGCATCGTCGGCCCCGACGAGACCGACGCTGCCCGCGGCTGGATCAGCATCGACTCGCCGATGGCGCGTGCGCTGCTGAAGAAGCGCATCGACGACGAGTTCGCCGTGGAGCTGCCGGGCGGCATCACCCAGTTCATCCTCGTGGATGTCAGCTACGCGGACTGATCCTCACGACGGCCGCGGGTAGACGCGACCTTCCCTCCGCGGCCGGAAATAGTCTTCCTGCGCATAGAACGCCTCGCTCTGCCCCGCGTGCCAGCCCGGGATACCGGCCAGCGGCAGCGGCCGCAGCGTGGAGGGTGTGGTGAGGACCGCACCGGTTGAAATCGACTCGGACGCGCGCGCGACCGCGTCGGGCGAATCGTCGAGCACGACCACGCACTTCCCGACCAACAGCCGACCCGGCACCAGCATCTGCTCCATCAGTGCGTGCCCCACCACCGCAGCGATCGCGATGTCGCCGTTGCGCCAGCGTGCGGCATTCGCATGGAACAGCGCCGTCCATTCGTGGCGGTCCCACAGGTCCAGCAGCATCGGGGCACGCACCTGCACGATGACGCCGCTTTCATCGAACTGGGTCAGCGCCTGCTGCGCGGGACTGCGCTCATGTGTGCCCATCGCCGCGATGTGCCGGCACTGCCGCTGGTTGAGGGCCTGCTTGAGGGCCGGGTGACGCATCCAGACCAGTGCGTTGAACAGGTCGTGCCAGTTCTCCGCCCGGGTGGCGATGCGCCCCTGGGCGATGCGGGCTTCGTAGTGCAGTCCGTCGGCGAGCACGGCTGCGTCCTGCTTCACGAAGCCCGGTCCCGACGACGGCATCCGCGCATTGAGGGCGTCGATGTCCGGCCATCCCGGGGCCGTCATCAAGTCCAGGTACTCGTCGTATCCGTCGAACACCGGATGCCGGAAACACACGGCATCCACGTGTCCGCGCAGGGGTGCGACGAAGCGACGCCGGCCCTCGCCGGCGTGGGCGACCGTCGCTGGCGCGGTCACAGCACCTTGACGTCGAGCGGCCTGCCCGCCGTTTCGACGATGGCGTCGCCGAACAGGTCGTGTTCGTCGCTCTCGGTGATCTCCACGTCGACGAACTGGCCCACGCGCAGGCCGGCTTCACCGCCGTTCTGGATATGCACCAGGCCATCGATCTCCGGCGCATCGGCCTTCGAACGCGCCACCGCGATGTCGTCCTCGATCAGGTCCACCAGGCACTGCTGCACGGTGCCGATCTTGGCTTCAAGGCGCGCAGCGGAGATCTCCGCCTGCTTCTCCATGAAGCGCGCCAGGCGCTCCTGCTTGAGCTCTTCCGGCACCGGGTTGGGCAGCAGGTTCGCCGCCGCGCCTTCCACCGGCGAATAGGCGAACGCGCCCACGCGATCCAGTTGCGCTTCGTCGAGGAACTGCAGCAGTTCTTCGAACTCCTGGTCGGTCTCGCCCGGGAAGCCGACGATGAAGGTCGAGCGCAGGGTGATGTCGGGGCTGATCGAACGCCAGCGCTTCACGCGCTCCAGCGTCTTTTCGACGGCGCCGGGACGCTTCATCAACTTGAGGATGCGCGGGCTGGCGTGCTGGAACGGGATGTCGAGGTACGGCAGCACCTTGCCTTCGGCCATCAGAGGAACGACGTCGTCCACGTGCGGGTACGGGTAGACGTAGTGCATGCGCACCCAGGCATCGAGTTCGCCCAGGCCTTCGCACAGTGCCTTCATGCGCGTCTGGTAGGCCTTGCCTCGCCACTCGCGCTCGGCGTACTTCACGTCCACGCCGTAAGCCGAGGTGTCCTGAGACACCACCAGCAGCTCCTTCACGCCGCCGCGCACCAGGCGCTCGGCCTCGCGCAGGACGTCGTCGACGGGACGCGACACCAGGTCGCCACGCATCGACGGGATGATGCAGAAGCTGCAGCGGTGGTTGCAGCCTTCGGAGATCTTGAGATACGCGTAGTGCCGCGGCGTCAGCTTGATGCCGTAGTCCGGGACCAGGTCGACGAACGGATCGTGCTTCGGCGGCAGCGCGGTGTGCAGCGCCTCCATCACGCTCTGGTAGTCCTGCGGGCCACTGATCGCGAGTACGTCCGGATACTGCTCCCGGATCTGCTCCGGACGCTTGCCCAGGCAGCCGGTGACGATGACCTTGCCGTTCGCGTTCATCGCCTCGCCGATCGCGTCCAGCGATTCGGCCACCGCGGAATCGATGAAACCGCAGGTGTTCACCACCACCACGTCCGCCGCGTCGTAGGTCGGCACGATGTCGTATCCCTCCACGCGGAGCTGGGTGAGGATGCGTTCGGAATCGACCAGGGCCTTCGGGCAGCCGAGGCTGACGAAGCCCACCTTGGGGTTCTGCAGGGACATGGGAAGTACGGCGGCGGCGTGTACGGGGCCGCGGATTATAGCCTCCGCCCGCCGGCGTCCCCGCCCGGGCCGTTCAGCCTGCACGCAGCCCTTCCGCGGGGCGTCCTACACTGTGCCGCCGTCACGACCGGACCGAACGCATGGGCCAGTGGATCCCCTTCGACTCTCCGCACGGCCGCATACACGCCTGGCGCGCCGACCCCGAGGGAGCCCCGCGCGGCGCGCTGGTCGTGGTGCAGGAGATCTTCGGCGTGAATCCGCACATCCGGACCGTCGCGGAGGGCTTCGCCCGGGAGGGCTATGTCGCGCTGGCGCCCGCGTACTTCGACCCGATCGAACCTGGCATCGAACTCGGCTACGACGCCGACGGCATCGCACGCGGGAAAGCCCTGATCACCGCATTGGGGCTGGAGCGCGCAGCCGACATCACCCGCGCCGCCGCCGACACGCTCATGGACCAGGGAAAGGTGGGCACCGTGGGCTATTGCTGGGGCGGCACCGTCGCCCTGCTGGCCGCCCTGCGACGGGGCCTGCCGTCCGTCAGCTACTACGGTGCGCGCAACCTGCCTTTCCTCGAGGAAACGCCGAAGGCGCCGGTGATGTTCCACTTCGGCGAACGGGACACCTCCATCCCGCCGGCGATGGTGCAGGCGCATCGGGACGCGCTGCCGCAGATGGAGGTCTTCACCTACCCCGCCGGCCACGGCTTCAACTGCGACCTCCGCGCCGATTACGATCCCGTGAGCGCGCGCCTCGCACGCGAGCGCACACTCGACTTCTTCGCACGGAACCTCGCATGACCGACTTCGCCCTCGACCCCCGCCTGGCTGCCGACAGCGTTTTCATCGCCGACGGCCCGCTTTCGCAGGTGCGCCTGATGGATGACACGCGTTTCCCCTGGCTGGTGTTGGTGCCCCGGGTCAACGGCGTCAGCGAATGGCTGGAACTGGAAGGCGGCCAGCAGCGCCTGCTGCTTGCGGAGATCAACCAGGCCGGGCAGCTCCTTCGCGCGCAAACGGGCGTGCAGAAGCTCAACATCGGTGCGCTCGGCAACATCGTGCGGCAGTTGCACATCCACCTGGTGGGACGCCACGAGGGCGACGCCGCATGGCCCGGTCCGGTGTGGGGCAGCGGCAGCGCGGTGCGTCATGAATCCGCGGCGCTGCAGGCCGCGTTGGACGCCTGGCGCCAGCGCCTGGCGTGACGCGTCAGGACGCCTTGACGACGCGCGTGCCGGCGATGAGATCGTGCAGGCAGCGTTGGTCGGCGCGGAAGATCATGAGCGAATCGACCAGCACGTAGATCAGGCCGAGGCAGGGAAGATTCGCGATCGCGTGCGTGGGCAGGTAGCGCTTCAGCAACAGGTCCGCCAGCGCGGGTTTGTTCCCCTGCAGGTCAACGATCTTCAGCGACAGCAGCTTCTTGCCCCAGGTCTGTCCCGTCATCTGCAACGGATAGCCCTGGATCAGCACGAAGAGCACGAATCCCACGACCGCCCACATCAGCGTGGTGCCCAGCGGCATCAGGCCGAACCCGCCCGAGCGTCCCGCTTCGAACGCGGCTTCCCAGAAGCCGCCCATGAACATCAGCGGCACCATCAACACCAGGGCGATGACGCCATCGATCAGCACCGCGACCAGGCGCAGCGCGCGGTCGGCCGGATCGAGTCCGCTGACGGATGAGGACGCAAGCTCAGCGTCGGGGCTGCGATAGGGATCCTGCGGCATTGGTGGCGGTGCGTGCATCGTGCGTCCTTGCGTTGCGTCGGAGGAATCAGGTGCGCGGCAGCGTCACGCCGGTCTGGCCCTGGTACTTGCCGCCGCGGTCCTTGTAGCTGGTCTCGCAGACGTCGTCGGCATCGGACTGGAAGAACAGCATCTGCGCCACACCCTCATTGGCGTAGATGCGCGCCGGCAGCGGCGTGGTGTTGCTGAACTCCAGCGTCACGTGCCCCTCCCATTCCGGTTCCAGCGGGGTGACGTTGACGATGATGCCGCAGCGCGCATAGGTGCTCTTACCCAGGCACACCACCAGCGTGTCACGCGGGATGCGGAAGAACTCCACCGTGCGCGCCAGCGCGAAGCTGTTCGGCGGGATGATGCATTCGTCGGCCTCGATGTCCACGAAACTCTTGGGGTCGAAGTGCTTGGGGTCGACGATGGTGGAGTTGATGTTGGTGAACACCTTGAACTCGCGCGAGCACCGCACGTCGTAGCCGTAGCTGGAGGTGCCGTAGCTGACGATGCGCTCGCCGTTGGCCTGTTTCACCTGCCCCGGCTCGAACGGCTCGATCATGCCCTGCTGCTCGGCCATGCGGCGGATCCAACGGTCGCTCTTGATGCTCATGCAAATCCTGGTCTGGTGGGGCGAAGGCCGCGCGGGTGGCGCGCGGCGGACGGGGAATTGTAGGGCGGGCCCCGGCCCGCCGTCTGCGGCGGTCGCTAGACCAGCGAGGAGACGATGGACAGCGGCGCGCGCGGACGTTGCGCCAGGGTGGCGGCCATGACCCGCGCCGTCTGCCGGTAGGCCTGCGCCACCGCCGAATCGGGCGCGGCGACCACGACCGGCTGGCCGGCGTCGCCCTGCTCGCGAATGACGATGTCCAGCGGCAGGGAGCCCAGCAGCGGCACGCCGTACTGCGCGGCCATGCGCTCGCCCCCGCCCTGGCCGAAGAGGTGCTCGACGTGGCCGCAGTGGGAGCACGTATGCACGGCCATGTTCTCGACGATGCCCAGCACCGGCACTTCCACCTTCTCGAACATCTTCAGCGCCTTCTTCGCATCCAGCGTGGCGATGTCCTGCGGCGTGGTGACGATGACCGCGCCGGCCACCGGGATTTTCTGGGCCAGGGTCAGCTGGATGTCGCCCGTGCCCGGGGGCAGGTCGATCAACAGGTAGTCCAGGTCGCCCCAGAGCGTGTCGTTGAACAGCTGCATCAGCGCGGAAGTGGCCATGGGGCCGCGCCAGATCATCGGCGTGTCCTGGTCGACCAGCAGGCCGATGGACATCGCCTCCACCCCGAACGCCCGCATCGGCTCGATGGACTTGTTATCCGGACTGTCGGGACGCCCGGACAGGCCCAGCATGGCGGGAAGGCTGGGACCGTAGACATCGGCGTCCAGCAGCCCGATGCGCGCGCCTTCGGCTGCCAGGGCCAAGGCGAGATTGACGGCGGTCGTCGACTTCCCCACCCCACCCTTGCCCGATCCGACCGCGATGACGTTGCGGACGCGGGGATGGGGGGACAGGGTGCCTTGGACGGCGTGGGTGCGGGGCCTGTCATAAACAGTCTTGATATCAGTCACTTGTGAAGCTCGGGTGTCGTTCGAATCGCACCATTGTCTCATTCAGGCGCGGTGACGCTGACCTCAAGCGAACCTGAACGAACCCAGCGCACTCATGACTTTTGGTCATGCAGAGGAAAGAATAATGTGTTATGCGGATTACATTAATTTCATGTTAACGTCGAATGCAGGACGCCCTTGTGCGGCCTGGATCACGGATTGATCCGCTTCGGGGTCGCTTCTCGTTCGGATTTTTAGGGGATTCACCAACATGAACTACGGAAACGCGAAAGCGCTCCGTCGCAGCCGTCTTTGCGCGGCATTGATTGCGGCGATTGCGCTGCCGGGCGCAGGCCATGCGCTCGCTCAGAACGCTGACAGCCAGACCCAGGCGCCCGCGCAGGGCGAAGCCAGGACCCTCGACAAGGTGACGGTGACGGGTTCCCGCATCGCGCGTTCGCAGGTGGAAGGTCCCTCGCCGGTCACCGTCATCAGCGCCGAGCAGATCGAGGCAGAAGGCTTCGTTAGCGTCAACGACGCGCTGAAGACGCTGACCCAGAACTTCGGCGCTGTGCAGAACGAATTGAACTCCGCCGGCGGCTTCACGCCGAACGGCAGTCCGGTCAACCTGCGCGGCCTCGGCCCGGGCCGCACCCTGTTGCTGATCAACGGGCGCCGTGCCGCCGATTACCCCTTTCCGTACAACGGACAGAGCAATTTCCAGAACTTCGGCAACATCCCAACCGCCGCGGTCGATCGCATCGAACTCGTCGCCGGCGGTGCGTCCGCGATCTACGGATCCGACGCCGTGGCAGGTGTCGTCAACGTCATTCTGAAGAAAAATTACGAAGGCAACGTCCTGCAACTGCGCACGGGCACCACCACCACCGGCGGGGGCGACTACCTCGACCTGCAGTGGGTCGGCGGCAAGACGGGCGACAATTGGTCGATCACCTACGCACTGCAGAAGTTCAACGACGAGACGGTATACGCCTACCAGCGCGACTTCATGGACTCGCGTGCTGACAATCCGCTGCCCGATGCCGACCTCGGCCCCGTCCCGGTATCCACGCTGCGCATCAGCCGTACGGGCACCAACACGCCGAACACCTACATCGCACCGCCGACAGGCGCATGCGCGCGTTTTGGCGGCGAATACGTGGATTACACATTCCGCACGCGTTACACCGCCCCCAACCCCCAAGCCGGTCAGCTCTATACGCTGGGCAACGCCTGCGGCTACTGGACGGACGTAGGCTACCAGTCGATTGCGAACGGCAACGACGACTATGCCGGCTATCTCTTCGCCAACCTGGATCTTTCCAATGGCATCGAGCTTTGGACGAGCGCCCAGGCCTACTATTCGAAATCGGACCTGACGGGTGGTCTTGAAGCAATTCTCGGTCCGCACACGGACGGCGTCGGCGTCACCCAGACGTTCTTCGCAACGAACCCCACGATCAATTCCAACGTCACCACGCAGCGCATCCTGACTCCGCAGGAAGTAGGCGGCATCGAGGCCACGCAGCAGAAGTTCACCGAAAAGTCGTTGGACGTCGCAGTAGGTGCACGCGGCACATTCGGCGAGCGGTTCGACTGGGACTTCACCCTCGGCCGCGCGGACTACAAGGCGGATCGCACCCGACCGCGTCTGGATGGTTCCGCCGTGACGGAGTGGTTCTTCGGCCAGCGCCTCAACACCACCGGCACGCCGCGCTACCTGATCAATCTGGATCGCTGGTACACCCCGCTAACCCCCGAGCAGTACCGCAACATGTCGTCGATCCTGAAGTACGACGCGCATTCCTGGGTCAACCAGGCCAGCTTCGTGCTCTCTGGCGATCTGTTCGAACTGCCGGCCGGTCCGCTGGGCTTCGCGGCGGTCGTCGAAGGCACGAGCCAAGGCTACAAACTGCGTTCGCCTGAGGGCATCCTTCCGACGAACCGCACCGTCTACAACCTGACCGGCACCAACGGTGGCGGCGAACGTGACCGCTACGCGATCGGTGCGGAGTTCCGCATCCCGGTGTTCAGCATGCTCAACCTCAGCGTGTCGGGCCGCTGGGACAAGTACGACGACATCACCAATGTCGATGACGCCAAGACCTGGGGCGCGGGCCTCGAGTTCCGTCCGCTGGATAGTTTGCTTTTCCGCGGCAACTACGCCACCAGCTTCAAGGCCCCGGATATGCACTTCGTCTACAACGAAGGCAGCGGCAGCTTCTCCAACGTACTGGATACGTACCGTTGCTTGAATGCGGGACTTGTCGCCGGATCGTCGACGTGCGCCACGACGACGTATACGTACTCGATGTTCGCGACCAGCATGGGCGAGCCTACGTTGGAAGAGGAAGAGGGCAAGTCCTGGTCGGCGGGCCTGGTATGGGATATCACGGACTCTCTGTCCATTTCGGCGGATTACTACGACATTCGCCTGGAAGGCGCCGTCACGACGTTGAGCAGCACCTTCATCATCGACGCGGAAGGTGGCTGCCGCACCGGCTTGACGCGCAATCGCAACCCCTACCAATTCGCGCTGGACTCGGCGTTTTGCCAGGAGATCCTGAGCCGCGTCACCCGTACGGCAGCCCCGGGCGAGCCGACGGACCGCGTCACCGGCATCCGCAGCGGCCCGGTCAACCAGGCCTACCAGCGCGTGACCGGTATCGACGCCGAGGTCAACTGGCGTCTCGATACGGATCGCCTTGGCGACTTCCGTTGGCAAGTGGCGTGGACGCATACGCTCAAGAGCCAGCGCCAGACCTTTGCGACCGATGCGTTGGAAGAGGATTGGCGTGACGATTTGACCAACTTTGACTTCCGCAGCCGCGTGCGGGGCTCGGTGGGTTGGTCGCGGGATGACTGGTCGGCGAACGTGTTCGCGACGCGCTACGGCTCCTTGCCGAACTGGCAGGAAACGGGTCGCATCGCCCCATACATCGTCTGGAACGTGAATGTCGGCAAGGAAATCACCGAGAACCTGGACCTGACGCTGTTCGTGAACAACGTCTTCAACAAGTTCCACCCGGAAGACGCGGGCTACAACACCTACCCCTACTTCTGGCGCGCCTACAGCCCCATGGGCCGCGAGATCTCGGCGCAGGTGGAGTACAGGTTCTAAGCATCACCCTCGCTATCGCAACACAAGCCCGGTGGCGACACCGGGCTTTTTTTCTGCCCGAGAGGCCCCCGGGCAGCAGTCTCAAACACTAATGAGACCACCGGGACCCAGTTAAGCCAAGTACGAAGCGTGACGGCACGCATGTCTCGCGAAGCGCAAAAGGCCAAATTTGTGACTTTCGTCACTAAAAATTCAGTAATTTAAATAACATCTCCATATGCTAGGCCCCTTCACGACGTGTTAACGTCGGGTTACGAGGACGTTCATGTGCGACCTGACTGAGGGACCAGTCCATTGGGCCGCATCCATAGACAGCTTTAGGGGATTCACAACACATGTCAGTTCGCCACACGAATGCGCTCAAGCGCAGCCGCCTGAGCGCCGCATTGTTCGCGGCCATCATCCTTCCGACCGCCGCCAGCGCCTTTGCCCAGGAGGCCGCGTCCAGCGACGCATCCCAGCCGACCTCCACCTTGGACAAGGTCACGGTCGTCGGTTCGCGCATCAAGCGCACCGAAGTCGAAGGCCCTGCGCCCGTCGTCGTCATTTCGCGCGACCAGATTGATCGCGAGGGCTTCCAGACGGTCGGCGACATGCTGCAGACCCTGACGCAGAACACGACGGGCTCCTTCACAGGTGATCTGGCCGTCACCGGCTTCACTCCGAATGCCCAGGTGGTCAACCTCCGCAACCTCGGCCCGGGCTACACCCTGACCCTGATCAACGGTCGCCGCCCCGCCCAGTACCCCCAGCCCTACAACCGCGACAACAATGTCGTGAACGTCCGTGCGATCCCGTCCGCGATGGTGGAGCGCGTGGAAGTGCTGACGGGCGGCGCATCCGCCATCTACGGTTCCGACGCCGTCGCCGGTGTCGTGAACATCGTGCTGCGCGAGAACTTCGACGGCACGATGATCCGCGGCACCGTCGGCACGACGGTCGCAGGCGGCGACTCCGCCAAAATCGAACTGAGCGGCGGCCGCACCGGCGAGCGCTGGAGCACCACGTTCGGCGTGCAGGCCGGTGTCGAGGAGCCCATCTGGGGCTACCAGCGCGACTTCATGGCCGACACCCGCAATGGTCCGCTGGGCGCGCAGTTCACCAACCCGGCGCTGTCGCTGGCCGCGCTGCGCATCAATACCGCGAACAGCGCCCTGACGACCAGCGTCTACTATCCCGGCCAGGAAGTCTGCGATCGCTTCGGCTACACGACGGTCACGACGGCCGCGCGCGGCACCTACTGCGGTGGTTTCACCCAGTCCGCCTCACGCACCATCACCAACTCCGACAAGTATTTCGCCCTCTACAACCACTCGACCTTCGACATCACCGACAACACGCAGCTGTTCGGCAGCGTCAATGTCTACAAGAGCGATGCCGAGTCGAGCTCGGGCACCGAGTTCTGGTCCACGTCCTCCAGCCCGTTCAATCGCACGCAGCCGACTGCGCTGTCGCCGCTGGGTAGCCAGCTGCCTGGCTACTACGACGCGAGCCTCGGTCAGTTCACCTTCCTGCAGCGCGTCTTCAATCCGTTCGAACTGGGTGGCAACGAAGCCGCCACCACCATGTACGACGAGCTGACGTGGGATGCGCTCATCGGCGTCAAGGGCACCTTCGCGGATCGTTTCGACTGGGAAGCCACCTTCTCGCACGGCCGTTACGAGTACGAAGCCGACCGCCCGCGCCTGCTCGCCAAGGCGGTGCACGACTACTTCCTGGGCCCGCTCCAAGGCTGGCGCGCATCGCCGCAGGGCACGCTGTATCCGATCTATTCGCTGAACCTCGAGCACTGGAACAACCCGATCACGCCTGCGATCTACCAGTCCCTGTCGACGCGCGCGGTCAACACCGCGGTCACGACGTCCAGCACCGCCAACTTCAACGTCGCCGGCGACCTGTTCGAACTGCCCGCCGGTGCGGTGAGCTTCGCCGCCGTGCTGGAAGCCGGCCGCCAGACGTTTGATCTGAACAGCGATCCGCGCACCAGCGCAACGCGCCCGTACGACGACCAGACGATCTTCAACCTGAGCAGTTCCGGCCGCACGTACGGCGAGCGCAACCGTTATGCGCTGGGAACCGAGGTGCGCGTGCCGATCCTCGACAGCCTGACCGCCAACCTGGCGGGTCGCTACGACAAGTACGACGACATCACCGCGGTCGATGACGCCGTCACCTCGATGCTGGGTCTGGAGTGGCGCCCCTTCAGCAACCTGCTGCTGCGCGGCTCGTACGCCACGAGCTTCCGCGCTCCGGACATGCAGATGGTCTTCGCGGAAGGCGCCGCATCGTTCGCCGCCGCCGTCGACCAGTACGCCTGCCGCGCAGGCGTGGGTGTGGCCAGCGCCCTCGGCCCGCGCTCGCTGGGCGTGTGCCAGACGACGCCGTCCGATCCCACGGTCTACACCATCCAGACCGCCATCGCAGGCAACACGCTGCTGGAAGAGGAGAAGGGCACGTCGATTGGCTACGGCTTCGTGTGGGACATCGTCGACGACATGTCGCTGTCGGTCGACTACTACCGCATCAAGCTGGAAGACCAGGCGCTGAACCTGCCGCCGGCGACGCTGCTGGCCGACGAAGCCAATTGCCGCATCGGCAGCTACGCCAACGG
Organism: Pseudoxanthomonas sp. CF385; assembly: GCF_900104255.1. Taxonomy (NCBI): domain Bacteria; kingdom Pseudomonadati; phylum Pseudomonadota; class Gammaproteobacteria; order Lysobacterales; family Lysobacteraceae; genus Pseudoxanthomonas; species Pseudoxanthomonas sp. CF385. Next base: position 201,882 of record NZ_FNKZ01000002.1, read on the forward strand.
CACGCCGTTCGAGTATGGATCCAGCTCGGTCTATTGCCAGAACGTCTACAACCTGATCCAGCGCGCGGGCGGCACGACCGATGGCCCCATCCAGCGGGTGAATTCGGCGTACATCAATGCTTCGCTGACCGATACCAGCGGCATCGATGCCACGTACAAGTACCGACTGGACACCGATCGCATCGGCACCTTCCGCCTCGATCTGGGTTACTCCATTGTGCTTACCAACAAGTACAAGCAGAGCGACGACGACCAGTTGATCGACTACCGCGACACCGCCAGCCTGTACAACTCGCGTAGCCGCGCCCGTGGCTCGTTGAACTGGACGATCGGCGACTGGTCGACGACCGTGTTCGGCGTTCGCTACGGCACGGTCCGCAACGCCGCCGGCGCGGACTTCACCAACGCAGCGGGCGTCTACTCGCCGCTGCGCCTGAAGCCGTACATGCTCTACAACCTGGCGGTCGAGCGTAAGTTCGGCGACAATGTCCGCGCCACGCTGCAGGTGGCGAACGTGTTCAACAACCAGTACCGCTACGACTCGAGCCAGGGTTACCCGTTCTTCAACGCGTACAACGGCTCCGACCCGTACGGTCGCCGCTTCAACCTGTCGGTGGCATACTCGTTCTGAGTACCGATGGATGCTTCACCAAGGGCCCGGTCTTCCGGGCCCTTGCTTTTGGGGAACCGCAATCGGGCCGGGGAAGCGGCCCGTGGCGCCAACAACACAGTCCGGGCATGCGATGCGCACCGGCAGGACCAGAATGGAGAAGACGATGTCACCGATTCGAGGGGTAGTGGCTCTCGCCTTCCTTGCTTGCGCGCCGTTTGCCGCGGCCGGCAAGGATGTCCAGCCGATCAAGGATTTCGTCGAACATCCGTCATTCGGAAGCGCGAAGATCTCGCCGAAAGGGGAGTACCTGGCCATCACGGTTGATCGGGGCGACCAGGACGTCCTGACGGTGATGAGGACCAGCGACCTGAATATCCTCAAGGTCAACATCCTCCCGGACAAGAAGAGCGTCGGAAGCTTCTACTGGACCAGTCCCGACCGCCTCATGTTCAATGCCGTGCGGAAGATGGGCGGCTACGCGCAACCGTTCGCGACGGGCGAGTGGTACGCCGTGAACGCGGACGGCAGCCAGCCCCGCCCCCTCATCTTCTACGGCACCCGCGACGCCACCCAGCGCGGCAAAGCCGTAGGCGCCGAGCGCTTCAGCCTGCTCGACACGCTGACGCAGGACGACGAGAACGTGATCATGCAGGTGACTTCGCCGCGCTCGGTCGACGGCTCGGGCACCGAGATCGTACGCATGGACACCGTCAGCGGCCGCCGCACTTCACTGGGCCGCGCACCGAAGGAGAACTGCAGCGTCGCCCTGGATGCGGCCAAACTTCCACGCTTCGCGGTCTGCTATTCCAGCAAGAACGAAGATGGCGAATTCGACGAGCGCACCGAGCTCTATCGACGCGACGACAAGGCGTGGACCCTGGTCAATGCTTCCCGGTCCGACGGAAAGCACCTGGACATCATCACCACCACCACCAATGGCACCGTCTATGCCTCCCAGGACGACGGCAAGGCACCGGCCGCGGTGGGCACGCTCGATACGGCTACGGGCGAATTCAAGTTGCTTTTCCAGGACCCTGTCGCGGAAGTCTCCGACTACATCTGGTCCACGGACGAGAGCACGCTGATCGGTGTCGTGACCCAAGCCGGCGCGCCCGCGATCAAACTGCTGGACGAGACCCATCCCGATGCCGAGACCTACGCATCGCTCGCGGGGGCCTTCGAGGGCCAGATGGTCGACTTCTCCAGCTATACGCAGGATGGGAAGAAAGTCATCGTCAGCGTCTATAGCGACAGCAATCCAGGCGAGCTTTATCTGTACGATCGCGACGCGGGCAAGGCCCGCTTCCTGATGCAGCGTCGTCCACAGCTGGACAAAGCCAGGATGGGGTCGGTAAAGCCCTTCAATGTCGCGACAAGGGATGGCAAGCGCGTCTATGGCTACTTGACGCTCCCCCATGGCTCGAACGGCAAGAACCTGCCGCTCATCGTGAACCCGCACGGCGGCCCGATCGGTCCGCGTGACAATTGGGCATTCAATTGGGAAACCCAATTGTTGGCCAGCCGCGGCTACGCGGTGCTGCAAGTCAATTACCGTGGCTCTGGCGGATTCGGGAAAGCGTTTCGGGATGCGGGCCATACGCAATGGGCGCAGGGAATCCAGAACGACATCCTCGATGCTACGCAATGGGCGATCCAGAACGGTTACGCCAACAAGGATCGCGTCTGCATCTACGGCGGCAGCTTTGGCGGCTATTCGTCGCTGATGGCACCGATTCGCGCGCCCGGCGTATTCAAGTGTACCTTCGGCTACGTCGGCGTCTACGACATCGACATGATGTTCAAGAAGGGCGATATTCCGGAAACCGAATCCGGCCAACGCTTCCTGCGCCGAACCCACGGCACCGATGCCAAGGTCTGGGCGGAGAACTCGCCAGCCAAACGCGCCGGCGAAGTCAAGATTCCGGTCTACCTCGCAGCGGGAGCCAGGGACGTGCGCACGCCACCCGAGCAGACCGAGCTGATGAACAAGGCGCTGGTCGCTGCGGGGAATCCACCGGAAGGCATGATCATCCAATCCGGCGAGATGCACGGTTTCTACGACGTGGAGAATCGCATCAAACTCTACGAGGCGATGCTGGCGTTCTTCTCGCGCCACATAGGCGATGATGCGAACTGAATCTGTGCCACGGGGCCGCAAGGGCGCGCCCCGCTACCCTGGAGCATCATGACTTCCGGTAGAGGCCAGCCCATCCATGATGTCGCAGCATTGGACGACACCCAGGATCGGGTATTGAGGAAGGAACCATGAAGCGAACGGCAGCCACACTCGCTCTCCTAGGACTGACAGCAGCGCTCCTTTCATTCCCCGCGATCGCTCAGCGGAGCGGAGGCTCGAAGCCCCCTCCGGATCCCACCGCGGATCCGGTGATGCTGTCGGCAGGCTTCCTCAGCGCCCATCCCGACCTGCGGTATCGGTTGCTAGGCCTCAACAAGATGGAGCAAGGCGAGCACGAGGACGCGTTCCGCTTTTTTCAACGTGCCGCGTACTACGCCGACAAGCCCTCGCAGGGGATGGTCGCGGAGATGCTCTGGAATGGCCAGGGCACGCAGAAGGATCCCGTCCTCGCTTACGTGTGGATGGACCTGGCGGCGGAACGGGGCTACTCCGGTTTCCTCGGCTTGCGGGAGCGCTACTGGAAGGCACTGAATGAAGCCGACAGGACGCGCGCCATCGAAGAAGGCCAGACGCTCTACGCAAAGTATGGGGATGCGGCGTCGCAGCCTCGGCTGGCCCGCGTACTGGGCCGGGAGAAACGACGCATGACGGGCAGTCGTACCGGGTTCACCGGCAACCTGAAGATCTACGTGCCGGGTCCCGGCGGCATCGAGCAGATCGACGGGTCCAAGTTCTACGACGAGCGTTATTGGGACCCGAAGCAGTATCAGGCATGGCATGACAGCATCTGGATGAAACCGCGTGTAGGCCAGGTCACCGTGGGCGAAATCGAACAGGCGCGCGAACAGACGCCCGCCTCACGTATTCCAGACACCGTCCCCGAGATCGACGCCCAGGAACCCGAGACCCCCGAGACGGACGAAACCGGCCTCGGCTCACGAAAGGACGGCTGAACGGGCGTCTTCCATACGCTGGCGGATGCGGTATAACTGCCGCATCCCGTCGGCGTGGCCGGCGGGCCTGACCTACATCCCTGGGAGGGGAACATGCGCAAGACCCTGATGGCCGCCTGCCTGGCAGCCCCGTTGATGGCCCTGTCGCTGGTGGCCTCCGCCGCCGATCCGGTGGTGGGTCGCTGGAAGACCATCGACAGCGAGACCGGCAAGCCCAAGTCCTATGTCGAGATCACCCAGGCCGCCAACGGCGCGATCAGCGGGCGCATCGTCGAGCTGATCAACCCGAGCAAGCCGAACCCGACCTGCGACAAGTGCAAGGACGACCGCAAGAACAAGCCGATCACCGGCATGGAGATCATCCGCGGCATGAAGGCCGAGGGCGGCGGCGACTACGCCGGCGGCACCATCCTCAAGCCCGACGAAGGCAAGGTCTACAAGTCGAAGATGGAACTGCTGGACGGCGGCAAGAAGCTCGAGGTCTCCGGCTGCATCGCCTTCATCTGCAAGTCGCAGACCTGGATCCGCCAGTAAGCGTCGCGCTCACGCGTTCCCTGCGGGCCCGGTCATGCCGGGCCCGCTGCGTTATGGACCCCGAAAAGGCCTCCTGCCGCGCCGTGCGATAATCGCGATCCCCCGTCACGAAGCCCCTCATGAGCCGCACCGCCCTCGTCACCAACGCCCTGCCCTACGCCAACGGCCCCCTCCATCTGGGCCATTTGGTGGGCTACGTCCAGGGCGACATCTGGGTGCGCGCGCGGCGGATGCGCGGGGACACGGTGTACTTCGTCTGCGCCGACGACACCCACGGCACGCCGATCATGCTCGCGGCCGAGAAGGCGGGCGTATCGCCGGAGGCGTTCATCGCGAACATCCAGGCCGGCCACGAGCGCGACTTCGCGGCCTTCGGCGTCGCCTTCGATCATTACGACTCGACCCACTCGGCCGCAAACCGCGAACTCACCGAGTTGTTCTACCAGCGCCTGGACGCCGGCGGCCACATCGGGCGCCGCACGGTGGCGCAGTTCTACGATCCGGCCAAGGGCATGTTCCTGCCCGACCGCTACATCAAGGGCATCTGCCCCAATTGCGGCTCGGCGGACCAGTACGGCGACAACTGCGAAGTCTGCGGCGCCACCTATGCGCCGACCGACCTGAAGGAACCGAAGTCGATCCTGTCGGGCAGCACGCCGGAGATCCGCGATTCGGAGCATTACTTCTTCGAGGTCGGTCGCTTCGAGGCCTTCCTGCGTGAGTGGCTGGCCGGCGACGTCGCCGTGCCGGGCGTGAAGGCTAAGCTGCGCGAGTGGCTGGATGCCGAAGGCGGCCTGCGCGCCTGGGACATCTCCCGCGATGCGCCTTATTTCGGCTTCGAGATCCCGGGCGCGCCCGGCAAGTATTTCTATGTCTGGCTCGATGCGCCGATCGGCTACCTGAGCAGTTTCCGCACTCTCTGCGCCAAGCGCGGTCTCGACTTCGAACCGCACCTGGTCGCGGGCACCGACGTCGAACTGCACCACTTCATCGGCAAGGACATTGTCAATTTCCATGGCCTGTTCTGGCCGGCCGTGCTGCAGGGCACCGGCCATCGCGCGCCCACGCGTCTGCACGTCAACGGTTACCTGACCGTGGACGGGGCCAAGATGTCGAAATCGCGCGGCACCTTCATCATGGCGCGCACCTACCTGGACACCGGGCTGGAACCGGAAGCGCTGCGCTACTACTACGCGGCCAAGTCTTCCGGCGGCGTGGACGATCTCGACCTGAACCTCGGCGATTTCATTGCCCGTGTTAACGCGGATCTCGTCGGCAAGTTCGTCAATCTGGCCAGCCGCTGCGCCGGCTTCATCGACAAGCGCTTCAGCGGCCGGCTGGCCGACGTCCTGCCCGATCCGGCCATGTACCAGCGCTTCGTCGACGGCCTCGGCCCGATCGCGGACGCCTACGAGCGCAACGAACCGGCCACGGCGCTGCGCCTGACCATGGCGCTGGCCGACGAGGCCAACAAGTACATCGACGAGACCAAGCCCTGGGTCATCGCCAAGCAGGAAGGTGCCGACGCCGAACTGCAGGCCGTCTGCACGCAGGGTTTGAATTTGTTCCGCGTGTTGGCCGCCGCGCTCAAGCCGGTACTACCGCGCACGAGTGCCGAAGCCGAGGCCTTCCTCGGCGCGCCCGTCGAGACCTGGGCGGACGTCGCCGCGCCGCTGCAGGCGCACGTCATCCAGCCCTACTCGCCCCTGTTCACCCGTATCGACCCGAAACTGATCGACGCCATGACCGACGCTTCCAAGGACACCCTCGCCGCCACTCCCGCGCCTGCCGCTCCCGAGAAGAAGGCGGAGGTCAAGTCCGCTGCGCCGAACGAGGCCAAGGACGCCGGCGGCACCATCGGCATCGAGGATTTCGCCAAGCTCGACCTGCGCATCGGCCAGGTGCTGGAGTGCGGGTTCGTGGAAGGGTCGGACAAGCTGTTGCGCTTCCTGCTGGATGCCGGCGATCTCGGCCAGCGGCAGATCTTCTCCGGCATCCGCGCGAGCTATGGCGAGCCCGAGGCGCTGGTCGGCCGCAAGGTCGTGTTCATCGCCAACCTCGCCCCTCGCAAGATGCGCTTCGGCCTGAGCGAAGGCATGATCCTGTCGGCCGGTTTCGACGGTGGCGCGCTGGCGCTGCTCGATGCCGACAGCGGCGCGCTGCCCGGCATGCCGGTGCGCTGACGCGCGATCCGTCACTACGACGATGGACGCCACCCTCGTCGAACGCCTCGACCGCCTGTTGCCGCAGACCCAATGCGGCCAGTGCGGTTTCGATGGTTGCCGCCCGTATGCCGAAGCGATGGCGCGCGGCGAGGCCGGGATCGACCACTGCCCGCCCGGCGGCGATGCCGGCGCGCGTGCGCTGGCGAACCTGCTGCAGGTGCCTGCGCGTCCCTACGACCGCAGCCGTGGCACGCACGCGCCGCCGATCGTGGCGATGGTGGTGGAAGAAGACTGCATCGGCTGCACCAAGTGCATCCAGGCCTGCCCGGTGGACGCCATCATCGGCGGCGCCAAGCACATGCACGTGGTCATCGACCCGCTCTGCACGGGATGCGAGCTGTGCGTGCCCGCGTGCCCGGTGGATTGCATCGTGATGGTGCCCGCGGCCTCCTGAGACGCCGCGGCCACGGTCAGCGCGCGCCTGCCCCGCACGCGGAACAGATGCGTTCCACCTTGTAGCCGCGCTCGCGCAGCTTCTCGACCACGCCGTCCTCGCCGAGCAGGTGCAGGGCGCCCACCACCACCAGCGCATCGTCGTCGCCGGGCTGGGTGAGGATCCGCTGGATCTTGGGCACCCACGCGTCGTTGCGGTCCACGTTGATGCGCCGATACAGGCGCGGGTATTGGCGCTTCATGTCCGCCGCCATGCCGGTCCACAGGCCTTCGGCGTCGCCACGACGCCAGGCCTGGTGCAGGCGCTCGGTCTCCACCGATCCCTTGTCCGCCTGGTCCAGCGACTCGACGATGAACTGGCGCTGCTCCGCGGCCTCCATGCCGTCGAGCACACCGATCTGTTCCTGCGCGATCTCAAGGCCCGCCGTGGGCTTGCCCGCGGCCTTGGCCTTGTCCATGAAGTGGTTGTCCAATCCCAGCTTCGGGTCCAGGCCTTGCTTGGTCATCTCGACGATGCTGATCGTCAGGCCGACGAACCAGGGCTCGAAACTGTTGAACGCCACCATCGGCATGCCGTTCTTGCCGGCCCAGGTTTCGAGCCGCTTCCAGGTCGTGGCATCCAGATCCTGCTGCAGGGTCTTGCCATCGGTGCGCAGCGCCGCCTGCAGCATCAGCTGCTGCACGGCCGTGGACTGCATTTCTTCCGGCGCCAGTTCGAACATCAGCCGTTCCGCATCGTCGAACGCCGCCTCCACATCCGCCGACAGCGGGTAATCGCTCTGCCGCAGCAGGTGGAACGAGCCCAGCAGGTACACCGTGTTGTCCTTGTCCGACACCTTCCACAGCAGCGGCACCGGCGCGGCAGGCGCCTTGGCGGTATCGGCCGCCAGTACGGAGGCGCTGGCGAGCAGGCCCGCCACGACGAGGGATTTCAGCGGCATGCGCAATGTCATCGATTCCTTCCTCAGAGCACTTTGATCGGTTTGGCGTACGCCTTCTCGCCCGCATCGACCAGCAGGTCCAGGCGGTTCTCGGCCGGCGGCAGCGGACACGTGGCGTACGGCGTGAATGCGCACGGCGGGTTATAGGCGCGATTGAAGTCCAGCACCACCTTGCCGTCGCGCGGCGCCTCGGCATCGAGGAAGCGACCGGCCGGGTAGCTGCCATGGCCGCTGGTGCGGTCGGCGAGCACGAAGAACAGCGGACCGTCAGGCGACCCGAGCGCTTCCATCCGGAACGTCTTGCCGTCGCGTTCGAACTCCACCGCGCCCGGATTGGGCGATTCGTTGGCCACGCCGATCACGTCGACGATGGTGAGCGTCTTGCCCGGCGGGTGCGGAATGTAGCGGCCTTCGACGCGCCAGCTCTCCAGCGCAGGCCAGTAGTCCAGGCCGACGAACTGGGTGCGCGATTCGGCATCGGCGTATTTGACGCGCAGGGCATGGCGGCCGCCGCGCTCGATCACCGACAACGCGCCCTTGCCTTCATCGAAGCCGATCACGCCCGGCGTCGCATCGCGATCGCTCTGCAGCTCCACCCTGCCCTTCAGCGGTTCGCCGTTGAGCGTGAGGTCCACGCCGCGCTCGGGCGTGAAGAAGATGCGGCCGTCCTGCTGCGCCAGCATGCCCATCTTCGGCGGCCCGACGACCAACTTGATACCGCTGGCGGGGCTGCTGCCGATGAAGTGCGATTTCAGCTCGATCCAGTGCAGGCCCACCAGACTGGTCCAGCCATCCGGTGCCAGCAGTTCGTTCTTGCGCGTCGCGCGCCAGGCCGTGTTGTCGGCGAGGAAGCGGGCATCGACGACCTTGCCGGCTGCGCCGGCCTTCTCGTCCGCACCGCCACACCCCACCAGCAACCCCAGCAGCATGGCCATCCCCAGCCATCCTGTCTTCATCCCCATATCAACGTCCTCGCAGGAACCAGCGGTCGATCTCGTTCAAGGAAAAGCGCGCCCAGGTCGGGCGGCCGTGATTGCATTGCCCGGAGCGCTCGGTGATCTCCATCTCGCGCAGCAGGGCGTTCATCTCGGGCAGCGTCAGGCGCCGGTTCGCGCGTACGGCGCCATGGCAGGCCATCGTCGACAGCAGTTCGTCGCGCGCCGCGGCCACGCGACGGCTCTCGCCGTGCTCGCGCAGATCGGCCAGCACGTCGCGCAGCAAGGCTTCCGGATCGGCGTTGGACAGCAGCGCCGGAATGCTGCGCACGCTGAGCGACTGCGGCCCGGCGCGGGTGATGTCGAAGCCCAGCAATGCGAGCGTGGCGGCTTCGCGTTCGGCCACGTCGGCCTCGCGCTCGGCGACCGACAGTACGCGCGGGACCAGCAACGGCTGGGCGCGCAGGCCGATGCCGTCGTGCGCCTGCTTCAGCTTTTCGTAGCCGATGCGCTCATGCGCGGCATGCATGTCGACGACGATCAGTCCGTCGGCGTTCTCGGCCAGGATGTAGATGCCGTGCAGCTGCGCGATGGCGAAACCCAGCGGTGGCACGCCCTCCGGATCGTTCGCCGGCATCACCGGCAGCGAGGGCGCGGAGTAGCCCGCCGCCGCGCCCGGCATTGCATCCGGCGCCGACGCATAGAGCGCCGCGTAGGCGGCCGGCGCTTCCGCCACCGAGAGCCCCAGCGGCGACTGCTGCGTCGGCATCCACGCGGACGTCATCGGCGTAGCGGCGCGCTGCACGAACGGCGATGCCGCAAGATCCTGCGGCACGGTGCCGGCGCGCGTTTCCGCCAGTGCATCGTGCAACGTGCGGTAGACGAAATCGTGCACCAGCCGGGTGTCGCGGAAGCGGACTTCGTGCTTGGCCGGGTGCACGTTGACGTCGACGCGCGTGGGGTCGAGTTCCAGGAACAGTACGTACGCAGGCTGCCGGCCATGGAAGAGCACGTCCTGGTACGCCATCTTCACGCCATGCGCGATGTTGCGGTCGCGCACCGACCGGCCGTTGACGTACACGTATTGCTGGTCGGCGCTGGCGCGCGAGTAGCTGGGTTGCGCGATCCAGCCATGCAGGCGCAGCCCGGCCGCGGCATGGTCCACGCGCAGCGCGCTGCGGGCGAAGTCCTCGCCCAGCGTTTCATCCAGGCGCGCGAGGGATTCGAGTTCGTCCGCCTTGTAGCGCCGCGACGGCCGGCCGTTGTGGGACACGCGCAGCTCGATATCGGGGCGCGCCAACGCCAGCGAGCGCAGCCATTCCTCGATGTGGCTCATCTCCGTGCGTTCCGCGCGCAGGAACTTGCGCCGCGCCGGCACGTTGTAGAACAGCTCGCGGACTTCCACCGTGGTGCCGACCGCATGCGGCTTGGGCGACACCTCGCCGAGCTTGCCGCCGTCCACCTGCAGCGAGGCGCCGTGCGCGTCCTGCGGCCGGCGCGACGTCAACGAGAACCGGCTGACCGATGCGATCGATGGCAGCGCTTCGCCGCGGAACCCGAGGGTGGCCACCGCTTCCAGGTCGTCGAGCGAGGCGATCTTGCTGGTGGCGTGCCGCGACACCGCCAGCGGCAGTTCCTCCGGCGCGATGCCGCCGCCGTCGTCGCGGATGCGGATCAGGCGGACGCCGCCCTCTTCGAGGTCGATATCCACGCGCCGGGCACCGGCGTCGAGCGCGTTTTCCACGAGCTCCTTGACGACGGACGCGGGGCGTTCGACGACTTCGCCGGCGGCGATCTGGTTGATCAGGGTGTCGGGGAGCTGACGGATCGGCACGTGCTGGCGGCGCAGGCGCGCCGTCTCGGGGATTCAGCCGTGATGATAGCCGAGCGAACGCGCGATCAGGGCGCGCCGGCGGCCCCACCCGCCGCAACACTGCGTGCTTCGGCCTCGGCCTGCGCGCGGGCCGCGAACAGCGTGCCCGGCGGGGGCTGGCGGGTGAAGTAGGACTGGATGCCGTCCAGCACCGCGCCCGCCACCTTGCGCTGATGCGCGGGATCGAACAGGCGCTTTTCCTCGTCCGCATTGGAGATGAAGCCCGTCTCCACCAGCATGGCCGGCATGTCGGAGTTGCGCAGCACTTCGAAGTTGGCGAACTCGATCTGCGGCTTGTGGGTCTTGCCCAGGTCCTTCAGCGAGGTCAGCACATGCCCGGCCGCGTCCTGCGAGGCCTTCATGTGGCCGCTCTGGGCGAGGTCGAGCAGCACGTTGGACAGCGTGTCCTTGGTCAGCCGCACGCCACCGACCAGGTCGGAGGCGTTTTCCTTGTCGGCCAGCCAGCGCGCGTGCTGCGAGGACGCGCCGCGCAGGGACAGGACGTACACCGACGAACCCCAGGCACTGCGGTTTTCCGCGGCATCGGCGTGGATGGAGACGAACATGTCCGCCTTGGCCGCGCGCGCCTTGCGGGCCCGCTGCGGACGCTCGACGTAGACGTCGGTGTCGCGGACCAGATAGGCCTTCATGCCGGGCGTGGCGTTGATCTGCCGCGCCAGCTCCTTGGAGATGGCCAGCACCGCGTGCTTTTCGTAGCGGCCGCTCGGGCCGATCGCGCCGGGGTCCTGGCCGCCGTGGCCAGGATCGATGGCGATCACCAGCGGGCGCATGCCGGCGGTGACGACGGGCGATGCCTTCGGTGTCGCCGCAGCCGTGTCCGACGCGACGTTCGCGGCAGCCGAGCCCGGCATCGGCGTCGGCTGGCCGGTGGCGATGGTGTAGGTCGGCGGCGGGCTACCGGCGTCAGCCGGCACCACGGTGGCCGTCGATTGACCGTTGAGGATGGCCTGGGGCGAAGGCGACGCGCTGACCGTGGTCGACGGCGGCGTCGCGGCAGGCGCTTGGCCTGCCTGTGCGACCTGCGCTGTCAGCAGCGCGGTCGCGCGCGCGGCGTCGGCCTGGGCCTGCGATGCGGATGTCGGGGTGGGCGGCGGAGCCGTCGTCGAGGGCGCGCTCGCGACCGCCTGCGTCGACGCCGCGGGTGCGGCGCCATCGCCCGGCCATTCGATCACCAGGCGCGAGGACTCGCCGGCCTGCTCCATGCGCGGATTGAGCGCGGCCACGGGCGAAGCGAGGTCGAAGACGATGCGCAGCGTGTTCGGATCGGGCTGCCCGGTCCGCACCGCGCGCACGATGCCGGCAGGCGCCGGCAGCCGCAGCCCTGCACGCGCCTTCGACGCCGGCAGGTCGACGACGAGGCGATCCGGGCCTTTCAGGCTGAGGGTCTTGTACTGCCCGGCACCCGCCAGTTGGATCTCCGCGCGGGTGCCGGTAGCTCCCTGCGCGATGCTCACACCGGTGACTTCGCCGGCCCACAGCGATAGCGGCAGCACGGCCAGCAGGCCCGCGAGGGCGGCGCGCAGCGTAACGGTGGTGGGCATCCCCGGGCTCATGCCGCGGATTCAAGCACCATCAGGTCACGAATGCAAGGTGTTTTCCCTTAATAATCCGCAACCTGGAAGCTGTTCCTAACCAGTCTGGGCAACTGATGCCTGCAACTGGCCTTCCGCCGCGACCCGCGCAAGCCAGCGCTCGCCCTCCGGGGAACCGGCTTCGCAGACGGCCGCGCGCCCGCTGTCCTCGACCTGCAGGGATACCACCAGGTCGGCCGGCGGCAGCGAGGCGCCGCCGCGTTCCGGCCATTCCACGAGCCAAAGCACTGCAGCCCCCTCGTCCAGACCGAGGAACTCGAGTTCGCCGGCATCGCCGATGCGGTAGAGGTCCAGGTGCCAGGCCTCGCCGCCCGCCACCGGATAACGCTCGACCAGCGTATAGGTCGGGCTGCGGATCGCACCGGCCACACCGAGCGCACGCAACAGCGCACGCGCCAGCGTCGACTTGCCCGCGCCGAGATCGCCGCGCAGGTGCACGACGGCATGCGCGGGACGCGTGCGCGCGAGTGCCTGACCCAGGGATTCGGTGGCGTCGCTGTCGGCAAGGAACAAGTGCATGCCGTGATTCTAAGCGCTGGCGCCGCGGCGCGCTTCCGCGCTCAGGGATTGGCGAGGCGGCGCAGGTGCGGCATCAGGTCCGAAGGCAGCAATCCACGCTGCCCATCCCACGCGGCGGCGTCGCCGGCCAGTGCATGCAGCAGCGCGCCGGCGCTGGCGGCATCGAAGGCCGACAGGCCCTGCGCGCGCAATGCGGCGATCACGCCGGTAAGCACGTCGCCCATCCCGCCCACCGCCATGCCGGGATTACCGGCATCGATCACCTGCAGCACTCCGTCGGGCGCGGCCACGATCGTGCCCGCACCCTTCAGCACGACCACGCATGCATGGCGCTGCGCGATGGCGCGCGCGGCGTTGAAGCGGTCCGACTGGATCTCGGCCGTCGTGCAGTCGAGCAAACGCGCGGCTTCCCCGGGATGCGGCGTGAGCACCGCATCGTGCAGCGCCTGCGGCGTCGATGCCAGCAGGTTCAAGGCATCCGCATCGACGACGAGCGGACGTCCGCTGCGCAATGCCTGCTGCAGCAAGGCGCGTGCCCAATCGCCCTGCCCCAGGCCAGGCCCGATCGCGATGACGCCGGCGCGCGCGAGCATCGGCGCCAGATCTTCCGACGATTCGACGCCGCGCACCATCGCTTCCGGACGACGCGCGAGGATCGCGCTGACATGCACGGCGCGCGTCGCCACGCTCACCAGCCCGGCCCCAGCGCGCAGCGCGGCGTCCGCGCACAGCGCGACCGCACCGCCGCTGCCGTCGTCGCCACCGATGCACAGCACGTGGCCGGACTCGCCCTTGTGCGTATTGCGACGACGCGGCAGCAACCAGAGCGCCAGCGCATCCTGGTCGAGCAGCGACGCATGCGTCTGCACGCCATCGAAGGCTTCGGCGGGCACGTCGAGATCGTCCAGTGACAGCACACCGGTGTATTCCAGCGCGTCGCCGGTATGCAGGCCCGCATGCCGGGCGATGAACTGCAGCGTGCGCGTCGCCACCACCGCCACCCCGGGCACGCCGCCGCGGTCGGCATCGACGCCGCTGGGAACGTCCAGCGAAAACACCGGCACGGCCTGGGCGTTGATGGCATCGATCAGCGCATGCGAGCCGGCCTCCGGAGCGCGCGAAAAGCCGATACCGAACAGCGCATCCACCACCAGACCGGCCACCGGCAGCGCGCCATCGAACAGGGTCACGCGTCCACCTGCGGCCACGTAGTCGGTGCAGGCGCGCTGGGCAACGGGGTTGGCCGGTCCGTGCTCGTGCAGATGGACCACGTCGACCGCGCGCCCCGCACGATGCGCATGCCGCGCCAGCACGTAGCCGTCGCCGCCGTTGCTGCCGGGGCCGCACACCACGACGATGCGCTGCGCATCGGGCCAGTGCATCAGCACATGCCGCCACGCCACCTGCCCCGCCCGCTGCATCAGCGTGTAGCTATCGCCCCCCAGCAGGCGCGTGGCATGCGCATCCAGCGCCCGCGCGGCAAGGGTGGAGTACAGGGGCACGGTGCCTGACATGCGCGGATTCTAGGTCCGGCCCGGGTTGCGCGAAAGTGAACACCGGCGACCCACCTATACTTTGCGCATGCCCGTGCCCGGACCGCCCTCGCCTCTCCCCGCCCCCGCCGCGCTCGCCGAGCGCGTGCGCGCGCTGGCTCGCGAATTCGGTTTCCAGCGCTGCGGCATCACCGGTATCGAACTGGGCGAAGACGAGCAACACCTGCGCGACTGGCTGGCCCAGGGCCTGTACGGCTCGATGGACTGGATGGCGCACCACGGCGACAAGCGTTCGCGCCCGCAGGAGCTGATCCCCGGCACGCTGCGGGTGATCTCGGTGGGCCTGGACTACGGGCGCAACGACAGCGACGATGCCTGGAACACCCTCGCCGACGGCCGGCGCGCCTACGTGGCGCGGTATGCGCTGGGGCGCGACTACCACAAGCTGATGCGCAACCGGCTGCAGAAACTGGCCGAGCGGCTGCAGGAGGAGTTCGGTGCATTCGGGCACCGCGTGTTCGTCGATTCGGCGCCGGTGCTGGAGCGCGCGCTCGCGCGCAACGCGGGCTTGGGCTGGATCGGCAAGCACACCTGCCTGATCGACAAGGATGGCGGGTCGTGGTTCTTCCTCGGCGAGATCTATGTCGACCTGCCGCTACCGGTCGACGCGCCGGCGACCGCGCACTGCGGCACCTGCACGCGCTGCATCGAGGTCTGCCCGACGCAGGCGATCACCGCGCCCTACCGGCTGGACGCGCGCCGCTGCATTTCCTATCTGACGATCGAGCACGAAGGCGCGATCCCCGAGGAACTGAGGCCCGCGATCGGCAACCGCATCTTCGGCTGCGACGACTGCCAGCTGGTCTGCCCCTGGAACAAGTTCGCCCAGCGCACCGACGAACCGGACTTCCGCGCGCGCAACGATCTGGACGTCGCGACGCTGCCGCAGCTGTTCGCGTGGAGCGAAGAGGAATTCCTGCGCCGCACCGAAGGCTCGGCCATCCGCCGCAGCGGCCACGAACGCTGGTTGCGCAACATCGCCGTCGCCCTCGGCAACGCGCCCACGACGCCCGACGTGCTCGCCGCACTGGCGAGCCGCCGGGACGATCCTTCAGCCGTGGTGCGCGAGCACGTCAACTGGGCGCTGGACCGGCACGCGCCCCTTTAGCACGCCACGTCGGCGTCAACCGCGCGCGGCGATCTCGGCGAGCAACGCGCGCGTGACCGGGTCCTTCGCCTCGGTTTCGCCTTTCAGCGCCGGCAGCAAGCCGTTCGCCAGCTGCTTGCCGAGCTCCACGCCGAACTGGTCGAACGCATTGATGCCCCAGAGCACCGACTGCGCGTAGACGCTGTGCTCGTACATCGCGATCAGGCCGCCGAGCGATTCGGGGGTCAGCGCGTCCAGCAGGATCATCGTGCTCGGGCGCCCGCCGGCGTAGCTGCGGTGCGGATCGTCGCTGGCCTGGCCGTTCGCCAGCGCTTCGCTCTGCGCCAGCAGGTTGGACATCAGCGCCAGGTGGTTCTCGCCGTAGGGATCGTCGTTGCGCACGGTGCCCACGAAATCCAGCGGCACGATCTGCGTGCCCTGGTGCAGCGCCTGGAAAAAGCTGTGCTGCACGTCGGTGCCCGCACCGCCCCACCACACCGGCACCGTGTCGACGCCTACGGGGCTGCCGTCCAGCATCACCGACTTGCCCAGGCTCTCCATGACGAGCTGCTGCAGGTAGGCCGGCAGCAGGGCCAGGCGCTGGTCGTAGGTCATCACGCCCTGCGCGGCGTGGCCGAGCACGTTGCGGTTCCACACCGCGGTGAGGGCGTGGCGCACGGCGATGTTGTCGGCGAGCGGCGTTCCGATGACATGCGCGTCGAAGGCCGAGGCACCCGCCAGCAGGCGTTCGAAGCGATCGAACCCGATCGCCAGCGCGATCGGCAGGCCCACGGCCGACCACAGCGAATAACGGCCGCCGACCCAATCCCACATCGGCAGCACGCGCGCGGCATCGATCGCGAACGAGGCTGCGGCGCGCTCGGGATTGGCGCTGACGGCATACAGGCGATCGCTACCGCCCAGCCAGTCGCGCAGGATGCCGCCGTTGAGCAGCGTCTCCTGGGTGCCGAAGGTCTTGGAAATCAGGATCGCCGCGGTACGCGCGGGGTCCAGCGGGGCCAGCGTCCGCTGTGCCGCCGCGCCGTCGACGTTGGACAGGAAGTGCACGCGGAAGCGCCCGGGCAGCGGATCGCGCAGTGCGTCGGCCACCAGCCGCGGCCCGAGATCTGAACCGCCGATGCCGACGCTGACGATGTCGGTGATGCCGCTGGCTTCCAGCTGCGCGACCAATGCTGCCATGCGCTTGCGCACTTCGAGTGCACTGGCGTGGGCCTCGCGCGCGACAACCGCATCGGAAAGCTGGCCACGCAGCGCGGTGTGGAGTGCCGCGCGCCCTTCGGTGACGTTGACCTTCTCGCCATCGAACAGGCGACGGAACGCGCCCGTGAGGTCGGCGGCCTGCGCCTGCGTGAGCAGGGTCTGCACGGCCGGCGCGTCGTACGACTGGCGCGCGAAGTTGAAGTACAGCGGACCGCTACGCAGGGTGTGCGCGGCGACGCGGTCGGGCTCGCGCGCCAGCAACTCGCCCAGAGTGGAGCCGCGCAGGCGCGTGGCGTGGGAGTGCAGCGCGTCGAAGCCGTTGCTCATGTCAGGCCGCCTGCTTGGGGATGCTGCGGTTGGTGTGGGTGATGCGGTTCTGGCCGTCCACGTACACCAGGGTCGGCTGGAACTGGTCGGCTTCCTGCTCGCTCATCGATGCGAACGCCGCGATGATGATCAGGTCGCCTACCTGCACGTGGCGCGCGGCGCCGCCGTTGAGCGACACGATGCCGCTGCCCTCGTCGGCACGGATCGCATACGTCGAAAAGCGCGCGCCGTTGGTGACGTCCCAGATGTGCACCTGTTCGAATTCGCGGATGCCGGTGGCGTCCAGCAGCAGGCCGTCGATGGCGATGGAGCCTTCGTAGTTCAGCTCGGAATGGGTGACGGTCGCGCGGTGGATCTTGGTCTTGAGCAGGCTGAGGTGCATGGGGGCGGAATCTGGATCGGGACGCGAAGTTTAGCCCTTCGCGCCCGGCGCGGCGTGCACGGCCGTGCACCACCGTGTCGCCACCGCCGCGGTCAGAATTCCAGGTTGTCGATCAGCCGCGTGCGGCCCAGCTTGGCCGCGATCAGGGCGACCCGCGGCCCCTGCTCGCCGTCCACCGGCTCGCTCAGGTCGGGGCGGCGGACCACGGTGTAGTCCACGACGTACCCGACCTCGGCGAGTCGCCGCGCCGCGTCGGCTTCCACCTGCGCGCGCGACTGCCCGGCCAGCAGTCCGTCGCGCATGGCGATGAGCACCTTGCGGATCTCGGCGGCGCGCGGACGCTCGTCCGCGGACAGGTACTGGTTGCGCGAGCTCATCGCCAGGCCATCGGGTTCGCGCACGATGCTGCCAGCGAGGATCTGGACGGGGAAAGCCAGATCGGTGACCAACTGACGGATCACCGCCAGCTGCTGGTAGTCCTTCTTGCCGAACGCCGCCACGTCGGCCTGCACCTGGTTGAACAAGCGGCCCACCACCGTACACACGCCATCGAAGTGGCCAGGACGATGCGCGCCTTCCAGCACACTGCTGACACCGGGGACGTGCACCCGGGCCGCCAGCTCGACGCCGAAGGGATACATCGATTCGACCGTCGGCAACCACAGGACATCGCACCCGGCGCCTTCGAGCCCGCTCATGTCCGCTTCCGGCGTGCGCGGGTAGCGGGTGAAGTCTTCGTTGGGACCGAACTGGGTCGGGTTGACGAACACACTGGACACCACGCGGTCGGCGTACTGCCGCGCCAGCATCACCAGCGAGTAGTGGCCCGCATGCAGGTTGCCCATCGTCGGCACGAAGCCGACCCGTAAACCCTGCTGCTTCCACTCCCTGACGCGTGCGCGCAACGCGTCAAGTTCGGTAATGGTCTCGATCATCGTGGCCCCTGTGGCGTGTCGGTGCGCGCGGCGCGGTCAGTAGGAGTGGGCGTCGTCGGGGAACGCCCCGCTGCGCACCGCGTCGGCATAGGCACGCACCGCGCCCGCCACCGAACCGCCTTCGGCCAGGAAATCCTTGACGAACTTCGGCCGGCGGTGGCCCGTGTCCAGGCCGAGGAAATCGTGCAGCACCAGCACCTGCCCGTCGCAGCCGGGGCCGGCGCCGATGCCGATGGTGGGGATGGCGAGGTCCGCGGTAATGGCCGCGGCCAGCGGCGACGGCACGCATTCCAGCACCAGCAACTGCGCGCCGGCGTCGGCCACGGCACGCGCATCCGCACGCAGCTTCGCGGCAGCCGAATCGCCCCGGCCCTGCACCTTGTAGCCGCCGAACGCGAGCACCGACTGCGGGGTCAGCCCGAGGTGCGCGCAGACCGGGATGTCGCGCTCCACCAGGAAGCGGATGACGTCGAGCTTGTGGCCCGCGCCTTCGAGCTTGACCATCTCCGCACCCGCCTGCAGCAGGACGATGGCGGCATCGAGCGCACGCTCCGGCGTGGCGTCGGACTGGAACGGCAGGTCGGCGACCAGCAGCGCGCGATCCAGGCCGCGGGCAACGGCACGGGTGTGGTAGACGATGTCGTCCACCGTCACCGGCAGCGTCGAGTCGTGCCCCTGCACCACCATGCCCAACGAATCGCCGATCAACACGAGGTCCACGCCGTTGCGGTCCAGCACGCGGGCGAAACTGTTGTCGTAGGCGGTCAGCATCACCAGCTTGCGACCGTCGCGCTTGGCGTCAGCGAGGGCGGGGACGGTCCAGGGCTTGCTGTCGGCGTGCGTGCTCATAGCCCTGCATTATCCACTCATAACGGATGGATGTTGGACATTTCGAGTCCGGACACAGCATCCCGCGCATCGCCGTAACCGGGGATACGGGCGTCGGGAAGCACCTCGAGCAGCGGCACGAGCGCGAAGGCGCGTTCATGCAGGTGCGGATGCGGCACATGCAGCCCTGCCTCGTCCACGACGGCATCGCCGTACAGCAGCAGGTCCAGGTCCAGCGTGCGCGGACCCCAGCGCTCGCCGTCGGCGCGCTGCCGCCCGAACGCCGACTCGACCGCGAGCAACCGTTCCAGCAACGCCCGCGGGGCGAGTGTCGTGTCCACCAGGGCGACGGCGTTGATGAAATCCGGCTGGTCTTCGCGCCCCCATGCGGGTGTGCGGTACAGGCGCGACGTGCGCAACACCTCGATGCCATCGCATGCCGCCAACGCATCGAAGGCGCGGCGCAGCGTGTTGGCGGCATCCCCGAGGTTGGCCCCCAGGCCGATGCAGGCCCGGACGCGGGAGGTCATTCGGCCTGGGACGCCGCACCGCGGCGGCGGCGGCGACGGCGGCGCTTGGACGGAGCCGCGTCGTCACCCTGCAGGTCATCGCCGGGCGCACCGACACCGAGCGCGGCGGACAGTTCGTCGCCCGACTGGGTCTGTGCTTCGCGCCAGAACGCGACGTCCTCGGCATGCTCCGGCGACGCTTCCAGGCGCAGCACGAGGAAATCGAACGCGGCGCGGAATCGCGGGTGCGACAGCAGGCGGACGACGCGCTTGCGCTGGCGGTTGCCGAA
Organism: Pseudoxanthomonas sp. CF385; assembly: GCF_900104255.1. Taxonomy (NCBI): domain Bacteria; kingdom Pseudomonadati; phylum Pseudomonadota; class Gammaproteobacteria; order Lysobacterales; family Lysobacteraceae; genus Pseudoxanthomonas; species Pseudoxanthomonas sp. CF385. Next base: position 221,750 of record NZ_FNKZ01000002.1, read on the forward strand.
GCGCGTCTGCAGCAGCCAGATCTCCTGCATCGGCAGCGAGAAGCGGCGCGGCAGCGCGATGGTGTTCAACTGGTGCAGGGTCACGCGGTCGGCCGCGCGGCGTTGCGCTTCTTCCGCGTGCACGCCGGAAGCCTGCAGGCCCATCAGCGCACGGCAGTACGCCGGCCACAGCAGCAGGGCGAACAGGAACGCCGGCGACACCGGCTCGTCGTTGGCCACGCGCTGGTCGGTGCCGGCCAGGCCGGCGACCAGCATGCGGCGCAGCGCGCCGCTGCGGTTGGACGCCAGCGCCGCCGCGGTCTCCGGCAGCAGCACCTTCAACAGGCCGAAGCGCTCCAGTCCCTCGAAACTCGCCACCGCGTGGCCGGACAGGAACAGCTTCAGGATTTCCTCGAACAGCCGCGCTGGCGCGGCCTCGGCCAGCAGCGGCGCCAACGGCGCGATCGGCGCCGCGGTGTCGGCCTCAATCTCGAAGCCCAGCTTGGCCGCCAGGCGCACCGCGCGCAGCATGCGGACCGGATCTTCGCGGTAGCGCAGCTCCGGATCGCCGATCAGCTTGAGCTGGCGCGCCATCACGTCCTCGAACCCGCCGACGTAGTCGCGCACCGAGAAATCATCGATGGCGTAGTACAGCGCGTTGGCGGTGAAGTCGCGGCGGACCGCATCGTCCTCCACCGTGCCGTAGACGTTGTCGCGGACCAGCCGACCATTGTCCATCTCGCGATCGCCGCTGCCGTCGTCGCTGTTGGCGCGGAAGGTGGCGACCTCGATGATCTCGCGCCCGAACACCACGTGCGCCAGGCGGAAGCGGCGGCCGATCAGGCGGCAGTTGCGGAACTGCTGGCGCACCTGCTCCGGCGTGGCGTCGGTGGCCACGTCGAAGTCCTTGGGGTGGCCGCCGACCAGCAGGTCGCGCACCGCGCCCCCCACCAGATAGGCCTGGAAGCCGGCATCCCGCAGGCGGTAAAGCACACGCAGCGCGTTCGGGCTGATGTCCTTGCGCGAAATGGTGTGCTGGTCGCGCGGGATGGTTCGCAGAGCGGTGGCGGGCGTAATAGCGGCAGTTCCATGCAGGAGGGTAAAGCGGTCGGCGGGATGGATTGCCCTGAGCCTGACCGCCGCCTATACTAATCCGCTACGCCGGTTTCACCAAAAACGCTCCCTTCGTCTAATGGTTAGGACGTGGCCCTCTCAAGGCTAAAATAGGGGTTCGAGCCCCCTAGGGAGCGCCATCCGGCTGAGGCTGCGGGTTGAGATCCGCAGCATGGTGAACCACCAAGACCCCGCCCCGGCGGGGTTTTGTGTTTGCGGACCCGGGCACGGACGCATTAAAGACGGTTTAATCGCGTCGACCTAGCATGGTCGCCCCACCCTGACGAGGGCCGCCCGTGTCGCGCCTGCTCCTGGTTGAAGACGATCGCATGCTCGGCGACGCGCTAGCCGCCGCGCTGGCGCAGGACGGCTGGTCCATCGACCGCGCCGAGGATGCCGCCGCCGCGCGCCTTGCGCTGGTGGACCACGGCTATACCGCCGTCCTGCTGGACCTGGGCCTGCCCCGCGGGTCCGGCCTGGACGTTCTGGCCGCCCTCCGCCAGCGCTACGACACGACGCCCGTCCTGATCATCACCGCGCGCGACCAGCTGAGCGACCGCGTGCGCGGCCTGGATGCCGGGGCCGACGACTACATCGTCAAACCGTTCGAAGCCGGCGAGCTGGGCGCGCGGCTGCGTGCCGTGGTCCGCCGCACGCAGGGGCGCGTGGCCCCCGTCCTGCGCCATGGCGACATCGTGCTGGATCCGGCCGACCGTTCGGTGCGCCAAGGCGACCGCCCGGTGCGGCTCGGTGTGCACGAGTACCGCACGCTGCTCGCGCTGATGGAACGTCCGGGCCGGGTGATCGCGCGCGAGACGCTGGAGTCGCTCGTCTACGGCGGCGATGGCGCGATCGAAAGCAACACCATCGCGGTGTACATCCACCAGTTGCGCAAGAAGCTGGGCGACGGCGTCATCGCCACCGTGCACGGGTTCGGGTACCGCCTGGGGGACGCCGAATGAGCCATTCCCTCAAGTCCAAACTGCTGCTCGCGGTGATGACACCCCTCGCGCTGGGCTGGGGCTGCTGGCTCGGCGGGCAGCACTTCCAGATGACGCGCCAGCAGAAAGGCCATGACGACCTGTTCCTGCAGGAGGTCAGCGAGCAGATCCTGCTGTCGATGCCCGCCAACCTCACCGCGCTGGGCGATGGGCCGCGCCTGCGCCTGCCGACGCGCCCGAGCGTGGCCGGCCGCAAGTTCGACACCTTGCGCTACCAGGTGTGGATCCTCGGACGCGACAAGCCGGTCGTGCTGTCCGATGGGGCGCCGATCCAGCCGCTGAAGGCGGACTTCAAGCCCGGCTTCATGGTGACCGAGGTGGCCGGCGAACCTTGGCGCGTCTACGCGGTCACCGACGCCGGCGGACGTATCCAGGTGCAGTCCGGCATGTCGTTGTCCGCGATGCGCGCCGAGCTCGCTTACTGGGTGAAGGTCAGCGTGTGGAGCGGGATCGTCATCCTGCTCATCCTCGGGATGACGGTCGGCCTGGCCATCCACTGGAGCCTGCGCCCGATGAACCGGCTGCGCCGCGAGATGGCGCAGCGCGAAGCGCACGACCTCGCCCCCCTGCCCTCCGCCGGCCTGCCGCGCGAGATCCGGCCGCTGGTGGATTCTTTCAATCTCCTGCTGGAGCGCCTGTCCGAGGCGATGCGGGGCGAACGCCAGTTCCTCGCCGACGCCGCACACGAACTGCGTACCCCGTTGGCGGCATTGCTGACCCAGACCCAGGTGGCGCTGCGCGCCGGCTCGCAGGCGGACGCGCGCGCGGCCCTGGAACCGCTGGTCCAGGGCATCCAGCGCACCTCGCGGCTGGCGCAGCAACTGCTGGATTCGGCGCGCGTCGACGCTTCGCCGTTGCGCGAAGAACAGCCGACCGTGCAGCTGCCCGACGTGGTGACGATGGTCGCGCGCGAGTTCGAATCGATGGCGGCGCGGCGCGGGCAGACGATCAGCGTGCATGCGGAGCCCGCCAGCGTGCGTGGCGATCTCGACGACCTCGGCATCCTGGCCCGCAACCTGATCGACAACGCGGTGCGCTACTGCGGCGAGCAGGGCCGCATCGAGATCGCCTGCGGGACCGAAGACGGCGGCCGCACGGCCTGGCTGGCGGTGCGCGACAACGGCCCGGGCGTACCGTCCGAGGAGCGCAACCGGATCTTCGAACGGTTTTTCCGCGGCAGCCACGGCAACGGCGAGCGCGGCAGCGGCATCGGCCTGTCGCTGGTGCAGCGGATCGCGCACGCGCACGAAGCGTCAATCGAGGCGGGCGACGGCATCGCCGGTCGCGGCTTCGGCTGCCGGGTGCGCTTCACCGCCGCACCCGACAACCCGTGACGGCCGATTATTCGGCGCGCCACCACGGCTGCGTGCCTTCGGGCTGGCGGATCGCCAGGGGCGCGCCGATCACGGGCGTGGCGATGTCCACGCCAGCGCCCTGCGAAAGCGAATACAGGGTTTCCATCGGCTCGCTCCACCCGTGGAAGGCCAGGTCGAACGTGCTGTTGTGGATCGGCACCAGCCAGCGCCCGCGCAGGTCCAGGTGCGCCTGCAGGGTCTGCGCCGGCAGCATGTGCACGTCCTGCCAGCGACGGTCGTAGGCACCGCACTCCAGCAGGGTCAGGTCGAAGGGCCCGAAGCGATCGCCGATGGTGCGGAAACCGTCGAAGTAGCCGGTATCGCCACTGAAGAACACCTTGGCGTCGTCCGCCTGGATCACCCACGACGCCCACAGCGTCTTGTTGCGGTCGAACAGCGTACGCCCGGAGAAGTGCTGCGACGGCGTGGCGGTGAACTGCACGCCATCCACGTCCGTGTGCTCCCACCAGTCAAGCTGGCGGATCCGTTCGCGTGGCACGCCCCACCGCACCAGGCGATCGCCGACGCCCAGCGGCGTCAGGAAGACATCCGTCTTCGCCGCAAGCGCGATGACGGTCTCGCGATCCAAGTGATCGTAGTGGTCGTGCGACAGCACTACGGCAGACAGGTGCGGCAGGTCGTCCAGCGACAGCGGCGGCGCATGGAAGCGCTTGGGTCCGGCCCATTGCACCGGCGATGCGCGCTCGGCGAACACCGGATCGGTCAGCCAGAAGCGTCCCTGCAGCTTGAGCAGCACGGTGGAGTGGCCCAGGCGGTACACCGTGCCATCCGGCGCCTGCGCCAGCTGTCCGGGCGACAGCGGCTGCACCTGGATCGCATGTGCGGGCACCGTGCCCTTCGGCTTGCCGCCGACCAGGAAATCCCACCAGAGCTTGCTGGTCTGCCGCCAGCCCAGCGGCTGCGGCTTGCGCTCGTTCTGGAAGCCGTCCTCGCCGTATTGCGGCGACTGGGGGTAGGCGAGCGTGCTGCAGCCCGATGCGCCGGCATACGCCGCCGCCGTGGCCGACACGCAGACCGCGGCGGCCATGCGCCGCCAGCGACGGCGCATCGGTCGCGCCTTCGGTTCGATCAGATCATTCATCGCGCAGGGTCCGCAGGGAGGTCGGGAACACGTACTGGATCATGGTGGCGGCCGCGGCCTGTCCGGGCAGCGCCAACGCGCCTTCCTGCGCCAGCGGCACTTGCCAGCGCAGGTCGATGCAGCCCAGTTCATCGGCCATCGCGCGCGCGGCGTCGAACAGGGCCGAGGCCGCGCCCGAGGGCCGTGCGTCCACCGACACGAACAGCGATTCCAGGTTGAAGTAGTACGCACGGTCGATCATCGAAAACCCGACGGTGCCGAACGCATACCCCTGCGGCACGCCATCGCGCTCGGCGATCCACGCCCACGCGCGCAGCGGCGCTTCGAACAGGGCTTCCATCAGTTCGAGCACGCGGCCGCCGGCGCTGCGCTGGGCACTGGCGCCGGCGGGAAGCTCCGCCATGTGGCGGTCGCAGACCTGCATCAGCGCGGCGGCCTGCGCGCGGGTCACGCGATGGACGCGGACCTGGGGCGCCGGCGCGATGGCACGGATCGCAAGAGGATTGACGGCCGCATCGCGGCGCCGGGGGGATACGGTCAATGACATGGAGATCTCCTCATGAGCAATGCGGGCATCGCCTAGAAGCCGCGCGACACGCCGATGAACAACGACGCCGCCTGGTCCTTGCCTTCTTCCACCAGCGGGCTGTCGCGCAGCGCGTCGGGCAGCGCGCGGTATTCCACGTTGCCGAGCAGCGCCCAGCGTTTCGCGAACGGATGGACGACGGTGACGCTCGCGCGCGGCGTGGTGACCGCGCCCGGGCGGTAGGCGACCACCCCGCGTGCGATTTCCTCGTCGAGCGTGCCGTAGTAGTAGTCGGCCATGTCGTCCGACAGGCGCACTGCGCCCACCGACGGGATCACGTGCGTGCGGCCCCATGTCATCGGATAGCTGTAATCCAGTGCTACGGCGTAGCCGTCGCTGGTGCCGGTGACGTCGCCGCGCACATCGAGTTCCAGCTTGCCGGCCGTGCCTTTCCAGCTGGCGGCCATGCCGATGTCCACACTGTCGTCGCGGTCTTCCAGCAGGTTCCGGTCGACGCCGCGGCGGGCAAGCTCGGCCACGCCGAAATCATCCGCGTCGATGCCGTCCAGCCGGCCGGCGACGAACGCGCGCACTTCGAAACGGTCGTCGGAATGCAGGCGATAGCCGAACGCGGCGCCGCGCAGGTAGAAGCGCTCGCCGTCGTAGGCGATGTTGGGGTAGAGACGCGTGCGCGTGCCTTCGCCGGCGTACTCGCTGTCGCGGTGGACGACGGCCAGGCCTGCGCTCCAGCGCGAGGACACCTGGTCCAGGGCCTTGGCATCGGTCCGTTCGACGACCTGTGCCGTGGCGGACAGGGGAAACAGCAACAACAGGGGCGTGCAGGCGCGCAGCGCACTCATGGGGGCCTCGGGCGGGGGAACCGGGTATCCGGCCACGCCATGCTCCCGCAGGCTCTTTAAGAACTCCTTAAGCCCGTTTCAGAGCTCGATGATGCCCCGGCGGACGGCGATGGTGACCGCATGGGTGCGGTCGTTGGCGGCCAGCTTGGCGAGGATGTTCTTCATGTGCGCCTTCACCGTCTCCTCGGAAATGCGGAGCAGGTGGGCGATGCGCTTGTTGCCGTTGCCGTCGGCGACCTGCCGCAGCACTTCGATCTCGCGCGAGGTCAGCGCATCGTCGGAGGCATGCTCGGCGATACCGGCGGCGATCTCCGGCGGAATGCGGCGACGGCCGGCGTGCACGCTGCGGATGGTGTCCACCAGTTCGCGACGCAACATGCTCTTGAGCAGGTAGCCCGACGCACCGGCCTTGAACGCGCGCAGCGCCTGCGCATCGCCCTGGTACGTGGTCAGGACGACGATCCTCGCATCGGGAAACTCGCGATGGATGGCGCCGATGGCGTCCACCCCGCCCATTTCCGGCATCTGCAGGTCCATCAGGGTGACGTCGGGACGGCACTCCCGGAACACGTGGAGCGCTTCCAGGCCATTGGCGGCCTCGCCCACCAGCTCCATGTCGGACTGGCCTTCGACCACCGCCGCGATGCCTTCGCGCAGCAGGGGATGGTCGTCGACGGTGAGGATGCGGATCGGCATGGGGACGGTCTGGACGGGGGAGCCCGGCGGCGCTGTCGCATCACGATACGGGCGCCTTCCTCGCACAGGCAACTACGCGACGCACGCCCGCTCCCGCCCACCCCCATTCGAGGGAGTCGGAGCCTGCCCCGATAGGGGTTCCTGCACCCGAACTTCGCGCCGCACCATGATCCCTGGCCTGCCCTCCCCCGCACTGCGCTCTGCCGGCAGGCCCTTCCCGCCATCGCCGCTCGAGGACACCGCCGTGGATGCCTCCCCGTCCCTGTTCCTGCACGAGACCGTCGCGCTCCCGCCTGTTCCGTTCGCCATCGCCCCCTGGACCGACCGTGATCCGCAGGCCGCATCGCGCGGCCTCAGCCCACGCGCGCTGGCGCGGGCGCTGGACTACATCGAGCGCCACATCGGCGACACGATCACGCTCGCCGACATCGCCAGCGCCGCCTGCATCAGTCGTTTCCATTTCGCCCGCCTGTTCCGCATCAGCACGGGCCGCAGCCCGATGGAGTTCGTGCTGGCCAAACGGATCGCGCTGGCGAAGGAACAACTCGCGCGCGGACCGCAGAAGATCTCCGCCACGGCGGCCTCGCTGGGCTTCTTCGACCAGAGCCATTTCACCCGCACCTTCCGTCGGATGACCGGCTATTCCCCGCGCGAGTTCTGCCACCTGCACGCGCCGGTAACCCGCACGGCGTGACCCTGCATGCCGCCGCCGCACCGTGCGGTGGCCCCCTACCCCAGGAGTTCCGCGATGGCCAAGGTCCTGATCCTCTACTACTCCGCCTACGGGCACATCGAGACCATGGCGAATGCCGTGGCCGAGGGCGTGCGCGCCGGCGGCGCCAGCGTCGACATCAAGCGCGTGCCGGAACTGGTGCCGGAGGACGTGGCGAAGAAATCGCACTACAAGCTCGATCAGCCCGCACCGGTGGCCACCATCGCCGAACTCGCCGACTACGACGCCATCATCGTCGGCACCGGCACGCGCTTCGGCCGGATGGCCTCGCAGATGGCCAACTTCCTGGACCAGGCGGGCGGCCTGTGGGCCAAGGGCGCCCTGCACGGCAAGGTGGGCGCGGCGTTCACCTCGACCGCCACCCAGCATGGCGGCCAGGAAACCACGCTGTTCTCCATCATCACCAACCTGCTGCACTTCGGCATGGTGATCGTCGGGCTGGACTACGGCTTCGCCGGGCAGATGAAACTCGACGAAGTGACCGGCGGTTCGCCCTACGGCACCACCACGATCGCCGGTGGCGACGGCTCGCGCCAGCCCACCCAGAACGAGTTGGACGCCGCCCGCTACCAGGGTCGCCGGGTCGCCGAGACCGCGATCAAGCTGCACGGATGACGGCCGCGGGCAGCGCGCACGCCGATGCAAGCCGGCGTGCGTGTCGGCGCGCGACAGTGGCGCGATTTCTCCTTCAAGCCTGGAGCCCGACATGCCTACCGCCTCCCCCGCCGCCGGCAAGACCCTGCTGACGCCCACCGACCACACGCTGATCCTGATCGACCACCAATCGCAGATGGCGTTCGCCACGCACTCCATCGACGTCGCCATGCTGCGCAACAACGTCGCGCTCGTCGCCAAGGGCGCGGCCGGCTTCGGTGTATCGACGCTGCTGACGACCGTGGCCGAGAAATCCTTCTCCGGCCCGCTGTTCCCGGAAATCCCGGAAGCCTTTCCCAACGCGAACGTGCTCGACCGCACCACCATGAACTGCTGGGAAGATGCCGCCGTCATCGCCGCAGTGAATGCGTCCGGCAAGGGCCGCGTGGTGCTCGGCGGCCTGTGGACCAGCGTCTGCATCGTCGGGCCGGCGCTGTCCGCGCTCGACCAAGGTTTCGAGGTCTACGTGATCGCCGACGCTTGCGGCGACGTCACCGCCGAAGCGCACGAACGCGCGATGCAGCGCATGATCCAGGCCGGCGTACGGCCGCTGACCAGCGTGCAGTACCTGCTGGAACTGCAGCGCGACTGGGGTCGCAGCGCGACCTACGACCTCACCACCGGCATCGCCAAGCTGCACGGCGGCGGCTACGGCCTGGGCATCCAGTACGCCAAGAGCATGTTCGGCGCCTCCGAAGGCGGCCACTGACGGGGCGCGGCGATGGTCGCCCATGCCGCGTCTTTCGAACGCCCGCACGCCACGTCGGCCGGGCTGCTGATCCTGCGCCTGGCCGCAGGCGGCTTCCTGCTGCCGCATGGGCTGGGCAAGCTGCTGGGCTGGTTCGGCGGGCCCGGCATCGCCGGGTTCGCAGCCGAACTCCAGCACTTCGGCCTGCCCTCTGCAGCACCGTTGCCGTTGCTGCTTGCCGCGCTGCAGACCGCTCTCGGTCTGTTGGTCGTCGTCGGTGCGTTCACGCGCATCGCGGCGCTGGGCTCGGCGGCGTTCCTCGGCGTCACCGTCGCCTTGAACCTGTCGCATGGCTGGTTCTGGATGCACGGCGGCATCGAGTATCCGGTGCTGTGGTTGCTCGCCAACCTCGCGGTCGCGCTGACCGGCCCAGGTGCCCTGTCCTTCGATGCCTTGCGCACGTCGCGCGCACGGAACGCGCATGGCCGTTGACGATACGCGCCGCCACCTGCTGAAGACCGTGGCGGCCGCCGCCACGCTCGCGGCGCTGCCCCGCGACGCCCGCTCCGGAGAATCCCGCATGGCCGACCTGATCCTGCGCAATGCGCGCATCACCACGCTGGATGCGGCGCAACCTTCGGCCAGCGCGATCGCCTTCGCCGACGGACGCGTACTGGCAGTGGGCGACGAGGTCCACGTGATGGCGCACGCCCGCGACGCCACCCGCGTGATCGACGCCGGTGGCCGCCGGCTGGTGCCGGGCCTCAACGACAGCCACACCCATCTGATCCGCGGCGGCCTGAACTACAACCTGGAACTGCGCTGGGACGGCGTGCGCTCGCTTGCCGATGCCATGGCGATGCTGAAGGCGCAGGTCGCCGTCACCCCGGCGCCGCAATGGGTGCGCGTGGTGGGTGGCTTCAGCGAATCGCAGTTCGCCGAGAAACGTCTGCCGACGCTGGAGGAGTTGAATGCCGCCGCGCCCGATACGCCGGTCTTCATCCTGCACCTGTACGACCGCGCCCTGCTCAACCGCGCCGCGCTGCGCGCGGCGGGCTACACGAAAGACACGCCGAACCCGCCCGGCGGCGAGATCCAGCGCGACAAGGCCGGCAATCCCACCGGCTTGCTGCTGGCCAAACCCAATGCATTGATCCTGTACGCCACGCTGGCGATGGGTCCCAGGCTGCCGGCGGAGTATCAGCTCAACTCCACCCGGCATTTCATGCGCGAACTCAACCGGCTGGGCATCACCTCGGTGATCGACGCCGGCGGCGGTTTCCAGAATTACCCGGAGGACTACCGGATCATCGAGCAGTTGCATGCCGACGGGCAGCTGACGGTGCGCATCGCCTACAACCTCTTCACCCAGAAGAAGGGCGAGGAACTGGCCGACTTCCAGCGTTGGTCGACGATGGTCAAGCCCGGCCACGGCGACGACCTGCTGCGCCATAACGGCGCCGGCGAAATGCTGGTGTTCTCGGCAGCGGACTTCGAGGATTTCCGCGAGCCACGCCCCGACCTGCCGTCGACGCTGGAAGGCGAACTGGCGAACGTGGTGCGCTTCCTCGCCGAACAGCGCTGGCCGTTCCGCATCCATGCCACCTACGACGAGAGCATCACCCGCGTGCTCGACGTCTACGAGCAGGTGAACCGCGAGGTGCCATTCGACGGACTGCACTGGATCGTCGATCATGCGGAAACCATCTCGCCACGCAACATCGATCGCGTGCGCGCGCTCGGCGGCGGCATCGCCATCCAGCACCGCATGGCTTACCAAGGCGAGTTTTTCGCAGCGCGCTACGGCAAGGACGCGCTGCGGCACACGCCGCCGGTGCGGCGAATGCTGCAGGCTGGCGTTCCCGTGGGCGCCGGCACCGACGCCACCCGCGTCGCCAGCTACAACCCGTGGGTGGCGCTGTACTGGCTGGTCAGCGGGCGCACGCTCGGCGGCCTGAAGATGTACGGCGACGACAACCGGCTGGAGCGCGAGGAAGCGCTGCAGGTGTGGACGCACGGCAGCGCGTGGTTCTCGACCGAGCAGGACCGCAAGGGGCGGCTGGCGCCCGGCCAGTTCGCCGATTGCGCGCTGTTGTCGGCCGACTATTTCGCCGTCGCCGAGGAGGACATCCCCGACATCACCAGCATGCTGACGGTGGTGGGTGGCCGCATCGTGCATGGCGCCGGGCCGTTCGCCCCGCACGCGCCCGCGCTGCCCGCGCCGATGCCCGACTGGTCGCCGGTCAACCGCTTCGGCGGTTACCAGGGCGGCACGCTCGCACAAGCCAGTGCGGCGCTGGCGCAGGCACACGGTCCGGCGTGCCGTGTACACACGCACGACCACGCCGGCCACCACCATGCCGTACACCACACCGTGCCGACGCGCGACCTGCAGGCGTTCTGGGGCACGCTCGGCTGTGCGTGCTTCGCGTTCTGACCATGTCCGCGCCCGCTGCGAACGGCCCCTGGTCCCCGCTCGGACAGCCGACCTTCCGCGCGCTCTGGCTCGCCATCCTGGTCGGCAACGTCGGCACGTGGATCCACGATGTCGCCGCCGCATGGGTCATGGCCGAAACGACGAACTCGCCGCTGATGGTTGCCGCCGTGCAGTCTGCGACCACCTTGCCCGTCGTCGTGTTGGCCATCGTCGCCGGCACGCTGGCCGACATCGTGGACCGGCGCCGCTACCTGATCCTGGCGCAGCTGTGGATGCTGCTGGTCGCCAGCACGCTGGCCGTGCTCGCGCACATGGACCGGCTGGGCCCGTGGATGCTGGTCGCGCTGACGTTCGCGCTCGGCATCGGCGCGGCGATGGCGATGCCGGCGCAACAGGCCACCACGCCGGAACTCGTGCCGAAGCCGATGCTGGGACCGGCGGTCGCATTGGGTTCGCTGAGCATGAACATCGCGCGCGCCATCGGGCCGGCGCTGGGCGGGCTGATCGTCGCGCAGGCCGGCATCGCGTGGGCGTTCGCCGTCAACGCGCTGACCTTCTGCGGCGTGGCCGTGGTGCTGTGGCGCTGGCGCCGCGCGCCGACCGCATCGGTGTTGCCGCCGGAGACCTTCGGCGTCGCCCTGCGCGCGGGGTTGCGCTACGCCACGCGCGCCAGTGTGCTGCAGGCGGTATTGGTGAAGGCCGCGTGGTTCTTCACCTTCGCCAGTGCGTTGACGGCGCTGTTGCCCATCGTGGTGAAGCAGGATCTGCACGCCAGCGCCGGCACTTACGGTCTGCTGCTGGGCTGCATCGGCGCGGGCGCCATCGGCGGGGCGATGCTGCTGCCAGGGTTGCGCACGCGCGTGGATCCGGACCGCATGGTGCTGTGGGCGACCCTGGCCTACGCCGGCTGCATCCTCGCCATCGCCCTGCTGCGCTGGGTGCCGGTGCTGTACAGCGTCGCCCTGCTCGCGGGTTTCGCTTGGATCGCCGTGCTCTCCTCGCTGCAGATCGCTGCGCAGACCGCGGTCCCGGCCTGGGTCCGTGCGCGTGCGCTCTCGTTGTACATCGTGGTGTTTTCCGGCGGCATGGCGGCCGGCAGCCTGGGTTGGGGCTGGCTGGCGCAGCAGTTCGGCACGCCGCATGCGCTGCTGGCGGCCGCGATAGGAACGGCGGTGGCGGCGATCGCAGGCGCGCGCTTCCGCCTGGGCGACGCCGCGCGCGTCAACGTCACGCCATCGGGCCACTGGCCGCAGCCGGTGGTCGCCGCGGACCTGCACGACGACCGAGGGCCGGTGCTGGTGACGATCGAGTACCGCGTCGACCCGGCCCGCCGCCAGGATTTCCTGCATCGCCTGCAACCGCTCGGGCACGCGCGTCGCCGCAACGGCGCGCTGCAATGGGGCGTGGCCGAGGACAGCACGCAATCGGGCGTGTACCTGGAATATTTCGTCGACGCGTCGTGGCGCGAGCATCTGCGCCAGCACGAACGCGTGACCGAAGACGAGCGCGCCCTCCAGGACGCGCTGCTGGAGACGCTCGCCGATCCCACCCAGCGCCCGCAGGTACGCCACTTCATCGGCGGCGCGCCGGGCACGGCGCCACCGGACGCGCCGTCGACGCATGAGGGCCTGGCATGAACGGGAAATTCGTCGCCGGGCTCCTGCTGGGCTTCGGCATCGGTTTCGGATGCCGCGCCTTCGGCGTGCCGGTGCCCGCACCGCCGGTGCTCGTCGGCGCCCTGCTGGTGGTGGCGATGACCAGCGGCTACATGCTGGCCGACCGTGCGCTCACCCGACGCGAAGCGCAGCATCGACGCGATTGCGGCGGCCCCACCGGGCAGACCTCGCGAAGCGACCCGCCATGATCACCGCGCTCGTCGGCATCGCGCTCGCCCTCGCCATCGGCATCGCCTGCCGCTGGCTCGACATCCCGGTGCCCGCGCCGCCGCGCCTGCAGGGCGCGTTGCTGGTGGTGGCGATGACGGCGGGTTTCCTGGCCGCGGACCGGCTGCTCGGCTGACGGCCACCCGCAAACGAAGAAGGGCGCGACAAGCGCGCCCTTCGATTCGCCGCGTGGCGATGTTTACTGCATCGTCGGCAGGTCGAACACCAGCACTTCGGCGGCGATGCCGCGCTCGATGCTGACCAGCGGCTCGCCGCGGTACATCAGCGCATCGCCGGCCTTCAACGCCTGCCCGTTGACGGTCGCTTCGCCGCGCGCGATGTGCACGTAGCCGAGCCGACCTTCGGCCAGGCGCAGTTCCGCCTTCTCGCTGCCATCGAACAGGCCCACGTACATGCGGGCATCCTGGTGGATGCTCACCGAGCCGTCGGCGCCGTCGGGACTGATGGCCAGGCGCAGGCGGCCCTGCTTGTCGGTGGCCGGGAAGGACTTCTCCTCGTACGACGGCGTCACGCCCTGGCGGTCGGGAATGATCCAGATCTGCAGGAAATGCGTGGTGCCCGAGTCGCTGTAGTTGAACTCCGAGTGCTGCACGCCGGTGCCCGCGCTCATGCGCTGCACGTCGCCCGGCACGATGCTCGAGCTGTTGCCCATCGAATCCTTGTGGCCCAGCGCGCCTTCCAGCACGTAGCTGATGATCTCCATGTCGCGATGGCCGTGCTCGCCGAACCCGCGGCCGGCGGCCACGCGATCCTCGTTGATCACGCGCAGGGGGCCCCAGTGCACGTGCTTGTCGTCGAAGTAGTTCGCGAAGGAGAAGCTGTGCCAGGAATCCAGCCAGCCGTGGTTGGCATGGCCGCGCTCGTGGGCAGGACGCAGGGTGATCATGGCGGGAACTCCTTCAGTGGTGGACGTGGCGCACAGCATGATCTTCGACATAAATGGAATAAATAAGTCAATAACTAACTGATTGTTCCATTTATGTGATGCATGGCTGCCGAACCATGCCAGCGACCACCCTGCCCGATCTCGACGCGCCGTGTCGTGGAGGTCCGTGCGCGGCACGCGGCCATCTTCGGTGGCGCGCCATCGCGTCGCAGTGAACGCGCACGACGCCGCGGACGGGAATTCCTCTCACCCCCACCGGCCCCGTGCATTAAACTTGCGCGGTTTCCGTTCGAGCCCCTGTCTTCATGCCCTTCGTCGTCACCGAAAACTGCATCAAGTGCAAGTACACCGACTGCGTGGAAGTCTGCCCGGTGGACTGCTTCCACGAAGGTCCGAACTTCCTGGTGATCGACCCGGACGAATGCATCGACTGCACGCTCTGCGAGCCGGAGTGCCCGATCAACGCGATCTACCCGGAAGACGACGTGCCCGCGGGCCAGGAAGGATATGTCGCGCTCAATGCCGAGCTGTCCAGGGCGTGGCCGGTCATCACCACGCGCAAGGACCCGCTGCCGGACGCCAAGGAATGGGAAGGCAAGCCGGACAAGTTGCCGCTGCTGGAGCGCTGATCCGGATCCGCGATGCAACGAAAAAGGGCGCCGATGGCGCCCTTTTCGTTTCCGTCGATGCCGGCGGGATCAGCCGGCGAGCTTGGCCTTCAGCGCCGCCAGCAGCTTGACCGCCGCCGGGCTGGTGGCCGGCAGGCCGCGCGGATCCACCGCGGACACATAGGCGCCGGCGTCCACGGCGCTCACGCGCACCAGGAAGCTCGCGCCTTCGTAGCTCACGTCGTAGGTGCCCAGCAACTGCGCGCGACTGGCGATGGTGGCGCCGTCGATGCCCGCCAGGGCCTCGCCCACGCGGGTGAACGCGTCGTCGCGGCTACCCGCCACGGTGAAGCCACCCGACGCTGCCGCGGGCCTGGCGGCGGTAGCGGCCGGACCGACGTTGGGTACCTGCATGGCGCCGCTGGTGTTCGGCACGTTGAGATCCGGCGGCACTTCCAGCGGACGGGCTTCCGGCGCCAGCGCGTAGTCGCCCTTGGCGTCCTTCTTGAACCACGAGCAGCCGGCAACGGACACGACCAGCAGCACCAAGGCAAGCGGACGCACGAGTGAAGACGAAAGACGCATGAAATTCTCCTGGGTTCAGGCCGCGATCGTACCGCGGTTGGATTGTGCTTCCAGCGACTGGGCCAGCGTGGCCAGCCTGTCGGCAGTGGGGACATGGGGGGCGGACAGCGGCAGCAGGGGCAGGCGCAGGCCCTGGCCGATGCCCTGGCGCTGCAGCAGCGCCTTCACCGGGATGGGATTGGATTCGATGCCGAAGAAGGCGTAGTGATCCTGCAACTGCTGGTCCAGCGTGGCGACCGCGTCGGCATGCCCGCCGCGCGCCAGGTCGCACAGGCGACGGAACGTGCGCGGCAAGGCATTGGAGCCGACCGAGATCAGGCCGTCGGCGCCGGCCAGCATCGCGCGGCCCGCGGTCGGGTCGTCGCCGCTGAGGATGGCGAAGCGTTCGTTCCGCAGCGCCAGCAACGCGGTCATGCGCTCGGGCTCGGCGCGCGCTTCCTTGATGCCGATGATGTTCGGATGATCCACCAGCTCCGCGACGGTCTCCGGCAGCAGGTCGCAGCCGGTGCGGCCTGGCACGTTGTAGAGCACGACGGGCAACCCGCCCTGGTCGGCGACGGCGCGGTAGTGCGCCACCAGGCCTGCCTGGGTCGGCCGCACGTACGGCGGCGTGACCACCAGCGCCGCGTGCGCCCCGCCTTCCGCGGCGCGCCGGGTGGCGGCGATGGTCTTGGCCGTGTTCATCTGCCCGGTGCCGGCCAGCACCGGCAGCGCGCCGCCCACCGTCTCCACGGCGATGCGCAGCAGCGTGTCGTATTCCTCATCGGAGAGCGCGGCGGCTTCGCCCGTCGAACCGGCCACCACCACGCCCTGCGTGCCACCGTCCGCCTGCTGTTTCAGCAGCGCTCGCCAGGCGTGCAGGTCGAGTTCGCCCGACGCCAGGAACGGCGTGGCCAGTGCGGTGATGCTGCCGGAAAGGTGCAAGGGAATGGCTCTCGGTGGAGGGATCCGGCGCTCCGGCAGCGCAAGTAAGCGCGGTTATCCCGGAGTGCCCGCAATGTCGGCCGCATGTTACTTGCGGCCTCAAAGGGCGGGCAAGTATGCTGCCCACGTCGCCGGGCCAGCGCCCGGCCGCCATTCAGCCTCGCTGCAACGCCGGACGCACCTTTGACCGATTCCTCGCCCCGGCCTTCGCCGACCGAAAACCACCTCCTGATTACCGCCTACACGACGCATCCGGAGTCGCCGCTTCTGTCGGTGACGCGCCGGATCGCGGACAGCGGCTGCAATCTGGTGGACGCGCGTCTGTCGACGGTGGGCCGCGACGTGTCCGTGACGGCGCTGGCGACCGGCTCCTGGGACGCGGTGGCCAAGCTGGAGGCGATGCTCTCGCGCCTGGAGCGCGACGAGGGCCTGAAGCTGGTCTTCTACCGCACCGGCCCGAAGGTCGTGCAGTCGAACCTGCTGCCCTACATCGTGGAAGTGGTGGCGGCGGACAAGCCGGGCATCCTCTTCCAACTGGCCGATTTCTTCGACCGCCAGGGCATCACCATCGAGAACCTGCAGAGCACGCGCTACCGCGCGATGCAGACGGGCGCGGAGATGTTCTCGGCGCAGGTGACGATCGGCGTGCCGGCCAACATGCACATCGCCGCATTGCGCGACGATTTCCTTGAATTCTGCGACCACCTGAATCTGGACGCGATCATGGACCCGATGAAGTTCTGACGATGACGGCCAAAGGCGCGAAAGCACTGACCAAGTCCGTCCTCAAACTGCCGCTGGCCCTGTCCGGCGGCGAGACCGCCACCCTCGCCGACTACGCAGGCCAGTGGCTGGTGCTGTACTTCTATCCGAAGGACAGCACGCCGGGCTGCACCACCGAGGGCCTCGACTTCAACGCGCTGCTGCCGAAGTTCAAGAAACTCGGCGCCACCGTGCTGGGCGTCTCGCGCGACTCGGTGAAATCGCACGACAACTTCTGCGCCAAGCAGGGCTTCAGGTTCCCGCTGGTCAGCGACGCCGACGAAGCGCTGTGCAAGGCCTTCGACGTCATCCACGAGAAGAACATGTACGGCCGCAAGGTGCTGGGCGTGGTACGCAGCACCTTCCTGATCTCGCCCGACGGCCGCATCGCGCAGGAATGGCGCGGCGTGAAGGTCGCCGGCCACGCCGAGGCCGTGCTTGAAGCCCTGAAGGCCCACCAAGCCCAGTGACGAAATCCTCTTCCACCCCGACCACCATCCCGCGCCGCGGCGGGTCATGGTGGCGCGCTGCTGTGCGCGTTTCCGCGGCACCCGTTGTTGCGTCATGTGTTCACACATCTTCCTCCATGAGGTTGCCTGAATGACCCGTAGCAAGCGTATCTATGTGTTGGACACGAACGTGCTGATGCACGACCCCACCGCGCTGTTCAAGTTCGAGGAGCACGATGTCTACCTGCCGATGCAGGTGATCGAGGAACTGGACAACGGCAAGAAGGGCACGTCGGAAGCGAGCCGCAACGCGCGGCAGGTCAGCCGCTTCCTCAACGAACTGGTCGAAACCTCCGGCCTGGACAACCTGGCCGCGGGCATCCCGCTGATCCAGCCCAACAGCCTGCAGCTGCGCGGCACGCAGAGCGCCGGCCTGCTGCGCTTCCAGACCAGCCACTTCGAAGCCGGCAAGAGCTTCGGTGCGGTCATCCCCGACAACGCCATCCTGGGCGCGATCCTGGCGCTGAAGGAGCAGACGCCCGAGATCCCGGTGGTGTTCGTCTCCAAGGACATCAACCTGCGGATCAAGGCCGCGATCGCCGGCATCGTGTCGGAGGATTACGAGAACGACCGTGCGCTGGACGATTTCAGCCTGCTTTACACCGGCGCCGATCCGCTGCCCGAGGATTTCTGGCAGCGCTACGGCAAGGACCTGCGCTCCTGGACCGACAAGGGGCGCACGTACTACGAAGTGACGATGGAGAAGGATGCGGGCTGGTACCCCAACCAGTTCCTCTACCTGCCCGGCGACGACGAGTCCGAGTTCCGCGTCGCGCGCGTGGAAGGCGACAAGGCCACGCTGCAGATCGTCGACGATTTCCGCAGCGGCCAGCATGCGGTCTGGGGCATCGCCGCGCGCAACCGCGAGCAGAACTTCGCCCTCAACGCACTGATGGACCCGGACGTCGACTTCGTCACCCTGCTCGGCACGGCCGGCACCGGCAAGACGCTGCTGGCGCTGGCGGCGGGCCTGGCGCAGACGATGGACCAGCAACGCTATCGCGAGATCATCATGACCCGCGCCACGGTGAGCGTCGGCGAGGACATCGGCTTCCTGCCCGGCACGGAAGAGGAAAAGATGACGCCATGGATGGGCGCGTTGACCGACAACCTGGAAGTGCTGACGCACAACCAGGAAGGAGGCGCCTGGGGTCGGGCGGCGACCAATGACCTGCTGGCTTCGCGCATCAAGATCCGCTCGATGAACTTCATGCGCGGGCGCACGTTCCTGAGCCGCTACCTGATCCTGGACGAAGCCCAGAACCTCACGCCCAAGCAGATGAAGACGCTGATCACGCGCGCGGGTCCGGGCACCAAGATCGTCTGCCTCGGCAACGTGGAGCAGATCGACACGCCCTACCTGACGGAGACGACGTCCGGCCTGACCTACGCGGTGGACCGCTTCAAGAACTGGGCGCACAGCGCGCACATCACGCTGCGTCGCGGCGAGCGCTCCCGCCTGGCGGACTACGCGTCGGAAGTGCTGTAGCCGGTCGGCGGCGACGTGGGCCTGCACCTTCCCCGCTGGGTATGGATCGGCGCCGTCGCGCTGGCCTGCGTGGCGGGGATGGTCAATGTCATCGGCTACCTGGGCTTCGAGCACCAGGCGGTCAGCCACCTGACCGGCACCACCAGCCTGCTGGGTGCCGCGCTTGCGCACGGTGACCTGCGCGCGGTGATGCACCTGTGGGGCATGCTGATCGCGTTCTGCCTGGGCGCCATGCTCAGCGGCCTCATCATCCAGGATCAGACGCTCAGGCTCGGGCGCCGCTACGGAGCGGCGCTCGCACTGGAGGCGCTCCTGTTGCTCGTGGCGATCCCGTTGTTCAAGCAGGAGCAGATCTGGGGCGCATTGCTGGCCGCCACCGCGTGCGGCCTGCAAAACGCCATGGTGACCACGTACAGCGGCGCGGCGGTGCGCACCACCCATCTCAGCGGCATGTTCACCGACCTCGGTATCGGCCTGGGCCACCTGTTGCGGGGTATGCCGCTACAGGTACGGCGGCTGACGCTCAGCGGGCTGATCATCAGCGGCTTCCTCGGCGGCGGCGTGCTCGGCGCACTGCTCTATCGGCAGTTCGGCTACGACGCCCTGCTCGCGCCGGCCCTGTTGACCGGACTGACAGGCACGGGCTACGTGGCGTACCGCCAATGGCGGTCGCCGGGAACGGGGACGGAAACGGGCGCGTAGACCGACGACCGCGCCGTCGCGATGGCACAATCCGCGCATGACGCTCCCCTCCGTGGTTTCCGCACTCACCATCGCCGGCTCCGATTCCGGCGGCGGCGCCGGCATCCAGGCCGACCTGAAGACCTTCGCCGCGCACCGCGTGCACGGACTCTCGGTGATCGCCGCGCTCACCGCGCAGCACACCCGTGGCGTGACGGCGGTGGACGTGCCTTCGATGGATTTCCTGCGCGCGCAGCTCGATGCCTGCTTCGACGACTTCGACATCCGTGCGGCCAAGCTGGGCATGCTCGCCACCGCCGAGGTGATCGGCGTGGTCGCCGATGCCCTGCGCGACCACCGGCCTGCGACGATCGTGGTCGATCCGGTGATGGTGGCGACGAGCGGCGCGAAGCTGCTCGAAGACAGCGCGCTGCATGCGCTGCGCACGCAGCTCCTGCCCTTGGCGCACGTGGTGACGCCCAATCTCCCCGAGGCCGAACTGCTGCTCGGCCGGCCGATCCCCGACATCGCCGCCATGCGCGGCGCCGCGCAGGATCTGCTCGCCTTCGGCGCACGCGCCGTGTTCCTCAAGGGCGGCCACCTGCCCGGCGGCGGCGACGTGGTGGACCTGTATGTCGACCACACGGGAACGACGGAAACCTCGCATCTCCGGCTGGAGGTGGAGGCGCACGGAACGGGCTGTACCCTGGCGTCCGCCATCGCCGCACGCTGCGCGCTGGGCATGCCGATGATGCAGGCCTGCCTGGCGGCCTCCGACTACGTGCATGCGGCATTGCGCGGCGGCTATCGCCCCGGCCGCAGCGACATCCTCGTGCTCGACCACTTCGGAGCGGCGCCCGACGCATGAACACCTTCGACATCGACATCGCGCCGCTGGAGATCCCGTTGCGCTCGCCGGATGGGCATGGCTATACGCTGCTCGCGCGCATCCCGGCGACCGCGACCTCCGCGCTGCTGTGGATTCCTGCACTGGGCGTGGCGGCACGCCACTACCTGCCGTTCGCGGACATGCTGGCGGCGCGCGGCATGGCGGTGTTCGTGCACGAATGGCGCGGCAACGGCAGCAGCACGCTGCGCGCGGGGCGCCGCGAGGATTGGGGATACCGCGAACTGCTCGGCACCGACCTGCCGCTCAGCCACGCCGAGGTGCAGCGGCGCCTGCCCGGCCTGCCGCACCTGATCGGCGGCCACAGCCTGGGCGGCCAGCTGGCGGCCTGCCACCTGGGCGCCGAACCCGCGGCGTTCGACCGGCTCTGGCTGGTCGGAAGCGGCACGCCGCACTGGCGCACGTTCCCGGGGCTGCGCGGCCATGCGCTGCCGTTCTTCTACCAGTTCGCACCGTGGCTGGCGCACGCGTGCGGCGCACTCCCCGGTCGGCGGCTCGGCTTCGGCGGTGATGAGGCGCGCGGATTGATCCGCGACTGGGCGCGGGTCGGCCTCAGCGGACGCTACCGCGCCGCGGGTTGGCCGGCCGACCTGGAAGCCGGCATGCGTCAGGTACGGACACCGATCGACGGCGTGCTGTTCGATGACGACTGGCTGGCGCCGGAAAGTTCGCTGCGCGCGCTGATGGCGAAAATGCCGGAAGCACCCACGCGCGTCGAGATCCTGCACCATGCCGCGCTCGGCACGCGTGCGGACCACTTCGCCTGGATGAAGCAGCCGCAGGCCGTCGTCGACGCCTTGCTGGCCTGACACCCGCGCTCAGCAGCCTACGACGATGCAGTCGCGGCCCTGCGCCTTGGCGCGGTAGAGCGCGCCGTCCGCGCTGTTGATCCAGTCCGACACCGAGGCGATGCCCGGATGCGGTTCGGACAGGCCGATGCTGACGGTGCAGCGCAACCCGCGGGCGGAAAAGGAATACGCCGCCACCTGCCGACGCAGACGCTCCGCGGCCACGATCGCTTCTTCCCAGCGCGTGTTCGGCATGACGATGCCGAACTCGTCGCCGCCGTAGCGGCCGCCGGTATCGGTGTCGCGCAGGCAGGCCTTCAGCAGGCGCGCGAACTCCTCCACCACCTCGTCACCGATGGTGTGGCCGTAGCCATCGTTGATGTCCTTGAAGCGGTCGATGTCGATCAGCACCAGCACGGCGGGCCGCGTCAGCCGCTGGTAGCGCTGCAGTTCGGCGGTTGCGGCGTGCAGCCACTGCTGCCGGTTCATCAGGCCGGTGGCGGCATCGAAGCGCGCCATCTTCTCCAGCAGGTCCTTCTGCTGGCGCGCCTTGCGCGACAACGAATGGGTGGCGAGGCCGATCGCCATCGGATAGATCGCCAGGAACGGCAGGCAGGCCAGGACGACCGGATAACTGGTGTACGGATCGAACGCGAACCCCCACGCCGCGCTGGCGGCCAGGCAGGTCAACGCCATCGCCCCCAGCGTGCGTCGTGCGAAGCGCGCGCCGCCGATGATGATCTTGTCCATCGTCAGCATCACCGCGAGCAGCATGCTGGGCAACGCATCGAAGTGCATCGCGGCGATCCAGAAGCCGCCCATGGCCGCGTCGAGGGTCAGGTTCTGGAACTCGGCCTGCAGCGGCTCTTCCTGGTGCGCCTTCACCCGCAGGTAGGCCAGATGCGGCCAGAGGAATGCGTTGACCGCCAGCAGGACCCACAGCGACGGCGGCGCGCCGTGCTCCCAGAGCACCGCCGCCACGCAGAGCCCTCCCAGCCCCAGCCCCAGCGCACGCATGCGGTACATGCGCAGGCCGTAGCGTGAGCGGTTCTGTTCCGCCATGTCGCGCGCGGCATCGATGGGCAAGCGGATCCAAGGGCAATGGGTTGGCCGGATTCTCGGCCAATCGCGTCCACCGCACCAGCCTGCGACGCCGGGTCGCACGCTGTGTTATGCCAACCCGATCACATCGCCGCGTCAGGCGGCGGGATACCCCTGCGGGTTCAGCGACTGCCAGCGCCACGCATCCTGGCACATGGCCTCCACGCCCAACTCCGCCCGCCAGCCGAGCGTTCGCTGGGCGAGAGAAGGGTCGGCGTAGACTTCGGCGACATCGCCGGGACGCCGCGCGACCACCTGGTAAGGGATGTCGCGCGCGGCGGCTTCGGCGAAGGCCTTCACCAGTTGCAGCACGCTGACGCCCTGCCCGGTACCGAGGTTGACGGTGAGGTTGCGGCGCTCGCGCGCGACGAAGTCCAGCGCGTCGGCGTGCGCACGCGCCAGGTCCATCACGTGGATGTAGTCGCGCACGCCGGTACCGTCCAGCGTGGGCCAGTCGCCGCCGAAGACGCTCAGGCGCTCGCGCCGCCCCACCGCCACCTGGCAGATGAAGGGCATCAGGTTGTTGGGAATGCCGCCCGGGTCTTCGCCGATCAGCCCCGAGGCATGCGCGCCGACCGGGTTGAAGTAGCGCAGGTTCACCGCATGGAAATCGGGATCGGCGCGGCACAGGTCGCCGATCAGCTCTTCCATCACCAGCTTGGTGCGGCCATAGGGATTGGTGACTTGCAGATGCGCATCCTCGCGCACCGGCACGCTCGCGGGGTCGCCATAGACGGTCGCGGAAGAGCTGAACACCATCCGCTTCACGCCGGCCTGCTGCATGCCGTGCAGCAGGTTGAGGGTGCCGCCGATGTTGTTGTGGAAATAGTCCAGCGGCCGCTCGCAGGATTCGCCGACCGACTTCAACGCGGCGAAGTGCACGACGGCATCGAAGTGCTGGCGGGCGAAAAAGCCGGTGACCGCCTCGCGGTCGCGCAGGTCCAGCGGCTGGAACGGGACCGGCTGGCCCGTGATCTGCTGCAGGCGCGCGAGCACGCCCGGCGAGCTGTTGCTGAAGTTGTCGGCCACCACCACATCGTGGCCGCGCTCGACGAGCACCACGTAGGCATGCGCGCCGATGTAGCCCGCGCCACCGCACAACAGGATCCGCATCTCGACTCCCCGGTCGTGTCGACGTCCCTTCCTGTGGACGATCACTGGAGGAATACGCAAGCCGCGGCGCAATCAGGCCAACGATGCGCCGCGTGTCCTGCGTTCGACGGTTTGGACGTTGATCGGCAGGACACGGGGCACGGACCGGGGAACGTCCGTACCGCGCCACCGTATAGACTCTTCTACTAGCGACACCTACAGGGGATTTCCACAACGATGAACGCTCCACTGCCCACCCTGGACCAGGCCAGGATCGCCGTGATCGGACTGGGGTACGTCGGCCTGCCGTTGGCCGTGGCCTTCGGCCGCAAGTACCCCACGCTGGGGTTCGACATCAACGGCAAGCGCGTGGCGGAACTGCGCACCCATCACGACCACACGCTGGAAGTCTCTTCCGAAGAATTGCGCGACACGCCGCAGCTCGAGTTCAGCGACGATCCGGCAGCCTTGGCCCGGTGCAATGTCTTCATCGTCACCGTGCCCACCCCGATCGACGACTACAAGCGCCCCGACCTGCGGCCGCTGGAGTCGGCCAGCCGCGCGCTGGGCAAGGCCATCGGCAAGGGCGCCGTGGCGATCTACGAATCCACGGTCTACCCCGGCGCCACCGAAGAGGCCTGCGTGCCGATCATCGAGCGCGAATCGGGCCTGACCTTCAACCAGGACTTCTACGCGGGCTACAGCCCCGAGCGGATCAACCCGGGCGACAAGCAGCATCGCCTGGAGACGATCATGAAGGTCACCTCCGGCTCCACGCCGGAGGTCGCCGACTTCGTGGATGCCCTGTACGGCAGCATCATCACCGCGGGCACGCACAAGGCCAGCAGCATCCGCGTGGCGGAAGCGGCCAAGGTGATCGAGAACACCCAGCGCGACGTCAACATCGCGCTGATCAACGAACTGGCGCTGATTTTCCACCGCCTCGGCATCGACACCCACGAGGTGCTCGAGGCCGCCGGCACCAAGTGGAACTTCCTGCCGTTCCGCCCCGGCCTGGTCGGCGGCCACTGCATCGGCGTGGATCCGTACTACCTGACCCACAAGGCGCAGCAGATCGGCTACCACCCCGACGTGATCCTGGCCGGGCGCCGCATCAACGACGGCATGGGCAGTCACGTGGCGCGCCGCGTGGCCAAGCTGATGGCCCGCCGCAACCTGCCCACGGCCGGCGCGAAAGTGCTGGTGCTGGGCCTGGCGTTCAAGGAGAACTGCCCGGACGTGCGCAACACGCGCGTGGTCGACATCGTCGCCGAACTGCGCAGCTACAACGCGCAGGTGGACGTGCACGACCCATGGGTCAGCGCCGACGAGGCCAAGCACGAATACGGGCTCGATCTGGTGGCGGAGCCACAGGCGGGCCAGTACGATGCGGTGATCCTCGCCGTGGCGCACAAGCAGTTCAGCGAGCGCGGCGCCGAGGGCATCCGCGGCTTCGGCAAGCCGGGAGCGGTGGTGTTCGACGTGAAGCGCACCCTGCCCCGTCACGCCGTGGACGACTGCCTGTAATCCCTTCCTCCCCCAGGAGTACCTGATGCGCGTACTGGTCACCGGCGCCGCCGGCTTCATCGGCTCCCACCTCAGCGAGCGCCTGCTCGCCCGCGGCGATGAAGTGCTGGGGTACGACAACCTCAACGCGTATTACGACCCCACCCTGAAGGAAGCCCGGCTCGCCCGGCTGACGCCGAAGGAGGGCTTCAACTTCGTGCGCGGTTCGCTGGAGGACCGCGCCGCGCTGGAAGCCGCGTTCGACGACTTCAAGCCGCAGCGGGTGGTGAACCTGGCCGCGCAGGCGGGCGTGCGTTACTCGCTCGAGAACCCCCATGCCTACGTCGACAGCAACATCACCGGCTTCCTGAACATCCTCGAGGCCTGCCGCCATCGCGGCATCGAGCACCTGGTCTACGCGTCGTCCAGTTCGGTCTATGGCGCCAACCGCAAGCTGCCCTTCGCGGTGGAGGACAGCGTCGACCACCCGGTCAGCCTGTACGCGGCCAGCAAAAAGGCCAACGAGTTGATGGCGCATACCTACAGCCACCTGTTCAACCTGCCCACCACCGGCCTGCGCTTCTTCACGGTGTACGGGCCCTGGGGACGGCCGGACATGGCGCTCTTCCTGTTCACCCGGAAGATCCTGGCCGGCGAACCCATCGATGTGTTCAACCACGGGCGCCACACCCGCGACTTCACCTACATCGACGACATCGTCGAAGGCGTGATCCGCACCCTGGACCGCGTCCCCGGCGCCGACCCGGGCTACGACCCGCTGGCGCCGACCCCGGCCAGCTCGCTGGCCCCCTACCGGGTCTACAACATCGGCAACCACCAGCCGGTGGAACTGCTGCGCTACATCGAAGTGCTCGAGGAATGCCTCGGCCGCAAGGCGGAAAAACGCCTGCTGCCGCTGCAGCCGGGCGACGTGCCGGATACCTATGCGGACGTGGAAGCGCTGAGCCGCGACACCGGCTATTCGCCCTCGACCCCGATCGAGACGGGCGTGCGCCGCTTCGCCGAGTGGTACCGCGCGTTCTACCAGGCCTGAGGCCCGCGCGCCGGGGCGCCGTTCAGGCGCCCGCATTGGCCGGATTCCCCTGTCGCCCCCGTTGTAGTGGGCATCAGCAGATACAGGGGATCCTCGATGAAACGCGTCTTCACCGGCCTCAGCGCCCTCCTTCTGACCGTGTTCCTGGCGTCGTGCGCGACGTCGTCCGGCAGCGAGAGCGCTCCGCCCACCACCAGCACGCTGGCCACCGATGCCTACCACATCGGCGTCGACGACATCGTGCAGGTATCCGTGTGGCGCAATCCGGAGCTCGGCATCACCGTGCCGGTGCGCCCCGACGGCATGATCTCGGTGCCGCTGGTGGGCGACGTCGCCGCAGGCGGCCGCACGCCTGCCGAAGTCTCGAAGGACATCCAGGAACGCCTGGCCACCTACGTGCGCGACCCCCAGGTCGCGGTGATCCTCACCGACCTGCGCAGCCATGAATACCTCTCGCGCGTGCGCGTCACCGGTGCGGTCCGCCAGCCGGTCTCGCTGCCGTTCCGGCCCGGCATGACCGTGCTGGACGCCGTGCTCGCCGCCGGTGGCGTCACCGAGTTCGCCGCCGCCGACCGCTCCGACCTGCACCGCAAGACGCCCGAGGAGACCCGCACCTACGCCGTGCGCCTGGACCGCATCCTCAACCGCGGCGACCTGAGCACCAACTACACCGTGTCGCCGGGCGACGTCATCACGGTCCCCGAGCGTACCTTCTGATGAGCCAGAGCAACCTTCCCGCACGGCGCGGTTATTCCGCGCCGGCCGCGCCGTCCAGTGCCCTTTCGCCGAACGACCTGGCGCCCATCCTGCTCCGCGAGGCGCGCCGCCACCGCGTGGCGCTGGTCGGCATCTTCGCCGCCGTCGCGCTGCTGACCCTGGTGGTCGGCCTGCTGGTGCTGCCGAAGAACTACACCGCCTCCACCACGATCCTCGCGCAGGAAAGCGACATCATCCAGCCGCTGCTGGAAGGCCGCGCCGTGGCCACCGAAGTCGTCGACCGCGCCGGCATCGCCCGGCAGGTGATCTACAGCCGCAAGGTGCTGGAAGACGCGATGAAGACCGGTGGCTGGCTGGAAGACAAGCCCAGCGCCATCGAGCAGGACCGCCTGATGGAGCAGATCAAGGGCCGCATCGCGATCACCAGCCCGCGCCCGAACCTGATCCAGATCGCCTACCGCGACAGCGACGCCAAGCGCACCTACGACGTCACCGAGCGCCTCGGCGACATGTTCATCAAGGAAAGCCTGGCGGCGAAGGAACGCGAGAGCCGCGAGGCCTACGAGTTCATCGACAAGCAGGTGCAGGACTACCACGCCAAGCTGCTCGAGGCGGAAGAGCGCCTGCGCCAGTACCGCTCGGCGAACACCGACGCGCAGCCCGGTAGCGCCACCGACGCCAACACCCGCATCAGCGCGCTGCGCACCACGGTCGAGCAGACCCGCATGTCGCTGCTGGAACAGCGTTCGCGCGAAGGCGCGATCGCTTCGCAGCTGTCGGGCGAGTCGGCGGTGACGGCCGTGCAGACGCGCGAGAGCCTGTACCGCGGCCAGCTGCTCGAGCTGCAGGGCCAGCTGGACCGGCTGCTGCTGAACTACACCGAGCAGCACCCGGACGTGGTCCGTGTGCGGCACCAGATGGCCGACCTGCAGCAGGCCATGACCAACGAGCAGAACCGCCGCGCGTCCGCCCCTCAGGGCGCCAGCCCGTTCGACGAAGCGCAGATGAACCCGCTGTACCAGGAACTGCGCAGCCAGCAGGCGCAGACCCGGCGCGAAGTGGCCGCCACGGCCTCGCGCATGTCGATCGCGGAATCGATGCTCGGCGACGAGCTCAACCGCAGCCGCCGCATCGCCGATTCGGAAAGCGCGCTCGCCGAGCTGACCCGCGACTACGAGGTCAACCGCGACATCTACCAGGACCTGCTGCGCCGTCGCGAGAACGCGCGCGTCTCGATGCAGCTCGACCGCGAGGAACGCGGGCTGACCCTGCGCGTGCAGGATCCCGCGACGATGCCGCTGCGGCCGACCGGCCTGCGCTTCATGCACTTCGCGATCGGCGGCCTGCTGATGGCCGTGGGCATCCCGCTGGGCCTGCTGTTCCTGCGTGCACGGTTCGATCCCCGCATCCGTTCGGCGCAACAGCTGCAGCGGATGACCGACCGTCCCCTGCTGACCGTCGTGCCGACCTACCACTCGCCGCGTGATCGCCGGCAGGAACTCAGCCGCAACGCGATGAGCGTCGGCATCCTGGCGCTCGTCATCCTCGCGTACGGGCTGGCCTTCGGCCTCAAGCAGCTTGCTGCCGCCTGAGGCCCTGCCATGAACCCATACGCCACCATGGAAAAGCCCGTGACCCCGGACAACGAACGACTGCACGGCGTGCCCCACCGCGCCGAACCCTCCCGCTCGCTGGCCCTCATGGACGAGCCGAAGGCACTGACGCCGCGCGAGCTCGAGGAGCGCCGCGTCATCCACCGCAACGATTCGGTCCGCGAGCAGGCCGACGCCTTCCGCGAACTGCGCACGCGCCTGCTGACGCTGGGCGGCGAACGCAATTTCGTCACCCTCGTCGCGCCGGTCTCGCACGGCTGCGGCGGCAGCTTCGTCGCCCGTAACCTCGCGGCGGCGTTCGCCTTCGACGACACCAAGAGCTCGCTGCTGATCGACTGCGATGCGCTGCATCCCACCCAGCACACGGCCCTGCACGTCGACGCGGGCCACGGCGGCCTGATCGACTACCTCGAGGACTCGGACGCCGACCTGGCCCGCATCCTGTACCGCACCGGCGTGCCGCGCCTGCGCCTGATCCCGAGCGGCCGCCAGCGCGAAATGACGGGCGAAGCGTTCAGTTCGTTCCGCATGCGCGCGATGGTCGACTCGTTGCGCAGCCGCTATCCGGACCGCTACCTGGTGCTGGACAGCCCCTCGGTGCTCGGTTCGCCCGACGCGCGCATCCTGTCCGAACTGGCCGACCTGGTGGTGCTGGTGGCCGGCTACGGCAAGGTCACCCCGGACAAGCTGGAGAAGGCCATCGGCAGCTTCCCGGCCGACAAGGTGGCCGGCGTGGTGTTCAACGAAATCCCCTGAGAACGCCAAGGAGCCCCGGCATGCGACCTTCCCGCCTCCGCATTTCCGCCCTCGCGGCGTCCGTGCTGGCCGCGTTCTCCGGCCACGCGGCCGCCGCCCGCGTCGACTACACCGTCGACCTGGGCATGGAGCGCAACAGCAACGTCACGATGGCGCCGAGCGATCCGATCGAGCAGCGCTACCTGCGCGCCGGCCTGGGCTTCAGCATCACCGAGAACGTGTCCGCGCTGCAGTTGAACCTCGATGGCCGTGCGGAGTATCGCGACTACGAGGACGACATCTTCGCCGACACGGTCGACGGCACGCTCTCCGGGCGGATGAACTGGGTCGCCATCCCCGAGCGCCTGTTCTTCCTGGTCGAAGACAACCTGACCGTGCAGCCGGTCGACTCGCTGGTCCCCGACGGCCCCGGCAACCGCCAGCAGGTCAACGTGTTCTCCGCCGGCCCCACGCTGCTGTTCAATTGGACATCATCGCTGCACGGCCAGGCCGAGCTGCGCTACGTCAACAGCCACGCGGAAGTGACCGACGAGTTCAACTCCCAGCGTCTCGCCAGCGCGGTGCGCACCATCAAGGAGCTGAGCCCCACCAGCCGCGTGTCGCTGAACCTGCAGGCGCAGCGCGTCGACTTCGACGATGACGTCGTCGCGCGCGACTACAACCGCTACGACCTCTACGGTCGCTACGTGCGCGAACTGGCCAATTTCCAACTGGGCGCCGACCTGGGTTATTCGCGCATCGACTACCGCCAGGGCGAATCGCGCTCCGAACCGCTGCTGCGCGCCGACGCCGAATGGACGCTGTCGCCGCGCAGTCAGCTCACGGCAGTGGTCTCCAGCCAGTTCTCCGACACCGCCACCGACGCCCTGGCCGGCATCCAGTCCGAATCCACCGTGCCGGTGAACGTGCTGACCGGCGACGCGGTGGTGAACGCATCGCCCTACGAGGTCCGCGGTCTCGACCTGGGCTACAGCTTCACCGGCACCCGACTGAACCTCTCGCTGACGCCGTTCGTGCAGAAGCGCGACTACGTCGAGTCGGACGAGTTCGACCAGAAGACGCGGGGTTCGCGCTTCGACCTGCACTGGTTGATGCGGCGCGGCCTCTCGCTGGGCAGCTACGCCACCTGGGAGCGCCTGGATTACACCCAGCTCGGACGCGAGGAAAAGACGACGCGCGTCGGCGCGAGCTTGGAGTATCAGTGGGTGCGCCGGTGGTCGGTGCGCCTGCATGCCGAGCGCTACAAGCGCGAGAGCACCGAAGTGAACCAGGACGTGGCGCAGAACATCGTCTACCTGAGCGTCGCCTACTCCAACCGTTGAGGGCCCCGGCATGCGCGCCTCGCCTTCCAAGCTGAAGACCCACGGCATTCCCAGCGCGATCCTGCTCGGATTCGCGCTGGTGGCCGCCGCCATCGGCCATTGCGGCGCGGCGGACGCGCCCGAAAGCACGGCGCAGCCCGCCGAGAAAGCCGCCACCGCCCCGCCACCCGCCGCCACACCGACGGCAGCCGCCGCTCCGGCCGTCGCGACCGGGGTGGATCAGCTGAAAATCGACCTGTCCTCCGTCGACCGGCGGTCGCCGGCCTTCGGCCGCTTCCGCGGCTGGGTCGACAGCGCCGTCTCCGGCAGTCCGGGGTACGCCTTTTCCGCCAGCGATGCCGCGCTGATGGCCCTGTCCGGCGGCGGCGACAAGTACTGCAAGCTGGCCGTGCGCATGGTCGAACAGGAAGTCGCCGAGGCCGAAAGCGCGATCGCGTCGGGCGGCCGCCCGGCCATCTCCGGCGACTCCTACCTGGAAGTGGGTCCACGCATCGCCGACCTGGCGATGACGCTGCATGCGTGCCGTGCCGGCATCCCGCCCGAGCAGCAGCAGCGGTGGTCGGCCTACGCGGAACAGGCCGTCTGGAACGTCTGGAACCCGGCGCGCGCGCAATGGGGTGGCCGCACCCACGCGTGGACCGGATGGTCGATCGACAACCCCGGCAACAACTATTACTTCAGTTTCATCGAAGCCACCATGTACTGGGCGCTGGTGAGCGGCAGCCCGACATGGATGGAAGACCTGCGGCAACGGCGCCTGCCCCCGCTGAAGGCCTATTACGCCGCCCTCCCCGGCGGCGGCAGCCGCGAGGGCACCGGCTACGGCGCCGCGCAGATGCGCCTGTTCGGCCTCTATCGGCTGTGGAAGGACAGCACCGGTGAAGACCTGGCCGCCGCGAGCACGCACGCGCGCGACAGCATTCCCTACTGGGTGCACGCGACGGTGCCGACGCTGGACCGCTTCGCGCCGATCGGCGACCAGGCGCGCAGTTCGGTGCCGGAGCTGTTCGACTACCACCGCCGGCTGGTGCTCGAGGCGCGCCAGTCCACCACCGACGCCGACGCGCTCGCGCTCTCCTCCTGGTGGCTGCGCAACATCTCCGTCCCGCGCATGGGCCAGGGCTTCAACTCTCGCTATGACCTGCTGGCGGCCGGCGATGCGGACGACGCGCCCAAGGCGCTGGTCTATTACGCCGAAGGCGCCGGCCACCTGTTCGCCCGCACGGACTGGGGCAAGGACGCCATGTGGATGTCCTTCGTCGCCGGTCCCTACAACGAGAGCCACGCGCACCAGGACCAGGGCGGCTTCACCCTGTTCGCGCGCGACTGGCTGGCGGTGACCGAGAACATCTGGACCCACAGCGGCATCCAGCAGGGGACGCCGGTGCACAACGTGGTGCGCTTCGAGCGTGCGAACCCCGATGCCCAGCAGTGCGCCGCGCCGCGCGGGGATGCCGTCGTGCACCAGTGCGAGTCCACGCGCTCCCGCTCGAAAGTGACGGTCACGCCGCGCCCGGACGGCGGCGTGACGGCCGTCGCCGACCTGACCCCGGTGTACCGCGACAACCCCGCGCTGCAATCCTGGCAGCGCCGGATCGACTTCGGCGGCCGCAAGCTGCTGGTGCGCGACGATTTCCGCCTGGGCGCGGGTACCCGTGCGATCTTCCAGGTCAACGTGCCCGAGCGCCCCGTCGTCCAGGGCAACGAGGCCACGGCCGGACGCCTGCGGATCCGCGTGCTCGAGCCGGCTAACGCGACCCTTCGCGTGCACACCTGGAGCGACGACGATCCCCAGGAATTCCGTCGCGGATGGCGGGTGGACGTGGCCGGCGGCCAGGACGGATACACCGTCGAACTCAGCGAAAAATGATCCCGGTCACGGTGCGGCCCGGTCCCGTGCCGGCCAGCGGGCAGGCCATCACACTCCCGTGAATTCCCCTGCCGTCAGCTGAACAGTTTCACGTTTCTGTGACCCAAGGCGTCCGTTTTTGAAAATGCCCCACGTTATGATCCGCCCGCCGTTGCGCGGATCGCATGTAGCGAGGGGGCGCTGCAGCGGGTAGCCACCAGCCTCAGGGCTGTCGTCTTCCATTGTCTATTGCGCGCGGTTTTCTTGCCAGGAGAACCCCTTTGTCGCGCACGTCCGTCCCCCCCCGTACCGCCCGCCGTCTCCCGATCGCCCTCTTCCTGGGCGCTGCCGCGCTCACCACGTTGACCGCCGCCAGCGCCGCCGGAGGCTTGCTGGGCCTGCGCGCCCAGGCCTTCGCTTCCGCTACCTGGGATCGGGCGGAAGACGATTTCGCCGACCTGCGTGACGTAGGGCGCGACAACATCGTCCGCTTCTGGACGCGCACCACCTCCTCCGCAAAGGTTGCCCGGCGCGCACGCGAGCGCAGCGGGTTTGCGCCTTCCGTGATGAGCGAGGCCGGATCGACGGGCGCCTTCGGCATCCGCACGCCGGTCGCCGGCGTCGACGCCACCCCCGTCCTGAGCAGCGGCGGCCACGTCAGCGCGAACAACTCCCGCCCCCGGGTGGTCAACCTGCCCCTGCCGGTGCCGCCCATCGACAAGAGCTCCGCCGCCTACACCCGCTTCAAGGGCTGGGTGGATTCGGCGGTCGCCGGCAGTCGTGGCTACGGCTTCAGCGCCGCCGAAGCGGCCCTGATGTACCAGCTCTCGCCCGAGGCCAAGTACTGCACGCTGGCCATCCAGATGGTCGAAGAGCAGGTGACCGCCGCCGAGTCCGCCATCGCCGGCGGCGGCCGTCCCGCCGTCGCGGGCGACTCGTACCTGGAAGTCGGCCCGATGATCGCCGACGTCGCCTCCACCCTGACCGCCTGCGCCGGCAGCATCACCTCCAGCCAGCGCACCCGCTGGTCGGCCTATGCCGAGCAGGCCGTGTGGAACGTCTGGAACTACAACAGCGCGCAATGGGGCGGCCGCAGCCACCCGTGGTCGGGCTGGTCGGTGACCAACCCGGGCAACAACTATTACTACAGCTTCGTCGAAGCGACGATGTACTGGGCCTTGGCCACCGGCAACAGCACCTGGTTCAACTTCCTTCGCGACAACAAGCTGGCGGCGCTGCAGACCTACTTCGCCCGCCTGCCGGGCGGCGGCAGCAGCGAAGGTACCGGCTACGGCACCTCGCACATGCGCCTGTTCTCGCTGTACCGGATCTGGCGCGACGCGACCGGCATGGACCTGGCCAACGCCAACAGCCACGCGTCCGACAGCATTCCCTACTGGATCCATGCGACCGTCCCGACGATGGACCGCTTCGCGCCCATCGGCGACCAGGCGCGCAGTTCGGTGCCGGACATCTACGACTACCATCGCCGCCTGGTGCTCGAAGCGCGTTCGGTGGCGACCAACCCGGTGGTCCAGAACCAGGCGACCTGGTGGCTCAACAACATCTCGATCGCCCGCATGGGTTCGGGTTTCAACTACCGCTACGACCTGCTTCCGGTGGGTGCGACGGCGACCGTCCCGACCGACCTGATCTACCACGCCCGCGGCACCGGCCACCTGTTCGCCCGCACCGGCTGGACCCGCGACGCGATGTGGGTGGCGATCGTCGCCGGCCCGTACAACGAGAGCCACGCGCACCAGGACCAGGGCTCGTTCACGCTCTTCTCGGGCGACTGGCTGGCGGTCACCGCCAACATCTGGAGCCGCAGCGGCATCAACCAGGGCACCGATGTGCACAACCTGGTGCGCTTCGCCCGCAACGGCACCGTGGCCCGCCAGTGCGAGTCCACCACGAAGGCCTCGACGCTGTCGGTCACGCCGGGCTCCGGCGGCGCGTTCACGGCCGACGCCAACCTGACGCCGTCGTTCTGCAACGCCGACGCCGTGACGAATTGGCAGCGCAACTTCAATTTCGCCAATCGCCGCCTGACCGTCCGCGATACGTTCTCGATCACCAGCGGCACGACCGCGACGTTCCAGGTGAACGTGCCCGTGCAGCCGACCCTGGTCAACAGCCGTGAAGCCACGGCGGGCCGCCTGCGCGTGCGCGTGCTGGAACCGGCGAACGCGACGATCAACTCGAACTTCAGCAGCGGCAAGTACGTCGAGGACGGGGCCCGCTTCCGCATCGACGTGCAGGGCGGCACCACCGGTTACGTGGTCGAGCTGAGCGAGATCTGACCTGCCCGGTCAGGAGGACAGCGAACGCCGCCCGCCTGCGCGCAGGCGGCGCCGCATGTCCAGCAGCTGCGTCGGCACATAGCTGACCGACATCAGGCCGATGCGCTCCAGCGTGGGGCGCTCGAACAGGGCACGCGCCAACAGCTGCCGCGCAGGCATCGGGCGACGCGCGTGGATCAGGTGGCGCGCGAAATCGGTACGGATCGCCCGCAGTTTCCAGCGTATGTCGCGGTCGGACAGTCCGAGCAGCGCGCCCAGCTGTTTCGCGTTGCGGATCTCGGCCATGGCGCACCGCTCGATCCGGCTGGTCAGGCTGCCCTCCGCCGGCGTGTAGTGTCCGACCAGGCCCGGGCTGGCGCGCACGCGCCAACCGGCGTGGGCGATGCGCAGCCACAGGTTGTAGTCCTCCGCGCCTACAAGCTCGCGCGCTTCGAAGAAGCCGCCCAGGCGCTCGAACACGCTCCGGCGCACCACGGTCATCGATGTGCAGATCCGGTTGGCGCGCCACAGGTGCTCGAAGTCCATCTCGGCGGGCAGCGACATCCGATCCAGGCGCGCGGCGCCATGCAGCAGACCGACATCCGCGTCTTCCGTCAGCGCCAGTTGCGCCTGCATCTTGTGCGGCAGCCAGCTGTCGTCCGCATCGAGGAAAGCGATCCACTCGCCACCGGTCGCGCGGACGCCGGCATTGCGCGCGGCCGCGGGTCCGGCATTCTCCTGCTGGAGCAGCGTCACCCGACCGCCGTAGCCGGCGACGACGCGGGCGATGTCCTCGCGATCCGGCGATCCGTCGTCGACCACGATCACGTCACGCGCGGGCAGGGTCTGCGCCATGACGCTGTCCAGCGCATGCGCCAGCGTGGAGGCGGCGTTGAAGGCCGGGATCACGACTGTGTAATCGGCGACCGTCGCGGGGGAAGACGGTGCCATGGTCAGGCGGGCCTCGAAACGGGACTTCGCTTCAGCAGCGCGTGCGCCATGTAATGCAGCATGCACCAGGCCGACCGTGGCCAGTTCAGCCGCTCGATCTCGCGGTAGATGCGCCACTGCCAACCGGCCGCGCGCAGCTTGTTCGACGATACGGAACCGCCGCGCACCAGGTAGTACGCCAGCGGGCGGCCCTCCGGCACGCGTTCGGCATGGCCGGCGCGGCGCACGCGGTCCAGCCAGAACACGTAGTCTTCGTGGCCCATCTTCTGGAACGCCACGTCGCCCAGCGAGCGTTCGTAGATGCCGGTCAGGTTGCCGATGCGGTTGCTGTAGAGCATGCCCGCGTAGTCCACGCGCTCGGGCGGCACGACCATCGTCAACGCACGGCCATCTTCCGCCACCCGCTGATAGGCGGTGTAACAGACGCGGGCGCCGGTGCGCGCCATGTGCGCGAGCTGGATGGCCAGCTTGTCGGCGTCCCACCAGTCGTCGCTGTCGAGGAAGGCGACATGCGTGCCACGTGCCGCCTGCAACCCGCGGTTGCGCGCCGCCGCGACACCGCCATTGGCCTGGTGCACCGCGACCACGCGCGGGTCGCGCTCGGCGTAGGCCTCCATGATCGCGGCGGATCCGTCGCGCGAGCCGTCGTTCACCAGGATCAGCTCGACGTGCCGGTGGCTCTGCCCCAGCACGGAGTCGATCGAACGCGCCATCGTGGCTTCCGCGTTGTACACGGGCATCACCACGCTGACGAAGGGCGGATCGACGGCCGGCAGCGGCACGGCGGCGTTCATGCGGCCGCCTGCGCCTGCCGTCCGCCCGCCCACGACGCGCGCGGCGCCGGCAGGTGGAAATCGCGGTAGTCGCCGGGATTGCCCTGCTTGCCCGCCTCGGCCGCCTTCACGATGTTGTAGGCCTCGCGCGCGCTGACGTAGTGCAACACGTACTTCTGGCCATCGTTGTAGGCGGACTCCAGATAGTCGTGCATTGCATCCACCGGCGGACCCAGCAAGGTGTCGATGTCGCCTTCCTGGGTGCCGTGCGTGTGGATCTTCACGAAGACCCATTCCGGCCGCCCCTGCACGTGCACGCCGGCCTGGACCCACGCGTCGACGCGTTCGGGCGTGGGCGGCTGGCCCTTGCGCACGTCGGCGTTCTCGATGCGCGGCATCAGGCCGAAACGGCGGTCCTTCCAGTTCAGGCCCAGCGGGCCCTGGATCAGCATCAGGTCGCCGCTCGCCTCTCCGCCGACGCGCACCGGCACGCCGGTGTCGTGCGACTTGGGTGCGTGGGCATCGTCGGTGGCGTAGTAGATGCTGTTGATCGTGCGCGTCTGCGTGTCGCTCGGCGCGGACGGCAACGTGAAGTCGGCGTAGCACCCCAGGTCGCGCAGCAGGATCAGTTCGTTGTCCAGCCCGCACCAGCGGCCATCGGGACGCGAGTTATCCAGGCACCAGTTGCCGTGGATGAAACCGAAGCGCAGCTCGCCGGTGGCCGGGTCGCGCGGCAGCGCACCGTGGCGCTCGTGCAGGACGCGGCAGAAGCGCGCCATGCCCTCGTTGAAGTTGGCTTCGGTGTCGTTGTCGTGGTGCAGGTGCACTTCGATCTCGCCATAGCCGTCCGCGCAGAGGGCGGACAGCTTGTCGAGGTACTCGGGAACGTACTCTTCTTCGGGATAGAAGAAGCTGTGCTGAGGCGGCCGCCCGTCGGCATCGCGGTGGCGGCCGGCCAGGGTGCGGTAGTCGCGGCACCAGCGATCGACGCGCTCGCGCTGCTTGGCTTCATCCGCGCCGTGCCACATCGGCTCGAAGTGGTCGACGAAACAGAACATGACATGCACCGGGCCCGGCGTCGCCGTCACCCGCGGCCTGCGCAGGTAGCTGCCGATCCAGATCTCCATGTTGCGCGAGCGCAGCAGCTTCCACACGGCCAGCGCCGCGACCGCGAGGATCGCCACCGGAACCGTCAGCCACACCAGAATGTTCAAGCGTCCCCCTTGCTTTTCCGGCGTGTGCTCACGCCTCCGTCACCCACGAGAACGCGGCAACGGCGGCGTACCGGCCAGCCGGGCGGGGATTCAGTGCAGGTGCGGCAGCGCGCGCAGGTCGAAACCCTGCGCCTTCCAGGTGGGAATCAATTCCCGCAACAGCGTAAGCGAGTGTTCGCTGTCGTCATGCATCAGCACGATGTCGCCGCCGCGCGGGGGCACGCGCTGGATGGTCTCCAGCAGTTCGGGCACGGGCCGCCGGCTGTAATCCAGGCTGTCGTAGGACCAGTAGTCGATCCGGTGACGGCGGCTCACCAGGCGCGCCAGCATGGGGAACGTGAGCACCCCGCGCGGGGGCCGGAACGCGTGCCGAGCGCGGCCATCGATGCCGCGCAACAGTTGCTCCGTGCGCTCGATCTCGTCGAGCTGCTGCGGCAGGGTCAACGCATCGAAGATCGGATGCGAGTAGGAGTGATTGCCGAGCGTATGGCCTTCCGCGGCGATCCGGCGCGCGAGCGCGGAATGGCGCTCCACCTCGCGGCCGATCAGGAAGAAGCTGGCCTTGGCGTCGTGCTCCGCCAGCAGGTCGAGCAGCGGCGGGGTGAATTCCGGATGCGGGCCGTCGTCGAAGGTCAGATACAGGGTCTTCCCGTCCTCCGCAGGGCCTTCCGTCGCCAACCAGCCGTTCGGCAGGAAGCGCAGCAGCTTGAGTCGTCGCGGGCGTGGATTCATGGGGAAAGCATGTGGGGAAAGAAGCGGCTCACGACAGGCGTCCCTGCATGGCCATGGTGCACGAATCGCAATCCGGCGGATCGTAGAGGCCATGGTAACGCTCGGCCATGGTCCGGAACGAGGCTTCCGCCTGTGCCCAGGACTGGCCCGCGCGACCCATCCTCCCCGCTTCGTCGCCTCCACGCAGCAGCGCGATCAACGCCGTCGCGAGGGCGGCCACGTCGGCCGCCGGCACCAGCCGTCCATTGACGCCATCGCGGACGATCTCGCGGTTGCCGCCCACATCGGTGGCCACGATCGGCAGCCCGGCCGCGCAGGCTTCGAGCAGCGCGATCGA
This sequence comes from Pseudoxanthomonas sp. CF385, assembly GCF_900104255.1. Taxonomy (NCBI): domain Bacteria; kingdom Pseudomonadati; phylum Pseudomonadota; class Gammaproteobacteria; order Lysobacterales; family Lysobacteraceae; genus Pseudoxanthomonas; species Pseudoxanthomonas sp. CF385. The sequence goes on from NZ_FNKZ01000002.1 coordinate 260,236, forward strand.
ATAGCCCTCGCTGGCCGACGAGAGCGCGAACACATCCATGCCCGTCAGCAACCGCGGCACGTCGTGGCGGTCGCCCATGAAGCGCACGGCATCCGAGATCCCCGCCTGCTCGGCCTGCGTCTCGAGCGCGGCCCGCAGGGGACCGTCGCCGACGACGGCGAGCACGGCCTCCGGCACCTGCATGCGCACCTTGGCGAACGCGCGGAGCAACAGCGCGTGATCCTTCACCGGCTGCAACCGACCGACCGTGCCGATGATGCGGCTGCCCGCAGGCCAGCCCAGCTCGGTGGCGAGCGCCTGGCGTCCCGCGGTATCGGCCGGCTTGAAACGGTCCAGGCGGATGCCGTTCGGCACCGACAGCAGACCGCGCTGCGGTTGCACGCCCTCCGCGGCAAAGCGTTCCCGTGCCGCTTCGCACACGGCGACGGCGTAGTCGGTGAACCGCATGCTCTGGCGGTAGAGCCATTCCTGGCGACCGCTCTTCACCCGGCCGCCCATGCCATGCCGCGTATTGATCCGGCACTTCAACGGCAGGCCCAACGATGCGATGACCGCGTAGTAATGCGCCATCGCGTTGTGCGTATGGAGTACGGCGTCCGGCGACTGCCGGATCAGCGCGCGCGCGCGACGCAGTGCGCGCAGGTCCAGCCCGGGGCGCTTGCCACAGGCATCCACGCGCACGCCGCTGGCGAGCAGTTCCTTCGCCAGAAGGCCCAGTTTGAACAGGCAGATCACCCGGCACTGGTGTCCCGCTTCGCGCTGGCTCGCGATCAGGTCCACCACGGTGCGCTCAAGGCCACCGCGATCCAGGTTCTCGACGAAATGCACGATCTCCACGCTCGCCCTAACTCCCAAGTTCAGACACGGTGACACGCTGCTTGCCGGTCGGCGTCAGCGGGATTTCGTCCGTGAAACGGAAATCCAGGGCGACGCTGTCGCCCACCACCTTGACCAGCTCGCGCCGGACAAGTTCGATCACCGAGGGATCGAATCCCTCGTCGCGCACGATCAGGATCTCGAAGGCGTCCAGGCGCTTCTGCACCACCTGGTAGCGGCGGATGCCCGTCGCGGCCAGGAAGGCGTAGACGATGTACTCGCCCGGCACGAAGCGTCCGTCCGGGGTGCGCAGCGCGTCCAGCTTGCGCCCGTCCACGCTGGCCAACCGGGGCAGTCCGCGACCGCACGCGCAGCGACCATGGCCCGGCGTGGCCAGGTCGCCGTTGACGTAGCGCAGCAGCGGCATGCCGTAGTTGTGCAGGTCGCTGACCACGAGTTCGCGGGAACCGTCCGTGCCGGCGTCGTCGCCATGGCCCAGTTCCACCACCAGGTGGTCGGCGTTCACGTGCAGGCCGTCGCGGTGTTCGCACTCGGCGGCGATCAGCATGAACTCGCGGCAGCCGTAGGTGTTGTAGGCCGGCGCGCCGAAGGCCTGCTCGATGCGCTGCTTCTGCGAGGCGTGCAACGCCTCGGCCGCGCCGAGGATGCGCGCAGGCGCGTGTATCCGGCGGCCGGAGGCGATCAGCCAGTCCGCCATTTCCACGATCGGCGCCACGTACGACACGATGGTTTCGGGACGGAAGCGATCGATGGCATCGGCATATTCGGCCATGCGCGCGCGGTCCATCTCGAAGGCGTTCAGCATGCACCGGTTGAACGCGCTGTGGTACAGCCGGTCCTTGCGTTTCTGGGCACCGATGGGCGTACCCCACAGATAGAGCGTGCGCTGGCCAAGGCGGGCGCCCGCCCAACCGTAGCCGCGCCACATGACCGCCACGCGACGCTCGTAGCTTTCGCGCGTGTAGCCGAAGCGCAGCGGTTCGCCGGTGGAGCCGCCGGTGGTCTTGTACAGCAGCCCGTCCTTGTACGACGCCGCGATCAAGCGTTCGAAATTGGCGCGGATCGTGGGCTTGTCGAGCACGGGCAGGCGCGAGAAATGCGCGCGGTCGCGGATGTCGTCCGGCGCCGAGATGCCGAGCGCGGCCCATGTCTCGCGGTAATAGGGCACGTGATCCCAGCAGTGGCGGATCAGCTGCTGCAGCTTCTGCCACTGCAGTGCGTCGATCTGCTCGGGGTCAAGCCATTGCTGGCGCTCGTACTCGCGCAGGTAGGCCAGCGTCTTGCGCCCGCGCATGCCCGACTCGTAAGCCGGGAACAGCACATGGCGGAACAGCGGCTCGTACAGCCCGGTCATGAGATCCCCTCCCCTGCGCGATCGTGCGCCCACGCGAGCAGACGCGCGCCTGCGCGCGGACGGCTCGCGGCGAATCGGCCGTGCAGCAGCTGGAGATGCCCGATGTCGTCGCGCGTCCAGCAGCGCAGCAGCAGCGTGAACAGCGCGTACGACACCACCAGCAGTACGCCGCCCAGCAGCACGGCCGCCCATGGCACCAGATGCCCGCGCAGCGGCCACGCCAGCGCGGCCGCCAGCGCACCGGCCAGCAGCACGCGGCCCAGCGCGCCCCAGGCCGGTCGCGCATGGCTGACCTTGACCGCGAGCGAAATGTACAGCGTGGCGTTCACCGCGGCCACGATCAGATAGGCGGCCACCGCACCCACCAATGCGTAGTGGGCGATCAGCACGGCGGCCAGCGTCAGCTTCAGCACGCCGGAGGTGGCGGCCAGCACCAGGATGCTGCGCTGGCGGTCCGCACTGACCAGCAGACTCGACGCGCCCTGCGCCATCGTCGTCATGCAGGTGGCGAACAGGCAGGCGGAGAACAGCGGCCCTGCGGCCCAGTATTCGCGGCCGTACAGCAAGTGGATGACGTCGTCGCCGAACACCAGGCCGAACGCCATCAACGGCACCGCCAGCAGGGACAGGTAGTGGGTGGTGCCGACGAACCGCCGCGCCGCGACTTCACGGCCCTGGCTCAGCGCGCTCGCCATCATCGGCAGCAGCAGCGCGCCGAAGACGCCCGGCACCAGCGCCGCCGCGCCGACCGCGAGCTGGTACGCCACCTTGAACTGGCCGGCGTCGTGGCTGTCGGCGTACAGGTTGAGGAACATCACCTCCACCTCGCTGGCGACCAGGAAGCTGACCGACACGGTCAGCGCCGTCCAGCGCATGTGGTGGCTGATCCGCGCACGCAGCGTCGGCGGCAGCACCACGCCGGGCTGGCGCGGCGGCAGCAGCGGGCGGATCTGACGCAGCGACATGACGTAGAACACGATGCCCGACAGCGAGAACACCGCCAGCAGCCACTCCACCGGCGCATCCAGCTGCCACGCGGCGATCACCAGCAGCAGGTTGATCGGGGTGGAGACCAGGGCCACGATCGCCGTCGCGCGGAAGTTCTCGAACCCCTTCGCCACGCCGATGTTGAACATGTACGACGAGCGCAGCGCCACGCCGACGATCAGGAAGCCCAGCAGCAGCGTATGGTTCATGCCGGGGGCGATGTGGTCACCGGCGAAGATGAACAGCGCGGCGCCCGCCAGCAGGACGAACAGCATGAACACCCGCTGCGCCTTCCGCAGGTAGCTCAGTACGTAGGGAATCTGCTCCAGGTGGCCCGAGCCGCGCAGTTCGGCGACGAACTTGATCGCGGCACTGGCGGTACCCGAGTTGGTGGTCGCCACGCCCATGGCCACCAGCCAGATCACCAGGCTGTAGGTACCGAAGCCGTCCGGCCCCAGGTGGCGGGCGATGATGATGGACGTGAGCATGCCGAGTACGTACTCGGTGTACATGCCCACCGAGGAGAACAGGGTGTTGCTGAGCGTGCGCGATCGTTCGTTCATGCCATCGCCAACAGGACCTTGACGGTCACATAAAGACCGATAACGCCAATTACGGCGTAGGCGGGCCAACGAATGATGTCCTTCTCCAGAGAGAAGGCCGGAAGACTGGGATAGGTGTTGCGCATGCGGGTGTAGTGGCCGACGACCATCGCCACCAGCAGGTACAGGATCACGACGTAGCTGCGGCTCAGGAAGAACGCCGCCGTGAAGAACCCGACCAGCGAGATCAGCATGCACAGGCTCAGCGCCTTGTCGGTGCGCCACTCCTTCAGCGCGACCTCGTCGGGCACGTCCATCGGCACGTCGTCGATGATGTCGTCCTCGCGGTTGACGATGGCCAGCATCATCCGGAAGCAGTAGCCCACGATCGCCAGCCACACGGTGAAGCCGACGATGCCGGTTTCCGCCAGCACCAGCACGAAGGAGTTGTGCGCGGTCAGCTCGTGCAGGTCCGAGTAACCGCCCGCGCCGATGCCGAAGACCGGGCTGCCGATGAACATCTGGATGCCTTCGTACCAGGATTCCACCCGGCCCATCGCCGATGCTTCGGAGACGTCCATTTCCTGCATGCGCGACGGCAGCATCATCAGCCCGCCCAGCGCGCCGGCACCCAGCAGCCCCGCCCAGAACATGCCGCGCGTGCGCCAGACGTAGACGCCGAGCATGGCGACGAGGGCCAGCAGCGTGCCGCGCGAATTGGTCAGGTAGCAGCCCCAGACCAGCAGCACGATCGCGGTCCACCAGAACAGCCGCTTCAGGCCCAGCCAGCCGCCGCGCGTACTGAGGTAGAACGCCATCGGCAGGCACATCACGAACAGCATGCCCAGGTCGTTGGGGTCGTTGAAGATGCCCACGTACTGGATGCGCGTGCCCTGCGACAGTTCCACACCGGTCCAGCCGATGCCCGTGCTGGCCTGGTCGATGCCGTGCACCGCCAGCACCGACGCGCAGACGACGAAGACGGACATGACCGCCTGCATGCGCGCGCGCGTGTCCACCGTATTCGCCAGCAGCACGTAGGCCAGCAACACCGGCGCGAACACGAAGAACACGAACAGTGCGCCGCCCGCCCAGCCGTTCACCACCTTGGACACCATGGCGATGAACAGGAATATCGGAATCAGCAGGAACTGGGGCTGGTTGAAGGACTTGCGCTGCGAGAACAGGAACAGGCCGGCCGCCAGCAGAAGGGCGATGGACTGCATCGGCGGACCCGGTGATTCGGCCACCGCCGGGTAGTCCTGGGGCCTGATCAGCACCAGGACGAGGTACACCAACATGAAAAAGAACATGATCCCCTGTCGCTCCCGTGCCTCAGCCTGTCCGCAATCGCGAGGCGTAGGTGAACAATTCCGGCATCGCCATCATGGCCTTGAACCACGGCATGTCCATGTGGCGTTCCACCGGCAAGCGGGGAAGCGAGAACTGCGTACGCGGCCCGAGTCGGCCGATGCCGGCCACGTAGCTGCAGGCCAGGCGGAAGCCGGCCGCGCGCACGGCTTCGACCGTATCGTGGTTGAACGCATCCGGACCACCCACCGGGTACGAGATGACCTGCACCGGCACGCCGAGTTCGCGCTCCAGCGTGTCCTTCGACCCCTGCACTTCGGCCACCATGCGCTCCAGCGGCAGCTTGGCCAGCATGCGGTGGTGCACGCCATGCGAACCGATCTCCATGCCACCCCGCTGCATCTCGCGCAGTTGGTCCCAGGTCATCGGCTTGCAGTCCGGGTGGCCTGCGTCGCGTGGGATGCCCCACGCCGTCTCGAGCCGGGCGACGAGCGCCGCCTGACCGTCGTCGTCGAGCAGTTTCAAGCGGTACAGCAGGTCGGCCGCCTGGCGCCGGCGTCCCGCCAGGTCGTCCTCGACCGTCCAGTCCACGTCAAGCTCGGGTACCTGCACGCGCGCGCCGGCCGGCGCCGAGCACAGCATGTGCACCAGCCAGTCGTACGCGTACGGCCGGCCCGAATCGATGTGCCCGGTGGAGACGAAGAACATCGCCGACATCCCCAGCTCGCGCAGGATCGGGAAGGCGATGCGGTAGTTGTCGTCGTAGCCGTCGTCGAACGTCACCAGTGCGGCGCCCTCGGGCAGCGGCTTGCCGCGCTCGACCAGGTCCAGCACTTCGTCGAAACGCATGGGCACGAAGGCCGTCTTCAGATGCCGCATCTGCTGGCGGAAGTCGTCCGCGGACGCGCTGATCAGTTCCGGATCGAAACTGAAACCCTGCGGGTCCTGCGACTCCAGCACACGGTGGTACGCCAGCACGCGCAGCTCGCCATGCGCACTCGGCCGCACGCGCTGCAGCAACGGCAGCGCGCCCAGCCGATGGCACCAGCGCGCCAGCAACTGCCGACGCCCTACGCGCGCAGCCACGCTTATCGATGAGCCCCTGGTCATCATCTTCCGCAACTTCGGCAACCTTGCCTGTGCCACTGGATACGCATAAAGCACCCGCCAGCGGCCAGTCCGCGGGCTGGCCGGATCGCCCCCCGGATCACGTATGAATGGGGAAAGCAGAAATCATGCGCCGCTAAGGCGTGGCAGCGATACAGGGGCGCGGCACAGATGTCGGACGATACCGACTTCGTCAGCATGTACGAAGAGTTGGGGCTGAATGCCGAATGCGGCATGGCCGCCTTCAAGCAGGCCTATCGCCGGCGGGTGGCCGTCCTCCATCCCGACACCCAGGGCGCGGCCTCGGACCTGCCGCGCCTGCAGCGACTGAATCGCCTGTACGAATCGGCCATGGAATTCCACCGCGTGCATGGCCGCCTGCCGGGCGCGCCGGCGACGGCGCAGCGACCGCAGGCCCCGCGCCTGGAGCGGATCGCCCCCGCGATGCCGATGGAAGACGACGGTTTCGAGCCTCCGCGTTCGCGCCGGCGCTACCTGCTGATCGGCGCGCTGCTGGCGGCCCTGCTGTACTGGCTGGGCGCGAACCGCACGTCGATCCCGACCCTGGACCCGGGCGGTCCCGGCGACAGCGCGTCCGCGGCCTGGCAGCCCCGGTCGCCGAAACAGCTCGAACTGGGCATGGACCTCGATCAGGCGCGCCGGATCCTCGGCGACCCGACGACCGAACACGCCGCGCGCTGGGAATACGGGCCTTCCTGGGTCGATTTCGAGTGCGGCAAGGTCATCGGCTGGTACAGCGCGCCCGCGCGGCCGCTGGAGGTGGGCCGGGACTCCGCGCACCAGGCGAGCGAAGGCCCACACGGCACGGCCACGTGCGGCTGAACGACGACGGCGAAGGGGACAGGGACATGTGGAGCGATACCGCCAAACTGCTGAGGAAGGCCCAGCGCCGCCTGTGGATGAAGTACGCCCTGCGCGGCGTGGGCGGCAACGACAACCACGCGCGGCTGGAACTGGCCTACCGCATGCCGGACCCCTGGAACATGGAATCGCCGATGGAGCGCGCGCGCTTCGAGGCCACCAACCGGGTGATCGAGCAGGCCTTCGGGCGCGTCGGCTCGGTGCTGGAGATCGGCTGCGGCGAAGGGCACCAGACGCAGTACCTGGCCAGGCTCAGCGACGAACAGTACGGGCTCGACGTCAGTCCCGCGGCGATCGAGCGCGCCCGCGTGCGCCTGCCGCAGGCCCACTTCGCCGCGGCCGACCTGTTCCAGCAGCCGTGGGGCGATGAGCGCCACCGCTTCGACCTGGTCACCGCCTGCGAAGTGCTTTATTACCTGAGCGATCCCGCCGCGACGATCGCCCGCATGCGCCATCTGGGACGCAGCGGCGTGGTGACGTTCTTCGCGCCGGCCTGCGGTCGTGTCGGTCCGCACGTCGAGGCCATTCCCGGCCTGCAGAAGACCTGGATCCACCATGGCGGCACCGCCTGGCTGATCGGCTGGTGGCGCGATGAGTGACCCCTCGGCCGCCCTGCGCGGGCGCGGCGTGGTGTATTTCGGCAACGACTGGAACGCGGAGAACCGCACCAGCAGCCATCACGTCGCCACCCGCCTGGCCCAGCGCATGCCCGTGCTCTACGTCGACTCGCCCGGCATGCGCGCGCCCACCACCTCGGGACGCGACCTGAAGCGCGCGTGGCGCAAGCTGACGGCCGCGCTCAAGCCGCCGGTGCAGGTGCGCGAAGGCCTGTGGCATTGCACCGTGCCGCAGCTGCCGTTCCGCCGCATCCCCGGTGTCGACGCCTTCAATCGCGTGTTCAGCCGCTGGGCCGTGCGCCGCGCCGTACGCAAGGCGGGCATCGGACGGTACCTGTCGTGGTTCGTCGTACCGCATCCGGGCTTCCTGGCCCACCGCCTGGGCGAGGACTTCTGCGTCTACTACTGCATCGACGACTACGCCGCGCATCCCGGCGTGGACGCCGAACTGATCGGCCAACGCGACGAGACGCTGAGCCGCGCGGCGGACCAGTTGTTCGTGGCACCGCCCGCCCTGCTGCCCGCCAAGCAGGCGCTCAACGCGACCACGACCTACGCGCCGCACGGCGTCGACCTGGACCTGTTCCTCACCGCGCGCGCACCGGAAACGCCCGTCGCCGAAGGCGCGCGAGGCCTGGCCGGTCCGGTGATCGGCTACATCGGCTCGCTGCACGAGTGGATCGACATCGAGCTGATCGCCTGGCTGGCGCAGGCGCGGCCGCAGTGGAGTTTCCTGCTGGTCGGCCACGCCGCCGCCGATGTATCGGCGCTGCGCGCGCTGCCCAACGTGCGCCTCGCCGGTCCGCAACCTTATGCCACGCTGCCGACGTGGGCGAAGGCGTTCGACGCCGCGATCATCCCGTACCGGATGAATCGCCAGGTCGCGAACGCCAATCCGCTGAAGCTGCGCGAATACTTGGCCACCGGCAAACCGGTGGTCAGCACGTACAACCCCGAGATCGCGAAGTTCTCCCAATGGGTCCGCATCGCCGAAGACCGCGAGGGTTTCCTCGCCGCGCTCGAGCAGGCCCTGGCCGAGGACAGCGACGCCGCCGCCGAGGCCCGCGTGGCCGCCGTCGCGGCGCAGACCTGGGACCGCCGCGTCGACGACGTGCTGGCCACGGTCGCGCGCGCGCTCGATGGCCGATGACACCCAATTCCATGATGATCCTTTCCCTATGACCCCACCCGCCTCCACCCGCCTGCGCGTCGCCCTCGTCGGCGCCGGGTATGTCGCCACCCATCACCTGGCCGCGCTCAAGCAGCTGGATTTCGTCGACGTGGTCGGCATCTGCGATCCGCAGCTGCCCGCCGCGCAGGCGCTGGCCGACCGCTTCGGCGTGAAGCGCGTCGCCGCGCGTCTGGACGAGCTGGCCGACCTGCAGCCGCAGGCGGTCTACGTACTGACGCCGCCCGCCTTCCATGCCGCCATCGCATTGCAGGCGATGGAGATGGGCTGCCATGTGCTGGTCGAAAAGCCGATGGCCGACACCGTCGAAGACTGCGAGGCCATGATCGCCGCGGCGCGCGCCCGCAAGGTCCAGCTGGGCGTCAACCACTCCGACCTGTTCGATCCGGTGCTGATGCAGGCCGTGCAGGCCGTGCGCGACGGCCGCATCGGCGACGTGGTCTCGGTGGAGATCGTGCGCAATTCGGAGTACCCCCCGTACGCCGGCGGTCCGCTGCCGGGTTCGGTCACCCAGGGCTCCTATCCGTTCCGCGACCTCGGCGTGCATGGCCTCTACACCGTCGAAGCCTTCCTCGGCCCGGTGCACGACCTGCGCGTGGACTACCAGGCGCGCGGCACCGATCCGAACCTGCACTTCGACGAATGGCAGGCGCACGCCCGGGCCCGCGACGGCGTGGGCCGCCTGCTGCTGTCGTGGAACGCGCGCCCGATGGAAAACCGCGTGTTCGTCCGCGGCACGCGCGGCGCCATCGAAGTCGACCGCTTCCTGCAGACCTGCCGCATCCATCGCGTGCTGCCGGGGCCGAAGTTCATCGGCATCGTCGCCAACGCGTTCTTCAGCGCGGTCAAGGATGTGTTCCGGGTGCCGTGGAACGTGGTGCGCTTCGCCACCGGCATGCTCAAGCCCTCGCCCGGCATCCGCCGCGGCGCCGTCGAGTTCGCCCATGCCGCGCGCGACAACGCCTCGCCGCCGTTCACCGGCGACGATGCGCTGCGCATCGCGCGCCTGCTGGAGCCCGCATGCGCCGCGCCGGACGCCGAGCGCATCGCCCTGCTGGAATCGCGCTACGTCGATCTGCCGCCCGCCGACGTGCTGGTGACCGGTGCCGCCGGTTTCCTCGGCAAGCGCGTCGTGGCGCGCCTGCGCGAACAGGGCAAGACCGTGCGCGTGCTGGTGCGCCGGCCGGTGGCCGCGTACAGCGCCGATGCCGGCATCCAGACCGTCGTCGGCGATCTCGGCGATCCGCGCATCGTCCACCACGCCGTGCGCGGCGTGCCGCTGGTCTACCACGTGGGCGCGGCGATGCGCGGCGGCCCGCGCGACTTCGAAGCGGGCACCGTCTGGGGCACGCGCAACATGATCGACGCCTGCGTGGCCGAAGCGACCGCGCGCCTGGTCTACGTCAGCTCGATGAGCGTGTTCGACCATGCCGGCCGCGATCCCGCGGCGGTGATGACCGAATCCTCGCCGCTGGAACCGCATCCCGAATGGCGCGGCGCCTACACCCAGACCAAGCTCTCGGCCGAACGCATGGTGCTGGATGCGGTCGCACAGCACGGCCTGCCCGCCGTCATCGTGCGGCCGGGCCAGATCTTCGGTCCCGGTGCGGAGAAGGTCACGCCGAACGGCGTCATCGGCCTGGCCGGCCGCTGGGTCGCCGTCGGCGATGGCGCGGTGGCGCTGCCGCTGATCTATGTCGACGACGTGGTGGATGCCCTGGTCTGCGCCGCGGAAGCACCGCTGCCCGCGCAGCGCGTGTTCAATGTGGTGGACACCTCGCGCGTCACCCAGCAGGACTACCTCGCGCGCTGCCGCCGCAAGCTGGGCGACGAGGTCAAGGTGGTGCGCGTGCCGCGCTGGACGTTCATGCTGCTCGGCTTCGGCGTGGAGCAACTGGGCAAGGTCCTGCGCCGCGACGTGCCGCTGACCCGCTACCGCGTGCGCTCGCTGCGTCCGCTCGCCAATTTCGATACCACCGCCGCGCGCACCGACCTGGGCTGGACGCCGCGCACCGGCGTGGAGAAGGGACTGGATGCGACGTTCGGCTGAGACCGGCGCAACCGCCGCACGCTGTGACGTGCGGGTCGAGCGTCTTCCCGCCCTGGATGTGCTGGAGGCGCGCTGGCGCGCGCTCGAGGCGCGCAGCCACGGCAGTTTCTTCCAGAGCTGGATCTGGATCGGCACGTGGCTCCGTACGCTGTGCCCGTTGCCGCGTGCGCGCCTGATGTCGGTGTGGCTCGACGGCGAATGCATCGGCCTGGGCATCGTGGTCGAGCAACGCCGGTTCTTCGCGCTGGGCCTCAAGCATGTCCGCCTGCACCAGGTGGGCGACCGCGTGGCCGACAGCATCACCATCGAGTTCAACGGCGTGCTGTCGCTGGCCGGCAGCGAGCACGATGTCCTCGCCGCCTGCGTGGCGCACTTCGAACACCGCGAACGCCACTGGCTGACGCTCTACCTGCCCGGCCTGGACATGGACGGCATCCCGCTGGAACGCTTGCGTTCGCCGCGGCTGCGCTTGCAGATGATGGCGCGGCCCACGCCCTACGTGGACCTGGCCAGCCTCAGGCTGACCCAGCAGGACTACGTGAGCACGGTGCCGGGCAGCAGCACCCGTGCGCGCCTTCGCCGCACCGCGCGCAAGCTGGCGGATCAGTTCGGCCCGCTCGCCTGCAGCACCGCGGTGACGCAGCCGGACAGGCTGGCGTTCTTCGACGAACTGGTCCGCCTGCACCAGGCGCACTGGGACGAGGACACCGGCGAGCACGGCGCGTTCGGCGACCCGCGCGTCATCGCGTTCCATCGCGCGCTGATCGCCGCCTCCACCTCGGAGGCCGGCGTGCACCTGATGCGGCTGGAAGCCGGTGACGCGACCGTGGGCTATCTCTACCACTTGGTCTGGCGCGGCACGAGCTGCTTCTACCAGGCCGGCATCGACTACCGCCAGGTGGGCCAGGCCGGCAGTCCCGGCCTGTTGCTGCTCGCCAGCGCCATCAACGAATTCCTTGGCAATGGCTTCGACCGCTACGAGCTGATGGCCGGCCATGTCGACTACAAGCGCTCGCTGGCGATGGCCGAAGGCCGCATGGGCTGGCTGTCGGTGGACCGGGTGGGTTGGCGCGCGCGCATCGTCGACCTCTACCGTCGCCGACGCGGCGACGAGATCGTGCCGTGAGCCTGCGCACGCGCCTGCGGCCGCTGGATGACCTGTCGAACGACGACCTGCGCGCCTGGGAGGCCTTGGCGAAGCGGTCGGCGGCCTCGGTGCCGTTCCTGCATCCGGGCTTCGTGCTCGCCGCCGCGCGCTGGCTGACGCCGGACGCGCCACCGGTCGTGCTGACCGTCGAGCGCGGCGACACGTTGATCGGCCTGACCTGCCTGCAACGGCGCGCACCGAATCTGTTCGTGCCGGTGCCGCATTGGCGCGCGTACCGGCACCCGCATGCGTTCCAATCCGGCGTGCTGCACCTGCCCGGCGAAGCCGCCGAGGTCGCGGGTGCCGTCGCCGCACGCATGCGCGAGGGCACCCTACGCGACCGCGCGATCGTGTGGCACAACGTCGCCGGCGACGGCGAACTCTGGGCTGCGCTGCGCGATCAGGCCGACCTGGCCTGGACGCAGACCGCGCTGTCGCAGCGACCGGTGCTGCGCCGCCATCCCGATGACGTGCCGGCAGCGGCGCGCGTCCGCGCCGCCACCGCCAAGGACCTGCGCCGGCGGCTGCGTCGCCTGCAGGAACGCGGCGACGTCAGCCTGCGCATCCTGCAGGGCGCGGACGCCGATGAAGCCGCCGCCATGCGCCACCTGACCCTGGAAGATGCCGGCTGGAAGGGCGAACGCGGCAGCTCGATGCTGGCTTCGGAAGGCGAGCGCACGTTTTTCCTCGAACTGGTGCCGCGGCTGGCGAGCAGCGGTGGCATGGTTTTCGTGGAAACGCTGTGCGGCGACCAGGTGGTGGCCAGCAGCAGCAACCTGCATTTCGGCAACGGGCTGAGCGGATTCAAGACCGGCTGGGATCCGGCGTTCGCCGCAAGCAGTCCCGGCAAGCTCAACGAATGGCACCTGCTGCAGGCGCTGGATGGCCAATGGCCGGACCTCGCGCTGTTCGACAGCCAGGCGCATGAGACGTCCTACATGGCCGAACTGCTGCCCGATCGGCAGCCGATGGTCTCCGGCATCCTGCATACGGGACGCCTGCACCGCATGGCGATGGCGGTCGCACGGCCGTTGCGCCCGCTCGCCTACCGGCTGGGGCACGACGACTAGCGCGCGCGGATCAGGCGATCTGCGCGTGGTGCCAGGCGATCTCTTCGGCCGACATGCGCAGATGCTTCTGGTCCGGCCTGAGCTGTGCGGGTGCCGGCAGGCCTTCCGGTGGCAGGCTGCGCCACCACCGCCCGCTGCCCACGCGCAGGCTGCGCACCGTGGCGAAGCGGCTGAAACCCATCGCCGCATGCGCGCGCAACGAAGGCCGGTTGGACACGCTCACGTCGGAGAAGTACTCCATCGGCGTGGACTCCACCGTCATCCCCGCACCCATCATCGCCAGCAACAGGCGACGGCCGCGCCGCTCGGGCACGACGAAGGCATCGCGCAGCCACACCTGGGTCTCGTTCAGCGGGATCTGCCAGGCGAACTCGTCCATGTAGCGCGGCACGCCGTGCAGCGCCCAGAACCAGGCGACGAGGTGCTCGTCCTCCTCGATCGCGAAGCAGCGCATGCCATGGTCGTAGCGCCGTTGCAAGCGCTCCGGCTTGCCGGACATGCCGTTGGCGCGATACGCCTCGACCAGTCGCGCCCGGTCGCCTTCGCGCATCTCCAGGAAGCGCTGGTTCTCCGCGAGCGCCAGCTGGCAGCTGGTCGCCGCGCGCCGGCGCAACAGCGCGATGGCGTTGAATTCGATCATGACGTGCCTTCCCCTTGCCGCGTCCTCAGCCCCGGGATCCGCAAACGGGACATCCCGATGCCCGCCAGCGCGTCCCCGACCAGGCCGCGCGCGAATCCCCACAGGCCTACACCATACACAACCACGCCGACCAATACCTCGGTGAGCAGTCGCCATGCCGCGTCCATCGACGCGCCCAGTGTCCAGCGCCAGGCGAGTACGGCCAGCACCATCACCGTGCCGGCCAGCGCGATGCGCGACAGCGCGCGGCCCAATCCTTGCAGGCGCAATCCATCGATGCGGCAGGCCTGCACGGTGAGCACCCACTGGACGAGCGCGGCCACGCCGATCGCCGCCGACGCCAGCAGCACGCCGCCCTTCGACAGCAGCCACAGCGCGACGATCAGGCTGGCCATCGTCGCGACCTCGATCCACATCAACCGGTGGTTGCGCGCATGCGCCGCCAGGAACGCCGACAGGATGAAGCTGCCCGAGCCCGGCAACGACGCGATCGCCAGCACGCTCAGCAGGGGCGCCACCTGCGACCAGGTCGCCGGCAACAGGGCCTCCACCAGCGTCGGTGCGCACACCGCGAGGCCGGCCGACATGGGAAACAGCACCAGCGCGGTGAAGGTCAGCGCGCGCACCATCAATCCCGGGCGCTCGGCGGGATCCGCCCGCACCACCGCCGGCATCATCACCGTGCCGACGTGGCCGCCCACGTAGACCGCCGGCAACTGCGCCAGGTTGAATGCCAAACCATAGCTGCCGGCATCGTGCGCGCCGACCAGGCGCAGCATCAGCGGCTTGTCCCAGTAGCGCGCGCCTTCGCTCAGCACCACTTCGCCGGTGATCGGCGCGCCGAAGCGCAGCAGGTCGCGCAGGCGCGCGAGGGGAATCTTCACCGGCGCCAGCCAGCTGCGAAGGCCGGTGGCGGACAGCGTCATGCCCGCGATCACCGTCGATTGCGCGATGAAGGCCAGGATCATCGACTGCCCGCCGAGCGTCGTGGTGCTGACCAGGGTCACCGCCACGATCGCGTAGACGATGTCGCCGAGCGCGGTACCGGCGGCGATGCGACCGAAACGCAGTTCGCGCGCGAGTAGCTTGTCGGGAATCGCGCCGATCCGGCGGATGCCGATGCCGAGCAACGCACCCGGCAGGTATTCCGCCACGCGTGGCGCCTGCAGCCACGATGCGAGCACCGGCGCGGCGAACCAGAGGGCCGCGATCATCATCAGCCCGGCGATCAGGTAGACCACGCTGGCGGCGAAGATCGCTTCGCGGCCCTGGTCGCCCTTCACCACCACGTACTGGCCGCAGCCCCACGCCGCCACCCAGTTGCCGGTCAGCGCGACCACGGTCGCCACCGTGACCTCGGCGACGATGTCGGGTGTCAGGTGGCGCGCGACCAGCAGCGTGCCCACCAGGCCGACGGCGCGTCCCAGCAGGCCACCGACGATGCCGTAGGCGGCCGAAGAAGCGATCCTGGCGAACAGGCCATGCGTTGCGGCGTCGGCGGTCATGCGCGACGGATATCGGAGCGGTGGGGCAAACGGATGTCCTTGTCGGCGACGGCTCGGGATGCGACGTGCGCCGCCTGGCAAGCATGCCTCATCGGTTGGCCAGCGTGTGCATGCGGGTGGCCTTCCAGTTGCCGCGGATCCATTCCATCGCCGGCCGTTCGACCAGCCGGTGCAGCAGCGTGGCCAGCGCCAGGGACAGCGCGGCCGCGCCGATGCAGGCCAGCCAGGCCGGCACGCCCGCGCGCTCCAGGTGGTGGATCACGACGAAGCCGATGGCCTGGTGGACCAGGTACAGCGTGTACGAGATCGCGCCGAGGAACGCGAAGAACCGGGTATCCAGGAACGCCAGCTTGCCGCGGATGAACAGCGCGAAGATCGCGCAGCACGCCAGCGCCACCGGCAGGAAGATCGGGCGCTCGCCGATGGCGATGGCGAGCAGCGCGCACAGCAGCATCACCAGGTTGAGCCGCCATTCGTCCGGGTAACGGTGCAGGCGGTAGAACAGGATGCCGATCGCGAAGAACGGGATGAAGCGCAGGATCATCAGTTCCCGCACCCAGTACGAAAAATGCCAGTGGTACTTCTCGCACAGGCCCTCGATGGTCGCCAGCACCAGCCAGCCGCCGATGATCCAGTGGATCCGCTTCAGCTGCCCGAGCATGTACCAGAACAGCATCTGCACGTAGAAGAACAACTCGATCTGCAGGGTCCAGTAGGAACCATCCAGGTGCTCGGCGCCCAGGATCTCCTGCACCATGGTGAAGTTGAGCAGCGCCTGCCCGGCGGGAAGCTGCTGCAGCGGAAGGCCGGCGGTGTAGACCACGCAGGCGGTCAGCAGCACCGCCACCCAGTAGGCCGGGAACAGGCGGGAGAACCGGGACACCACGAAATCCGCCGCCGATCGGGTCCGCTCCAGCGTCATGAAGATCACGAAGCCGCTGATCAGGAAGAACAGGTAGACGCCGTACTTCCCCGCCAGCAGGTCCACCGGCACGCCCTTGGCATGGCCGATCTGCTCCTCGTAACGCGTTGTGAAGTGGTAACCCAGCACGGCGACCGCGGCGATACCGCGCAGGGCATCCAGTTCCACCATCCGCGAGGGCGAAGACGTTTCGTGACCCATCCTATCCCCCTGCATCGGCATGACTCGGCTTTTACAACGCCAACCACGCCATGCGGCGGACAGTCCGGCGCCGCCGTCACCACGCTTCCCGCATGCGCATCCTGATCGTCACCTCCCAGTTCCCGATCGCCGGGGAACCCAACCGTGGCCGCCCGGTCTACCAGACCGTGCGCGAGCTCTCGCGCCTGGCCCAGGTGAAGGTACTCAGCCCGATCGCCACCTACCCGCGCTGGGCACAGCCGCGCAGCTACCTGTACCGCGCCGCCGACGCCGGCCAGGTCGCGCCGGGCTGCGACGTGGACTACGTCACCTACCCCGCCCTGCCCGCGCTGAGCCGCCCGTTCAACGGCCATCTTTCCGCACAGGCGCTGGCGCGGCCGGTGCGGGCGTTCGCACCTGACGTGGTACTGGCCTACTGGTTGTATCCGGACGGTTATGGCGCGATGCGCGCCGCACACGCGGCCGGGGTGCCATTCGTCGCGGGCGCGCGCGGTTCCGACCTGCGCGTGCGCGATGCGATCAGCCGTCGCCTGACCCAACCTGTAGTCCGGGCCGCGCAGCGCCTGCTGGTGGTGAGCGAAGACCTGGGACGTGTTGCGGTGAGCCAGTACGGCGCAGATCCCGAGCGGATCCGGGCGATTCCCAACGGCTGCGATGCCACCCTGTTCCACCCCGGCGATCGACGCGCGGCGCGCGAGGCCCTGGGACTGCCGCAGGAGGCGGAGATCGTTCTCTACGTCGGCCGCCTGGTGCCGGAGAAGGGCCTGCGCGAACTGCTGCACGCCACGCGCCGACTGGCCGCCACCCGGCCGCGGGCGCGGGTCGTGTTCGTCGGCGACGGTCCGATGCAGGCCGAACTCGCGGCGGCCCTGGTCGCCGAACCGGGCCTGCCGTTGCACCTGGCCGGCAGCCAGGCACCGGCGCAGGTCGCACAGTGGATGGTGGCCTCGGACCTGGTCACGCTGCCGAGCTATTCGGAGGGCCATCCCAACGTCTTGGTCGAGGCGCTGGCCTGCGGTCGTCCGGTGGTCGCGACGCCGGTGGGTGGCATCCCGGAAGTGGTCGACGCCGCCAGTGGCCTGCTGGTGCCGGCCCGCGATGCGGATGCGCTGGCCGACGCGCTGGCGCAGGCGCTCGACCGGCCCTGGGACGAAGCAGCGCTCGCACAACGTTTCTCCCGCGACTGGCAGCAGGTGGCGCGGGATACGCTGCTCGCCTGCGAAGAAGCGGTCGCCGGGACACGGCCGGCGCGCGCCGGCTACGCGGCCGATTCGGCCTGATACCAACACGGACACGGACAGGGGATACGGCACATGTGCGGAATCGCGGGTTTCATGGGTCCCGACGTCGTCTCGGCCAGCGCGCGCGACGCGCTGGAGCGGATGATCCATCCGCTGGCGCACCGCGGACCGGACGGCTTCGGTTTCCATGCGGCGCCCAGCATCGGCCTGGCGCATGCGCGCCTGTCGATCATCGACCTGTCCACCGGCGACCAGCCCATCCACAACCCGCGCCGCACGGTGTGGACGGTGTTCAACGGCGAGATCTTCAACTTCGTCGAGCTGCGGCAGATGCTGGAGGCCAAGGGCCACCACTTCTATACGCACTCGGACACCGAAGTGATCGTGCATCTGTACGACCGCTACGGCGAGGATTTCGTCCAGCACCTCAACGGCCAGTTCGCCATCGCACTGTGGGACAGCGAACGCCAGCGCCTGGTGCTGGCGCGCGACCGCGCCGGCATCCGTCCGCTGTACTACACGCGGCAACGCGGCCGCCTGTGGTTCGCCTCGGAAGTGAAATCGCTGCTCGCGGTGTTGCCCGAGTGCGCGCACCTGGAACCGCAGGCGCTGATGCAGACGCTGACGTATTGGGCACCGGTGGATCCGGAAACCCTGTACCAGGGCGTGCAGAGCCTGCCGCCGGGGCACGTGCTGACGGTCGAGCGCGACGGGCGCCAGCACATGCGCCGTTACTGGGACTGGACGTTCCCGGATGCGCAGGACACCTCGCCCGCGCGGTACCCGCTGACGCTGGAACAGGCCACCGCCGAGCTGCGCGAGCTGCTGGTGGACGCCGTACGCCTGCAGTTGCGCGCCGATGTGCCGGTGGGCGCCTACCTCAGCGGCGGCCTGGATTCGTCCGGCATCGTCGCCCTGATCCGTGGCTTCACCGATACGCCGGTGCGCACGTTCTCGGTGGCGTTCGAGGACGGCGAGTTCGACGAAAGCGAATACCAGCAGGCGATGGTGCGCCACCTCGGCACCGAGCACACCACCCTGACCTGCACCCGCCGCGACATCGGCGAGGCGCTGCCGCGGCTGATCCGCCACACCGAAACGCCGGTGCTGCGCACCGGTCCCATCCCGTTGATGCTGCTCGCCGGCAGCGTGCGCCGGCACGGTTACAAGGTGGTCCTGACCGGTGAGGGCGCCGACGAAGTGTTCGGCGGCTACGATCTGTTCAAGGAAGCGAAGATCCGCCGCTTCTGGGCGCGCCAGCCGGAGTCCCGGATGCGTCCGCGCCTGCTGCAGAAGCTGTACGGCTACCTGCCGAATTCGCCCGTCAGCAATCCCGCGTTCGCGCAGTCCTTCTTCGGCCAGGGCATGGAGCACCTGCACAGGCCGATCTTCGCGCACGTGCCGCGCTGGACGACGTCGCAGCGCGCGCTCGCCTTCCTCTCGCCGGAGCTGCGCGCCACGGCCATGCGCTGGGACGCGCTGGACGCCTACGAACAGACGCTGCCGCCGGACATGGCGCGCTGGAGCGACCTGGCCCGCGACCAGTACGTGGAAGCCAAATCGCTGCTGGCGGGCTACCTGCTGTCCTCGCAGGGCGACCGCGTGGCGATGGCCAATTCCATCGAAGGGCGCTTCCCGTACCTGGACCACCGCGTCATCGAATTCGCCAATCGCCTGCCGCCCAGCTTCAAGATCCGCGGCATGACCGAGAAGTACCTGCTGCGGCGTGCGCTGGCCGACCTGCTGCCGCCGGACATCGCGCAACGGACGAAACAGCCGTACCGCGCACCGGACAGCCAGAGCTTCTTCTTCGACGGCAAGCCGCTGGATTACGTGGCCGACCTGCTGTCGCCGGAGTCGATCCGCGAAGCGGGCTACTTCGACGCGGCCGCGGTGGGACGGCTGCTGGAAAAATGCAGGCAGGGGCGTGCCACCGGCTTCGGCGACAACCAGGCCTTCATGGGCGTGCTGTCGACGATGCTGGTGCACCGGCAGACGGTCGAGGCGCGCCTGGCGCCGGCCACCACCGCGCAGCCTTCCGGGGCGATCGCGTAACCACCTGCCGCGCGGCAGATCGAGGGGATCAAGGCATGGATTGGCGGGTCAAGGGCATCATCCAGAAGGTTCTCGGCACGTTGCCCGGCGGGCACACGCTGCATTTCCACCTGCAGCGGCGCTTCGGCGGCCTGCGCGATTTCGATGGCGAGCTGGCGTCCAAGGTGGACGACTGGGAGATCATGGTCGGCCACCTGCGCGATGCCGGCATCGTGCTCCCCGGCGTGCGCGCCTTCGAGATCGGCACCGGCTGGTATCCGACCTTCCCGTTCGCCTGCTATCTGGCGGGTGCGGCGCGCGTGACCACGTACGACCTCAACCCGCACCTGCGCATGGATTTGACGATCCGGTGCGCGGAGGTGCTCGGCGGCTTCCTCGACCGCATCGCGACCGTGGCGGGCACGCCGCTCGCGGAGGTCGAAGGCCGTCATCGGCGACTGCTCGATGCCCTGCGGAAAGGATCGGACCTGGAAGCGGCCAGCGATGGCGTGATCCACTATCGTGCGCCCGCCGACGCCACCCGCAGCCTGCTGCCGGACGGCGAGGTGGACGTGGTGTTCTCCAACAGCGTGCTGGAGCACGTGCCGCCGGAGGTCATCGACGCGATGTACGCCGAGTCGATGCGCGTGCTGTCGCCGCGCGGGGTGATGTTCCATTCGGTGAACTGCGGCGACCACTACGCGTACGTGGACCGCAACGTCCACCAGCTGAACTACCTGCGCTACTCCGACGAGGAATGGCAGCGCTGGAACAACGCCTTCCTCTACCAGAACCGTCTGCGCGCGCACTGGTTCGTCGACGGCGCGCGCCGGCACGGCTTCGACATCGATCTCGACACCCGCACCACGCGGGCGGAACGGATGAAGCAGCTGGCCGCCATGCCGGTGCATCCGCAGTTCGCGGACGTGCCCGCCGAACAACTCTGCATCACCAGCGTGGACTTCATCGCGCGCAAGCCGGCGTCGGCGACGGCCGGCTGAAGCCCGTGCGCTACGGCGCGCCGGCGGCCGGTGCCACCGGTGCGGGCGCCGATACGGCAGCCGGTGCCGGCGTGATCCTCAGCAGCTTGCCGTCGGGCGCGGGCGCGTCCACCAGCACGTAGAGCGCGCCATCCGGCCCTTGCCGGACGTCACGGATGCGCTGGTTGCGGTCCAGCAGCAGGCGCTCCTCGTGCACGACGCGGTCGCCGTCCAGTTCGAGCCGGATCAGCGCCTTCGACGCGAGCGCGCCGAGGAACAGGTTGCCCTTCCATCCCGGCAACGCATCGCCGGTGTAGAACGCCATGCCGCTGAGGCCGGGCGACTTCATCCACACGTGGTGCGGCGGTTCCATTCCCGGTGCGGCGTTGCCTTGCGATCCGGGTACCGGACGCCCGCTGTAGTCCACGCCATGGGTGACCACCGGCCATCCGTAGTTGAGGCCGGGTTTCGGCAGGTTCAGTTCGTCCCCGCCCATCGGGCCATGCTCCGTCGCCCACAGCTGGCGGGTGACCGGATGCAGCGCAGCGCCCTGCACGTTGCGGTGCCCGTACGACCAGATCTCGCCGCGTGCGCCGGCTTTCGCCACGAACGGATTGTCGGCCGGCACCGTGCCATCGGGATGGATGCGCACGATCTTGCCGGACAGCTTGTCCAGTTCCTGCGCGGTCGCCGCGCCGACGCGGTTGTCGCCGTGGGTGACGAACAGGTCGCCCTGGTCGTCGAACACCAGGCGTGCGCCGACGTGCGTGCCATGCGAAAGCTTGGGCTCCTGCCGGTAGACGACGGTCGCATCGACCAGTGCGTTGCCCTGCAGCTTCCCGCGCACCACGGCGGTCCCGGCCTTGTTGCCGCGGAAGGTGGGTTCGGCGAAGGCCAGGTACACCAGGCCGTCGGTGCGGTAACCGGGTGACAGGACGACATCGAGCAGGCCGGCCTGGCCATCGACGAAGATGTTCGGCAGCCCTTCGACGGGCTCCGAGACGCCGCCGTCGGCACCGATCTTGCGCAACCGGCCGGCACGCTCCGTAACGAGCATTCCGCCATCGGGCAGGAACGCGACCGACCACGGATGGTCGAGTCCGACCACCTGCTCCGCTACCACGAAAGCCTGTTTTTCCGATGCGTAGGCCCGGGGCGACGGATCCTGCACCGTGCGCGGCGGCGCTGCGGGTTGCGCCACGGGCGCGTTCTGCCGGCAGCCGGCCAGCGCCACGAGGGCCAGGATCAGGAAGGAAGCACGCATCGTGGACTCCTGTCGGTGACGTCGGGCGGCGATGGTAGCACCGCGAATGTCCGCCCTGCCCCCCTGTCCCGCTTGGCCGGTGAACGTCCGAACCGCCGTTCATCTGGACAGCAACGGAACAGGAAATGCCGGGGACACCATGCCGCAGAAGCAACAGATCAAAGCCTTCATCCTGCAGAACTTCCTCTTCTCGGACGATCCGTCCGCCGTGGGCGATCAGGATTCGCTGATCCAGGGAGGCATCATCGATTCGACCGGCATCCATGAGCTGGTCTTCTTCCTCGAGGACGCGTTCAAGCTGCAGATCGCGGCCGAGGAAATGACGCCGGCCAACTTCGATTCGATCGAGACCGTCGACGCCTTCGTTTCGCGCAAGCTCGCCGTCGCCGTCTGATCCGGACGGCCCGTCGATGGAGCGCCTGACCGCCCGCCTCGCCAGGAACGCACGCAGCGCCCCACAGCGCGTCGCGATGATCGACGGCGCGCGGACGATCGCGTACGCGGACTTCTGGGCACAGGCGTGCGGCTTCGCCCGCTACCTGCGCGGCGCCGGCCTGCAACCGCAGGACCGCGTGGCCCTGGTGCTGCCGAACCGCATCGAGGGCGCCGTGGCGATCTATGGCACATGGCTGGCCGGCGGCGTCGTCGCGCCGCTCAATGCGCAGGCGCGCTCGCGCGATTTCGGTCCGTGGCTGCGGCACTCCGGCGCGCGTTTCGTCGTGCAGGAAGCCGGCCATCGCGACATGGAGCAGACGCTCGTCCACTGGGAAGGCGCGACATCCGCGCCGCTGGCGATCGAGCTCGCTGCGGAAGCGGCACTGCCGCAGGTGGACGGCGACGACACGGATTTCGCGACCGAAGGCGACGCCGACGCGACCTTGGCGCAGTTGCTGTACACCTCCGGCACCACCGGCGACCCCAAGGGCGTGATGCTCAGTCATGCCAACGTGGCGTCGAACACGGACGCGGTGGTCGCCTACTTGGGACTGACGCCGGACGACACGGTCGTCAGCGTGTTGCCGTTCTACTACGCCTACGGCGCTTCGGTACTCCACACCCACCTCGCCAGCGGCGCCTGCATCGTGCTGGGGCCGAGCATGGTGTTCCCGATCCAGGTGCTCGACGCCGTCCAGCACCACCGCGCCACGGGTTTTTCCGGCGTGCCGTCCACCTACGTGCTGCTGATGGACATGCTGGAGCGGCGTGGCCATGACCTGGCTTCGCTGCGCTACCTGACCCAGGCCGGTGGCGCGATGGCGCCCGCCATCGCTGACCGCGTGCGCGGCCTGCTGCCGGAGGTGCGCCTGTTCCTGATGTACGGGCAGACCGAGGCGACGTCGCGGATCAGCTGGCTGCCGCCCGAGCGCCTGGACGAGAAGCGCGGTTCGGTCGGCATCCCCGTGCAGGACACCCACTGGCGCATCCTCGCCGAGGACGGCACCGCCGCCGGCGTCGGCCAGGGCGGCGAGGTCTGCGTGCGCGGGCCGGGCATCATGCTCGGCTACTGGAACAACCCGGCCGCCACCCAAGCCGTGCTGCGCGACGGCTGGCTGCACACCGGCGACCTCGGTTACGTGGATGCGGAGGGCTACCTGTTCCTGCAGGGCCGCCGCAGCGACATGATCAAGACCGGCGCGCACCGCGTTCACCCCACCGACGTGGAAGAAGTCATCGCCGAACTCCCCGGCATCCGCGAGGTCGCGGTGGTGGGCATCGACGACGACGCACTGGGCCAGGTCATCAAGGCCTTCATCGTCGCGGACGAGGTGCTGCCGCGTGCCGAAGACCGCATCAAGGCGCACTGCCGTGCGCGCCTGGCCGCCTACAAGATCCCCCGACTCATCACCTTCGTCGACGCCCTGCCGCGCACTGCGTCCGGCAAGGTCCGACGTGTCCAACTGACGGAGCAGACCGCAAGCCCATGAGCCAGCTCGACCACCACGTCCTCGACATCGACTACCAGAGCGAAGCCGACCGCATCTGCGCGCGCCTGCGCGAGATCACCGCCCGCCAGCTGCACCGGCGCGGACTCGTCGTCGCGATCTCCGGCGGCATCGACAGTTCGGTCAGTGCCGCACTCGCGGTGCGTGCGCTGGGCGCCGACCGCGTGTTCACGCTGATCCTGCCCGAGCAGGATTCCTCCGACGACAGCGCCGCACGCGCGCACATCCTGGCCGAGCATCTCGGCGTGCGGACCGAAACCGTCGACATCGCCCCCGCGCTGGCGGCGATCGGCTGCTACCGCGCCCGCGACGAAGCCGTGCGCAACACCCTGCCGGAGTACGGCGAGGGCTGGAAGTTCAAGATCGTCATCGACGGCGGCACCGAAGGCCGCATCAACCGTTTCCGCCTGATCGCGCAGTCGCCTGACGGCGCGATGCACGAACGCGACCTCGCACTGGCCGACTACCTCACCATCGTCGCCGCCACCAACTTCAAGCAGCGCATCCGCAAGACGCTGGAGTACTTCCACGCCGATCGCCTGAACTACGGCGTCGTCGGCACCCCGAACCGGGTGGAGTACGACCAGGGTTTCTTCGTCAAGAACGGCGACGGCTCGGCCGACGTCAAGCCCATCGCGCACCTGTACAAATCGCAGGTGTACGGCATGGCGCGTCACCTGGGCCTGCCCGAGCGCGTCTGCGCGGCGATCCCGACCACGGATACCTACAGCCTGAGCCAGGGCCAGGATGAGTTCTATTTCGCCCTGCCGTACCAGCAGATGGACTTGGCGATCTGGGCGCTCAACCACGACCGTCCCGCCAGCGAGCTCGCCACCGCCCTGGGCATCACGCCGGCGCACGCGCAGGCCGTCTACGACGACGTCCGCAACAAGCGCAGGACGACGAAGTACCTGCACATGGCGCCGGTCCTGGCCGGCGACGTTCCCGAACTGGACTGAGCGATGAACGCCATGCCCACCTCACCGCAGTACCTCGTGGAGGCCGGCCGCCCGGCGCGCGACCGGGATACGGTGCTGGCGCTGTGGCGCGGCAACCTGGGCCAGGACGCCCGGATGACGGCGAAGTACGAATGGTTCTACCTGCGCTGCCCGCATGGCGAACCGCTGCTCGAGTTGTTGCTCGATGTGCCGGGCCAGACCCATGTGGGCACCGCGTCCGCGGGTCGCCGTCGCCTGTCGTGGCGGGGCCAGGAGCTGCGTGCCGGCGTACTGGTCGACCTGGCGGTGTTGCCGCAGCACCGCTCGCTGGGGCCCGCGCTGATGCTCCAGCAGGGGCTCATCGCCGCGGCGGACGAAGCGCTCGATGTGCTCTACGGTTTTCCGAATCCCAAGGCCGCGCCGGTGTTCAAGCGCATCGGCTATTCGCAGCCGACGCACCTGGTGCGCTACGCCCGCGTGCTCCGGCATGCGGGCTATCTGCGCAGCCGCATGCCGGCCTGGCTGGCGACGCCCGCCGGTTGGGCCGCCGATGTCGCGATCGCGTGTCGCGACGCCTTCACCCGCCTGCGTGGCCCGTCCCTGTGTTCCGCCTGGGCGGACCAGGCCGATGCGCGCATCGACGCGGTGTGGGCCGAATCCGCGAAGGACGACGCCGTGATGGCGGTCCGCGACGTCGCCCACCTGCGCTGGCGCTTCGACGAATCCCCGTTGGCGACCACGCGCTACCTGCTGGTGAAACGCGAGCAGGATCGTGCGCTGCAGGCCTGGTTCGCGGTGCAGCGCATCGAGGGCACGTTGCACGTGCGCGATTTCTGGTCGGTGGACGGCGCGCGCGGCATGGCCGCGGCGCATGCCGGCGAGTTGCTGAGTGCGGCGCGCAAGCTGGGCTGCAGTGCGGTCTCGGTGGAAATCTGCGCACCGGAAGCACAGCGCGCGGGCTGGCATGCGGTCCACTTCGTGGAACGCGGCCATCGTCCGGTCTTCATGCGCTGGACCTCGCCGGAGGCCGCCTTCGCATCGGCGCCGATCTTCCTGACCTCGGCGGACGAGGACGAGTAACCCGCCGCCCCGCATCGCGGGGCAGGCGATCAGGCCAGGCGGCGCGCCTGCCGCCGGAACAGGTACAGGGCCAGCAAGTCGTCGCGGAAGCGACCCTGCGCATCCACCACGGTATCCGTCTCGAAACCCGTGCGCCCCAGCAGCCAGCCCACGCCGGACACGGTCGGGTTCAGCACGGGCACGCTGGTGAACACCAGCTCGTACCCCGCCTCACGCGCTCGCTGGGCGATGCCCGCATCGAACGAACCGTGCGGGAACGACATCGACTCCGCACTCGCCTGCGCCTGCCCCAGCTGGTGCGCCAGCGACGCGCGTGCGCCCGACAATTCCGCATCGAGGTCGGGAGCGAGCTTCATCGGTGTGTGCGTCTTGCCGTGCAGGCCCAGCGCAACACCGCCGGCCTGCAGGCGCTGCAGTTCGTCCACCGTCACCATGTGCCGGTGGCCGTCGTCGAGCTTGGCCATGAACGGCGCGAGCACCTGCGTCCTGACGCCGGCATCGAGCGCCTCAAGGCGTGCGATGACAGCGCGCAGCGAGGTCATCGATTCGTCTCCGGCCGATGCGGCCTCGCCCGCGGGCAACGCGTCGGACAGCTCGCGCACGGTCACCGCGCCGCGCCGCCATGCGGCGATCAGACGCTCCTGGAAGAAGGGCTGCCGCGTACCCACCGCATCGGCGACGACGAACATCAACGCGGGCAGGCCCGCCCGCTCCAGCGCGGGCAACGCGTAGTCGGCGTTGTCGGCCCAGCCATCGTCGAAGGTGATCAGCAACGCCCGCTTGGGCAACGTGGCGCCCGTCCGGCGCGAGGCGAGCACCTGCTCCAGCGACACCACGTTGTAGTGGCGCCGGAAGAACGCCAGCGACTGTTCGAGCCACCCGGTGGCCAACGTGTAGTCCGGATCGCAGGTGGTCCAGCGCGGATCGTCCGGACTCAGGGTACGATGGAACATCAC
Organism: Pseudoxanthomonas sp. CF385; assembly: GCF_900104255.1. NCBI lineage: Bacteria > Pseudomonadati > Pseudomonadota > Gammaproteobacteria > Lysobacterales > Lysobacteraceae > Pseudoxanthomonas > Pseudoxanthomonas sp. CF385. Next base: position 287,033 of record NZ_FNKZ01000002.1, read on the forward strand.
GACGGTCAGGCTGTCCGCATTGCGCAGCCGGTGATAAAGACCGAGCAGCCCACTGGTATAGAGCAGCTTCTTGGAGACGTCCTTCAGCATGGCGGCCCGCATCGAAGTTTCAGTGATTATACCGACGTACAACCGTCGGGACCTGTTGCCGCGCGCGATCGATTCCGTGCTCGCGCAGACCCGTACCGTGGACGAGATCATCGTGATCGACGACGGCTCCACGGACGGCACCGACGACATGCTTCGCGCGCGCTACGGCGATCGCGTGCGCTACGTATGGCAACCGAACGCCGGCGTATCCGCCGCGCGCAACCACGGCCTGCGGTTGGCGCAGGGGCGCTACCTGGCCCTGCTGGACAGCGACGACCTGTGGTTGCCCGAGAAGACCGCGCTTCAGGTCGCCTTCCTGGAAGCGCATCCCGATTTCGGCATGGTGCTGTGCGACGTCGAGCGCGTCGACAGCGAATACCGGCACATCGACGTGTTTCGTCGCCGCGACACGTTGCGCGAGGACGGCTGGGTGCTGCGCTGGATCCTGCACAATCCTGCCCTGGCGCCCGCATCCGTGTTGCTGCGCCGGGACGTCGTCGACCAGCTCGGCGGTTTCGACGAGGGACTGCGCACGGCCGAAGATCTGGAGTTCCACCTGCGCGTGGCACGGCACTGGAAGATCGGCGTGGTCGAACAGGCGCTGGTCCGCGCGATGCGCGGCCACGACGGCCTGTCGGCGGCCGACAGTACCTACGACGACTATGTGCGCGTGGTCGAGGCCGCCGTGGCCGATGCGCGCGGCAGCGTGGACGACCGGGAGCTCGACGAAGCGCTCGCGGGTACCTACGTCCGGAACGCGCGCGGCATGCTGATCCGCGGACGCTGGAAGGACGGCGCCACGCTGGCCCGGCGCGCCTGGCGCCTGACCCGCGACGCGCAGCTGCGCGGCCAGATCAGGGCGCTCGTGCCCTTCGGCCTCAAGCGCGCGTTGCGCAGCCTCGTGCCGGGCTGATCCCGCGGCACGCGCCGGCGATGCGCGCTCAGCGCGCGCCACGGCCGAACAGCACCACTTCCACGGTCTGCAGCAGGATCATCAGGTCGAACACCAGCCCGTGGTTCTTCACGTAGAAGAGGTCGAACTTCAGTTTCTCTTCCGCATCGCGCACCGACGCCCCGTAGGGGTAGCGAAGCTGCGCCCAGCCCGTCAGGCCCGGCTTCACGCTGTGGCGCACGCCGTAGTAGCGCACCTCGTCGTTGAGCATGTCGACGAAATGCGGGCGTTCGGGGCGCGGACCGACGAAGCTCATGTCGCCGCGCAGCACCGCGATGATCTGCGGCAGCTCGTCCAGGCGCGTCTTGCGGATGATGCGGCCGACCCGCGTGCTGCGGTCGTCGTCCTTGCTCGCCCACACCGCCACGCCGTTCTTCTCGGCATCCACCCGCATGCTGCGGAACTTGGTCAGGGTGAAATGGCGCCCGCGTTCGCCGACGCGCGTCTGGCTGTAGAACACCGGACCGCCCGACTCCAGCCACACGGCCAGGCCCACCAGGATCATCAGCGGCCAGCTCACCAGCAGCAGCACACTGCCCGCGACCAGGTCGAAGAACCGCTTGCTGAGGCGGCGCGGCGTGGAGTAGTCGAAGCCACCCGAGAACACCAACCACGACGGGTCCACCGCATTAAGCTGGACCATGCCGGCCTCGCGCTCGAAGAAGCTGGACAGGTCGACGACAGACATGCCGCGCTGAACGCAGAGCAGCATCTGCTCCATGGGCAGCCCGCCGCGGCGTTCGTCGGGCGCGATCACCAGCTCATCGATCTGCAGGCGCTCGGCCAGGTCGTGCAGGCCCTCTTCGCCGCGGTGGATCAGCAGGTCTTCGCGCACCTGGACGGGCTGGCCCGGCACCGGCACGAAGCCCACCACCGTGAACGTGCGGCGGTCCGAGCGGCGACGCATGCAGGAATTGATGAGGTCGGCGTTGCGCCCGGCACCCAGGATCAGCACCCGCTGCTTGAGCACGTCCGAATGGAAGAGGCGAACCCAGGCCACGCGCACCAGCACGACGCCCGCGAGGCCGATGGCCAACGAGATCGCCAGGACGCCGCGTCCGAGGTACGCCTGCGGCAGCAGGTAGTAGAGGACGACCAGCGCGATGCCGCCGAAGGCGAACGACAGCGCCACGCGCAGGACGAAGTCCATGCGGGTATGCCGCACGTGCGTCTGGTAAAGGCCGAATGCCGTCATCGCACCGGTGAGGGCCAGCGCCACGATCAGGGCGCGCCAGGGCGTCTGCTCCAAGAACTGGACCTGGTACTCCGGCTCGGTATGGAATCGGATCCATGCCGCCGCCATGACGGCCGCGAACAGAACGACCACTTCCCCCAGCCACAGGAACCGGATCACCCGGTCCTTGCGGCTCTTGTGTGTTGCCTTCATCGACATCCCCCTGATGCGGCGCTGGCTCCGGCTGCCAAGCCAGGCCGCGCTGTGTTCGTTCCGACGCCAGCGACCGTGACCCTTCCAGGGCCCGTGGCCGCCGCATCCCAATGCACGTACATGTCCGACACATTGTTCCAACGCGACTTGCCGGCGCCTCCGGACAGGCCACCACAAAAAAGCCGCCCAGTGGGCGGCTTCAGGACTCCAGGCGGAATCGACGATCTCAGGGTCTGATGACGCCCCTGCGATAACGCGCCGCCGGCGACTGCCGCCAGCGCGGCCGGTCCCTGGCGGGCGTCGGCGCGGTGGCATCCGGCGTCGCCACGGCCGGCTGGGAGGCCGTGACGGGCTGCGCCGTTGAGCCCGGCAGCCCGCCCGGGATCAAGGGATGCGCGCCGTTGACCCGGATCGGGTCGGACACCTGGTCGATATCGAATTGCTCGAAGGCGCCAACGTCGATCCTGCCCTCCAGCGACAGGCGGGCGTGCGCATCGCCGATGGCCAGCTTGGTCCTCACGGGAGGATCAAACGCAGGCAGGAGCTGCGGCGACGGGAACGGGAATGCGCCGGGGGCAGGCGGCGTGTTGTTGCCGGCATTGAGCAGCGGACTTCCCGCGCGCGGGCGCAGGTTCCGCTGGGCCAGGTCGACGAACATCGGGTCCGTGCCGCGCAACGTACCGCTCCATTCGCCAGGCACCAGCGTGGCGGCGGTCTGGACCCAGTTGTTCGAGCCGGACACCTTGCGCCCGTCGGACCACGGCTCGCGGCTCTGCGGTCCGCAATACGGCGTGTCGACATTGCTGGCCGGATTCTCCCGCACGATCGCGGGCGCGCTACCCGACGCCGGCTGGTAGACCACGTTGTTGTGCATCTCCAGCGAGCCTTGGCCCAACTGGACCAGCACGGCATTCGCCGAGCCGGAACGGTCCAGCAGGATCGTATTGTTCACCAGGCGCGTACGGCCCTGGTTGCGTCCGTTGAGGTCGCCGCCGATGCGCAAGGCATTGCCCGAACGACTGGTCGATCGGTGGATGATCACGTTGCCGACCAGTTCCGCGTCCTCGCGGCGCAGGTCCGCGTTCCAGCCCGCCTTCTGCGTTTCGCAGTCCGGCCCGATCAGCTCGACTTCGTGCAGGTCCGAGCCCTCGATCCAGTTGTAGTGGATCTCGGCACGCTGGTGGCGCACGCGCACGAGCACGCCGCCGGTGGCGCTGTGCACGTAGTTGTAGCGCATGCGGAACACGGTATCGGGGTACGTTACCTCGTCCGATTGTATGTAGAGGGCGTGCCGTCGATCGCCCTGACCGGAACGCGCGATCTCGCTGTACTCCAGCGTAAAGGAGCCAGAATTCTGGTCGGCGGCGAGGATGCCGTGCGACGGGCAGTCGTGCACGTACGCGTCGCGGACGGTCGCGTTATGGGCTTCGCTGAAGATGCAGCTGCTGGTGCCGCCGGTGACTTCGAAGCCTTCGAAGACGATGTGGTTGGACTGCTGGAACTTGATCGTGTGCGCGCCCCCCGACAGCACCGGGCGGGTGACGCCCGCGACGCGGCGCCAGCGGATCGTCACCGGGCTCGCCGCGGTACCGCTGTCGTCGTCGCCCACCACGATATTGCCCGCATAGGTGGTCCCACCGTCCACTTCGACGATGTCCCCCGGCGCGAGGTTGACGCTGTTGAAGAACGTGGTGAGTTGGGTGTACTGGCGGCCGGGCCCGACGTTGTACGTCGCCGCCGCGGCGCTCAGCGGCACAGCGGCGAGCAGCCCCAGCCCGAGCAGGGGTTTGGAAAGAAGCATCAATTCGACTCCCGCGACTTTGCGCGTTCTGTAGTTCCCCTGCCCGGCCATTCTCGCGGCCCGGGCGTGAATGCCCTGCTAATCCAGGCCTCGATTATGCAAACGGGATGAGACGCTCGCCTCAAATCCGGCATCGGCTTGCCGTCATCGGAGCAGGTGCATGCTCGCCCGGCCGCACCGCCTTCGAAAATGTTGCCGGGAAGTTATTGACGGGTGAAACCGCTTCGTGCAGAATTCCGCGTCTAACGAAACGCGCCCGTAGCTCAGCTGGATAGAGTACCTGGCTACGAACCAGGCGGTCGGGAGTTCGAATCTCTCCGGGCGCGCCATCTCGAAACAGGCAGACTTAAGGTCTGCCTGTTTTTTTTCGTCCGCATGCTGCTCCCGCACGCGCCGCGGGCGCGGCGAGCCGATCAAAAAAAAGAAGGCCCCGCGATGCGGGGCCTTCTTTTTTCAAACTGGCGGAGTGAGAGGGATTCGAACCCTCGATAAGGCTTTTGACCCTATACTCCCTTAGCAGGGGAGCCCCTTCGGCCACTCGGGCATCACTCCGGGTCTTGTTGCCCGCCGCAGTCGTACCGCAGCGGCCGCATAGAATAGCGGCTCACCGCGCAGGCGGCAAACACATTCACTCCGAAGTGGCGTTCTCCGATGCGGAGGGCGAACCGATTTCTTCACCGCGCTGGATGCGCTGATAGATTTCTTCGCGATGCACGGCCACATCCTTCGGCGCCGTGATGCCGATACGCACCTGGTTGCCTTTGACGCCAAGCACGGTCACCGTGACCGAATCGCCGATCATCAGGGTTTCGCCGACACGGCGGGTCAAGATCAACATGTTTCTTCTCCGTAATCCGGCAAGGATAGTGCCGGGGGCGCGCCTGCCTCGTGAAAAGGGGCTGGCGGCTTCCTGGTACATTCATGAACCTAAAGCATGTTAGCGGCCGGGGGCGCACGGCCGCAAGCACCGCATAGTCCAATAAGGGGGGTCAGCCGAGGCGTTGCTGAACCCATTCAGGAACGCCCTGAAGGGCCGTGGCAAGGGCGGGTCCGTCCTCACCACCACCCTGGGCGAGGTCCGGGCGACCACCGCCCTTGCCCCCGATCTGACTGGCGACATGGGAGAGGAGTTCCCCGGCCTTGACCCGCCCGGTTGCGGCACCGTTCACGCCGGCGACCAGGGCCGCCTTGCCGTCCGCGGTGCCGGCCAACAGGATGACCGCGTCGCCCAGCTGCTGCTTCAGGCGGTCCATGGCGTCGCGGAGCGCCTTGCCGTCGAACCCCTCCAGGCGGGAAGCCAGGACCCGGATGCCGCCCACGTCCACGGCGGAACCGGCCAGGTCCGAGGTGGCGCTGGAAGCGGCCTTGGCTTTCAACCCCTCCAGTTCCCGCTCGAGCTTCTTCTGACGGTCGGCCAACGCCCGAACCTTTTCGACCACCTCCGTCGCGTTGCCACCCAGCAGCGCGGCGGCCTCGGCCAACCGGTGCTCCTCGTCGGCCACGTAGTCCAGCGCGCCCTGCCCCGTGACGGCCTCGATGCGACGGACGCCCGACGACACGCCGCCTTCACTGACCAGCTTGAACAGGCCGATGTCGCCGGTCCGGCCGACATGCGTGCCGCCGCACAATTCGGTGGAATAGCCACCCATCTTCAGTACGCGGACGTGTTCGCCGTACTTCTCGCCGAACAGCGCCATGGCGCCGAAGTCCAACGCTTCCTGCATGCCCATGTTGTGGACTTCGGCTTCGTGGTTGGCACGGACCTGCGCGTTGACCCGGCGCTCGATTTCGGCCAGTTCGGCGGCCGTCAGCGGCTGGAAATGGGAGAAATCGAAGCGCAGGCGATCCGGCGCCACCAGCGAACCTTTCTGCTGGACGTGCGTGCCCAGCACTTCGCGCAGCGCTGCGTGCAGCAGGTGCGTCGCCGAGTGGTTGAGGATGGTGCTGGCGCGGCGCGCGGCGTCGACCGACGCGACCACATGGTCGCCGACCTTCAGGCTGCCCTTGGCGACGCGCCCGACATGGCCATGGAACTGGCCCGCGAATTTGAGCGTATCGGCGACATCGAATTCGACGCCTTGTTCCGCCAGCACACCGGTGTCGCCGACCTGGCCACCGGACTCCGCATAGAACGGCGTGCGGTCCAGGATCACCACCGCCTCGTCGCCCGCATCGATGGATGCCACCGGACGACCGTCCTTCAGCAGTGCGACGATCTGCAGGCCACCGGCATCGAGTTGGTCGTAACCCAGAAAGCCCGTCGGCGACATCTGCGCGACCAGATCGGCAGGCAGGCCGGTACTGGAGGCGAACTTGCCGGCAGCGCGCGCGGTTTCCCGCTGCTGCTCCATGGCCGCATCGAAGCCGGCCATGTCCACCGTCAATCCGCGCTCGCGCGCGATGTCGGCGGTCAGGTCGACCGGGAAGCCATACGTGTCGTACAGACGGAACGCATCCGCTCCGGGAATCACGCCATCGGACACACGCGACGCGACGTCGTCGAAGATGCGCATGCCGGCGTCGAGCGTCTCGGCGAAGCGTTCTTCTTCGGCCTTCAACGCCCTTTCCACGAGGTCCCGGGCAGCGGGCAGTTCCGGATAGGCGTCCCCCATCAGGTCGGCCAGCGTGCCGACCATCTTGTGGAAGAACGGCTGCCGCACGCCCAGCATCCAGCCATGGCGCAGCGCGCGGCGGATGATCCGGCGCAGCACATAGCCACGACCCTCGTTGGAAGGCAGCACGCCATCGACGATCAGGAAGCTGCAGGCGCGGATATGGTCGGCGATGACACGCAGCGACTTGTTCTCCAGATCAGCCGTGCCGGTCAGCTCGGACGCCTTGCGGATCAGCGCCTGGAACAAATCGATCTCGTAGTTCGTATGGACGTGCTGCAGCACCGCGGCGAGGCGTTCCAGGCCCATTCCGGTGTCGACGCATGGGGCCGGCAGCGGCACCAGGGTGCCGTCCGGCTGGCGATCGAACTGCATGAAGACGTTGTTCCAGATCTCGATGTAGCGATCCCCGTCCTCGTCCGGAGAACCCGGAGGGCCGCCGGCGATGTGGTCGCCATGGTCGTAGAAGATCTCGGTGCATGGACCGCAGGGACCGGTGTCCGCCATCTGCCAGAAGTTGTCCGACGCGTAGGGCGCACCCTTGTTGTCGCCGATGCGGACGATGCGTTCGGCCGGCAGGCCGATCATGTTGTGCCAGAGGTCGTAGGCCTCGTCGTCGGTGTGGTAGACCGTGACCAGCAGGCGCTCCTTGGGCAGCTTCCAGACTTCGGTCAGCAGCTCCCACGCCCAGGCGATGGCGTCCTTCTTGAAGTAATCGCCGAAGGACCAATTCCCCAACATTTCGAAGAACGTGTGGTGCCGCGCCGTGTAGCCAACGGAATCAAGATCGTTGTGTTTGCCGCCCGCGCGCAAGCAGCGCTGCACATCGGCCGCGCGCACGTAGCTGCGCTTCTCCGCACCCAGGAACACATCCTTGAACTGCACCATGCCAGAGTTGGTGAACAGCAAGGTGGGGTCGTTGCCGGGCACCAGGGAGGCGGAGGGCACGATGGTGTGGCCCTTGCCGGCGAAGAAATCGAGGAAATCCTGGCGGATCTGGCGGGTGCTGAAGGTCGTGGGCGTGGTCATCTGGCAGGCATTGGCTGGAAGGCGCATCCTGGCGCCGCGTATCCGCGATATGCGGGTGCGGCCGGGCGGAAGCAACCCAATGCACTAGATTATCAGGCCGCCCCGTCCCAGTCCTCCGCCCCTGCCCGGCTGGCGGCCCTGACGCTCGCGCCATCGAAACCACGACGGAGCAGAAAATCGGCGATCTTGCGCCGCTGCGCGATATCGGCCGGATCGACTGGACCGAAACGCCGGCGGACGAGGTCGCACGCCGTTTCGGTCCAGTCGCCGTCGAAGGTGGCCATGGCGGCTTCCACCGCCTCACGATCCAGCCCGTGGGTGGACAGTTCGGCCCGGATCCGCAGCGGGCCATGGCCACCGGCAGCCCGGCTGCGGACCAGGGTCTCGGCAAAGCGCGTGTCGCTCTGCCATCCCTCGTCCACCAACCGATCCACGGCCGATCGCACTTCGGCCGCGTCCAGGCCGCGGGCGGTCAACTTGCGGGACAGCTCTCGCCGGGAGTGTTCCCGGCGCACCAGCAGACCCAGGGCGCGTTGCACGGGCGTCTGCTCGGCGGTCCGGCGACGCGGCTTGCGGCCGCCCTCGCTTTCACCCGCCACGCTGGACACCCCGCGACGCCATCAGCGCTTACTCATCACCGTCGTCGTCGGCCTTCTCATCACGCTTGGCTTCTTCCGGCTGGAACTTCTCGCGAAGCTCGGCTTCCAGCTTGGCTGCCACCGCCGGATTCTCGCGCAGGAAGGTCCGCGCATTGTCCTTGCCCTGGCCGATGCGTTCGCCGCCGTAGCCGTACCAGGCGCCCGCCTTGTCGACCAGCTTTGCTTCCACGCCCATGTCGATCAGTTCGCCTTCGCGGCTGATGCCTTCGCCATACAGGATCTCGGTGACCACCTGCTTGAAAGGGGGGGCCAGCTTGTTCTTGACCACCTTGATCTTGGTCTGGTTACCGATGATTTCGTCGCCCTTCTTGATGGCGCCGATGCGACGGATATCCAGGCGAACCGAGGCGTAGAACTTCAGCGCGTTGCCGCCGGTCGTGGTTTCGGGACTCTGGCCGGGCATCATCACGCCGATCTTCATGCGCAGCTGGTTGATGAAGACCACCAAGGTATTGGAGCGCTTGATGTTGCCGGTCAGCTTGCGCAGCGCCTGGCTCATCAGGCGTGCCTGCAAACCGGGCAACTGGTCGCCCATTTCGCCTTCGATTTCCGCCTTCGGGGTCAACGCGGCCACCGAGTCGATGACGACGATGTCGATGGATCCCGAACGCACCAGCATGTCCGCGATCTCGAGCGCCTGTTCGCCGGTATCGGGTTGCGACAGCAGGAGATCGTCGACGTTGACGCCCAGCTTGGCGGCGTAGATCGGGTCCAGCGCATGTTCTGCATCGATGAAGGCTGCCGTGCCGCCCTGCTTCTGGCACTCGGCGATGGCCTGCAGCGTCAGTGTCGTCTTGCCGGAGGATTCGGGACCATAGATCTCGACCACGCGCCCCTTGGGCAGGCCGCCGATACCCAGCGCCAGGTCCAGCATCAGCGAGCCGGTCGGGATGATCTCGACGGGCTCGATGACCCGGTCGCCCATGCGCATCACCGAGCCCTTGCCGAACTGGCGCTCGATCTGGGTCAGGGCGGCGGAAAGGGCGCGCTTCTTGTTCTCATCCATCGTCGTGGTCCTAGTCAAAGTGGTCAGGTGCGATCAGTGTGGAGGGGGCCCATCGCACAGACTGCGACGGAGCGGGCATGAGGGAGATTAATTACCGACGCAGCGCCAATGGATCGGCGATCGACGCATGTACCGGTCGGAGATTGCCCCGTGACAGGGCCGGGAAGCGCGAAGGGGACGCGGGCACTCACCGGTTCGGCCTCACCAGCCCGCAGTACAGGCCCTCGATGGCGAAGTCCTGGTCCGGCAGCACCTCGATCGGCGCGTAGTCGGGGTTGCGGGGCAGCAGGCGGATGCGGTCCTTGCCGATCTTCAGCAGCTTGACGGTGATGGCGTCGTCGATGCGTGCCACCACGATCTGGCCCGAGCGGGCGTCGCGGGTGCGGTGCACGCCGATCAGGTCGCCATCGAAGATGCCTTCATCACGCATCGAATCTCCTTTTACCTTCAGCAGGTAATCCGGCGCCGGCGCGAAGAAGGCACGGTCCAGCAGGACATAGTCGTGATGGTCGGCGTCCGCCCCGATGGGGGCGCCGGCGGCGACCTGCCCGAGGACGGGTACTCGCAGCCCCTCGTCGTTGGCGGCGGCCGGGAATGCCAGGCCGGATTGGGGCGCGGGCGGCGCCTTGAGGACCCGAATGCCCCGCGCGCGACCGGGCACGCGTTCGATGGCGCCCGCCTGCTCCAGCGCTTCCAGGTGGTACTGGGCCGCCCTGACGCCCTTGAAGCCGAACGCCTTGGCGATCTCGGCCTGCGACGGGGGCATGCCCTCGGCTTCAAGCCGTTCGGCGATCAGGGTGAGGATGGCGAGCTGGGTGTCGGTCAGGTCCATGGTTAGTAGTAATACTACTAACAGAGTGTGCTGGCAATACCTTCTTGCCCCTCAAGGTTGGCGATACGTGGCTAGAGGAGCTCCAGCCCCTGCAACGCCCTGGCGACGGTCTGCCGACGCACGGCGTCCCGATCGCCGTCGAAACGGAAGACTTCCGCGCGGGCGTACCCACCGCGCCGCTTCCAGCCAATCCAGACGGTGCCCACCGGCTTGTCCGCGCTCCCGCCCCCCGGGCCCGCGATGCCGGTCACCGCGACCGCGATGCTCGCGCCCGAATTGACCAGCGCGCCGGACACCATTTCGATGACGGTCTCCCGGCTGACCGCGCCGTGCGTCTCGAGGGTCTGCGGCCGCACACCGAGCAATGCCTGCTTGGCTTCATAGCTGTACGCCGCCATGCCGCAGTCGAACCAGTCCGAAGAACCGGCGATGTCGGTCACGCATTTCGCGATCCAGCCCCCGGTGCAGCTCTCTGCGGTGACCAGGTGGTCGCGCGCCTGACGCAATCGATCGCCCAGCGCCTGGGCGAGGACGCGCAGTGCTTCATCCGAGGGAGCGGACATCGTGGTTCCTACATGGTGGGGGTATGCCTGTTGTAGCCCATTTGCCCGCCGCCTGTCGCGCCGTTTGCGGACACCGGAAAGAAAACGGCCCGCCAGGGGGCGGGCCGCTCGCCACGATCAGCGAAGGGGGATCAGTAGCGGACGCGCAAGGTCACGCCGTACATGCGCGGCGCACCCAGGAACGCGTTGAAGGTGTTGAAGGGATTGTTCGGCGCCGGCGAGACGTTCTGCAGCGGACCATCGAAACCGACCTGCACGTAGTCCTCGTCGGTGATGTTGGTGCCCCAGAACTCCAGCATCCAGCGCTGATCCTGTGCGCCGATGCCGAAGCGCGCATTGGCCACGGTGTAGGCGTCCTGCATCTTCTCCGGATCCAGGTCGGAGCCGGTGTTGTACTTGGACACGTACTTGGCGCCGATGTTGAATCGCGCCGTCAGGCTGCCCACGTCCCATTCGTACGTCACCGACGCCGAGCCGGACCACTTCGGCGCGAAGCTCATCTGCGAGCCCGGGAGCTTGTACAGCGCACCCGTCGGCGCGACGAAATCGCCACCGGAGATGTTGTCGCCGTACTTGGTGTCGGCATACATCAGGCCGCTCTGGAACATCAGTCCCTTGATCGAACGGGGCTGCCACAGCAGTTCCGCGTCCAGGCCCTGCGAGGTGACTTCCGGAATCGAACGCACCACGAAACTGGTGCCCAGGAAGCTGTTGAGCTGGAAGTCCTCATACTTCTGGTGGAACAGCGTGGCATTCAACAGCAGGTTGCCATCCAGCCAGGTCGTCTTGGTGCCCAACTCGTAGCTGTCGACGAACTCACCCGGGAACGAGGTGTCCAGCACCGGGATGATGCCGTTCGCACTGCCGCTGCTCAGTCCGTTCGAGGACTGCACGCGGTCCAGATTGAAGCCGCCCCCCTTGTAGCCGCGCGCGAACGAGGCGTAGGTCATGATGTTGTCGTTCCAGCGGTAGGCCGCCTTCACCGTACCCGACCACTCCTTCTCTTCGCGCTCCTGCACGGTGTCGCGCGTGGCCGCGTTGTGCAGCGGGTTCGCCCACGGCAGGCAGCCGTAGCCGATCACCGTCGGGGCGGCGGCGACCGCCTGCGCCTGGGTCAGGCCACGTGCCATCAGCGCGCCCACCACGCCCGCCTGGTTGGCGAGCATCGCGCCGCAGCCGGCGCCGCCGTTGGGGTTGCTGTAGTTGGAGACCAGGTGCTTCTTCTCCCGGGTGTAGCGCAGGCCCAGGGTGATGTCGAGCGCGTCCGTGGCGTGCCAGGTGTTGTTGGTGAACAGCGCCGTGCTCTTGGCATTCTGCTTGTAGTTGTCCAGCGCGCCCAGGCCGGCGAAGACCGTGCCGAACGGCCGGCCGGACGCCTGGGACAGGAACAGCGGCGCGGTCGGCGACTGGCCCAGGGCAGGATTGATGATCGACAGCAGGGCGACCGACAGGTACGGCTCGTAGTGCGGGCCGATCCGGTACGTTTCGGTGCGGTCGAGGTCCTCATCGGAGTAGAACGCACCCACCATCCAGTCGATACGTTCCGTCGAACCGGTCAGGCGAAACTCCTGACTGAAGGTGTCGAAGCCGGTGAAGGATTCGTCCTCGTCCGCGTTGCGGTACAGGATGTCGGCCGTGCTGAAATCGTAGTCCAGGCCGTTGATGGCCTCCCACGTGCGCTGGGCGGTGATCGAGGTCAGCGTCGCATTGCCGAACCACGGCGAGTCCCAATTGACCTCCACCGATACACCGCTGTCCTTGATGTCCTGCGTGGTCGGGCGGTTGCTGTAGGCCACGCGGTCGAACGGATCGTCGCCCGGGGCAGCCACGGCCTGACCATTCACCAGACGATTGAGGATGGCCGCCGTCGCGCCGACCGTGGTCTGCACGGCGGTGCAGCAGTTCTCCTCGCGGCTGGTGAAGTCACCGGCCACGAGGATGTCGAGGGTGTCGGTCGGCTCCAGCAGCAGCTTGCCGCGCACGGTGTGGAAGTTCTGGTCGTAGTCGTCGGTTTCCTTGCGCGGCCCATTGCCGGTGCGCACGTCCATCCAGCCGTCGCGCTTGCGCTTGGCGGCGTAGATGTTGAAGGCGCCGACTTCGCCCAGCGCGTCGTTGTAGGCTCCGGACACGCCCATCGCACCGTGGTTGCCCACCGTGACTTCGCCTTCGGCGCTCTGCATATATCCCGGGCGGCGGGTCACCACGTTGATGACGCCCGCGGAGGTGTTCTTGCCGAACACGGTGCCCTGCGGACCCTTCAGCACTTCGATGCGCTCGAGCTGGCCGAGATCGCCGAAGCCCACGCTGTTGCGCGGGCGGTACACACCGTCGATCACCACGCCGACCGAGGACTCCAGGCCCACGTTGTCGCCGACCGTGCCGATGCCGCGGATGCGCGCGGTGGTGATGGCCTCGCTCTGCGTGCTGGTCACGGTCATGCCCGGCACCAGCACCTGCAGGTCCTTGATGTCGCGCACGCCGGTATCCTGCAGCAGCTGCTCGGATATGGCGGTTACCGCGATGGGCACGTCCTGCATGGCCTCCTCGCGCTTCTGCGCGGTGACCGTCATGGTCGCCAGTGTGGTGGGCTCTTCTTCTGCAGCCGGCGCGGCGGCCTGCTGTGCGTAAGCCTGCGAAGTCGCGCACAGCGCGCCGAAAACGGCGAGCGAAAGCGCTTTGTGCCTGGGCAATGCCTTGACCATGTTCTCCCCTCCCAAGGGTCATTTTTATGAGCGACGGGCTTGCAGTGATCCCGATGTTGGCGCGCGGCGATGCCGCCATGAAGAACGCAACTCCCCTTGCGTCCATTGCGAAATTAACACCCGCTTCACAGCGCGGCATTCTGCACTGCGTCGATACGCAGGCCATCACTTTGGCATGGATAAGCCACTGATTTTACGAACGATCGTGCGGAACCATGGTTACGCCAAACTCGCTCATTCCGCCTGCCGTCGCCGTGGACAGGGTGCCGCAATGCCTTCCCGAGGGCTGCCGAGACGAGCGGTGCCGGCGTGGCCTGCGGCTACAATCAGCGTCCTTTTTGCCTCCCCTTCCCGCTGGCCTCGTGAGCAAAGACAAGTCGGAACACACGCCCCTGATGAAGCAGTTCTTCGCCGCCAAGGCGGAGTACCCGGATCTGCTGCTGTTCTTCCGGATGGGCGACTTCTACGAATTGTTCTATGACGACGCGCGCAAGGCCGCCCGGCTGCTCGACATCACATTGACCCAGCGCGGCAGCTCGGGTGGCGCGCCGATCCCGATGGCCGGCGTGCCGGTTCACGCTTACGAGGGCTACCTCGCCCGGCTGGTGGCGCTGGGCGAATCGGTGGCGATCTGCGAGCAGATCGGCGATCCCGCACTGGCCAAGGGCCTGGTGGAGCGCAAGGTCGTCCGCATCGTCACCCCCGGCACGGTGACCGACGAAGCGCTGCTCAACGAGCGCCGCGACACGCTGCTGATGGCGGTGGCCCGTGGTCGTTCCGGCTACGGCCTGGCGTGGGCCGACCTGGCCGGTGGCCGTTTCCTGGTCAATGAAGTCGACAGCGACGACGCGCTGGAGGCCGAACTCGCGCGCCTGGAGCCGGCCGAACTGCTGTTGCCGGACGAAGAAGGCTGGCCCGCGTTCCTGCAGCAGCGCACGGGCACGCGCCGGCGCGCGCCCTGGCTGTTCGATCCGGACAGCGGCCGCCGGCAGCTGCTGCAGTTCTTCGGCCTGCACGACCTGACCGGCTTCGGCATCGAGGACAAGGCGTTGGCGACCGCCGCCGCCGCCGCGTTGCTGGGGTATGTGGAAGAAACCCAGAAGCAGCGGCTGCCCCACCTCACCGCGATCGCGGTGGAATCGGCAGGCGATGCCATCGCGATGAACGCGGCCACCCGCCGGCACCTGGAGCTCGATACCCGCGTCGATGGCGATACCCGGCACACCCTGCTCGGCGTGCTGGACACCACCGTGACCCCGATGGGCGGCCGCCTGCTGCGGCGCTGGCTGCACCGTCCCTTGCGCGACCGCCGCGTGCTCGGCGAACGCCACCACGCCGTGGCCACGCTGATGGGCGGCGCGGAACGGGACCTGCGGATCGGCTTCCGCGCGCTCGGCGATCTCGAACGCATCCTCACCCGCGTCGCGTTGCGCTCCGCGCGCCCCCGCGACCTGTCCACCCTGCGCGATGGCCTGGCGCTGCTGCCCGACGTGCGGGCGAACCTCGCACCGCTGGATTCGCCGCGCCTCGGCGCGCTGGCCGCGGAACTCGGCGAACACGCCGACACCGCGGCCCTGCTGCTCGCCGCCGTGGCGCCGCAGCCGCCGCTGAAGCTCAGCGACGGCGGCGTGCTGGCCAACGGATACGACGCCGAACTGGACGAACTGCGCCAGCTGAGCACGAACGCGGACCAGTTCCTGATCGACCTGGAAGCGCGTGAGCGCGAAAGCAGCGGCATCGCCACGCTCAAGGTCGGCTACAACCGCGTGCACGGCTATTACATCGAGATCAGCAAGGGCCAGGCCGAACGCGCGCCGGTGCATTACACGCGCCGCCAGACCCTGACCGGTGCCGAGCGCTACATCACCGAAGAGCTGAAGCAGTTCGAGGACAAGGTCCTCTCCGCGCGCGAGCGCTCGCTGTCGCGCGAGAAACTGCTGTACGACGCCCTGCTGGACGCCCTCAATGCGCGCCTGGAACCGCTCAAGCGCTGCGCCGCCGCGTTGAGCGAGCTCGACGTGCTGGCCGGCTTCGCCGAACGCGCGCAGGCGCTGGACTGGGCGCAGCCCGAATTGAGCGAGGCGCCCGGCCTGCGCATCGAGCGTGGCCGCCACCCGGTGGTGGAAGCCGTGCGCAAGGAGCCCTTCGAGCCCAACGACCTGTTGCTGGAAGGCGATGACGGCGACGACGGACGTCGCATGCTGGTGATCACCGGCCCGAACATGGGCGGCAAGAGCACCTACATGCGACAGAACGCGCTGATCGTGCTGCTGGCCCACATCGGCAGCTTCGTGCCGGCATCGCGCGCGGTGCTGGGCCCGATCGACCGCATCCTGACCCGCATCGGCGCCGGCGACGACCTCGCGCGCGGCCAGTCGACCTTCATGGTGGAGATGGCGGAAACCAGTTACATCCTCCACCACGCCACCGCGCAGTCGCTGGTGCTGATGGACGAGATCGGCCGCGGTACCTCCACGTACGACGGCCTGGCGCTCGCCGATGCGGTGGCGCGCCACCTGGCCACGGCGAACCGCTGCTACACGCTGTTCGCCACGCATTATTTCGAGCTGACCGCACTGGCCGGCGAACGCGGCAGCGGTATCGCCAACGTCCATCTCGATGCGGTCGAACATGGCGATGCCCTGGTCTTCATGCATGCGGTGAAGGAAGGCGCGGCGGACCGGAGCTTCGGCCTGCAGGTGGCCGCACTGGCCGGCCTGCCCAGGACCACGCTGCAACAGGCGCGCCGGCGCCTGGCGGAACTGGAACAGCGCGGCCGCGAGACGCACGCGTCGGACATGGCGCCGCAGGCGCTCGATGCTCCGCAGCAGTTCGGGCTCTTCGCCGCTGCCCCATCGGCCGCGCAGGAGGCGCTCGCCGCCCTCGACCCCGACGATCTGACGCCGAAGCAGGCCCTAGAAGCGCTGTACCGGCTCAAGGCCCTGCTCTAGGCCGGGCACCCTCCGCAACGACACCCTGCCGGCTTCACTGCGGCAGGTGATGCGCGCACGTCCCTACAACACCTGCGTAACGCGCGCGGAGTATCGTGACGCTCCCCCAGCGGGGCTTCGATGGCGCAGCGCACCATTGAATGGCGCTATCGGATCCTTCGCCACAAACGATTTTCATTGATCGTCCGCAGTACCTAGTCTGGTCGTCATCCGCCAACGCCCTCGAGGACGTGAGCCCATGCTTCCCACTCAGGTCCGCCCCGACGCCGCGCCTGCGGACCGTCCTCCCCCGCCTCCCTAGAACACGCCGCACGAGGACTTCGCCGAGCCCTCGCGCGCGACGCCATCGTGTGCTCCCCATTCCAACCGACGACCCACCCACCGCCACAGGAAGGAAACCCATGACGACCGAATCCAAATGCCCGTTCCACGCGTCCGCCGGCGGCGGTACCGGGAATCGCGACTGGTGGCCCAACCAGTTGCGGCTGGACCTGCTCAATCAGCATTCCGCACGTTCCAATCCGCTGGATGAAAGCTTCGACTACGCAGCCGCCTTCAAGAAGCTCGACTACCACGCTCTGAAAAAGGACCTGCGCGACGTGATGACCGATTCGCAGGAGTGGTGGCCCGCGGACTTCGGCCATTACGGCGGCCTCTTCATCCGCATGGCCTGGCACAGCGCCGGCACCTACCGCATCGGCGATGGCCGCGGCGGCGGCGGGCGCGGTCAGCAGCGGTTCGCGCCGCTCAACAGCTGGCCGGACAACGTCAGTCTGGACAAGGCCCGCCGCCTGCTGTGGCCGGTGAAGCAGAAGTACGGGCAGGCCATTTCATGGGCCGACCTGATGATCCTGGCCGGCAATGTCGCACTGGAGACGATGGGCTTCCGCACCTTCGGCTTCGGCGGCGGCCGCGAGGATGTGTGGGAACCCGACCAGGATGTGTACTGGGGCCGCGAGACGACGTGGCTTGGCGGCGACGTCCGCTACGCGCATGGCTCGGAAGGCGTGGAGAAGCCGGCCGATGAAGGCGTGCTCGTCTCCGACGACGATGCCGACGGCGACGTGCATTCGCGTCGGCTGGAGAACCCGCTCGGCGCCGTGCAGATGGGCCTGATCTATGTGAATCCGGAAGGCCCCGACGGCAATCCCGACCCGTTGCTCGCGGCGCACGATATCCGCGACACCTTCGGCCGCATGGCGATGGACGATGAAGAAACCGTCGCCCTGATCGCCGGTGGCCATACCTTCGGCAAGACGCACGGCGCGGGTCCGGCCGACAACGTCGGTGCCGAGCCCGAAGCCGGCGACCTGGAGCAACAGGGCTTCGGTTGGCACAACAAGTTCGGCAGCGGCCGCGGTGGCGACACCATCACCTCCGGCATCGAGGTGACGTGGACGCAGACGCCTACACTGTGGAGCAACAAGTTCTTCGAGAACCTGTTCGGCTTCGAGTGGGAACTGGAGAAGTCGCCGGCCGGCGCCCACCAGTGGGTCGCCAAGGACGCGCCGGAAGACGTGCCGTTCGCGCACGACAAGACGAAGAAGCAGCGGGTGAAGATGCTGACCACCGATCTGTCGCTGCGTTTCGATCCGATCTACGGCCCGATCTCCAAGCGCTTCCTGGAAAATCCTCAGGCGTTCGCCGACGCGTTCGCCCGCGCGTGGTTCAAGCTGACCCATCGCGACATGGGCCCGCGCGTGCGCTACCTCGGTCCGGAAGTGCCGAAGGAAGAACTGATCTGGCAGGACCCGCTGCCCACCGCCGACCACGCGGTCGTCGAAGCGGCCGACGTCGAGTCGCTCAAGAGCAAGATCGCAGCGTCCGGCCTGTCGGTCGCCGAACTCGTTTCCACGGCATGGGCCTCGGCCTCCACGTTCCGTGGCGGCGACAAGCGCGGTGGCGCGAACGGTGCTCGCCTGCGCCTGTCGCCGCAGAAGGACTGGGCCGTCAACCGCCCGGACTCGCTGGCCAAGGTACTGAAGGCGCTGGAGCGCATCCAGATGGAGTTCAACCTGGATGCGAGCGGCGGCAAGAAGATATCGCTGGCCGACCTCATCGTGCTCGCCGGTGGCGTGGGCGTCGAACAGGCAGCGAAGGCCGGTGGCATCACCCTCACCGTGCCGTTCCGTCCGGGTCGCACCGATGCGCGCCAGGACCAGACCGATGCGGAATCGTTCGCGGTGCTTGAGCCGTTCGCCGACGGCTTCCGCAACTATCTGAAGGCACGCTCCGCGGTGCCGGCCGAGCATCTGCTGGTCGACAAGGCGCAGTTGCTGACGCTGACCGCGCCGGAGATGACCGCGCTCGTCGGCGGCCTGCGCGTGCTTGGCGCGAATGCGGACGGTGATGCCGGCGTGCTGACCGACAAGCCGGGCACGCTCAGCAACGACTTCTTCGTCAACCTGCTCGACATGGGCACGGAGTGGAAGGCCACCGGCGCCAACAGCTACGCCGGGCACGACCGCAAGACCGGCGCGAAGAAGTGGACGGGCAGCCGGGTTGACCTGGTGTTCGGCTCCAACGCGGTGCTGCGCGCCCTCGCCGAGGTCTACGCCAGCGCGGACGGTAAGGACAAGTTCGTGAAGGACTTCGCCGCCGCCTGGGTGAAGGTGATGGAACTGGACCGCTTCGACCTGCGCTGATCGTCAACGCGGTACCTCAAGACGCCGCATGACCCGCCCGGGCATGCGGCGTCGCCGTTTCCGCCGGTCGGCCCGCTTTAACTGTGAGTCGGCGATCGGTCAGATTGGCGCTAGCATCATCCGCGGCTTCCCACCCCCGTCCAGGAGGACGAACGCACGATGAGCAACGCTTCCCTCGCAGAAGAACTCTTCGCCCAGTTGCAGGGCGCGCCGATGCAGCAGGTTTCCCAGCAGCTCGGCATCGGCCAGATGCAGGCGTCCAGCGCCGTCGGCGCCGCGCTCCCACTGTTGCTGGGTGCCCTCGGCCGCAACACCGCGCAGCCGCAGGGCGCGGAAGCGCTGTTCGGCGCCCTGCAGCGCAACCACAGCGGCCTGGATATCGGCAGCGTGCTGGGTGCGGTGCTGGGCGGCGCAGCGTCACCGCAGGCCAATGGCGCCGGCATCCTCGGTCATGTCTTCGGCGGCCAGCAGAACCGCGCGGAACTCGGCCTTGGCCAGGCGACCGGTCTGGGCGGCGAACGCGCCGGCCAGTTGCTGAAGATCCTCGCCCCGATCGTGCTCGCCTTCATCGCGCAGCGCATGACCCAGGGCAGCGCGCAGAACAATCCGCTTGGCCTGGCCGAAGTGCTGGGCCAGGAGCAGCGCCAGGTGCAGCAGCAAGGCGGTCTCGGCGGTGGTCTGTTGGGTGCCGTGCTGGACCAGGATGGCGACGGCCAGCTGGGCCTGGGCGACATCCTGAAGATCGGCAGCGGCATGTTCGGCGGCGGACGCTGAGCCTCGGACATCCGCGATGACGAAGGGCGCCTCGGCGCCCTTCGTTCTTTACATCGCGTCGATGTCGCCCAGCGCGCGGATCAGGCGTCGCGCACGCTTGTCGGGTTTGGAGTGCGGCGCCTGGTAGCCCGTGCGCTCCGCTCGGCGCAACGCCAACGCGGCGTCGCGCTTCTGTCGCGACGCCTCCGATTCGAGATACAGCGCCTGCGCGACAGGTGCCGGGCCGCGTTGGTCGCTCACCCCGCGCACTTCGACCTCGTAGATCTCATCGCCGCGCGTGATCGCCAGAATGTCGCCCACGCGCACGGCGCGCGAGGACTTCGCACGCTGCCCGCCCGCGTCGACCTTGCCCGTCTCGACGGCGTGCTTGGCGACGCTGCGGGTCTTGAAGAAGCGCGCCGCCCATAGCCAGATATCCAGCCTGACGGCGTCCATTGAAGCGTCTTTTTCCGACATTCGAGAAATGTGGGCCGACTGCAGGCCGAAGGAAGAGACAGGTATCGGACAGGGCACGATCTTGCCACCCTGCGATGCCGCGAACAATGAAAGCCGCGCCGCTACGGCAGCTCGTAAAGCCCCGCCCTTTCGGCGATGGTGCGCGACAATTCCACGCTCCGGGGTGCGGCGAGCCCGCCATACTGCGCATCCACGGATGCCAGAAGACGCCCGGCTTCTTCCAGTTTGCCTTCGGCGATCCGGGCAGCCACCCCATCGAGCTGCTTCCCGATGCGCTTGTCCAGTTCGGCCAGGCAAGCACCGGCTTCGGCATTCTCCTGGATGGGCTTTTCCACAGCATCCATCGCCCTGCTGAAGCCACGCCCATCCGGGACCCAGTGCTCGACGCCGTTCTGGGGCACCAACCGGACGCCTTGCATGCACAGCATCTCCAGATTCTTGCGCGTGCGTGCATCCTTCGAGCGATTGGGCGAATCGTTGCCGCCCGTCGAGAACACGAAGCGCGTCTGCCGCTGCATCATGCGCGACAGGCTCTCGGACGGCAGGGTGAAGCCGCTCTCGCCCCCCAGCGCATCGCTGCCGCCCGCAAGGAACACGCCACGGAACACGTCGGGGTAGGCCATCACCGTACGCTGCGCGGTGCGGGACCCTCCCGAGAAACCGCCGATGTAGACCCGTTCCGGATCCAGCGCGTACCGGCTCCGCACGTACTCGTAGCCGTGCAGCGCCAGCGGCACGCGTCGATCGAAGATGTTCTCGATATTGCTGGACCGGCGCGACGCCACATAGATGATGTGCCGGTCACGAAACACCTTCCACCAATCGTGCGGCACCTGGATGTCGTCGGCGGGCCAGATGAACACCATCAGGCCGTACTTCCCGTTCGCGTCGGGTTCGGGAACGAACAGCTCGAACGGTTCTTCGCCCGGCGTGATCGTCTGCTCCTGCAGGCTGAAATCCACCTTCTCGCGAAACTTGACGATGCGGTCCTGGGTGACCGGCGTGAGCAGCCGCGACGTGAGTTCGGACGCCGATGCGAGCGGAGACAGCGTGTCCAGGGTGAACGGGCGACTGGGCGAATTGGCCGCGGCCAGGCCGCCCGACAGGACAAAGGCGACGACGGTCGTCAGGAAGCGGAACAACCGGAGTGCGGGACGACGCTGCATGGGACGCTCGTTCGAAGGGCGGGGAGAACCGGAAATCACTGCACCGATCAAGAAGCCGCACGGAGCGCCGGAACGCAAACGGCCACCCGAGGGTGGCCGTTCGTGCACCGCATTCAGCCGGATGTTACTCGGCAGCGGCAGCCAGGCGCGCGGCCTTGGCGGCGGCGTTGGCGGCCAGGTCTTCCTTGATGCGGGCAGCCTTGCCTTCCAGGTCGCGCAGGTAATACAGCTTGCCGGCGCGGACCTTGCCGCGGCGCTTCACTTCGACCGAGTCGATGGTGGCGCTGTGGGTCTGGAACACGCGCTCGACGCCGTAGCCGTGCGAGATCTTGCGCACGGTGAAGGCGGAGTTCAGGCCGGCGTTCTTCTTGGCGATGACGACGCCTTCGTACGCCTGCACGCGCTCGCGATTGCCTTCCTTCACCTTCACGTTGACGACGACCGTGTCACCGGGGCCGAACGCGGGCAGCTCGCGCGTGATCTGGGAGGCTTCGAATTCCTGGAGGAGCTTGCTCATGTTGGCACCAATGCTTGTATGCGTGATCGTGTCTTGCGACAGCGGAAACTGATGCAGTCGCCGAATTGCGCTGCACGATATTGTTATGGGGTCCGGGGGCGAGAACCGCCCAAGGGTCGCGCATTCTACCGGATTTCCCGCCCGGGTGGCTACCCTGCCCCGTCCCGGTCGGCCAGCCCGGCCCGGAAGGCCTCCAGCAGGGCCCGGTCGGCCTTGGACAGGCCGGCCTCGTCCAACAGGTCCGGTCGCCTCAGCCAGGTCCGGCCCAGGGCCTGCTGGCGCCGCCAGCGCGCGATGGCCGCGTGGTCGCCGGAGCGCAGGACGGCCGGCACGTCGCCCAGCAGATGGCTCGACGGCTGGGTGTAGTGCGGGCAATCCAGCAGGCCGTCGCCCTCGAAACTGTCCTGGACCGCGGAGTCCGCGTCGTTCAGCGCGCCCTCCTGCAGGCGGCCGACGGCGTCGATGACCACGGCCGCCGCCAGCTCGCCGCCGGACAGCACGTAGTCGCCGATCGACAGCTCCTCGTCGACCTCGGCCTCAAGGAAGCGCTCGTCCACGCCCTCGTAGCGCCCACACAGCAGGATCATGCGTGGGAGGGCGGCCAGTTCGCGCGCCTTCTTCTGGGTCAGCGGCGCGCCCTGCGGGCTCATGTAGATCACCGGCGCCGGGGCCGGATCCGCGGCGCGCACCGCCGCCAGGCAGGCCTGCAGCGGTTCGATCAGCATCACCATGCCGGGGCCGCCGCCGAACGGGCGGTCGTCCACGCGGCGGTACCCGCCGGTGGCGTAGTCACGCGGATTCCAGCCATGCAGCGAGAGCAGCCCGCGTTCCTGCGCACGCCCGACCACGCCCACGGCCGCGGCCTGGGCGATGAAGTCGGGAAACAGGGTCATGACGTCGATGCGCATGGCGATCGGCTGCAGCTCGGTGGGAAAACAGGGTAACCGCCGCGACAGGCGACGGCGAGGCGCTTAGAACTCGGGGTCCCAGTCCACCGTGACCACACCCGCTTCGAAATCCACCGAGCGGACGAAATCGGGTTCGACGAAGGGAATCAGCCGTTCGCGGTCGCCGCGTGCGACCAGCACGTCGTTTGCGCCGGTGGAAAACAGATGCGAAACGGTGCCGAAGTCGGTGCCGTCGCTATTCATCACGCGCAGACCTTCCAGATCGACCCAATAGAACTCGCCGGGTTGCGGCGGCGGCAGCGCCGAACGCGGCACGTGGATCTCGGTGCCGTGCAGCGCCTCGACCGCTTCGCGGTCCTCGACATCGGGCAGCGTCGCGACGAGGTGCTTGCCGGACGCCTTGCCGCGCACCCCGGTGAGCGCGCGCTCAGCGCCACGCGCATCGCGCAGCGTCCACGGCTGGTAGCGGAAGATGGCGTCGCGCGGCTCGGTCCAGGATTCGATCTTCACCTGGCCGCGCACACCAAAAGCGCCCAGGAACCTGCCCAGCAGAATCATCTTCTGCGGATCGGTCGGGCGCTCTTGGCTCATGCGAAAAGGCCGCGCGCGAAGCGCGGCCGGACCACTCAGGCCGCCGGAGCGGACTTGGTGGCTTCCTTGTACAGGTTGCGGACCTTCTCGGTCAGCTGGGCGCCGTTGCCGACCCAATGATCGACGCGCGCGATGTCGAGTTCGACACGCTTTTCGTTACCGGCGGCGACCGGGTTGTAGTAACCCACGCGCTCGATGTTGCGGCCGTCGCGCGCGCTGCGCGAGTCGGTGACGATGATGTGGTAGAACGGACGCTTCTTCGCGCCGCCGCGGGTGAGACGGATCTTGACCATGGTGTTTTCCAGTGTTGCCCAGTCGCCAGAATGGCGAGGTAAGCCGGCTATTCTAAGCCATTGAATCGGTCAGGAAAACCCACCCGGGGTCTTCAGCCTCCCCGGTCAGGCCAGCGGCTCCCAGAGCGAGGCCTCCCACGCCCCTGCCATCCGTGCCATCAGGGCAGTATCAATGCCCCATGCGACAGCGTCGACGCCCACCACCGGCTGTAACCCACTGGCGTTGCAGGCAAAAGCGGCCTTGAATCGCCCGAGGTCATCCTGCTGGACCGGTGTCGACCGCTGCGGCACCCCGGCCCGGGTCAGGGCGCCCTGCAGTAGCCGTTCAGCCGTGCCCCGCAGGGCCGGCCCCTCGGGCCAGGTAACGGCGTCGCCATCCCACAGGCCGAGGTTCCAGATCGAGCCCTCCACGACCTGCCCCGCCGGATCGACGAACAGCGCATCGTCGAACCCGTCCGCCAACGCCTGCCGGCGGTAGTGGAACAGCGGGAACGTGCCCACGTGCTTGAACTGCGGCAGCGGGCGCACGAACGGGTAAGTCTTCACGCGCAGCGCCGGCTTCTCCGTCGCGGCGGGCGGCGACAGCGTGACCAGGACATCCGGCGTCACGGCGCGCGCCGGATCGCGGTAGTCGAAGTGCATGGAAAACACGGTGATGCGCACGGACGCGTCACGCAGGCCGGCCGAGTCCAGCGCATGCGCCGCCTGCCGCAGGGCCGCAGCGCCCTCGAGCGCGGTGCCGAACAGCGCCTGGGTGGCGTCTTCGAGTCGCTGGATGTGCAAGTCGCGGCCCTGCACCGCGCCGTCGCGCACCTGCATCGAGGTGAAGTGGCCGTAGTTGGCCAGCGCCAGCGCGCGCAACGCATCCGCGAGGGCGGGTTCACCGTTGAGGAAAGCGAGGGTCATACCGCCGGATCTCCGCTTCAATCAAATGTGGGAGCGACGTAAGTCGCGATGAACGGAGGCAAGATCGCGACTTACGTCGCTCCCACAACAAGCGAAAGCATCAGCGGAACGGCATGCCGCCGCGGCCGCCCATCATGCCCTTCATGTTGCGCATCAGGCCCTTCATCCCGCCGCCGGCCAGCTTGCCCATCATTTTTTCCATCTGCTGATACTGCTTCATCAGCTTGTTGACGTCGGCCGGCGTCAGGCCTGCGCCCTTGGCGATGCGGGAGCGGCGCGAACCATTGAGCAGCGCCGGATTGCGGCGCTCCTTCTTCGTCATCGAGTTGATAATGGCGATCATGCGCGGCACTTCCTTGCCCTGCTGCACCTGCTGCTTCACGTGCTCGGGGATCTGGCCCATGCCGGGCAGCTTGTCCATCAGGCCGCCGATGCCGCCCATGTTCTGCATCTGCTCCAGCTGGTCGCGCATGTCGTTGAGGTCGAACTTCTTGCCCTTGATGACCTTCGCGGCCAGCTTCTCGGCCTTCTCGCGATCGACGCTCTGCTCCACCTGCTCGACCAGAGAAAGCACGTCGCCCATGTCGAGGATGCGGTTGGCCACGCGCTCGGGGTGGAACACATCCAGACCGTCGGGCTTTTCGCCGACGCCGATGAACTTGATCGGCTTGCCGGTGATGTAGCGCACCGACAACGCCGCGCCGCCGCGCGCATCGCCGTCGGTCTTGGTCAGCACCACGCCGGTCAGCGGCAGCGCTTCGCTGAAGGCCTTGGCGGTATTGGCGGCGTCCTGGCCGGTCATCGCGTCGACGACGAACAGCGTCTCCACCGGCTTGACCGCCGCGTGCAGCGCCTTGATCTCGGCCATCATGGCCTCGTCGATCGCCAGGCGGCCGGCGGTATCGACCAGCAGCACGTCGACGAAGGACTTGCGCGCATCGTCGATGGCGGCGCGGACGATGTCTTCCGGCTTCTGGCCGGCGTCGGACGGGAAGAACAGCACGTCCACCTGCTGGGCCAACGTCTTCAGCTGCTCGATCGCGGCCGGGCGGTAGACGTCCGCGCTGACCACCATGACCTTCCTCTTGCGCTTCTCGCGCAGGTGTTTGGCCAGCTTGCCGACGGTGGTGGTCTTGCCGGCACCCTGTAGGCCGGCCATCAGGATGACGGCGGGCGCGGGCACGTTGAGGTTCAGGTCGCTGGCCTGCGAGCCCATCACCGCCGTCAGCTCGTCGCGGACCACCTTGATCAGCGCCTGGCCCGGCGTCAGCGACTTCAGCACTTCCTGGCCCACGGCGCGCACCTTGATGCGCTCGATCAGCGCCTGCACCACCGGCAGGGCGACGTCGGCCTCCAGCAGGGCGATGCGGACCTCGCGGGTGGCCTCGCGGATGTTCTCCTCGCTCAGGCGGCCACGGCCGCGCAGGCGTTCGATGGTGCCGGAGAGTCGCTGGGTCAGGGATTCGAACATGGAAGCAGGCACGCCAGGGGAAAACGGAGGGCGATTATAGCGGCCCCGGTCTTCCGCCTCCGTTCCGTGCACGCTCGGGCCGCCCACGCCCCTGCGCCGGCCCTGCCCGCTGTGCGACACTCACCGGATGACAGTCATTCTCATCGCCATTGCGCTCTATCTGCTGGCCGCCGGCCTGCTGGTCCGGTCCGTGGCCCGCGATACGGGCGAAACCTCGCGCCCCTGGCTGTGGCCGGCACTGGGCGCGGTGGTGCTGCACGGGGCCTACCACCTGCTGGTGGCCTGGCGCACGCCGGGCGGCCCGGACATGCATTTCTTCGCCGCGCTCTCGCTGGTGGCACTGGGCATGGCGGCGATGACACTGCTGGTCGCGATCCAGGGCCGGATGGCGGCACTGGGCGTGGTGGCGTTTCCGCTGGCGGCCGCACTGCTGGCGGCCTACCACGTCTATGGCCACCAGGCCTCCAGCGGCCTGGACTGGCGTCTGCAGCTGCACGCCTGGCTCGCCCTGCTGGCCTATGCCGCGTTGGCGATCGCCGCGCTGCTGGCGGTGATGCTGTGGGCGCAGGAACGCGCCCTGCGCCGGCGCGAATTCCACTTCTGGCTGCGCGCCCTGCCCCCGCTGACGGAACTGGAAGACCTGCTGTTCCGCACGATTACGGTCGGCTTCATCCTGCTGACCGCCACGCTGCTGACCGGGGTGCTGTTCGTCGAGAACTTCTTGATCCAGAAGCTCACCCACAAGACCGTGCTCAGCGTACTGTCGTGGCTGGTCTTCGGTGGCCTGCTGGTAGGCCGCTGGCGCTACGGCTGGCGCGGCGCCAAGGCCGTGCACTGGACCCTCACCGCGATGGCGCTGTTGCTGCTGGCGTTCTTCGGCAGCAAGTTCGTCTATGAAATGGTGTTGAGGCGCTCCTAAGCGCCGCCCTACTCCGCTGCCGCCTCCAGCGCCTGCGACAGCCGCTCCACCGACACGACTTCCAGGCCCTTGAACGTGCCCGACTTCGGCGCGTTGCCCTTGGGCACGATGGCGCGCTTGAAGCCGTGCGTGGCCGCTTCGCGCAGGCGCTCCTCGCCGTTGGGCACGGGGCGGATCTCGCCGGACAAGCCTACTTCGCCGAAGGCGATGGTCTTCTCGGCCAGCGGGCGGTCGCGCAGCGAGGACAGCACGGCCAGCAGCACCGGCAGGTCGGCCGCGGTTTCCTGCACGCGGATGCCGCCGACGACATTCACGAACACGTCCTGGTCGCCCACCACCACGCCGCCGTGCCGGTGCAGCACGGCCAGCAGCATGGCCAGGCGGTTTTGCTCCAGGCCCACCGCCACGCGGCGCGGGTTGGACAGCGGTGAGCTGTCCACCAGTGCCTGCACTTCTACCAGCAGCGGGCGCGTGCCCTCGCGGGTGACCATCACGCAGCTGCCGGGCTGCTGGACGCTGCCGGACAGGAAGATCGCCGACGGGTTGGGCACTTCCTTCAGGCCCTTCTCGCCCATCGCGAATACGCCCAATTCGTTCACCGCGCCAAAGCGGTTCTTGAAGGCACGCAGCACGCGGAACCGGCTGCCGCTCTCGCCTTCGAAATACAGCACCGCGTCGACCATGTGCTCGAGCACGCGCGGGCCGGCGATGCCGCCCTCCTTGGTCACGTGGCCCACCAGGAACACGGCCGTGCCGGTTTCCTTGGCGTAGCGCACCAGGCGCGCGGCGCTCTCGCGTACCTGGCTGACCGAACCCGGCGCGGCGGTCAGGGATTCGGTCCACAGGGTCTGCACGGAGTCGGCGACGATCAGTTTCGGCCGCGCCACCGAGGCGTGCTGCAGGATGGCCTCGATACCGGTCTCGGCCAGGGCCTGCAGGTTGTCCAGCGGCAGATCCAGGCGCACGGCACGGCCGGCGACCTGGGCCAGTGATTCCTCGCCGGTCACGTACAGGGCCGGCAGGCTGGCCGACATCCGGGCGAGGGCCTGCAGCAGCAGCGTCGACTTGCCGATGCCCGGGTCGCCGCCCACCAGCACCACGGCCCCCTCCACCAGGCCGCCGCCCAGCACGCGGTCGAATTCGCCGATGCCGGTAGTCACGCGCGCCTCTTCGCTGTGGCGCACGTCCTTCAGGGCGGTGATCTTGGGGGTCTCGGCCTTGCCGGCCCAGCCCGAGCGGCGGGCGGCGGCGGGAGCGCCGGCGGCGGTCTCCAGCACGATCTCGCTGAGGGAGTTCCACGCCCCGCAGTCGGCGCACTGGCCCTGCCACTTGCTGTGCTCGGCCCCGCATTCGGTGCAGACGTAGGCGGTACGGGACTTGGCGGAGGTCTTGGCCACGGGGAACCTGTCGGGACGGCGAGCGGCTACTGTATCGGGCGGCCGTCTCCGGGGGCGAGACCCGGAAAAAACAAAGCCCCGCCGAAGCGGGGCTTTGTCACACCTGGTGCCGGAAATAGGAATCGAACCTACGACCTACGCATTACGAATGCGCCGCTCTACCAACTGAGCTATTCCGGCGGAGCCGCGAATTTTAGGGGTTGGGCGGGGGCGGGTCAATGTGGGTTTTCGAAGGCATGCAGTTGGCACAGGAGGATGGCATGGCGGCCCTTACTCCCCGTCCACCGGAGGCGAGACGTAGGCGGGCGCCTGCTCGACCCAATCCGGGGCGCAGTCCAGGCACACATTGCGCTTGTCAGCCGCGGTGAGCCCATCTGCGACTGCCGGGATCGTAGCGAAGGCAGACACTGCCGTTCGACGTCTGCGTGAAGTCGATATCCAACGTCTGCGCCTGCTGCCCCTTGCTACGCAGCGTGGCTTGATGGCGAGCCTTGATGTCAATGAAAACCGCAAGGTGCGAAGCGGCATCGAGCGGCAATACTTCCTTATCGTTGACTTGCAAGGTGATGTCGCCCTCCCTTGCCTCCGCAGGCAAGCCCTGTCCGGACAGGCACAGCATGCCGTCGTTTTCGGTGATGGGCCGTGAAGCCCATGCAGACATGGACACCCCCCACAAGGCGATAATCAAAACGACCTTTGCGATGGCCATACCCTTTCTCCTGTACCAATCGAAAATCAGATGCGGCTTTGCCCGACTACGGGCACAACCCATGCTGCTTCGCCAGCGCGGCCTTCTCCGGCTCCGTCTTCGCCAGGTAGTCGCAGACCAGGCTCTTGCCGTAATCGGATGAGACCTGGTTCGCCTCGGCCGAATTGATGTAGGCGATGGTCTTCTTGAAGCAGGGCGCTTCGAACATCGCGGCGATGGCGTCCTTCTTCGGCGGGGGCAGCTTTTCAAGCTCCGAGAGCAGGTCGTCGAGCGTGGCGACCCGGCGGGCGGCGTCGGCCAGGTCGGTCCCGCTCTCGGACGCGATCAATGCCGCGCAGTGCTCGGCTTCCTGTGGCGTAAGCAGGCGGGACAACGGCACGTCGAGGCGCGCCGCCAGTGCGTTGACATCGAACGCGGCGATCGAGCCTTCCATCATCGCCTTCTCCGCGGGCTCGGTGGGCATCTGCTCGCGCATCGACTGCAGGATCACCTCATGCCCGCGGAACACCTCGAACAGATACGTCACCAACTTCGCGGACCCGGAGGCGGGTGCCGTCTGGGCCGCCACGGCGCCACACAGCAGGAGCAGCAGCGCGGCTCCCGCCGCCATCGTCGAACGCTTCATTCATTTCCCCTGGAATCATCTGGCCTGGGTCGCCCGGCCCGCAGGCCGCCGTCCCCTTGCACCCACGGCGCCCGACACGACGCGCCTTCCCCTGGATGTGGGTCGATCTTAGGTGGGACGGAGGCCGTCGAAAAGGTCACCGCGGCGCCGGACGCGGACACGATGCCGTCACTGGCACTCTCAACGCGCGGCGGGTGAGGCGGTCGAAGGCGTGGCTTTCAGCTCACGCCAAGCGGCGCGCAGCACGCGCGACGAGGAACGCAGGAACATCACCAGCAGCGCAGCCGCGATCAGCAAATCGGGCCAGCCCGCCCCGAACAGCCACACCAGCGCGGCAGCCAGCAGCACGGCGCCGCCTTCGAAGATGTCGTTGCGCGAGCATTCCCAGGCCGAAGCCATGTTGACGTCGCCCGTGCGGTGTGGCGTGAGCAACCACAGGCACACGGCATTGGCCGCCAGGTTAAGCGCCGCGGCGATGCCCATGCCTTCGAACATCGGCACCGCGGGGTTGGCCAGCCGCCAGGCGATCTGCGCACCCACCGCCACGGCCGCGCCCAGGATCAGCAGGCCCTTGAAGAAGGCGACTTTCGCCTTGGCCCGCATCGACGCGCCCACCACCGCCAGGCTGATCGCATACGTCAGCGCGTCACCGAGGTTGTCGAGGCTGCCCGACAGCAGCGAGGACGAGTGCGAGTACCACGCCGCGAACGCCATCATCGCGAAGGTGGCGACATTGATGGCAAGGACGACGCTCAGCACACGGCGCTGCTTCGCCTGCAGCGCGGCGACATCGACCACTTTCCCGCATCCGCAGCATTCCGACATGACGATCCCGATCAGATGATGGCGTGAGTCGCTGCCGGATGCTGCCCGTGCCGGGTGTCAGCTGACCAGCTGCAGCCGCAGTTCCTTGGGCAGCGCGAAGACCATGTTCTCCGGTTCGCCGTCCAGTTCACTGACGCCACCGGCACCGAGGTCGCGCAGGCGCTGGATGACGCCGTCGATCAGCACGTCCGGCGCGGAGGCGCCGGCGGTCACGCCGATGCGCTGCTTGCCTTCGACCCAGCGCGGGTCGATCTCGTGCGCGCCGTCGATCAGGTACGACTCCACGCCATCGCGCTCGGCCAGCTCGCGCAGGCGGTTGGAGTTGGAGCTGTTCGGCGAACCGACCACCAGCACCAGATCGCACTGCTTGGCCAGGTCGCGCACGGCGTCCTGGCGGTTCTGCGTGGCGTAGCAGATGTCGTCGTTCTTCGGCCCATGGATGGCCGGGAACCGCGCCTGCAACGCCTGGATGATGCCGACCGTATCGTCCACCGACAGCGTGGTCTGGGTGGTGTAGAACAGGTTCTCGGGCTGGCTGACCTCCAGCGTGGCGACCTGGTCGATGTCCTCCACCAGATAGATCCGCCCTTCCCCGCCCTCGCGGTTCCACTGCCCCATCGTGCCTTCCACCTCGGGGTGGCCGGCGTGGCCGATCAGCACCACGTCACGACCGGCGCGGCAGTGGCGCGCCACTTCCAGGTGCACCTTGGTGACCAGCGGGCACGTGGCGTCGAAGACTTTGAGACCGCGCCGGGTGGCTTCGCCGCGCACGGCCTGCGAAACGCCGTGGGCGCTGAAGATGACGGTGGCGCCGTCCGGCACTTCGTCCAGTTCTTCGACGAAGATCGCGCCGCGCTGCTTCAGGTCGTCGACGACGAAGCGGTTGTGCACCACTTCATGGCGCACATAGATCGGCGCGCCCAGTGTTTCGATGGCGCGCTTGACGATCTCGATGGCGCGGTCGACACCGGCGCAGAAACCACGGGGATTGGCTAGCAGGACGTCCATAGGACCGAATTCTACCGAAGGCGGGAACGGGGGGAGATGAACCGGCATCCGCAGACGGACCCGCCCGGCACCTTAGCCCCTCGCCCGCGTGCGGGAGAGGGGAACGGGGTGAGGGCCGGCCGCCGCGATGCCACCCGGCTCAATCGCGCTTCTTCTTGCCGTCGAACAGCCCGAACAGGGCGATGCCGATGGCGCCGCCCACCACCGCGCAATCGGCGATGTTGAACGCGGGCCAGAAGTGGCCGCGCCAGTGCCACTGGATGAAATCGATCACATGGCCGTGGATCTGGCGATCGATGACGTTGCCCAGCGCGCCACCGATCACCAGGGCGTACGGCAGCGCCTGGCGCCAGTCGGCGCGACGCGTGCGCGACAGCCAGAAGCCCAGCAGACCGCTGATGCCCACGGCCAGCACGGTGAAGAACCAGCGCTGCCAGCCGCCGGCGTCGGCCAGGAAGCTGAACGCCGCGCCGGTGTTGTAGGTGCGGTACCAGTTCCAGAAGCCGTCGATCACCGGGATGGCGGTGTATTCCGGTAGCGACGCCAGCACCCAGGCCTTGGACCACTGGTCCAGGCCGATGACCACCGCCGACAGCAGCAGCCAGAGGAGCGCGTTGGGCTTGGGGGCGGCCGCCATCAGAACCACTCCCGGGTTTCGCCGTCGCCGTCGATGTTGCTGACGCAGCGGCCACAGAGTTCCGGATGCTCGGCATGCGCACCGACGTCGGCGCGGTAGTGCCAGCACCGCACACACTTGGCCTTGGTGGTCGGCGTGGCGAGCACGAAGACCTCGTCGGCACTGACTTCGGAGACGGTGACGTCGCCGCTGATGAAGAAGAACCGCAGTTCCTCCGCAAGCGGCCGCCACTTCGCGGCGGTGGCGGCGTTCACCGAGACGGCTATCTCGGCTTCCAGCGCAGCGCCGATCAGACCGTTGGCGCGCATCGGCTCCAGCACCTTGGCGACCTGCTCGCGCAGGGCCAGCAACTGGTCGAAGTCGGCCGCGTTCAACGCGGCGTCCGCCGGCAGCGGGGCCAGGCCGTCGTACCAGGTGGCGAACAGCACGTTGTCCGTGCGCTCGCCCGGCAAGTAGCCCCACATTTCATCGGCGGTGAAGCTCAGCACCGGCGCGATCCAGCGCACGAAGGCCTCGGCGATCAGGTACATCGCGCTCTGCGCACTGCGGCGCCCGCGCGAATCCTCGCGCATGGTGTACAGACGGTCCTTGGTGACGTCCAGGTACAGCGAACCGAGGTCGACGCTGCAGAAGTTCAGCAGCGCCTGCACGATCTCGGCGAAATCGTAACGGTCGTACGCCGCCTTGATCTTCTCCTGCACCTCGTAGGCGCGATGCACGATCCAGCGGTCCAGCGCGACCATGTCGGCCGGCGCCACCAGGTCGCGCGCAGGCTCGAAGCCGTTGAGGTTGCTGAGCAGGAAGCGCGCGGTGTTGCGCAGGCGACGGTAGGCGTCGGCATTGCGCTTCAGGATTTCCTGCGACAGCGACATCTCGTTGCTGTAGTCGGCGCTGGCGATCCACAGGCGCAGTATGTCCGCGCCGAGGGTCTTCATGATGTCCTGCGGCTCGATGCCATTGCCCAGCGACTTGGACATCTTGCGCCCGTGCTCGTCCACGGTGAACCCGTGAGTGAGGCACTGCTTGTACGGCGCCTTCTTGTCGATCGCCACGCCGGTCAGCAGCGAGGACTGGAACCAGCCACGGTGCTGGTCCGAGCCTTCCAGATAGAGATCGGCCGGCTTGCCCAAGCCGCGCTCCAGCAGCACGCCTTCGTGGGTGACGCCGGAATCGAACCAGACATCGAGGATGTCGGTGATCTTGTCGTAGTCCTTGGCTTCATCACCCAGCAGCTCGGCCGCGTCCAGCGTGTACCAGACGTCGACGCCGCCCTGCTCCACGCGGTCGGCCACGGCGCGCATCAGCTCGACGCTGCGCGGATGCGGCTCGCCGGTTTCGCGATGCACGAACAGCGCGATCGGCACACCCCAGGTGCGCTGGCGCGAGATGGTCCAGTCCGGACGGCCGTCGACCATGCCGGCAATGCGGGCTTCGCCCCACTGCGGGAACCAGCCGACCTGCTTGATCGCTTCCAGCGCGTCGGCGCGCAGGTGGGCCTGCTCCATCGAGATGAACCACTGCGGCGTGGCGCGGAACGCGATGGGCGTCTTGTGCCGCCAGCAGTGCGGGTAGCTGTGTTCCAGCTTGCTGAAGGCGAGCAGCGCGCCGCTCTGCTTCAGCACATCGATGATGACGTCGTTCGCCTTCCAGATATGCAGACCGGCCAGCTCCACGCCATGCGCAGCCGGCGTGGACGGCAGGTAGACGCCCCGGCCGTCGACCGGGTTGATCTGCGCGGCGGTGTATTTGTCCAACAGGCCGTATTGCTTGCTGACGACGTAGTCTTCCTGGCCGTGGCCGGGCGCGGTGTGCACGGCGCCGGTACCGTCTTCGGCCGACACGTGGTCGCCGAGCAGCACGGGGATGTCGCGCGTGTCGTAGAACGGATGCGCGAACAGCAGGCCTTCCAGCGCACTGCCATTCACCCGTGCATGCACCACCAGGTCGGTGACGCCGTAGCGCTGCAGCGCGCGAGCGGCCAGCGCATCGGCCAGCACCAGCCAGCGGCGCTTGCCATCGTGCGCGGGACCTTCGACCAGGGCATATTCGAGCTCGCCGCCAATGGAGATCGCCAGCGAGGCAGGCAGCGTCCATGGCGTGGTGGTCCAGATCGGCAACGCGACCTCGACATCGCCGGGCACGGCGGCGCCGAACGCGTTCGCCACCGCCTGCGCGTCGCGCGCGGCGTAAGCCACGTCCACCGCCGGCGACACCTTGTCGGCGTACTCTATCTCCGCCTCGGCCAGCGCCGAGCCGCAGTCGAAGCACCAGTGCACCGGCTTCACGCCACGGGTCAGGTGGCCGTTGGCGACGATCTTGGCCAGCGCACGGATCTCGTTCGCTTCGAAGCGGAAATCGAGCGTCTTGTACGGGTTGTCCCAGTCGCCGATCACGCCCAGGCGCTTGAAGTCCTTGCGCTGGATGTCGATCTGCGACTCGGCGTATTCGCGGCATTTCTGCCGGAACTCGACCGCATCGAGCTTCACCCCAACCTTGCCGTACTTCTTCTCGATGGCGATCTCGATCGGCAGGCCATGGCAATCCCAGCCCGGGATGTAGGGCGCATCGAAGCCGGCCAGATAGCGCGACTTGACGATGATGTCCTTCAGGATCTTGTTGACCGCATGGCCCAGGTGGATCGCGCCGTTGGCGTACGGCGGGCCGTCGTGCAGCACGAACAGCGGGCGGCCCTTGGCGTTGTCGCGCAACTGCGCGTACAGGCCCTGGCTTTCCCAGCGGGCCAGCGTGTCCGGCTCGCGCTTGGGCAGGTCGCCGCGCATCGGGAAATCCGTGGCGGGCAGATGGAGGGTGGCTTTGTAATCTTGGGTCACGGGCGTGATCAACGTGCGGCTTCTGTTGGAGAGTCCGCACAGGGATGTGCGGGCTTTTGCTCAGGGACGAGCAATACGCCGCGCGCCTGATCGGCATCGCGGTGCATCTGCTCGGTGAGGCTGGGCAGATCGGGGAATTTCAGTTCGTCGCGCAGCTTGGCGACGAATTCGACTTCGATATGGCGCCCGTAGAGGTCGCCGGCGAAATCGAACAGATGGGCTTCCAGCAACGGCTCGACGCCATCGACCGTGGGGCGTGTGCCGAAACTGGAGACCGACGCCCACGGGGCAT
This sequence comes from Pseudoxanthomonas sp. CF385, assembly GCF_900104255.1. NCBI lineage: Bacteria > Pseudomonadati > Pseudomonadota > Gammaproteobacteria > Lysobacterales > Lysobacteraceae > Pseudoxanthomonas > Pseudoxanthomonas sp. CF385. Next base: position 322,587 of record NZ_FNKZ01000002.1, read on the forward strand.
CGCCCACGCCGTGCACCCAGGTGGCGTAGATGCCGGACAGGGCCGGCGTCTTCGGGAAGCGAAGGTTGGCGGTGGGAAACCCGAGCGTGCGGCCGAGCTGCTTGCCGCGCACCACCCGGCCGCCGATGGCGTAAGGCCGCCCGAGCAGCCGGGTGGTCGTGGTGAAGTCGCCGCCCTTGAGGGCTTCGCGGATGCGCGTGCTGGAGACGCGTTCGCCATGCACTTCGACCGGCGGGATCGCGTCGGCGCTGAAGCCGAGTTCGCTGCCCATCGTCTGGAGTAGCGCGACATCACCGCCGCGGCGATGGCCGAAGCGGAACTCCGGACCGATCCAGACTTCGCGGGCGGCCAGGCGGCCGACCAGCAGGGTGCGGACGAAATCCTCGGCGGACATCGCCGAGAGCTTCGCATCGAAGCGCAGCAACCCGACGCGGTCGGCGCCCAGCTCCAACAGGCCTTCGACCTTGGCGCGGGCCAGGGTCAGCCGCGGCGGCGGATGGTCCTTGGAGAAGAATTCGCGCGGCAAAGGCTCGAAGGTCACCACCACGCAGTCGACGCCCAGCGCCCGGGCACGCGCGACGGCATGCCGCACCAGCGCGCGGTGGCCCGAGTGAAGGCCATCGAAGGCGCCGATGCAGACCACGCTACCGTGCGGGCTCAGAAGCCCGCCATCGACGTCACGGAACAGCCTGCTCATGGAATCCTGTCGGGGCGGATCGGCCGGTGCGGGCGATCCGGGAGGGATGCAATAACTTTGAAGTATAGCCGGGCGTGCCGGCCCTCAATGGCCACGCAGGTCTCGGGGACGGATGCCCTGCACCCACAGCAGGCCGGCATACAGCGCGCCCCCCGCGCCCACCATCACCGCCAGGCGCCAGCCACGGTCCCACCAGGCCCACGGGGTCCAGTCCGGCCAGAGCACGCGGAAGGCCAACACCACCAGCGTCATCGCCACCGTCGCCACGCCGATCTGGCGGAGGAACCGGCCCCAGCCGGGCTGCCGCCGGTACACGCCCGCCTTGCGTAGCAGCCAAGCCAGCTGCAGCGCATTCACCCAGCCGGCCACCGCAATGGCCAGCGCCAGCAGCGCATGCGCGCCCTGCACTTGGCCCAGGGCCTGCTTCAGGTCGCCGCCCGTGGCCTGCAGGGCCTGCCGGCCCGGCTCGGTGCCGTAAAGCATCGCGGCGAAGAACAGCAGGGTGCACAGCGCATTCGTCAGGACCGCCACCACGGCCGCCTTCACGGGCGTGCGGGTGTCTTGACGCGAGTAGAACGCCGGCGCCAACACCTTCACCAGCAGGAAGGCCGGTACGGCGATGGACTGCGCCATCAGGCTCCAACTGGCCATCTGCACGTCGGTGGCGTCGAACTTGCCGTACTGGAACAGCGTGGCCAGCAGCGGCTGCGCACACAGGATCAGCCCGGCGCAGGCGGGCAGGCCGATCAGCAGGCAGAGGCGGAAACCCCAGTCCAGGCCTTTCGAGTACCCCTCAGGATCGGTCTCGGCATGGCGGCTGGACAGATGCGGCAGGATCACCGTGCCGATCGCCACGCCGAACATCCCCAGCGGGAACTCCAGCAGGCGGTCGCTGTAGTACAGCCAGCTGACGCTGCCGCTGATGAGCAGCGCCGCCACCCACGTATTGAGCAGCAGGTTGAACTGGGCCACCGATGAGCCGAACAGCGTGGGCACCATCAGGGTCAGGATCTTGCGGACGCCGGCATGGGCGAAGTCCAGCCTCGGGCGCGGCAGCAGGCCCAGGCGGGCCAGCGACGGCAGCTGGAAGCCCAACTGGAGCACGCCCGCGGCGAACACGCCCCAGCCCAGCACCATCACCGAGTAGTCCATCAGCGGCGCCAGCCCGACGGCGGCGGCGATCATGGACAGGTTCATCAGCACCGGCGACAGCGCGGGGATGGCGAACCGCTGGTAGCTGTTGAGGATGCCGCCCGCCAGCGATGCCAGCGAGATGAACAAGGCATAGGGGAAGGTGATCCGCAGCAGGTCGGTCAGCACCTGCATCTGCGCGGCGTCGAAGTTCGGCGCGATCAGGCGGGCGATCTGCGGAGCCAGCAGGATCACGATGGCGGTCAGCACCAGCAGTGCCGCGGCCAGAGTGCCGGTGACCCGGTCGATCAGGGCCTTGACCTCCTCCGGGCTCCGGGTGGCCTTGTACTCGGCCAAAACCGGGACGAAGGCCATCGAGAACGAGCCTTCGGCCGACAGCCGGCGCATGAAGTTCGGGATCCTGAACGCCACGAAGAAGGCATCCATCATCCCGCCCGCACCGAACACATGGGCGTAGACTTGATCCCGGACCAGTCCCGAGAGCCGGGACAAGAAGGTCATGGAGCTGAAGATGGCGGCGGAGCGCAGGAGCTTCCCGCTCATCGGGGCCGATCCCCCGACAGAATCGCCAGCTTGACGCAACCCATTGAATGCCCCATAATTTCCGGCTCGATTATCCGTCTTCCGTTCAACCCCTGAATTCTCTCAGGTATTCACCAGGAATCCCACTGTGGCCAATATCAAGTCCGCCAAGAAGCGCGCCAAGCAGACCGTCGTGCGCAATGCGCGCAATGCCGGTCAGCGTTCGATGCTGCGCACCGCCGTCAAGAAAGTCCTCAAGGCCCTCGACGCCAACGACGCCGCCGGTGCCCAGGCTGCGTTCGTCTCGGCCCAGCCGATCCTCGATCGCCTGAGCTCGCGCGGCCTGATCCACCGCAACAAGGCCGCTCGCCACAAGAGCCGCCTGAACGCCCGCATCAAGGCGCTGCAAGCCGCCTGATCCAGCGGTACACGGACGCGAAGACACGAAACCCGCCGGAAGGCGGGTTTCTTTTTGCCTGCCCGCCGCCAGACCCTGCGCAAGCGGGGGATAAGGAAAACCCGCCTTCCGGCGGGTTCCTGGGTCAGCCTCGGGCGGCCTCGTCCGCCTCTTCACGCTGGCGGTCGAAGAAGGCCATCACGTCCTTCATGATCGGCCAGGTGCCTTCGCGCGAGATGGCCGAGACCTGGTACCACGGCTGGGTCCAGCCCAGCTCGGCGATGATCTGCTCCGCGCGCTCCTTGGCCTCGTCCTCGAACATCAGGTCGGCCTTGTTGAGCACCAGCCAGCGCGGCTTCTGCAGCAACTCTGGGTCGTGCTTCTCGAGCTCGCGCTCGATTGCGCGCACCTGCTCGACCGGATCGATGCCTTCCACGCCACCCTCCATCGGCGCCATGTCCACCAGGTGCAGCAGGATGCGCGTGCGCTGCAGGTGGCGGAGGAACTGCGCACCGAGGCCGGCGCCATCGGCGGCGCCTTCGATCAGGCCCGGGATGTCGGCGATGACGAAGCTGCGGTGCGCCTCGACGCTGACCACGCCCAGGTTCGGGTAAAGCGTGGTGAACGGGTAGTCGGCCACCTTGGGCGTCGCGGCCGAGACGGCGCGGATGAAGGTGCTCTTGCCCGCGTTCGGGAAGCCCAGCAGGCCGACGTCCGCCAGCAGCTTGAGCTCCAGCTTCAGCAGGCGTTCCTCGCCTTCCTCGCCCGGCGTCGCCTTGCGGGGCGCGCGGGTGATGGAGCTCTTGAAATGCATGTTGCCCAGGCCACCCTTGCCGCCCTTGGCCACCAGCAGGCGGTCGCCGTGCTGGGTGAGGTCGCCGATCACCTCGTCGGTGCTGACGTTGGTGACCACGGTGCCGACCGGGACAGTGATGGTGAGGTCTTCGCCGGCCTTGCCGTACATCTGCCGGCCCATGCCGTTCTCGCCCCGCTGGGCGCGGAACGTCGTCTGGTGGCGGAAGTCGACCAGGGTGTTGAGGTTCTCGTCGGCGAGCAGCCAGACGCTGCCGCCACCGCCGCCATCGCCACCATCGGGGCCGCCCAGCGGAATGAACTTCTCGCGGCGGAAGCCCACGCAGCCGTTGCCGCCATTGCCGGCGGTGACCAGGATTTCAGCTTCGTCTACGAGTTTCATGGCAAAGGGTTCGTTTCAATCGATGGGTTGCGGGATGCGCGGGACGTCAATGCCCCGCAAACGAAAAGCCCCGCACGCGGCGGGGCCCTTCGCGACGCGTGTGCGCGAAGCCTCAGGCTTCCGCCACCACGCTGACGGTGCGGCGCTTCTTGGCGCCCTTGACCGAGAACTCGACCTTGCCGTCGACCAGCGCGAACAGCGTGTGGTCGCGACCCAGGCCGACGCCCGGACCCGGGTGGAACTGGGTGCCGCGCTGGCGGATGATGATGTTGCCCGCATCGATCGCCTGACCACCGAAGACCTTGACGCCCAGCATCTTCGGATTGGAGTCGCGGCCGTTGCGCGAGGAACCTACGCCCTTTTTGTGTGCCATGACTGCTTCTCCTTACTTCGTGATGCCGGTGATTTCGATTTCGGTGTAGTGCTGCCGATGACCCTGGCGCTTCATGTGGTGCTTGCGGCGGCGGAACTTGATGATGCGGACCTTGTCGGCGCGGCCATGGCCGACGACCTTGGCGGTCACGCTGGCGCCCTTCAGGGCGTCGCCCAGGCTGATGGTTTCGCCATCGCCCAGCATCAGGATGTTGTCGAAGGTGATCTCGTTGCCGGCTTCGGCCTCGAGCTTCTCGACGCGGAGCGTCTCGCCCTTCATCACGCGGTATTGCTTACCGCCAGTGACTACGACTGCGTACATGTGGATTCCTTGGTTTCTGTAGTTATTTTCTGGAGCCTGCCTGCCATCGAGGGCGGACAGAAGCGGAATTGTAGTGGATTCATGCGGTTAGGGTCAACCACCCCCTCCTTCCGGCCACTCTGTACCGATTGCGGACAGAATCCGCCCTCGGGGCCGCCGCATAGTGCCCGGCTGCGGCAACCACCGCGCCCTCCAGCCCTTGGGAATCATGCACTTGCCCACATTTCCTTCCCGCACCTGCTCGCCGCGGCGCACGGACCTGTCCGCGTCCCGCCGTTCCGGCAAGACCGGTATCGATAGCCCCAATCCCGCCTGACCAGGCTCTTTCTTCCGAACCTCCCTGCACTGGTGCAGGGGGCGATTTGCCCCCATCTGAGCAGATCGCTACGCTTCCTTGTTCGCTTTCCGGATCCCCCACCCGATGGCCATGGACTTCATCCGCATCCGCGGTGCGCGGACGCACAACCTCAAGAACATCGATCTCGACCTTCCGCGCGACAAGCTGATCGTGATCACCGGCCTGTCCGGCTCGGGTAAGTCGTCGCTCGCGTTCGACACCATCTACGCCGAAGGCCAGCGCCGCTACGTGGAGTCGCTGTCCGCGTACGCGCGGCAGTTCCTGTCGGTGATGGAGAAGCCGGATGTCGACCACATCGAGGGCCTGTCGCCGGCGATCTCGATCGAGCAGAAATCGACCAGCCACAACCCCCGCTCCACCGTCGGCACGATCACCGAGATCTACGACTACCTGCGCCTGCTGTATGCGCGCGTCGGCCTGCCGCGCTGCCCGGACCACGGCTATCCGCTGGAGGCGCAGACCGTCAGCCAGATGGTGGATCAGGTGCTGGCGCTCGACGGCGAGCAGCGCTACATGCTGCTGGCCCCGGTGATCCGCGAGCGCAAGGGCGAGCATGCCCAGGTCTTCGACCAACTGCGTGCGCAGGGCTTCGTCCGCGTGCGCGTCGATGGCGAGCTCTACGAGATCGACGCCGTACCGGCGCTGGCATTGCGGCAGAAACACACGATCGAAGCGGTGATCGACCGTTTCCGCCCGCGCGAAGACCTCAAGCAGCGCCTCGCCGAGAGCTTCGAGACCGCCCTGAAACTGGGCGACGGCATGGCCCAGGTGATGTCGCTGGACCAGCCCGAATCCGCGCCGCTGCTGTTCTCGTCGAAGTATTCCTGCCCGGTCTGCGACTACTCGCTGCCGGAGCTGGAACCGCGCCTGTTCTCGTTCAACTCGCCGGTCGGCGCCTGCCCCACGTGCGACGGCCTCGGCGTGGCCCAGTTCTTCGACCCCGCTCGCGTGGTCGTGCACCCCGAACTGTCGCTGGCGGCTGGTGCCGTGCGCGGCTGGGACCGCCGCAACGCCTACTACTTCCAGCTGATCGCCTCGCTGGCCAAGCACTACCGCTTCGACGTGGACGCACCCTGGCAGTCGCTGCCGGAAGGCGTGCAGAAGGCGGTGCTGTACGGCAGCGGGGAAGAAGTCATCACCTTCACGTACCTCACCGAATCGGGCGGGCGCACGCAGCGCAAGCACCGTTTCGAGGGCATCGTGCCGAACCTCGAGCGCCGCTACCGCGAGACGGAGTCGCCGGCCGTGCGCGAGGAACTGGCCAAGTACATCAGCGACCGGCCCTGTCCCGATTGCCAGGGCGCGCGCCTCAACAAGTCCGCGCGCAACGTGTTCGTCGCCGACCGTCCGCTGCCGTCGCTGGTGGTGCTGCCGGTGGACGAAGCGCTGGCGTTCTTCCGAGGGTTGGACCTGCCCGGCTGGCGCGGCGAGATCGCCGCGAAGATCGTCAAGGAGATCGCCGAGCGGCTCGGCTTCCTGGTCGATGTCGGCCTGGATTACCTCACCCTCGAGCGCAAGGCCGATACGCTGTCGGGTGGCGAAGCGCAGCGCATCCGCCTGGCCTCGCAGATCGGCGCCGGCCTGGTCGGCGTGATGTACGTGCTCGACGAACCCAGCATCGGCCTGCACCAGCGCGACAACGAGCGCCTGCTCGGCACGCTGACGCGCCTGCGCGACCTCGGCAACACGGTGATCGTCGTCGAGCACGACGAGGACGCCATCCGCATGGCCGACTATGTGCTCGACATCGGCCCCGGTGCCGGCGTGCATGGCGGCGAAATCGTCGGCCAGGGCACGCTGGACGACCTGCTGAAGGCGCCACGTTCGCTGACCGGCCAGTACCTCTCGGGCAAGCGCCAGATCGAGGTGCCGAAAGCGCGCCACAAGGCGAACCCGAAGATGACGCTGCACCTGCGCGGCGCCACCGGCAACAACCTGAAGGATGTCGACCTCGACGTGCCGTCGGGTTTGTTCACCTGCATCACCGGCGTGTCCGGCTCGGGCAAGTCGACGCTGATCAACGACACCCTGTACGCGCTGGCCGCCAACGAGATCAACGGCGCGTCGCACAAGCCGGCGCCGTACCGCGAGGTCACCGGGCTGGACCTGTTCGACAAGGTCGTCGACATCGACCAGTCGCCGATCGGGCGCACGCCACGCTCCAATCCGGCGACCTACACGGGCCTGTTCACGCCGTTGCGCGAACTGTACGCGCAGGTGCCGGAAGCGCGCGCGCGCGGCTACTCGCCGGGCCGCTTCAGCTTCAACGTGCGCGGCGGCCGCTGCGAGGCCTGCCAGGGCGACGGCTTGATCAAGGTGGAGATGCACTTCCTGCCGGACGTATACGTGCCCTGCGACGTCTGCCACGGCAAGCGCTACAACCGCGAGACGCTGGAGATCCTCTACAAGGGCTACAACATCAACGACGTGCTGGAAATGACCGTCGAGGACGCGCTGACCCTGTTCGAGCCCGTGCCGTCGATCGCGCGCAAACTGGAAACACTGGTGGACGTCGGCCTGAGCTACGTCAAGCTGGGCCAGAGCGCGACGACGCTGTCCGGCGGCGAGGCGCAGCGCGTGAAGCTGTCGAAGGAACTCTCCCGCCGCGACACGGGACGCACGCTGTACATCCTGGACGAACCGACCACCGGCCTGCACTTCCACGACATCGAGCACCTGCTCGCCGTGCTGCACAAGCTGCGCGACGACGGCAACACCATCGTGGTGATCGAACACAACCTGGACGTCATCAAGACGGCGGACTGGGTGGTCGACCTCGGGCCGGAAGGCGGGCACCGGGGTGGGCGCATCCTGGCCACCGGTACGCCCGAGGACATCGCGGCGCATCCGGAATCGCATACCGGGCGTTTCCTCGCCAAGCTGTTGCCCGCAGCCAAGTCGCCGAAGCCCACGAAGCCGGCGGCCGTCGCCAAGCCCGACGTGCTGCCGCCGCGCAAGTCCGCCACCAAGACCACGAAGAAGAAGGCCGCACGATGAGCGACTCCCACGACGCCGGCCGCAGGCTGCTGGCGAAGATCCCGATCAGCGTGCGCTGGCGCGACATGGACAGCATGGGCCACGTGAACAACGCCAAGTACATCTCGTACCTGGAAGAAGCGCGCGTGCGCTGGATGCTGACGGTGCCGGACGTGTCGATGACCGACCGCATCGCGCCGGTCGTGGCCGCGAACAACATCAACTACAAGCGGCCGCTGACCTGGCCGAACGACGTGGTAGTGGAACTCTACGTCGACCGCCTGGGGACCAGCAGCGTCACCATCGGTCACCGGATCGTGTCGGCCAAAGACGACAGCGTGCTGTACTCGGACGGCAACGTGGTGGTCGTGTGGATGGACACGCAGACCGGCCACAGCGCGCCGTTGCCCGCGGCGATCCGTGCGGTATCGGAGTAACCACAAGAGCGTTGTGGGAGCGACGTAAGTCGCAAGCTTTTCCCGAGGCTGAAAGAAGAGCTCGCGACTTACGTCGCTCCCACACCATAGTCCGCGGACATCAGGGTGCGCTCTTGCGCACCTCGAACACGACGGGCAACGAGCGGCCATCGGCCAGCTTCAGCGTGATCACCGGCTTCTCCCCCGCGGCCAGCGGCTGGTAGGGGCCATGCAGCATCAGGTGCAGGCCGCCCGGCTTGAGCTCGGCGGCCTTGCCGGGCGCGATCGGCAGCGCGACCACTTCGCGCATGCGGCTGACACCGTTCTCCTCGCGGGTTTCGTGCAGCGAGACGTCGTCGAAGGCGAGGCTCTCCGCACCGACGATGCTGATCGGCGCCTTGCATGGATTCTCGATACGGACGAAGCCGGCCATCATCGGCATCGTGACCGGCGGCAGGCGTATCCAGGCCACCTTGGCGACAGGCAGGCAACCGGCCGCGTGAGCGGTACCCAGGCACGACATCAACAGGGCCGACAGGCCGATCATTTCGAAGCGACGGTTCATGCGCCTATGATACCGGCCTGACTTCAGGGAGCGGATGAATGACAGGCCTCATCGAAACCACCGACCACGGCGACATCCGCGAGATCCGGCTGGCGCGTGCGCCGGTCAACGCCCTCAACACGGACCTGTGCCGCGCCCTGATCGATGCGCTGGGCGGGGCGCTCGACGACGGCGTGCGCGGCATCGTGCTGGCCGGCAACCCGAAGATCTTTTCGGCCGGCATGGACGTGCCTTACCTGATGTCGCTGGGCGACGACCGCAAGGCGTTGCTCGATGCGTGGCAAGCCTTCTTCGGTGCCGCGCGCACGTTGGCGGAGTCGCGCGTCCCGGTGGTCGCCGCGATCACCGGGCATGCGCCGGCGGGCGGTTGCGTGCTGGCGCTGTGCTGCGACTACCGCGTGATGGCGCGCAGCCCGGACCCGGCGCGCCCGTTCGCGCTGGGCCTCAACGAAACCCAGGTGGGCCTGGTCGTACCGGAAGGCATCCAGCGCCTGATGCGCCGCGTGGTGGGCCCTTATCGCGCCGAACGCCTGCTGGTGGCCGGCGAGATGGTGCCGGCCGAGCGTGCGCTGGAGATCGGCCTGGTCGATGAACTGATCGACCAGGAGAACGTCACCGCGCGTGCCATCGCCTGGCTGCAGCAGTTGCTGACCCTGCCGCACCACCCGATGCTGCAGACGCGCGCCCTCGCCCGCCGCGACCTCGTGGAGGCACTCGACCCGGCGCTGATCCAGCTGGAGCGTTTCGTCGATGCCTGGCATGCGCCCGATACGCAGACCGCCCTGCGCGCGCTGATCGACAAGCTCAAGAAGTAACCGCCCCTCAGAGCAGCCACACCTCGACCCGCTCGTTGCGGTCGCGCTGTCCGCCACCCGCCAATGGGCGCACGTCGCCCAGGCCGACGGAGCGCGTCACGGGAATGCCGTTGCGGGTCAGGTAACCGGCCACCATGTCCGCGCGCTCGTTGCTGAGCATGGTCGGCAACAGCCGGTTGCCCGGGTCGTGGTCCGCGAACGCGACGACCACCAGCGAACGCCCTTGGTTCTCGGGCAGGCGCATGAAGGCCACGAGGCGCTCCATGTCCAATGCGCTGCGGCTCTCGAACAGGGTACTGAGCGAGGCCATGTTGAAACGCATGCCGACCGGCAGCCGGGTGGCGCCTGCGACGGCTTCCCGGTAGGCCTGCACACCCGGCAGCCGCCCCGGCTGGATCGCTGTGCGCAGCATCACTGACTGCAGGCCCACGGCCTCGACGGCGCGCTGTCCATCGCGACCCACCGCGTACAGCGCCAGACTGCGACCCAGCGCCGACATCAACGGCGCGCCATACAGGCGATACCGGCGCACCAGCGGGTAATCCTCGCTGGCCACGTTCAGGCGCGTGGGCAGCACCGCGGCACCGCCGTCGGACACGGCCAGCGTGCGGGTGCCGGGAGGGATGCGGGTCGTCAGTTCGACGATGGCCAACGCATGGCGGTCTTCCGCAGCCGCACGGGCGGCCTGGCGCAGGCGCGCGTGCTCGAAGGCGCCACTCGTGGCGCCACCCTGCATCACGCGCTGCTGGAGGAACTCGCGGCTGCCCCCCGCTTCCGGTCCGGCATGTACGTGGATGAGTGCATCCTCACCGCCGAGCTGCGACCACGAACGGATGCGTCCGGCGGCGATATCGCGCAACTGCGCGACGCTGATCTTGCGCACCGGGTTGCGGTCGTTGACCACGATGGCCAGGCCGTCCAGGGCGACGGTGAATTCCTGCTCCGGCGACCCCAGGTCGCCCAGCTGCCAGCCCGCATCGCGCTCGCTGGCGGTGGGTGCGCGCGCCATCATCGCGAGCTCCGCATTCCCATCCACCAAGGCCTGGAAGCCGTTGGCCGATCCGCGGCGATCGATCTCCACGACCAAGGACTCGCCATCGCGAACCGCCGTGATTTCCATGCGGTCGGGGCGCGGCGTGCGCCGCTCGATCCCCGTATAGCCGATGGAGCGAAGCCATGCGTCGACGATGCGCGGCATCACCTCGGCACCGATGGTGTTGGATCCATGGATCCGGAGACGCTCGGCCTCCGTATCCTGCGCGGCTACAGGCACGCTGGCACAGCACAGCATCGCGGCCAAGACGGCCGCGTTGAGCAGACGATGAAGCATGGACGATCCCCCTGACGAAACCGCGGGAGCGTGCCGTGCGTCGATGACAGGGCCATGACGGCCCCGCGAAGGTTCAGTCGCCGCGGGCGACCGGGCGCGCAGGATTGCTGATCCAGCCGCTCCACGAACCGGGATAGAGGCGCGCGCCGTGCAAACCGGCATGTTCGAAGGCGAGCAACAGATGGCAGGCCGTCACTCCGGATCCGCACATGAGCACGGCGTCCGCCGGAGCGCGATGGCCGAGCAGCAGCGACAATTCGGCGCGCAGTTCGTCGGCCGGCTTGAAGCGGCCGTCGCGCAGGTTCTGCGAGAACGGACGGTTGAGCGCGCCGGGCACGTGGCCCGCGACAGGATCGATAGGTTCGATCTCGCCCCGGAAGCGCTCGGCTGCGCGCGCATCGATGAGCCAACCACCGGTGTCCAGACGCGCCACGATGTCTTCCGCATCGACAAGCTGGCTTGCGTCGAATCGCGAGGGGTACGCGCCGCCTGACGCGGGCGCCGGAGCCTCGGCAGTCTCCCTTCCACCTGCAGCGCGCCAGGCCGCCACACCGCCATCGAGCACGGCAACGCGGGCGTGACCCAACAGCTTGAGCAGCCACCACAGGCGCGCGGCCGCCATGCTGCCGTCGCCGGCGTCGTAGACCACGACCTGATGCGAGGGCCCGATGCCCCATTCGCCGAGCTTGCGCGCAAACGCGTCGCTGTCAGGCAGCGGATGGCGGCCAGCGCCGACCTTCGAAAGATCCGACAGGTCCTGATTGAGGTCCGCATAGACGGCACCCGGCAAGTGCGATTCGGCGTAGGCCTGGCGACCCGCATCGGGCGCCGCATTGAGCATCACGAAACGCGCATCCACCAGCCGCAGATCCGGATCATCGAGGGCGGCGGACAACGTCGGTGCATCGACCAAGGTCGTCCAGTTCATGCAAGCTGCTCCAGGCGTTGCCGCAGATTGGACAGGATGGCGGCCGTTGCGCCCCAGATCCGCTGCCCCGGCCAGGCGTACTCGAGCACCGCACGACGGCGGCCGCGATAGTCGACTTCGACGCGGCGCAGGTTGTCCGGTGCCAGCAGGTACTCCAGCGGCACCTCGAACACATCGGCGACCTCGCCGGGTTCCGGCATGGGCACGAACGCGGGATCGATCACCGCGACCACCGGCACGACGCGGAAACCGCTGATGGTAGTGAACGGGTCGAGGAAGCCGAGCGGCACGGCCTGCGAGGCCTGCAGGGCGATCTCCTCGCGGCTCTCGCGCAGTGCGGCCGCCACGACATCCGCGTCGGTGGGCTCGATGCGCCCGCCGGGGAAACTGACCTGGCCGGCATGATGACGCAGACCGTCCGTCCGCCGCGTCAGCAGCACCTGCGTGCCGCTCTCGCGCGGGACGAGGCCGGCGAGCACCGCGGCCTCGGCCAGCGGGCCCGGCGGCAGCAGGTCGATGAGTTCTTCGTGGTTCCAGCCGGGCGTACGCGGCGCCGCACCCAGGGGGTGCAGGGCGCGCTGCAGGACGGCCGCCTCGCGCAGCTGCTCGACGAACGGCATGCGTACGCGTTCGCGCGCGGGCAGTACGGACTCCATCAGGCGCAGGCGTTCGTCATCGTTCATCTGCGACCAGCGTGCGATCTCCGAGGTGGTGCGCAGGCAGCCCCGGCAGAGGCCGTCGTCGTCCAGCGTACAGACGCCGGTGCAGGGGCTGAGCACGGCGCGGAAAGCGGTATTCATGTCATCGGACACCTGCGGAGGGTAGCGCGAAAACGCGCCCTGCCGCGCAAAGCACTGCGCCGGCACGAGGCCGGCGCAGGGATGGAACGATCAGGCGGGAATTACTTGGCGCTGACCAGCTTGATCTCGAACACCACCGCCACGTTCGGCGGGAAGCCCGTGCGCGGGTCGGCGCCATAGGCCTTGTCCGGCGGCAGCGCGACTTCCCACTTCGAACCGACCGGCATCTGCAGCAGCACTTCGCGCATGGCCGGCATCTCGATGGCGCTGACCTTCACGTCCTTCATCTGCTGCGCCGGACGCGCTTCGGTCGGACGCTGGCCGAACGGGTAGGCACCCGCGACCTGCAGTTCCACCGTGCTGGCCTGGGTGGGCTTCGCGCCGGTGCCGTTCTCGAGCACCTTGTACGCGACGCCGCCCGGCAGCGTCTTGACGCCCGCCTGGCCCTTGAAGCTGGCGATGAACTGGTCGCTCTTGGTCTTGTTCTCGGCCGCGACCTTGTCGTACTCGGCCTTGGCCTGCTGCGCGCGGCCCTGCTCACGCTTCTGGAAGGCTTCCAGGGCGGGCTTCAGCTGCTCGCTGGTCAGCGCTGGCTTCTGCTTGGCGAACGCATCCTGCAGGCCCTTGACCACGGAATTGATATCGAGCTGCTCGCCACGGGCGGTCAACTCGGCCAGATTGTTGCCATAGTCGTAGCCGAAGTAATAGCTCAACTTGCCCTTCTCGGACGAGACGTCCTGGGCCAGGGCGCTGCCGGCCATGGCGAATGCCGCAACAGCGACCACTAACGAACGCAACTTCATCAAAACTCTCTCCGGGATGGGCGGCATACCGCCTGGAATGGACGCGCTAGGATAGCGGCCGGGGCGCTTAACCGCCACTGACAGCAGGCTGCTCTGACCGGCGCTCCGGGACGGAGTTCCCTCTTTACCGAAATTTTACAAAACGCCTGAAAATCCCATGTCTGAAAGCCTTGTCCTCGTTCATGATGCCGATGGCATCCGTCGTCTCACCGTCCATCGTCCGGACAAGCTGAACGCCCTGAATGCCGCCACGCTGGACGCGCTGCAGGTCGCCTTCACGGCCGCAGCCGAAGACGCCTCCGTGCGCGTGGTCGTCCTGACCGGCGCGGGTCCGAAAGCTTTCGTGGCCGGGGCGGACATTGCCGAAATGGCGGGCCTGCGGGCCACCGACGGCCGCGATTTTTCGCTGCGCGGTCAGCGGCTGATGCGCACCATCGAGACCCTGCCCAAGCCGGTCGTCGCGATGGTCAACGGGTTCGCCCTCGGCGGCGGGCTGGAACTCGCGATGGCCTGCCACCTGCGCATCGCCGCCGACACCGCCAAGGTCGGGCAGCCGGAGATCAACCTGGGCCTGATTCCCGGCTTCGGCGGCAGCCAGCGCCTGCTGCGGCTGGCCGGGCGTGCCGCCACGCTGGAACTGTGCCTGCTGGGTGCTCCGATCACGGCGGAGCGGGCGCTGCAGTTGGGTATCGTCAACCGCGTGGTGCCGGCGGCCGAACTCGAAGAAGAAGCCATGAAGGTGGCGGCGCAGCTCGCGGCCTCGGCACCGCTCGCCCTGCGCGCGACGCTCGATGTCGTCAACATCGGTGGCGAGTGCGGCATCGAGGAAGGGCTGCAGTACGAAACCGCGCAGTTCGGCCTGATGTTCTCGACCGACGACATGCGCGAGGGCACCCGTGCCTTCACCGAACGCCGCAAGCCGGCCTTCACCGGCCGCTGAGTCGTGTCAGCGCCCTGCCCCGGCTGCGAACAGGCGCGACGCCTGTCTGCCCTGCTGGCGGACGATGACGTGGACGCCGCGCTGGACGCGGGACTGATGGCCTGGACGCCCTGTCCGGACCACGCTGCCGCACAGGCCGGCCCGATCGTGGATGCGCAGTCCCGCCTGCGCACGGCGTGGGCGGCGCGCGAGCGCTATCGCCAGCGCACGATGCGACTGGCGCGGCGTGCAGCCGAACGCGAAGCGCGACGCATCGCGGCGCAGCCCCGCGGGCCGTCAGCGCCCGTCAGGCCCGCCTTGCCGGCCGCCGCCGCCGCCATCCTGGAACGCGCGCGCGCCAAGGCCGCGGAGCGCACGAAACCATGAGTGCGCCGCGGCGGAGCCCGACCCTCAAGCGCGATGAAGTGGTGGAACTGTTCTCGCGGCTGCGCGAACTCAATCCGCGCCCGACGACGGAACTGGAGTACACCACGCCGTTCGAGCTGCTGGTCGCAGTGACGCTCTCCGCGCAGGCGACCGACGTGGGCGTGAACAAGGCGACACGACGACTCTTTCCCGTCGCCAACACGCCGACGGCGATCCTGGCCCTCGGCGAGGACGGATTGAAGAAGTACATCGCCACCATCGGCCTGTTCAACGCGAAGGCGAAGAACGTCATCGCCACCTGCCGCATCCTGGTCGATCAGTACGGCGGCGAAGTGCCGCGCTCGCGCGAAGCGCTGGAGAGCCTGCCCGGCGTGGGCCGCAAGACGGCGAACGTGGTGCTCAACACGGCCTTCGGCGAGCCGACCATCGCGGTGGACACGCATATCTTCCGCGTCGCCAACCGCACCGGCCTGGCCCCGGGCAAGGACGTGCGTGCGGTGGAGGACAAGCTGCTGAAGGTGGTGCCGGCGGATTTCATGCAGGATGCGCACCATTGGTTGATCCTGCATGGGCGCTATGTGTGCAAGGCACGTAAGCCGGACTGCCCGCAGTGCGTGATCCGCGATCTCTGCCGCTTCAAGGACAAGACGGCGGCCTGACACGGCCGCCGTCCGTCGCGGACCCTACTTTTCGTCCCGCTCAAGGAAAGGCTTTCGCGGCAGCCGTTCTTCGCGCATCGCCGCGTGGTAGGCGAACGAGGCGATGATCGCCGCCGCCTGCTTCAGGTCTTCCGGCACCACGTGGTCGTACGTGTCCAGGTGGGTGTGGTGGACATGGGTGAAGTAGTCGGCCGGATCCTGCACGAACTGGAAGCCCGGCAAGCCGACGCGGTCGAACGAGATGTGGTCCGTGCTGCCGGTGTTGCGGGTGGTCACGATGGTCGCGCCGATGTCGGCGAACGGCTCCAGCCAGGCCTTGAAGATCGGCACCGCGGCGTGGTTTTCCTGCGCATAGATGCCGCGGATGCGCCCGGTGCCGTTGTCGAAGTTGAAGTACGTCGAGAAACGGTCGTAACCGCGCTGGCGCTGCAGCGGGCCCGTGCCGCGCTGGTACGCGCGGGGCAGCGCCTTCTGTTCCGGGTCTGTCGGCGCCGGATAGTCGGCCAGGTAGCGGGCCACGTAACCCGCAGAACCATGCAGCCCCTGTTCCTCGCCGCCCCACAGGGCGAGCCGGATCGTACGACGCGGCTTCACGCCGATCGCCTTGAGGATGCGCATGGCCTCCATCATCACCACCACGCCGGCGCCGTTGTCGCTGGCGCCGGTGCCGGTGTGCCACGAGTCCAGGTGCGCGCCGATCATCACCACCTCGCCCGCTTTGCCGCCCGTGCCCGGGATCTCGGCGAAGGTGTTGCTGGCCGGCAGGTCCTGTTCGCTGGTGAAACGGGAGTCGACGTCGATGCGCAGGCGCACCGGCTGCTTGCCCTGCACCGCGCGCACCAGTGGGTTGTAGTGCTCGGTGGGCAGCACCAGCTCGGTGACGCCGACCGGTTCGTCCGCCTTGCGTGCGCCGCCGCCGGTGGCGCGGATGATGCCGTTGTCCCAGGAGCTCAACGACAGCGTCGCCAGCACACCCTCTTCCGCCAGGAAGGTATTCAGTGCCTTGGTCAACGCCTGGCGCTTGCGGTATTCCTCCAGCCGCTTTTCCTGCGCATCCGGCTCGGCGTCCGCGGCGACGGGAAACGTCTGGAGTTCGCCCAGCTCGGTCTCGTCGTAGCGGCGGAAGTCGGCTTTTTCGGCCGGCTTGTACGCCCGCGCGTCGTCCAGCAGGACGATCTTGCCGCGCAGCTTGCCGCGCTGCTTGTCGATGTCCGTCAGGGTCTTGAACGACGCCAGCACCACCTCGCCTTCCACCGGGCCATCGGTGCCGCGCGTCCAGGCCTTCGGCAGCGCATGGACGGGCACCTGGCGAGGCGACAGCATCTCGATCCGCGCGGAACTGAACTCCCAGCCACGGCCGAACGCGGGATCGAACACTTCATCGTGCACGCCGACGAGGCCCCAGCCGGAGAGCTTGCCGCGCGCCCATGCGCTGGCGCGGGTGTAGTTGGGCGACGCGGTCAGGCGCGGCCCCACGGTTTCGGTCAATTCCTTCAGGTTGGCCGCGGCCTGCGAGCGGTTGAACGCCTCGTGCCGGATCTTCGCGACCACATCCAGGTCCACAGGCTCTGCCGCCTGCACGCCGCCCGCCATCACGCACATCGCCATGCTGGCGACGACCATCAGCCGCTTCATCCAACCCCCTGATTGATAAGGATCCCCATCCCTGTGGTCCTGGGCGTACACCCGGGACCGCCCCGCAGTGTCCCCGCTGGGCCGGATCGGGACCCCTGCCAATGGTCATGGTCGGGGGCCGGAAACACGAAGGCCCGGGATGCGATCCCGGGTCTTCGTGCAGCAGGAGCGGCGCAGGCGCGCCGCGCGGCTTACCAGGCGAACTGCGTGCGCAGCGCGTACTGGGCGGTCTCGTCGCCGGTGACTTCGTTGTCGCCCTGCGTGAAGTTGAACATGAAGCGCAGGTTCGGGTTGA
This sequence comes from Pseudoxanthomonas sp. CF385, assembly GCF_900104255.1. NCBI lineage: Bacteria > Pseudomonadati > Pseudomonadota > Gammaproteobacteria > Lysobacterales > Lysobacteraceae > Pseudoxanthomonas > Pseudoxanthomonas sp. CF385. The sequence goes on from NZ_FNKZ01000002.1 coordinate 340,130, forward strand.
CGTAGTAGTTCACGCCGAGGATCCAGCTGGTGACTTCGCGGTTCAGCGTTTCGTTCTCGACATAGTCGTAGCGGCCGGTCAGTTCCCACAGGCCCTTGTCGGCGACCTTCGGCGAACCGAACACGCCGGTGGCGCCCTTGTACGGCTTGTGGCCGCCATTGAGCATGAAGCTGCCCTGCGCGTAGTACGTTTTCACGTCCTGGTCGCGGCCCAGCGGCTGGCCGTAGGTGGCATCGGCGTACTCGGCCTGGAAGAAGGCCGGACCGAACGAACCGGCGGCTTCCACGGCCATCACGTCCACGGTGTTGCGGCTGGCGCCGGTGGTGGTGGCGATGACCTGCGACGGACCGCGACGGCCGGCGTAGTTGGACGTGGCGACCAGGTCGGCCGAGCCCAGGTTGTTGTCTTCGAAGCTGTACCAGGCACCGAAGTGCAGCGTGCTGTTGTCGGTGTTGATCGGCGCGAACGTCACGCGGCCGGCAGCGCCGACGCCCTCGTTACGCGTGCCGGCGGCACCACGCAGGTTGAACACGCTCAGGCCGGCGGTGTAGTTCTCGCCGGCGCGCAGGTAGCCCACGCCCTGCTGGAACTGGCGGCCGTTGAACAGGCCGGTCGCGGAGGCGAAGGGACGCTCCATGGTCAGCAGCTCGTTGGAGCTGGTCAGCTCTTCCATCGCGCGATACGGCTTGAAGTGACCGATGGTGAACTTGCCGCCCAGCGCCGACTTGGCGATGTACACGTCGCGGAAGCCGTCCAGGCCGCCGCCGGCGCCGAAGTCGTTCTCCATCTTGTATTCCCAGCCGTAGGCCTTGCCCTGCAGGGTCAGGCGCGCGCGGCGGAACTCGGTGGTGCCGGTGGTGCTGGCCAGGTCGCGGTCGAACGCGTAGGTGTCGAACTGGATACGGCCACCGACGCTGGCTTCGAACTTGCCGTCGGCCGAGGTGATCTTCAGGCCGCCCTTGGTGTCGACCTTCGGCGAACCGGTGTTGAGCTTGTCCAGCTGCGAAGCGGTGTCGATGTTGACGTCGGACTGCGCGTCGCTGCGCTCTTCCAGCTCGGCCACCTTGGCCGACAGCGCTTCCAGCTGCGCCTTCAGTTCGGCGATCGTCTGATCGCGGGAATCGGCGGCGGACGCCGAGAAGCTGGTGCTGCCCATGGCGACGGCGAGCGCGGCGGCCAGGAGGGAATAACGCATGGTGACTCTCCGAGTGGAAGTAGAAGTAAGAGCGCAGGCTTCGTGGGCACCTGCCTCATTCCGAGATCACCTTCGGAATTCATTAAGCGCCCGTCAAAGATGCGCTAAAGGATGGGAGTGAAATCTTGCAGTCACATGTGCGTTTCGTGACCGGAATATGACAAGCGCGCATCACCGCCTGCCTCCCGCGGGCCTCCGTGGTGTGCGGCGCTATAGATAGGTATGCGCGCGCCGCCGAATCGCCCTCGTCGCTCGCATGCCGGATGGATGCCGCTCCCGGGCGGGCGCCCGCGCGGCACGCGCCGCATCGCCCGTCACGGGACTGTCTTAATCGCGACACCGGGCTGTCACACAAACGTCGTGGAATGGCCACCCAACGGGCACGCCCGTGCCTTTCACCCTGCCTTCTCCCAGGAGACTTCCGTGTTGAACTCGATCAAATCCCGCGTGGCGCTGCTGGCGCTGGCGTCCGCCTTCTCCGCGCAGGCGTTCGCGGCCGACGTGACCGGCGCCGGTGCGTCGTTCGTGTATCCGGTGATGACCAAGTGGTCGGCCGACTACGCCAAGGCCACCAACAACCGCGTGAACTACCAGTCGATCGGTTCGGGCGGCGGTATCGCGCAGATCAAGGCCGGCACGGTGGACTTCGGCTCGTCCGACGCCCCGCTGAAGCCGGAAGAGCTGGCCAAGTACGGCCTGGCCCAGTTCCCGTCGGTGATCGGCGGCGTGGTGCCGGTGCTGAACGTGGCCGGCCTGAAGCCGGGCCAGCTGAAGCTGGACGGCCCGACCCTGGCCAACATCTTCCTGGGCACCATCAAGACCTGGAACGACCCGGCCATCGCCGCCCTGAACCCGGGCGTGGCGCTGCCGGCGCAGCGCATCACCGTCGTCCGCCGCTCGGACGGTTCGGGCACCACCTTCAACTTCGCCAACTACCTGTCCAAGGTCAGCCCGGAGTGGAAGAGCAAGGTCGGTGAAGGCACCACCGTGCAGTGGCCGACCGGCGTGGGCGGCAAGGGCAACGAAGGCGTCGCCGCCTACGTGAAGCAGATCAAGGGCGGCATCGGCTATGTCGAGCTGTCGTACGCGCTGCAGAACAAGATGGCCTACGCCAGCCTGAAGAACGCCTCGGGCAACTTCGTGCAGCCGAGCGACGAGTCTTTCGCCGCCGCGGCCGCCAGCGCCGAGTGGGGCAAGTCCAAGGACTTCTACCTGGTCATGACCAACGCTCCGGGCGCGAACTCCTGGCCGATCACCGCTACCAACTTCATCCTGATGTACAAGGCGCCGAAGAAGGGCAACAAGGACGCCCGCGACTTCTTCCGCTGGGTCTACGCCAATGGCGACGCCCAGGCCAAGTCGCTCGACTACGTGCCGCTGCCGCCGGCGCTGGTGCAGCAGATCGAGACGTACTGGAAGGCCAACCTGAAGTACTGATCGCAGAACCGCCGGCACGGTCTCTCCCCCATGCCGGCACCGGGGTCGCGCTCCCTCCCGCGCGATCCCATCCCTGGCGGGCCTTCGGGCCCGCTTTCTTTTTCGGCTCCGGACCGGCCGCTGTCGCATGACAGTGCGAGACCGGGGTGTCATCACGATGTAACAAAAACATCATTTCATAGCGTGGATCACAAACGACCCGTCTGGAGCGACCATGCACGTCCGTAACGCCCGCCTGGCCACGCTGGCCCTGGCCACCACCCTCTTCGTTGCAGCCTGCGGCGGCAAGACCGACGCCCCGGCCGCCACCGCAGGGACCGAAGGCGCTTCCGCGCCCGCCGAGGGCGCGCAGAAGATCTCGGCCGAGATCACCGGCGCCGGCGCGTCCTTCATCTATCCGCTGATGGCCCGCTGGTCCACGGACTACAACAAGGCCACGGGCGCCAAGATCAATTACCAGTCGATCGGTTCCGGCGGCGGCATCGCGCAGATCAAGGCCGCGACCGTCGACTTCGGTTCCTCCGACAAGCCGCTGTCGCCGGAAGAACTGGCGCAGGCCGGCCTGGGCCAGTTCCCGTCGGTGATCGGCGGCGTGGTCCCCGTCATCAACGTGGAAGGCCTGCAGCCGGGCCAGCTGAAGCTCAACGGCACCGTGCTGGCGGACATCTTCCTGCACAAGATCACCACCTGGAACGACCCGGCCATCGCCGCGCTGAACCCGGGCGTCACCCTGCCCACCGGCAAGATCAACACCGTCCACCGCTCGGACGGCTCGGGCACCACCTTCAACTTCGTCAACTACCTGTCCAAGGTCAGCCCGGAGTGGAAGGACAAGGTCGGCGAAGGCACCAGCGTCAACTGGCCGGGCGGCGTCGGCGGCAAGGGCAACGAAGGCGTGGCCGCCTACGTGCGCCAGCTGAAGGGCTCGATCGGCTATGTGGAACTGGCCTACGCCGAGCAGAACAAGATGTCGTACGCCTCGCTGCAGAACGCGGCCGGCCAGTTCGTGCTGCCCACCGCCGAGAGTTTCGCCGCCGCCGCGGCCAGCGCCGACTGGGCCAACGCGAAGGACTTCAACCTGGTCATCACCAACGCCCCGGGCGAACAGGCGTGGCCGATCACCGCCACCAACTTCATCCTGGTCTACAAGCAGCCCAAGGACGCGGCGAAGGCCAAGCACACGCTCGAATTCTTCAAGTGGGCCTACCAGCAGGGCCAGGCCCAGGCGAACGAACTGGACTACGTGCCGCTGCCGCCGGAACTGGTGGGCCAGATCGAGCAGTACTGGAGCACCGAGATCAAGCTCTGAGTGATCCCCACCGGGCCGCCTGTGACGGGCGGCCCGGTGTCATCACGCGGTAACGACGTACCCGTGCACTAGCCAGACCGCCACACCCGCCCTCCCCCACCCTTCGGGTTGCATGAACGCCACTGCCCTCCCCGCCTCCCTGACGGACGTGCGCACTGCGAAAGACGCGCGCGCCGACACGCTGTTCCGGCTGACGCTCACCGCCGCCGGCCTGTTCGTCCTGTTCTCCCTGATCGCTGCCGCCGTGTCGATGCTGTGGGGCGGTCGGGAAGCCCTGCAGACGTTCGGCCTGGGCTTCTTCACCAGCACCGAGTGGAACGTCGGCACGCGCGAGTTCGGCGCCCTGGTGCCGATCTTCGGCACGCTGGTCAGCGCCGGCATCGCCATGCTGATCGCGGTGCCGGTGAGCTTCGGCATCGCGGTGTTCCTGACCGAAGTCGCGCCGGCCTGGATGCGCGGCCCGGTCGGCATGGCCATCGAGCTGCTGGCCGGCATCCCTTCGATCATCTACGGCATGTGGGGCCTGTTCGTGCTGGCGCCGCAGCTGAGCGAACACGTCTATCCGTGGATCAACGACAACCTCGGCCAGTTGCCGCTGGTCGGCGTGCTGCTGTCCGGCCCGCCGCTGGGCATCGGCATGATGACCGCCGGCCTGGTGCTGGCGATCATGGTGATCCCCTTCATCTCGTCGGTGATGCGCGAGGTCTTCCTGACCGTGCCGGGCCGCCTGAAGGAATCGGCGTACGCGCTGGGCTCCACCAAGTGGGAAGTGGTCTGGGACATCGTCCTGCCGTACACCCGCTCGGCGGTGATCGGCGGCGTGTTCCTCGGCCTGGGCCGCGCGCTCGGCGAAACGATGGCGGTGACCTTCGTCATCGGCAACGCCTACGCCATCAGCCTGGCGCTGCTGGAACCCGGCACCTCGATCGCCGCGACCATCGCCAACGAGTTCGCCGAAGCCACCGACCCGCTGCACAAGGGCTCGCTGCTGCTGCTCGGCTTCACCCTGTTCGTGCTGACCTTCATCGTGCTGGCGATCGCCCGCCTGATGCTGCGCCAGCTCGCCAAGCGGGAGGGCAACTGATGTCCGCTTCGCTCTACACCTGGCGCAAGGTCAAGAATGTCGCCGCGCTGACCCTGTCCATCGCCGCGGCGCTTTTCGGCCTGATGTGGCTGGTCTGGATCCTCTGGACGACGATCACCAAGGGCATGGGCAGCCTGAACCTGGATCTGTTCACCCAGATGACGCCGCCGCCGAACGAACCGGGCGGCCTGGCCAACGCGCTGTTCGGCAGCGTGGTGATCAGCCTGCTGGCGATCCTGCTCGGCACGCCGATCGGCATCGCCGCCGGCACCTACCTGGCGGAATACGCCAACAAGCACTGGTTGGGCGAGACCGTCCGCTTCGTCAACGACATCCTGCTGTCGGCGCCGTCCATCGTGCTGGGCCTCTTCATCTACACCGTGATGGTGGCGCAGATGGGCCACTACTCGGCGTGGGCCGGTGCGGTGGCGCTGGCGTTCATCGCCTTGCCGGTGATCGTGCGCACCACCGACGAGATGCTGCGGCTGGTGCCGCAGCAGATGCGCGAGGCCGCGCTGTCGCTGGGCGTGCCGCAGTGGAAGGTGACCACCCAGGTGCTGATGCGCTCGGCGCTGCCGGGCATCGTCACCGGCATCCTGCTGGCGCTGGCGCGCATCAGCGGCGAAACCGCGCCGCTGCTCTTCACCGCCTTCAACAACCAGTTCTGGAGCACGGATCTCAACCAGTCCATGGCCAACCTGCCCATGGTGATCTTCCAGTACGCGATGAGCCCCTACGACTCGTGGAATTCGCTGGCTTGGGCCGGCGCCTTCCTCGTGACCGGCATGGTGCTGATCCTCAGCCTGATTGCGCGAACCATCCTTCTTCGAAACAAGGTGACCCATGAATGACGCCGCCCGCATTGCCGTGGTGACGCCGCAACGCCACGACGAACACGCCGCCCCCGCCAGCGTGAAGCTGGCGGCCAAGGGGCTGGACTTCTACTACGGCGATTTCCACGCATTGAAGAACATCAACCTGGAGATTCCGGAAAAGCGCGTCACCGCGCTGATCGGTCCCTCCGGCTGCGGCAAGTCCACGCTGCTGCGCGTCTTCAACCGCATCTACTCGCTGTACCCGAAGCTGCACGCCAAGGGCGAGGTGCTGTTGGATGGCGACAACATCCTGGACACCAAGTACCCGATGAACCGCCTGCGCAGCAAGGTGGGCATGGTGTTCCAGAAGCCGGTCCCGTTCCCGATGACGATCTTCGAGAACGTGGCCTATGGCATCCGCCACCACGAGCGCCTGAACAAGGCCGACATGGACGTGCGCGTCGAGCAGGCGCTGCGCCAGGCGGCCCTGTGGGACGAAGCCAAGGACAAGCTGAAGCAGAGCGCCCTGGGCCTGTCGGGCGGACAGCAGCAGCGCCTGTGCATCGCGCGTGCCGTCGCGCTGCGCCCGGACGTGATCCTGCTGGACGAACCGACCTCCGCACTGGACCCCATCTCGACCAGCAAGATCGAGCAGCTGATCGAAGAACTGAAGCACCAGTACACCATCGCCATCGTGACGCACAACATGCAGCAGGCGGCGCGCGTGTCGGACTACACGGCCTTCATGTACCTGGGCGAGTTGGTCGAGCACGACGCCACGTCGACGATCTTCTCCAACCCCGGCAAGCAGCAGACCGAAGACTACATCACCGGACGTTTCGGCTGAGGACGCCCATGAACACCCAACCCAACGACCATATCGTGAAGAGCTACGACGAAGAACAGCGCCGCATCGTGGCGGAGATCGTCCGCATGGGCGAAACCGCCGTCGCCCAGCTGGAGGCCGCGCTCGACGTGGTCGAACGCCGCGACGACAAGGCGGCCCAGCGCATCATCGCCAACGACGAAGCCATCGACGCCATCGAGCACCAGGTGGCCCATGACGTCATGCACCTGGCCCTGCGCGGCCCGATGGCCCGCGACCTGCGCGAGATCCTCGCAGGCCTGCGCATCCCGGCGGACATCGAACGCATCGGCGACTACGCGGCCAACGTCGCCAAGCGCTCGATCGCCCTGAACGTCTCGCCGCCGATGCCGCAGATCACCGGCCTGCGCGCGCTCGGCAAGCTGGCGGCCCGCCAGGTGCGCGACGTGCTGCTCGCCTACCAGAACGGCGACGCCGAACAGGCCGTCCAGGTGCGCGAACGCGACGCCGAGCTGGACGCGCACTACACCGCGCTGTTCCGCGAGCTGCTGACCTACATGATGGAAGATCCGCGCAACATCACGCCGTGCACGCACCTGTTGTTCATGGCGAAGAACCTGGAACGCATCGGCGACCACGCGACGAACATCGCCGAGAACGTCTGGTTCCTGGTGCACGGCGAACAGCCGCTGCCGCCGCGGGCCAAGCGCGACGACACCAGCACCACCGGCGCCGTCTGAGTTACGCGCCGCACTGCAGCACGCGACAGGCCCCGCCCCGGCGGGGCTTGTCCGTTCCGGGCCCCGCACAAACAGAGCGCTAACGTCGCGCGGCTACAATCGCGCCACGCTGATGCGGATCCCCCGCACGCCTGGGAGAGAACACGATGTCCAAGACCACCAAACCCGCCGCCGTCGCTGTCGCGCTGGCCGGCGGCATCCTGCTGGCCGGCTCGAGCTTCGCGATGGAACCGCTGGCGCAGGGCTACCTGCTGGCCGCGCCCGAAGCCGCGAAGGCCGGCGAAGGCAAATGCGGCGAGGGCAAGTGCGGCATGGCCAAGGCCGACACCGACAAGGACGGCAAGGTCTCGCAGGCCGAGTTCGCCGCCGCCCATCCGGACAAGGCGGCCGACTTCGCCGGCATCGACACCAACAAGGACGGCTTCATCGACGCGGCCGAGCACAAGGCCCACGCCGGCGCGAAGGGTGCCGAGGGCAAGTGCGGTGAAGGCAAGTGCGGCGAGGGCAAGTGCGGCGGCGACAAGAAGACCGGCGACAAGTAAGCCCATGGCCTCGGGCCCCGGCTGAGCCGGGGCCTGCGGCATCCACCGGATGACCACACCTCTCCCCACCGCATCGGCCGGCCTTGGCCTGCGCCGCGCGCTGCTCGACGACCTGTTGACGCCGCCTGCGGGCGCGTTCGATTTCCTCGAATGCGCGCCCGACAACTGGATCGGCGTGGGTGGTCGCTATGGCGACGCGTTGCGCGCGCTCTCGGCGCGGCATCCGATCACCTGTCACGGCCTGTCGCTGTCGCTGGGCGGCATGGCACCGCTGGACGACACCTTCCTCGCGCGCACGCGCCGGTTCCTCGACCAGCACGACGTCGCGTTGTACAGCGAGCACCTGAGCTACTGCGCGGACGACGGGCACCTGTACGACCTGATGCCGATCCCGTTCACCGAGGAAGCGGTCCACCACGTCGCCGCACGCATCCGCCAGGCGCAGGACGCGCTGGGCCGGCGCATCGCGGTGGAGAACGTCTCCTACTACGCCGCGCCCTACCAGGCGATGGCGGAAGCCGATTTCATCGGCGCGGTCCTCGACGAAGCCGACTGCGACCTGCTGCTCGACGTCAACAACATCTTCGTCAACGCCATCAACCACGGCTACGACGCGCGTGCGTTCCTGGCCCGCATGCCGTCGGCGCGGATCGCCTCGTACCACATCGCCGGCCACTACGACGAAGCCGACGACCTGAAAGTGGATACCCATGGCGCGCCAGTGAAGGACGACGTGTGGTCGCTGCTGTCGCTGGCTTACGCCACCCACGGCGTGCGGCCCACCCTGCTCGAGCGCGACTTCAACTTCCCGCCGTTGGCCGAACTGGCCGCGGAAGTGCAGCGCATCCGCGACCTGCAAGCGCCGCATGCCGGCGCGACCGCGCGCGCCACCCATGGCTGAGCGCCTGCACGACCAGCAGTTCGCGCTATCGCGGCACCTGCGGGACCCGTCGGCGCATCCGCCGCCGCCCGGCATCGAGGAACGGCGGCTGGCGATCTACCGCGACCTGTTCTTCAACAACATCGAGGGCCTGTTGGCCGGCAATTTCCCGGTGATCCGCCAGACCCTGGGCGACGACGCGTGGCGCCGGCTCGTACGCCAGTTCTACGCGAACCATCGCAGCCACACGCCGCTGTTTCCCGAGATCGCGCGCGAGTTCATCCGCTTCCTCGAAGGCCGCGCGCCCGACCCCGATACGCCGTGGCTGCGCGAGCTCGCGCACTACGAATGGGTGGAACTGGCCCTGCAGATCGCCGATGACGCCGTGCCGGCGCACGACCCGGACGGCGACCTGCTCGCAGGCGTTCCCGTGGTGTCGCCGTTCGCCTGGGCATTGGCGTATCAATGGCCCGTGCACCGCATCGGCCCGGACTACCGCCCCGCGTCGCCGCCGGATGCTCCGACCTGCCTGCTGGTGCGGCGTGGCGCCGACCACCAGGTCCGCTTCTCCGCCCTGTCGCCGCTCGTCTACCGGCTGATCGAACTGCTTGGCGAGCGACGTCGTAGCGGTGCGGAAGCGCTCCGCCAGTTGGCCGACGAAGCCGGCGTCGACGACGTCCCTGCCTTCATCGAGCAAGGCGCGGCCATGCTGGCGCGCATGCGGCAGGAAGGCACGCTGTCGGGCACCGATCCCGCCGCGGCACCGTAGGAGCATTGGCTCGCGGTTGGGTTTCCAGCACAGGAAGCCGTGCCGACCTCTGCTACCCTTTCGCGCATGGAAAACGCCGCCGAAACCGCCCGCACCACGCCCATGGCCCGCCGCTTCCGCGGCTATCTGCCCGTGGTGGTCGACGTGGAGACCGGTGGCTTCGACTGGAACCGCCACGCCCTGCTCGAACTGGCCGCCGTGCCCCTCGACCTGGACGAGAACGGACTGCTGGTACCCGGCACCACCTCCAGCGTGCACCTGCATCCGGCGCCGGGTCTGGAGATCGATCCCAAGTCGCTGGAAGTCACCGGCATCGACCTGGACCATCCGTTCCGTTTCGCCAAGCACGAGAAGGATGCGCTGGACCACGTGTTCGCGCCGGTGCGCGCGGCGGTGAAGAAGCACGGCTGCCAGCGTGCGATCCTGGTGGGCCACAACGCGCACTTCGACCTGAACTTCCTCAATGCCGCGGTGGCCCGCGTGGGCCACAAGCGCAACCCGTTCCATCCCTTCAGCGTGTTCGACACGGTGACCCTGGCAGGCGTCGCCTACGGCCAGACCGTGCTGGCCCGCGCCGTGGCTGCCGCGGGCTTCGACTGGAATGCGGAAGACGCCCACTCCGCCGTCTACGACGCGGAGCAGACCGCGCGCCTGTTCTGCACGATCGCCAACGCGTGGCCGCGGCCGGTGTAACGACCTTCCGTCCGCCACGCTGAGCGGCACGCTGCGAGGAGCCGATATGCTGGAACGCATCCTGGGCATCGCCCACCACGCCACCTGGCTCTTCTTCGTCGGCTACTGGATCTGGAGCGCACGCGGCATCAAGGCGCCGGTGCGCACGCAGTCGCCGTGGCTCCGTCTGATCGCGTACTGGTTGCCGTTGGCGCTGGCCGTCGTGCTGCTCGGGCCGGGCGGGTGGTTCGGCGACAGCGTGCTGCAGGAACGCTTCGTACCCAAGCACGTCGCGGTGAAAGCGATCGGGCTGGCGTTGACGGTGGCCGGCATCGCATTCGCCTGCCGGGCACGCCACCTGCTGGGGCGCAACTGGAGCAGCGAGGTGCAGATCAAGCAGGACCACCAGCTGATCCAGGCGGGCCCTTACCGGTGGGTGCGCCACCCGATCTACACCGGCTTGTTGCTGGCTTTCTTCGGCACCGCCCTGAAAGTCGGTGACTGGCGCGGACTGCTGGCGGTCGCGATCGTCGCAGCGTCGTTCTGGTTCAAGCTGCGGCAGGAGGAACGCTGGTTGCTCGAGCGCTTCGGCGCGCCGTATGCCGACTACATGCGCCGCACGCGCGCCCTGCTACCGGGCGTGCTCTGACGGGCGCGTACGTCCATGACGATCACCGCCATCCTCGCCGACATCACCACGCTGGACGTCGACGTCATCGTCAACGCGGCGAACGCATCGCTGCTCGGCGGCGGGGGCGTCGATGGCGCGATCCATCGTGCCGCCGGCCCCGACCTCGTGCACGAATGCCGGCTGCTCGGTGGCTGCAAGACCGGTGAAGCGAAGATCACGAAGGGATACCGGCTGCGGGCGCGGCATGTCATCCACACCGTCGGGCCGGTCTGGCACGGCGGCGGCCAGGGCGAGCCGGATCTGCTCGTCGCGTGTTACCGCAACAGCCTGGCGCTGGCGGAGAAGCACGGCCTGCGCAGCATCGCCTTTCCCTGCATCAGTACCGGCATCTTCGGCTATCCCGCGGACGCTGCGGCGCACATCGCGGTCGATACGGTACGCGCAGTACTGGATGCGTCGGCGGCGCCGCTCGACGTGGTGTTCTGCTGCTTCTCTTCGGAAGACCTGGCGCACTACCAGACCTTGCTCGCCTGAACTAGGCCTCGCCGTTGGCCGCGGTCTGCACCGGGGAACGCGAGGTCATCGCAGCGCCCGCGGACGCGACGATGATCGCGGCGATCGCCAGCCACTGCAGCATAGACAGCCGTTCGTGCAGGAACAGCAGCCCGCACAGTGCGGCGATAGCGGGTTCCAGGCTCATCAACATGCCGAACGTGCGCGTCGGCAGCTTCGTCAGCGCCACCATCTCCAGGCTGTAGGGAATCGCGGTGGATAGCAGCGCCACCGTCAGCGCGACAGGCAGCAGTGCCGGCGCCAGCAAGGCGGTACCCGCATGCGCCACGCCGAACGGCACCGCGACCGCCGCGGCGATGCAGCTGCCGATGGCGACCGTCTGCGGCCCGTGCGCGTTGCCCGCCTTCTGGCCGAATACGATGTACATCGCCCAGCACGCGCCCGCGCCCAGCGCGTACGCGGCGCCGACAAGATCAAGCGGCTGGCTGCCCTGTTCCGGCACCAGCAATACCAGGCCGACGACGGCCAGCACCACCCAGACCACGTCGCGCAGATGGCGCGAGCCGAACAGTGCCACCGCGAGCGGCCCGGTGAATTCCAGCGCGACCGCGATGCCCAGCGGCACGGTTTCCAGCGACTTGTAGAACAGCAGGTTCATCAGGCCCAGCGAGGCGCCATAGCACAGCAGCAGCGGCCACTGCTCGCGGGTGACGCGCACGCGCCACGGCCGGAACACCATCACCAGCATCAACGTGGCCAGTGCTAGGCGCAGCGCCGTCGCGCCGGTGGCACCGACGGCCGGAAACAGGCTCTTCGCCATCGAGGCGCCAGCCTGGATGGACAGCATGGCGACCAGCAGCAGCGCGATGGGCTGCCACGGCGAGGCGGCGTGGGAACGGGACAGGGACTGCATGACGGAGCACCTGCACGGCGGGGGCGTGCGCTTGTGGGACGAGGGGACTGCGCACTATATTGCGCAATCGAAGCTTAGCGTATGCGCAATATATTGCGCAAGCCCTACCATGAGCGTACTTGAACACGTGGCCGAAAACGTCCGCCGCCTGCGGACCGCCGCCGGCCTGAGCCAGCAGGCCCTGGCCGAAACGGCCGACGTCAGCCGGCGGATGCTGGTGGGCATCGAGTCCGGCGACGCCAATGTCAGCCTGAACACCCTGGACCGGATCGCGGAGGCGCTGCAGGTGAGCTTCGCCGACCTGGTGAAGGCGCCGGCCAACGACCTGCGCCGCATCGAAGCCCTCGCCTGGCAGGGGCGCACGCCGGGCTCGCGGGCGGTGCTGCTGGCTACCGCACCGGCGGCGCATGACGTCGAACTGTGGGCGTGGACACTGATGCCAGGCGACCGCTACACCTGCGGCGCGGATCCGGCCGGCTGGCACGAGATGTTCTTCGTCATCGAAGGGCAACTGGTGGTGGAGCTGCCCGAGGGCGAGCAGACCGTCGACGCCGGCGACTTCTTCGTCTTCCCCAGCGACCGCGACTACGCCTACCGCAACGGCCGCGACACGCCGCTGCGCTTCATCCGCAACGTCGTGCACTGATCCTGCAGCGGCCTACTTCGCGGGCGGCGTGATGCCGTGGCGGCGCAGGATGGCGCGCACGCGGTCCAGCGGGATCGCGTCGACCGTCTCTCCGTTGCCGCTGACCGGGGTCGCCATGAAGATCGAGTTGTAGATCGCCTCTTCGACCGCTTCCACACTGGCCTGGAACACCGCGCTCATCTGTTCGTTGGCGAGTTCCGAGGTGTCCAGCCGCGGCGCGTCGAAGACGCGCCTTACCGAATCCGCGGTCGAGAACGCGATGACATAGTCGCCGCTGCCGTTGGATGCGGAACTGCCGGTGCGCCCCAACCCCATCATCGCGCGCGAGGCGACGCGGCGCAGGTTGCGGTCGGCGAGCGGCGCATCGGTGGCGATGACGATGATGATGGAACCGTCGCCCCGATCATCGGCGAGGCCACGGCGACCTTCGGCCTGCATGGCGACCGCCTGCTGGAACGCGTAGCGGTCCAGTTCGCGTCCGACCGGCGCACCGGACACCTGCAGCACGCCGCCGAAATTGCTCTGCACCAGTACGCCGATGGTCCACCCGCCCAGCGACGCGGGCAGCTTGCGCGACGAAGTGCCGATGCCACCCTTCCAGCCGAACGCCACCGTGCCGGTGCCTGCTCCCACGCTACCCTCCTGCACCGGACCGTCGCTGGCCATGTCCAGCGCGCGCCGCACCGCCTCGGCGGTGACCGGCCGTGCGCGGATGTCGTTGAGCCCGCCATCGTTGGTCTCGCCGACGACGACATTGAGCGATCGCACCTGCTGCATGTCGGGGCGTTCCAGCATCCACGCCGCCATCGCATCGGCCGCCTTCCACACACACAGCGTGCAGGTCAGCAGGATGGGCGTTTCCAGCTCGCCCAGTTCGTTCACCTGGGTGCTGCCGATGAACTTGCCGAAGCCGTTGCCGACATGCACCGCTGCCGGCACGCGCGAGCGGTAGGCATTGCCCGGATGCGGCAGGATGGCGGTGACGCCGGTGCGCACGGTATCGCCCTCCACCAGGGTCACCTGCCCCACGCGGACGCCCGCGACATCGGTGATGGCGTTGTGCGTGCCGGGGGCGAAGATGCCCGGCGCCACGCCGAGGTCGCGTGCACGGGCGCGCGGTGCGTCCTGCGCGGCGGCCGTTGCGGACACGACGGCCAGCAGCAGCGCCGCCAGCCGGTACAGGGAACGGTGCGGCGTGCCGGGCATGCGGATTCCTTATTGGCGTTGGCGGACGGCTTCGAACAGGGTGACGCCGGCGGCGACCGACACGTTGAGGCTCTCGATCTCGCCCGGCATCGGGATCTTCACCAGGCCGTCGCAGTTCTCGCGCGTCAACCGGCGCAGGCCGTCGGCTTCGCCGCCCAGCACCAGTGCCACATTGCCGCGCAGGTCGAGCGAGTACAGCGACGCTTCCGCTTCGCCGGCGAGGCCGTAGATCCACACGCCGAGTTGCTGCAAGTCGCGCAGGCAGCGCGACAGGTTGGTGACCTGCACCACCGGGATGGTGTCGGCGGCGCCCGCCGAGGTCTTGCGCACGGTGGCATTCACGCCCACCGACTTGTCCTTGGGGATCACCACCGCGGTAACGCCGGCCGCCGCAGCGCTGCGCAGGCAGGCACCGAGGTTGTGCGGGTCCTGCACGCCGTCCAGCACCAGCACCAGCGCCTTGCCTTCCGCAGCTTCGACCAGGCCCTGCAGTTCGCCCTCGTCCCAGGTCTTCGCCGCGGCATAGCGCGCCGCGACACCCTGGTGGCGCAACGAACCGGCCACGCCGTCGAGTGCCTGCCCGGTGACCCGGCGCACGTCGATGCCCTTGCGGCGCGCGTTCTCTTCGATCTCGGTCAGGCGCGCGTTCTTGCTGCCGCCTTCGACCAGCACTTCGCGCACGTTGTCGGCATCGTTCTCGATGGCCGAAGCCACCGCATTGACGCCGACGATCCACTGGTTCTGCTTGCTCATGCGCTACGCGGCCGCGTTGGGAAGGCGGGCATTATCGCACCGACCAGCCGCTCAGCGCGGCGGCCAGGCCGGCGTGTCGTGGTCCGGGTGCTGGAAGGACACCACGTCGGCGAGGAACGCGGCCGCACCCTCGTCCTCTTCGGTACGCCGCTGCGGCAGTGCCGGCAGGCCATCCACGTAGGGCAGCTTGCCCTCCACGCCATACTGCACCCACGGCGCCAGTCCGGCCGGTTCGTCGAAAGCGCCCGCGGCGATCGCCACGCCATCCGGTGCCTCGTAGGTCAGCGGCGTGCCGCAGTCGGCGCAGAAGCCGCGCTGGACCACGTTCGACGAGCGGAAGCGTTTCGGTTCTCCACGCGTCCATGCCAGCAGTGCGCCGCGCGTGGACACCAGCGGTGCGTAGTACGCACCGAATGCTTTCTGGCACATGCGGCAATGGCAGATGGACGCATCCTTGAGTTCACCCGTGACGCGAAAGCGGATTGCGCCGCATTGGCAGCCGCCGGTGTGCACGGTATCGGCCACGGCTCAGTACTTCTGCTTCTTGCGCTTCGCCGGCTGCCCGCGCGTCGGTGGCGGCGGCAGCCCGGTGTCCTTCGTCTTGTCCTCGACCAGGCGGAAGTCGATCTTGCGCTCTTCCAGGCTGGCCTTCAGCACGATGATGCGCACGCGGTCGCCCAGGCGGTACGACAGGCCACGGCGTTCGCCGGAGAGCGTCTTGCGGACCGGATCGAAGTGGTAGTAGTCGTGCGGCAGCTGGGTCACGTGGACCAGGCCGTTGACCTTGGACGCGTCAAGCTCGACGAACAGGCCGAAGCTGGTGACGCCGCTGATCACGCCGTCGAACTGGCCGCCGACATGCTTCTCCATCCACGCGGCGCGGAAACGCTCGTCCACCTCGCGCTCGGCTTCGTCGGCACGGCGCTCGCGCTCGGAGCATTGCAGCGCCAGTGCCGCCATGTCGCGCGGGGAGTACTGGAACGCGTCCACCGGCTTGCGCGACAGGCCATGCTTGATCGCACGATGCACCAGCAGATCGGGATAGCGCCGGATCGGCGAGGTGAAGTGCGCGTAGGACGCCAGCGCGAGACCGAAGTGGCCGATGTTCTCGGGCGCGTACACCGCCAGGCTCTGGCTGCGGAGCAGGACCGACTCGAGCAGCGCGGCATCCGGCCGTTCGCGCACCTTCTTCAGCAGCTGGGTGAAATCCTTGGGCTGCACCTTGCCCCACGGCGGCATCGACAGCTTGAACTCCTTGAGGAATTCCAGCAGGTCCATGTACTTCGTTTCCGGCGGCTTGTCGTGGATGCGGTAAGGCGCGGGGATGTTCGCCTTCAGCAGGAAGCGGGCCGCCTCCACGTTGGCGGCGATCATGCACTCCTCGATCAGCTTGTGCGCGTCGTTGCGCACCAGCATGCCGGCCTGGGTGACCTCGCCCCGGTTGTCCAGCACGAAGCGGACTTCCGAACTCTCGAATTCGATGGCGCCGCGCTGCGTGCGCGCCTTCGCCAGCACGTGGTACAGCTGGTACAGGCGCTCGACATGCGGCAGCACCGGCGCGATCTGCGCACGGGTCTCCTCGTCGTTCTCGCCGACGGCCTTCCACACCTGTGTGTAGGTCAGGCGCGCGTGCGAGTTCATCACCGCCTCGTAGAACTTCGACGCGGTCACCTCGCCCTCGCGGTTGACCTGCATGTCGCAGACGAAGGTCATGCGGTCGACCTTCGGATTCAGCGAGCAGATGCCGTTGGACAGCGTCTCAGGCAGCATCGGCACCACGTAACCGGGGAAGTAGACGGAGGTCGCGCGCTTCTGCGCCTCGTCGTCCAGCGGCGTGCCGGGACGCACGTAGTGGGAGACGTCGGCGATGGCGACGATCAGGCGGAAGCCGTCGCGGGTGGGTTCGCAATAGACGGCATCGTCGAAGTCCTTCGCGTCCTCGCCGTCGATCGTGACCAGCGGCGTGGACCGCAGGTCGACGCGGTCGCCGACCATCGCCGGCTCCACCACGAGCGGAACCGCGGTGGCTTCGTCCAGCACCTCCTGCGGGAACTCGTGCGGCAGGTTGTGGCCGTGGATGGCCGCCTCGACGACGAGCGACGGCGTGAGGCTGTCGCCGAGCACGGCGATCACCTTGCCGATGGGCGGACGGCGCGCATCCGGCGCCTGGGTCAGTTCGACGACGACGAGCTGCCCGTCGCGCGCGCCACCGGTCGCGTCCTGCGGGATCTGCACGTTGCGCTGGATACGCTTGTCGTCGGGGGCGACGTAGGCGATGCCGACTTCGAACCCGAAGCGGCCGATCAGGCGGGTGACGCCGCGCTCCAGCACGCGCGCGATGCTGCCCTCGCGGCGGCCGCGACGGTCGATGCCTGTGACGTTGGCCAGCGCGCGGTCGCCATGCATCACCTTGCGCATTTCGAACGGCGGCAGGAACAGGTCGTCGCCCCCGCCCGTGTCAGGGCGGAGGAAGCCGAAGCCGTCCGGGTTGGCGATCACCGTGCCGGCGATCAGGTCGGTGTGCTGGACCGGAGCGAAACCACCGCGGCGGTTCTGCACGAGCTGGCCGTCGCGGACCATCGCCCCCAGACGCTTGGAGAGGGCCTCGAAGCGGTCGGGTGCATCCAGGCCGAGCGGACCGGCGATCTCCTCCGCGGTCTGCGGGCCCTCCGCCGCTTCCAGGAAACCGAGGATGGCCTCCCGGCTGGCGATGGGCTGGTCGTAGCGCTGCGCTTCGCGCTGCGCATGCGGGTCGACGAAGCGGCCCGCCGCGCGTGGCGGCGGACCGGCACGGTGGGAGGCCGAGGCGCCGGGCCTGGCACGGCCGCCCGATGCGGGCTGGTCGGGCATCCAGGGTGGCAGGCTTTTCTTGGCGGGCTTGCCCGGCTTGCCGGCAGGCGTGCCACCGGTCTTGGGGGCGTTGCGGGATGCCGGCTTCGGGCCGGCCTTGGCGGGCGCGCCGGGCTTCTTGCCGCCGCCGTTCTTGGTGTTCTTGGTCATCGGCGCATCGTACACCCCGCCTGAACAACACCGTGCGAAGACACCCGTTGACATTCCCCCGCCCTGTCCTCAAAATGCGCGCCTCGCTTACCTGCCCAGGTGGCGGAATTGGTAGACGCACTAGTTTCAGGTACTAGCGGGTAAAACCGTGGAGGTTCGAGTCCTCTCCTGGGCACCACGCAAAACGAAACCCTCGCGCAAGCGGGGGTTTTTCGTTTCCGGGCATCGCTCACGCGCGCTCAGGCGTTGAGACCGCGACGGGTAGAATTGCGGCAAGACACTGCTGCAGACGAATGCACCCGATGAGCGACACCATCCGCCCCACCTTCCACGGCTTCGAACAGATCCCGCTCCGCGAATACGCCGAACGCGCCTACCTCGACTATTCGATGTACGTGGTGCTCGACCGCGCCCTGCCCTTCATCGGCGACGGATTGAAGCCGGTACAGCGACGCATCATCTACTCGATGAGCGAGCTGGGCCTCAACGCCGGCGCGAAGCCGAAGAAGTCCGCGCGCACCGTGGGCGACGTGATCGGCAAATACCACCCGCACGGCGACAGCGCCTGCTACGAAGCGCTGGTGCTGATGGCGCAGCCATTCTCGTACCGCTATCCGCTGATCGAGGGCCAGGGCAACTTCGGCTCGCCGGACGACCCGAAGTCGTTCGCGGCCATGCGCTACACCGAGTCCAAGCTCACCCCCATCGCCGAAGTGCTGCTGGGCGAACTCGGCCAGGGCACGGTGGACTGGGCGGCGAATTTCGACGGCACGCTCGAGGAGCCCACGTGGCTGCCCGCGCGCCTGCCGCACCTGCTGCTCAACGGCACCACCGGCATCGCCGTGGGCATGGCCACCGACGTGCCGCCGCACAACCTCAATGAAATCGTCAGCGCGTGCATCCGCCTGATCGACGACCCGGACGCGACCGTCGCGGACCTGTGCGAGCACGTGCGCGGCCCGGATTATCCCACCAAGGCGGAAATCATCACCGCGGCGTCGGACCTGCGCGCGATGTACGAAAACGGCACCGGCAGCGTCCGCGCACGCGCCGTGTGGCGCAAGGACAACGCCAACATCGTGATCGAGGCGCTGCCCTACCAGGTCTCGCCGTCGAAGATCATCGAGCAGATCGCCACCCAGATGCGGGCGAAGAAACTGCCGTGGCTGGAGGACATCCGCGACGAATCCGACCATGCCAATCCGGTGCGCGTCGTGCTGATCCCGCGCTCCAACCGCGTGGATGCCGAACAGCTGATGGGCCACCTGTTCGCCACCACCGACCTGGAGAAGAGCTACCGGGTCAACCTCAACATCATCGGGCTCGACGGCCGTCCGCAGGTCAAGAACCTGAAGATGCTGCTGACCGAATGGCTGGCGTTCCGCAGCGACACCGTGACGCGCCGTCTCAAGCACCGGCTGGAGAAGGTCGAGCGCCGCCTGCACCTGTTGGAAGGGTTGCTGGTCGCGTTCCTCAACCTGGATGAAGTGATCCGCATCATCCGCACCGAGGACGAACCGAAGGCCGCGCTGATCGCCCGCTTCAAGCTGAGCGAGGACCAGGCGGACTACATCCTCGAGACCAAGCTGAGGCAGCTCGCCCGCCTCGAGGAAATGAAGATCCGCGGCGAGCAGGACGAGTTGCAGGCCGAGCGCGAGAAGATCGCCGGCATCCTGGAATCCAAGGCCAAGCTGAAGAAGCTGATCAAGGACGAACTGACGGCCGACGCGAAGAAGTTCGGCGACGCCCGCCTGTCGCCCCTGGTGCAGCGCGATGCCGCGCAGGCCCTGGACGAAACCGAACTGGTCGCGAGCGAGCCGATGACGGTGGTGGTGTCGGAGAAGGGCTGGATCCGCGCCGCCAAGGGCCACGAGGTGGACGCTGCCACCCTCTCCTACCGCGACGGCGACGGCCTGCTGGCCGCGGTGCGCTCGCGCAGCACGCAGCAGGTCGCCTTCCTCGACTCCGAAGGCCGCAGCTACTCGACGGCCGTGCATACGCTGCCCTCGGCGCGCGGCAACGGCGAACCGTTGACCGGCCGCTTCTCGCCGGCGGCGGGTGCGTCGTTCCAGGCGTTGGCCAGCGGCGACAACGACAGCCGGTTCGTGCTGGCGTCTTCGCACGGCTACGGCTTCGTCACCCGCTTCGAGAACCTCACCGGGCGCCAGAAAGCGGGCAAGGCGATGCTCAACCTGACCCCGGGCGCGGGCGTGCTGCAGCCGGCCCAGGTGCCGAACGTGGAGACCGACCGCATCGTCGCCGTGACCAGCGCCGGCCACCTGCTGGCGTTTCCCGTCAGCGAACTGCCCGAGCTGGACAAAGGCAAGGGCAACAAGCTGATCGAGATCCCGAAGGCCAAGCTGGGCACCGAGCGCGTCGTCGCCATCGCGGCGGTGACGCCGGGCAGCACATTGCTGGTCAAGAGTGGGCAGCGCACGATGAGCCTGTCGTTCAAGGACCTGGACGAATACGTCGGCGCGCGGGCGACGCGCGGCGGGTTGTTGCCGCGCGGCTGGCAGAAAGTCGACGGACTCGAAGTCCAGTAGTTCACCGCATGGGCGCGCTGCGGCGCGCTCATGATCGCCGCCGCCCGCAGCTTCAGGGGGCGCGGCAGAAGGTCGACGGACTGGAAGTCCAATAGTTCACCGGACGGGCGCGCTGCGGCGCGTTCGTCATCGTTATCGTCCGACCACATTTGAAGGATTCGCCGATGGACGCCGATTTCTGGTTGCAGAAGTGGCAGGAAGGCCAGATCGGTTTCCATCGCAGCGACGTGATGCCGCTGCTGGAGAAGCACTGGCCGTCGCTGCAACTGCCTTCAGACGCGCGCGTGCTCGTGCCGCTGTGCGGCAAGTCGCTGGACATGCACTGGCTGGCCGCGCAGGGCCATCGCGTGCTCGGCGTGGAACTGTCGCCACTGGCGGTGACGCAGTTCTTCGAGGAGGCCGGGCTGGAACCCGTGCGGACCACGAGCCGCTACGGCGACCACTTCAGCGCAGGGCCGGTGGAGATCATTCTGGGGGATGCCTTCGGGCTGGACCCGGCGCTGCTCGCCGACGTGGCCGGTGTGTACGACCGTGCCGCCCTGATCGCGCTGCCGCCTGACCTGCGCCTGCGTTACCGCGACACGGTCTACGCGTCCCTGCCTGCCGGCTGCCAGGGGCTGCTGATCACGCTGGAGTATCCGCAGGCCGAGAAGGCCGGCCCGCCGTTTTCGGTGGAACAGCCGGAGGTCGAGGCGCTGTTCGCCGCACCGTGGCGGCATACGTTGCTGGAGCGGCGCGACATTCTGGACCAGGAGGCGCGCTTCCGCGAAGAAGGCCTGAGCGCGTTGGAAACCGCGGTCTACCGCCTGCGCCGGGGCTGACGCCGGCGGTTATCCGCCGACGGCTTCGCCGTCCAGCTTGGAGGTCAGGTACAGCTGGATGCCCAGACGCTTGATCAGGCCCAGTTGCTGCTCCAGCCAGTGCGCGTGATCTTCCTCGGTGTCCTGCAACTGGGTCAGCAGGATCTCGCGCGTCACGTAGTCGCCATGCTGTTCGCACAGCGCCACGCCCTTGGCCAGGTGGGTGCGCACCGCGTACTCGACTTCGAGGTCGCGCTGCAGCATCTCCTCGACCGTCGTGCCGGCGGTGAAGGCCTCCGGGCGCATGTCCGGGTCGCCCTCGAGGAACAGGATGCGGCGCAGCAGCGCGTCGGCGTGCTGGGTCTCTTCCTGCATCTCATGGTCGATGCGGTGGAACAGCGCCTTCAGGCCCTGGTCCTCGTAGCGCCGCGAATGGATGAAGTACTGGTCGCGCGCGGCGAGTTCGCCACGCAGCAGGAACTTGAGGTATTCGACGACGTCGGGGTGGCCTTTCATGGGGGCGGCTCCTGTAACGAGGCGCACAGGATGCCCGATCCCGCGGACCGGCGACCGAATCGGAATCAGTCGCGTTCTTCGTCGCATCGCGGCATGGACCGTCATCGCTTCCGTGGAATAATCGCCCCGCCCGCCCCTACCCTCAGGACCCGCAATGCTGAAGTGGACCCGGCGCATCGCGCTGCTGCTGTTGGCCCTGGTGGTACTGGTGGTGCTGGTCGCTTGGTGGATGCTGCGGGGAAGCCTCGCGCAGCTGGACGGCGAGACCGGCCTGGCCGGCCTGTCGGCCCCGGCCAGCGTGCAGCGCGACGCCCTGGGCGTGGTCACGATCGATGCCGCCAGCGAGGCCGACGCGGTCCGCGCGCTCGGCTACGTGCACGCGCAGGAACGCTATTTCGAGATGGACTTGATGCGCCGCAGCTCGGCCGGCGAACTGGCGGAGCTGTTTGGGCCGATCGCCGTCGACCTGGACAAGGAACGCCGCGTGCACCGCATCCGCGCGCGCCTGGGCGAGCATCTGGACGCCTTCGCCGGCAGTCGAATGCCGCAACTGCAGGCCTACGCCGACGGCGTGAACGCGGGGCTCGCGGGTCTGCGCTCGCGCCCCTGGCCCTATCTGCTGCTGCGGCAGGAACCGCGCGAATGGGAGGTGCTGGATTCGGCGCTGACCGGCTACGCCATGTACTTCGATCTGCAGGATGCGCAGAACGTGCGCGAGCTGGGCCTGTGGCAGATCCGCCAGCACGTGCCGGAGGGTCTCTACACCCTGCTCGCCCACGATGGCACCGAGTGGGACGCCCCGCTGTTCGGCGAAGCGCGCGGCAACGCGCCCCTGCCGGATGCCAGCCAGGTGGACCTGCGCACGCTGCCGATGCCCAAGACGGATTCGCACCAGCGCCTGGCCGACAAGGGCACACCCGGCAGCAACAATTGGGCGGTCGCGGGCGCGCTGACGGCCGATGGCCGCGCCATCGTCGCCGACGACATGCACTTGGGCCTGCGCGCGCCCGGCATCTGGTTCCGCGTGCGCCTGCGATATCCGGACCCGCATGCGCCGGGCGGCAAGGTCGATGTGTCCGGCTTCAGCCTGCCGGGCCTGCCGGCGATCATCGTCGGCAGCAACGGGCGCGTCGCCTGGGGCTTCACCAACAGCTACGCGGACACCGCGGACTGGTATCCGGTGAATCCCTGCAAGGACAAGACGACGACGGGGTGCGATGCCGTCGAGCGCCATGCGGAAACCATCAAGGTGGCCGGCGGCGAAGACGTGGCGTTCGAAGTGCTCGACACGCGCCACGGCCCTGTCGTGCATCGCGCGAAGGGCGATCGCCCCGCGCTGGCGTTGCGCTGGGTGGCGCAGCTGCCCGGTGCGTTGAACTTCGGCCTGTCCGAACTCGCCCGCGCCGACGACCTGTCCGCCGCGCTCGCCGTCGCCCAGCGCACGGCCACGCCCGCGCAGAACCTCGTCGTCGCCGACCGCAACGGGCGCATCGCGTGGCGCATCCTCGGCCCGCTGCCTTCGCGCGCCGGCGCATGTGCGCATGCCCTCGACGGTGCGGCGCCTGCAGCGCCCACCGACGAAGCGGCGACTACCTGCAAGCCCTGGGATCTGTCCTACCAGCTCTCGCCCGTGCTGACATCGCCGGAGAGCCACCGTCTCTGGACCGCCAATGCGCGCGTGCTGGACGGCGCTGCACTGGCCCGCGTGGGCGATGGCGGCTATGCGTTGGGCGCGCGTGCGCAGCAGATCCGTGATGGCCTGATGGCGAAGGACCGCTTCACCGAAAAGGACCTGCTGGCGATCCAGCTCGACGATCGCGCGTTGTTCCTGGAGCGCTGGTGGGCGCTGCTGCAGGCCGAAGCGAAGAAACGGCCGGCGGATGCCTCCCTCAAGGCCCTCGCCGATGCCGGCAAGACCTGGGACGGCACCGCCAACATCGATTCGGTCAGCTACCGGCTGGTCCGCGCCTGGCGCCTGGCGGTGCATGCACGCATCGCCGACGGCCTCACCGCGCCCGCACAGGCGGAACTGGGCGACGCCTTCATCATGCCCGATCTGCCGCAGCTGGAAGGCGTGGTATGGCCGCTGCTCGAGCAGCGCCCGGCGCACCTGCTGTCGCGCCGCTATGAAAGCTGGGATGCGCTGCTGGAAGATGCGGCGAAGGAAGTGCGCGACGACCTCGCCGGCCAGGGACCGCTGGCCGAGCGGCGCTGGGGCGAACGCAATACCGCGAAGATCTGCCACCCGTTGGCCAACGCATTGCCCGCCTTCCTGAAGCCACGCCTGTGCATGCCGGGGGAACCGCTCGCCGGTGACGGCGCCATGCCGCGCGTGCAAGGCCCGTCCTTCGGCGCATCGGAGCGCATGGTGGTATCGCCCGGGCATGAGGCCGACGGCATCATCCATATGCCCGGCGGCCAGAGCGGCCATCCGATGTCGCCGTTCTGGGGCGCCGGCCATGACGACTGGGTGCATGGTCGGCCGACGCCGTTCCTGCCGGGCGAAGCCACCCACACGCTCACGCTGCGCCCCGCCAACGCTCAGCCCAGATAATGCTCCGGCACCGCCAGCCCCTGCTGGCGGAAGAAGCTGAGCTGGTCGAAGTAGCCGCGCTGGAAGACGATGCGGTCGTCGCGTACCTGGAAGAAGCCACACCCGCGCAGCCCCAGCGGATCGCGCCACGCGAGGACGGCCCACTCGCCGTCCTCGAGGATCTGCTCCACCTCGCACACCATCGTGGCGCGCGCGAATTCGGTGCGGAACAGCGACGCGATCGCCTCGCGCCCGTGCAACGGGTCGGTCACCACCTGATGGTTGACGGCATCCTCCGCATACAGCGCGGCCAATCCGTCGACATCCGCTGCGTTGAAGCAGCGGACCCATTCGCGCACGACCTCGGACGGCGTCATGTCGATGCACCCTGCAGTGCGGACGCGTGCACGCCGGCGACGGCACGGCCGGACGGATCGGCCATCTTCGCGAAGCTCGCATCCCAGGCGATCGCCGCCGGCGACGAACAGGCGATCGACTTGCCGCCCGGCACCGTCTCGGCGCAGGCCTGCCCCGGATAGTGCTGCTCGAACAGCGTGCGGTAGAAGTAGGCTTCCTTGGTCTGCGGCGGGTTGACCGGGAAACGCTTGTCGGCAGCGGCGAGTTCGCGGTCACTGACCTGCGCTTCGGCATGCGCCTTCAACCCGTCGATCCAGCCGTAGCCGACGCCGTCGCTGAACTGCTCTTTCTGCCGCCACAGGATCGACTCCGGCAGATAGCCGTCGAAGGCTTCGCGCAGCACGCCCTTCTCCATCCGCTGCGCACCGGCGTGGGTCTTGTCGATCATCTTGTGCGCCGCGTCCATCTTCATGGCGACGTCGAGGAACTCGACATCGAGGAATGGCACGCGCGGCTCCACGCCCCAAGCCATCATCGACTTGTTGGCGCGCAGGCAGTCGTAGTTGTGCAGCGCGTCCAGCTTGCGCACCAACTCTTCGTGGAACTCGCGCGCGTTCGGCGCCTTGTGGAAGTACAGGTAGCCGCCGAAGATCTCGTCGCTGCCCTCGCCCGACAGCACCATCTTCACGCCCATCGCCTTGATCCGGCGCGCGAGCAGGTACATCGGCGTGGACGCCCGGATGGTGGTGACGTCGTAGGTCTCGATGTGGCGGATCACTTCGGGAATCGCGTCCAGGCCCTCCTGGAAGGTGTAGGTGAAACCGTGGTGCACCGTGCCCAGTGCCTTCGCCGCGACTTCGGCCGCCGCCAGATCCGGCGAACCGTCCAGGCCGATGGCGAAGGAGTGCAGCCGCGGCCACCACGCCTCCGTCTTGTCGTTGTCCTCGATGCGGTGGCGCGCATAGCGCGCGGCCACCGCGGCCACCAGCGACGAGTCCAGCCCGCCGGAGAGCAGCACGCCGTACGGCACGTCGGTCATCAGCTGGCGATGCACGGCACGTTCGAACGCGTCGCGCAGCGCCTCCTTCGGCACCTGCACGCCTTCCACGGCGGCGTAGTCGCGCCAGGGTTTCTCGTAGTACTTCACCAGCGCGCGCGTGGCGGTGTCGTAGTAATGGCCCGGCGGGAATTGCGCGACGTCGGCGCAGATCGGCGCCAGCGCCTTCATCTCGGAGGCCACGCACAGGCGACCTTCACGGTCATGCCCCCAATAAAGCGGGCACACGCCGACCGGATCTCGCGCGATCAGCGCACGCCCCTCGGCCTTGTCCCACAGTGCGAAGGCGAAGATGCCGTTGAGGCGGTTGAGGAACGACGCCGGCTCGTCTTCGCGGTACAGCGCGTTGATGACCTCGCAATCCGAGCCGGTCTGGAAGGCGTAGTCCTGCGTCAGTTCGCCCTTCAGTTCGCGATGGTTGTAGATCTCGCCGTTGACGGCCAGGACGAGGTCGCCGTCGGCCGAGCGCAACGGCTGCGAGCCGCCGGCGGGATCGACGATGGCCAGCCGCTCGTGCACCAGGATCGCGCCCTCGTCGTGATGGACGCCGCTCCAGTCCGGACCGCGGTGGCGCTGCTTCTGGGACAGCTCCAGCGATTGCCGTCGCAGGGCCGCAATGTCGTCGCCGGGCTGCAGCCCGAAGATTCCGAAGATGGAACACATGGGTGGAAACTCCTGGTGGGGTTCGGAATCGGGGACCCGAAACGAAGAAACCCGCATCTTGCGATGCGGGTTTCTGGAATCCGGCAGGTCTTTCTTTGCCTAATCGCAGAGCCGCACCGCCCCCGTCCCGTTATTCGGGCGCAGGTTGTTGCGGTTATTGGCGATGGTGGCGCGGCAAGGCATGGGGCGACCGTAACCGGTCCGGCCGGGGCCGCGCAACTGTTTCATGCGTAAGGGAACCGGGGCGCGTGCCGTGGTCAGGCTGCAGGCCGGGTCAGCATCAGCCGTTCCACCAAGGCCTGGTACAGGCCCGGCAGCGCTTCCAGGTCGGTCACCCGGACATGTTCGTCCACCTTGTGGATGCTCGCGTTGACCGGCCCGACCTCGATGCACTCCGCGCCCAGCGGGGCAATGAAGCGCGCGTCCGAGGTGCCGCCGGCGGTGCTCTCTTCCGGTGGCGCGCCGGCGAACTCGCCGAGCACCGCCCGCGCCGTGGCCCGCAGGTGGCCTTCGGGCGTATAGAACGGCTCGCCGCCGCGCAGCCAGCGGATGCTGTAGTCCAGTCCGTGCTTGCGGAAGATGCCTTCGATCTCCTGCTCCAGATTCTCCGCCGTCCACGAAGGATTGAAGCGCAGGTTGAACACCACCTGCAGCTCGCCGGGGATGACGTTGCTGGCGCCGGTGCCGGCGTTGATGTTGGAGATCTGCAGGCTGGTCGGCGGGAAGGTCTCGTAGCCCTCGTCCCAATGGCGTGCGGCGAGTTCGTCCAGCGCAGGCAAGGCCTTGTGGATCGGGTTGAGCGCCTTGTGCGGATAGGCGACATGGCCCTGCACGCCGTGCACGCTGAGCGTGCCGGTCAGCGTGCCGCGCCGGCCGACGCGCAGCAGGTCGCCCAGTGCGTCCTTCGACGATGGCTCGCCGGTGATGCACCAGTCGATCCGCTGCCCACGTTCGCGGAACAGCGCGGCGACCTTCTTGACGCCGTCGTGTGCGTCGCCTTCCTCATCGGACGTGACCAGCAGCGCGACCGTACCCGGATGGTCAGGGTGCGCATCGACGAAGCGCTCGAGTGCGATCGTGCACGCGGCCACGCTGCACTTCATGTCCGCCGTGCCGCGCCCATAGAGCACGCCGTCGCGCACGGTCGGCACGAACGGATCGCTGGTCCAGGCCGACAGCGGGCCCGGCGGCACCACGTCGGTGTGGCCCAGCAGCACCAGCACCGGCGCGCCGCTGCCGTGGGTCGCCCACAGGTTGTCGGTGTCGCCGAAACGCAGGTGCTCGCAGTGGAAGCCCCACTGGCCCAAGCGCGTCGCCAGTACCTGTTGGCAACCCGCGTCATCCGGCGTCACCGAGTGGCGACGGATCAATTCGCTGGAAAGTTCGACGACATCGCTCACGTGCCGGCTCCGAACAGCTTCTTGAAACCATTGTCGCTGAAGCCCTGTGAAAAGCCCGCCACGTCATCGACCACCACCGGGCGTCGGATCAGCTGCGGATACTCTTTCAACAGGAGCTTCCATTCGGCCTCGGAACCGGGCGATTTGCGGTTCTCGGGCAACTGGCGCCAGGTGGTCGACGACTTGTTGATCAGCGCATCCCAGCCACCCGCTTTCTCCGACCAGTCCTTCAGTGTTTCAGGGGCCTGCCGGTTGTCGCGGTAGTCGACGAACGTGTACGCGACGCCGAAGCGGTCCAGCCACTTCGTCGCCTTCTTGCAGGTGTCGCAGTTCTTCAGGCCGTAAAGCGTCGTCGCCATCGTTCAGTCCGCCAGCCCGCGCAGCAGTTCGTTGACGCTGGTCTTGCTGCGGGTCTTCTCGTCGACCTGTTTGACGATCACCGCGCAATACAGCGAGTGCGAGCCGTCGGCGGCCGGCAATGAGCCGGATACCACCACGCTGCCCGGCGGCACGTAGCCGTAGGTGATCTCTTTCGTTGCGCGGTTGTAGATGCGGGTGGACTGGCCGATGAACACGCCCATGCCGATCACGCTGTGGTGGCCGACCACCACGCCTTCGACCACTTCCGAACGCGCGCCGATGAAGCAGTGGTCCTCGATGATCGTCGGGCTGGCCTGCAACGGTTCGAGCACACCGCCGATGCCGGCACCGCCGGACAGGTGGCAGTGCTTGCCGACCTGCGCGCACGAACCCACCGTCGCCCACGTGTCGACCATCGTGCCTTCGCCGACGTGCGCACCGATGTTGACGAAGCTCGGCATCAGCACCACGTCCTTGCCGAAGTAGCTGCCCCGGCGGGCGATCGCGCCCGGCACGACGCGGACGCCGAGCTTGCGGAAATCGTTCTCGTCGAACGCGCCGAAACGCGCTTCCACCTTGTCCCAGAACGGCGCCGGATAGGCCTCGACCAGTTCCATCTCGTTGACGCGGAAGTACAGCAGCACCGCTTTCTTCAGCCATTCGTTGACCTTCCAGCCGCCTTTGCCATCGGGCTCGGCCACGCGCAGCTTGCCGGCTTCCAGGCCTTCGATGGCCCTTTCGACGGCATCGCGGGTGGAGCCTTCGATCTCGGCCGCCGTCAGCTCCGCGCGACGCTCGAACGCGCTCTCGATGGTGGACTTCAGTTCTTCGGTCTTGGTGGCTTTGCGGGTCATCGAACGTCCTGCTGGGTTCTGCTCACGTGGGGGTATCGAGGCCGGCGCGCAGCGCGTCGCGCAGTGCGTCCTGCTGGGCGGCATCGGTCAGGGGCTGGTCGTGTTCGTCGGTGATCTGGAACACGTCCTCGGCGCGCTCGCCGAAGGTGGCGATGCGCGCATCGTGCACGCGCAGGCGCTGGCGGCGCAGCACCTGGGCGACATCGGACAGCAGGCCCGGGCGGTCGGGCGCGACCAGGCCAAGGATCGTGCGACGCCCGTCCGGCGTGGTGCCGAACTCGATGCGCGGCGCAAACCGGAAATGCTTCAACTGGCGCGGCACCGCGCGGCGCGAGGTGCGCACGCTGTCCAGTGGACGCGCCAGCGCCTCGCCCAGGCCCTGCTCGATGTCGCCCGGGTCGCGTGGCGCATAGGCGTCGGCAGGCAGCACCTCGAACGTATCGAAGATCGCGCCCTGCGGCCCCACCAGCACGCGCGCCTGGTGGATGGCGAAACCCATCCGGTCCAGCGTGGCGAGGATGGCGGCGAACAGGCCGTCGCGGTCCGGCGAATGGACGAAGACTTCCATCGCATCGGCATCGTCCGCGATCCGGCGCGCACGCACGCGCGTCTCGCCTGGCGCGGCGCCGCGGATGGCATGGGACTGCCAGGCCAGTTGCTCCGGACGGAAGCGCAGGAAGCTCTCCTCCGGCATCGTCGCGAACAGCGCGTCGGCCTGCGCCGCGGTCATGCCCTGCACTTCCAGCAGCGCGCGCACGCTGCCGCGCGCTTCGGAGAGGCGCTCGTCCACGGCCACCGGATTTTCCAGGCCCTCGCGCAGCACGCGGCGCGCG
Organism: Pseudoxanthomonas sp. CF385; assembly: GCF_900104255.1. Lineage (NCBI taxonomy): Bacteria > Pseudomonadati > Pseudomonadota > Gammaproteobacteria > Lysobacterales > Lysobacteraceae > Pseudoxanthomonas > Pseudoxanthomonas sp. CF385. The sequence goes on from NZ_FNKZ01000002.1 coordinate 369,980, forward strand.
GCGAAGTAGAGGTCGGCCAGCAGGCGGTCCTTCCACGCGTTCCAGAGCTTGGGGCTGGTGCCGGCGATATCGGCACAGGTGAGCAGGTACAGATAGTCCAGCCGCTCGCGATCCTTCACCAGCGAGGCGAAGGTGTGGATCACGTCCGGGTCGGCGATGTCCTGCTTCTGCGCGGTCACCGACATGCGCAGGTGCTGCTCCACCAGCCAGGCCACCAGTTCGGTGTCGGACTCGCTGAGCGCATGCGCGGCGCAGAATTCGCGCGCGTCGACGGCACCGAGTTCGGAATGGTCGCCGCCGCGGCCCTTGGCGATATCGTGGAAGAGTCCGGCCAGCAGCAACAGCTCCGGCTTGCGCAGGCGCGGCCATACTTCGTGCGCGATCGAGAAACGCTCGTCGGCGCGGCCGGCGGCGAACGCGGCGATGTTCCGCAGCACCATCAATGTGTGCTGGTCGACGGTGTAGACATGGAAGAGGTCGAACTGCATCCGTCCCGACACGCGCGCGAACGCCGGGATCCATTGGCCGAGCACGCCCAGCCGCGCCATGCGGGTGAGCGTTTCCACTGCGCGCGGTCCGCGCAGCAATGCCATGAAGGCATCGCGCTGGCTGCGTGCGGCCTGCGGATACGACGACAGCTTCGGCAATGCCTCGGCCAGCGCGCGCGCGGTACGCGAATGCAGTCCGCGGACTTGCGGGTTCGCCGCCCATGCCGCAAACAGCGCGAAGACCTGGGTGGCATCGCCGGCGGGCCACGCGGCATCGCGCGCAGCGAGGTAGCCACGACGCAGAGCGAAGTGCGCGTCCAGCGGCTCGGCCAGCGCCTCGCCGTCAAACTGCTCCTCGAAACGCTGCAGCAGGCGGTCGCTGATCCGGCGCACGATGGCCGCGCTGCGATAGAAGCCCTGCATCATCTTCTCGACGCCGAGGTTCTCCGCGTCGTCGGCGAAGCCCAGGCGCTGGGCCAGGGTCTTCTGGTAATCGAAGCGCAGGCGTTCTTCGGCGCGCGCAGCGACCCGGTGCAGGCCGTAGCGCAGCCTGCCGAGTGCGCGTCGCTCGCGCGCGAGCGCCGCGGCTTCGTCCTGGCCCAGGTGGCCCATGCCCACCAGTGGCTCCAGGTCGCGCACGCCGAAGGTGCGCAACGCCATCCAGCCCAGCGTGTGCAGGTCGCGCAGGCCGCCGGGGCCGTCCTTGATGTTGGGTTCGAGGTTGTCGGAGGTGTCGCCGAAGCGCGCGTGGCGGATGCGCAACTCCTCGCGCTTGGCCACGAAGAAATCGCGTGGCGGCCAGACCCGCGCCGGACCGATCGCATCGATCAGCAGGCCCTCGTCCAGCGGCTCGCCAACGATCAGGCGCTCTTCGATCAGGGCGGTCAGTACCGTCTGGTCCGCGGCTGCGGCCGCCGTGCATTCGGCCGCCGAACGCACGCTGTGGCTGATCGGCAGGCCGGCGTCCCACAGCGTCGCGAAGAAACGCGCCACCGCATCGTGGTGGGCCTGCTGCACGTCACTGCCGGCCAGCAACAACACGTCGACGTCCGACTGCGGGAACAGCTCGCCGCGCCCGTAGCCGCCGACGGCGAACAGCGCCATCGGCGCGTGGTCGGGAATGCAGCGCAGCCAGGCGTCCTTCAGCAGGTGGTCGACCGCGCGTGCGCGCAGGGCCAGGATGCGGTCCATGCCGTCGTCCTGATCGAAACGCTTGTCCAGCCGCGCGTCGGTGTGGCCCAGCGAGGCGCGGGCCGCGGCCGACCAGGCGGCGTCATCGGCGACGTCCGGGCCGATGTCCGGAAGCCGCGTCGCATGTCCGTTCGCGGCTGCCGGGACGCTCACAGGTCGTTGTCGTCGCCCGGCACGCGGGTCAGGATCTCGACGCCATCCTCGGTGACCGCCACGGTGTGCTCCCACTGCGCCGAAAGCTTGCGGTCCTTGGTCACGACGGTCCAACCGTCGGGCAGCACCCGGGTGTGGCGGGCGCCCTCGTTGATCATCGGCTCGATGGTGAAGGTCATGCCCGGCTTCAGCACGACGCCTTCGCCCGAACGGCCGTAGTGCAGCACCTGTGGCTCGTCGTGGTAGACCTTGCCGATGCCGTGGCCGCAGTACTCGCGCACCACGCTGAAGCGCTCGCCCTCGGCGTACTGCTGGATCGCATGGCCGACGTCGCCCAGGGTCGCGCCGGGCTTCACCGCGCGGATGCCGCGGAACATGGCCTCGCGGGTCACGTCCACCAGGCGCTTGGCCATCACCGACGGGGTGCCGACGACGTACATGCGGCTGGTGTCGCCGTGCCAGCCGTCCTTGATGACGGTGACGTCGATGTTGAGGATGTCGCCGTCCTTGAGCACCTTCCCTTCGCTGGGGATGCCGTGGCAGATGACGTTGTTGACCGACGTGCAGACGGTCGCCGGGAAGCCCTTGTAGCCCACGTTCGCCGGGATCGCCTGCTGCACGTTGACGATGTGATCGTGGCAGATGCGGTCCAGTTCGGCGGTGGTCACGCCCGGCTTCACGTGCGGGGCGACCACCTGGAGCACTTCGGCGGCCAGCCGGCCGGCGATGCGCATCTGGACGAGGTCTTCGGGGGTTTTCAGCTGGATGGCCATTGGCCGATTATCCCCCATTTGGGCGTCCGGCTGAACGCCCGGGCCGCCCCGCCCCTCCTGCCGGCTCGCCCGTATTTGCGGCTAGGCACCGGAAGCCTCTATAATTCCGCGGCTTCGCGCCCGGGTACGCCCGGCCGGACCGCCCACGTCGGGCGTCACCGACGAATCCACACCTGTCGCCACCGCCCGTGCCGGGGTGCCCTTCATCCGAAGGGTTCGGTCACGGAAGCGACAGGGAGGCCCAACCCCGGAACCCTGCCCTCGCGGGCACCGCCTTCCTTTTGCCTGGCGGCGGGTTCCTTATCAGGAGTAGAGCAATGCCCCAAGTCACCATGCGCCAGATGCTGGAAGCCGGCGTCCATTTCGGCCACCAGACACGCTACTGGAACCCCAAGATGGCGCCGTACATCTTCGGTGCCCGCGGCAAGATCCACATCATCAACCTCGAGAAGACCGTTCCGCTGTTCAACGACGCGATGAACTTCCTCTCGGGCGTCGCCCAGAAGCGCGGCACCATCCTGTTCCTGGGCACCAAGCGCAGCGCGCGCGAAGCCGTGAAGGAAGAGGCCGTGCGTTGCGGCATGCCGTACATGACCCAGCGCTGGCTGGGCGGCACGCTGACCAACTTCGCCACCGTGAAGAAGTCGGTCGCCCGCCTGAAGGAACTGGAATCCGCCGAAACCGACGGCACCTTCGAGAAGCTGGTCAAGCACGAAGTGCTGGGCCTGCGCCGCGAGCGCGACAAGCTGGAAGCGTCGCTGGGCGGCATCAAGGAAATGAACCGCCTGCCGGACGCGCTGTTCGTCATCGACATCGGCCATGAAGACATCGCCATCAAGGAAGCCAAGAAGCTCGGCATCCCGGTGATCGCGGTGGTCGACTCGAACTACGACCCGGCCCTGGTCGACTACGCCATCCCCGGCAACGACGACGCCATCCGCGCCGTGCAGCTGTACGCCCGCGCCGCCGCCGACGCCGTGCTGGAAGGCAAGGCCGCTTCGCCGAACGCCGCGACCGTCCGCGAGGAAGAGTTCGCCGAAGGTGGCGACGACAAGGGTGCCCGCCGCGCCCCGGCCAAGAAGGCCGCCGGCAAGAAGTCCGACGAAGCCGCCGCCGAGTAATCCGGCTGCAACGCCGCCGCGCCATGCTGCGCGGCGGCCATGTTTTTCCCTTCTCCCGTCGGGAGAAGGTGCCCGAAGGGCGGATGAGGGTGCGGTAAGGATGTCGGCGCTGCAAGCGTCGCGGTTCCGCCGGACCCTCACCCCAACCCCTCTCCCGATGGGAGAGGGGCTTTGCCAATCTAAACCGAGGTAATCCCGTGGAAATCACCGCTTCCCTGGTCAAGGAACTGCGCGAGCGCACCGGCGCCGGCATGATGGAGTGCAAGAAAGCGCTCACCGAGAACAAGGCCGACATCGACGCCGCCGCCGAGTGGCTGCGCAAGTCGGGCCTGGCCAAGGCCGACAAGAAGGCCGACCGCGTCACCGCCGAAGGCCGCATCGCCGTGGCCCAGGACGCCGGCAAGGCCGTGCTGGTCGAGATCAACTCCGAGACCGACTTCGTCGCCAAGGACAGCAACTTCATCGCCTTCACCGACGCGATCGCGCAGGCCGCGCTGACGTCCGGCGCCGCCGATGCCGAAGCCCTGAAGAGCGCCAAGCTCGCATCGGGCGAGACGGTCGAGGAAGCCCGTGCTGCCGCGATCGCCAAGCTGGGCGAGAACATGCAGATCCGTCGTCTGGTCGCCATCGACAGCGCCCACAACGTCGCGGCCTACGTGCACGGCGGCAAGATCGGCGTGCTGGTCGAGGTCAAGGGCGGCGACGCCGACCTGGCCCGCGGCCTGGCGATGCACATCGCCGCGATGAACCCCCCGCACAACAAGGCCTCCGACGTGCCGGCCGAGTTCGTGGCGAAGGAAAAGGAAATCGAGCTGGCCAAGATGTCCGACAAGGACAAGGCCAAGCCGGCCGACATCCTGGAGAAGATCATCTCCGGCAAGATCAACAAGATCGTCAACGAAGTCACCCTGTACGGCCAGCCGTACGTGCTGGACAGCGACAAGACCGTCGAGCAGGTGGTGAAGGCCGCCGGCGCCGACGTCGTCGGCTTCCAGCGCCTGGTGGTCGGCGAAGGCATCGAGAAGGTGGTGGAAGACTACGCTGCCGAAGTGATGAAGCAGGCCGGCCTGGCGTAAGCCACCGTCGATCCGGTGTGTGCAGGAAAGCCGCGGGGAACCGCGGCTTTCTTGTTTTCTGGAGTACGCATTCCGCGTATCGCGACCGTTCGTCGCGCCTCCCTAAAGTTTGCCCTTCCTGCGCCGAAACTGGTTACAAAGGTGACACTTCGTCACGCTTTGCTGGCATGCTGCCCGCAACCTCCTCTCAACGCAGTGCGCACCCGGATGCGTCCCGAACTCGAAGCCCAGCTCCTGAATTGCCGCAACCTGCCGAGCCCCCCGGGCGTGGCATTGCGCATCATCGAGCTCGCTCAGGACCCCGAGGTGGTGATGGCCACCGCAGCCGATGCGATCGGCCTGGATGCCGCGCTCAGCGCGCGCATGCTGCGCATCGCCAACTCGCCGTTGTACGCCAGCCGTCGCCGCGTGGAGAACCTGTCGCAGGCGCTGACGGTGCTCGGTCTCAATGCCACCCTGACCCTCGCGCTGGGGTTCTCGCTGGCCCGCTGCGGCAACGGCAGCCATCCGGTGGCGCAGGGCCGCGTCTGGCGCCGCAGCGTGATCGCGGCGCTGGCCTGCCGCCTGCTGGGACAGCACGCGGGCGTCCGCAAGGCCGAGGAGCTGATGCTCGCCGGCCTGCTGCAGGACATCGGCATGCTCGCCCTGCTCGAGGTCCTCGGCGAAGACTACGCGCGCCTGGTGGAGAACGCGGAAGACAATGCCGCACTGCTCGCCGCCGAGCGCGAATGGCTGGGGTGCGACCACGCCACCGTCGGCGGCTGGCTGGCGCGCCAGTGGAACCTGCCGGCGTTGCTGCGCGAAGCGATCATCGAAAGCGAACATCCAGCATCGGACACCGGCTTCAACGCGTGCGTGGCGGTGTCGGGCCATGTCGCCGACATCTGGCTGGCGACGGGCGATGCGGATCGCACCGACGCCGCGCATCGCGATGCCGCGTTGCACGCCGCCACCCGCCTAGGGTTGGATTACGCCGCTTTCCTGAGCCTGATCGAGGAAATGGTCGTCGCGCTGCCGGAAGTGTGCGCGATGTTCGACGTGCCACCCGCGCCGCCGGCCCGCATCCAGGCCCTACTGGACCAGGCGCGCGAACTGCTGGTGGTGCGCAACCTGCGCGAGATCCAGGAAGCCGCGCGCGCGCGCAAGGAAGCCGACGAACACGAAGACCGCGCGCGTCGACTGGCCGAGGAAGTGCGCCGCGACCCGCTGACCGGCGCGTACAACCGCAGCCAGCTGGAAGAAGTGCTGGAGAAGGAATTCGACGCCGCCACCCGCCATGGCTGGCCGCTGTCGATCGCCTTCATCGACCTCGACGATTTCAAGCAGGTGAACGACCGTTGGGGCCACCTGGTCGGCGACGAGGTCCTGCGCAACTTCGCCAAGGCCCTGATGCGGCGCGTGCGCAGCAGCGACATCGTCGCCCGCTACGGCGGCGAAGAGTTCCTGGTGGTGCTGCCCGGCATCGGCGAGGAAGCCGCGGCCCAGGTCGTACGCCGGATCCTGTCGGAAGTGTCCTGCGCGGCGATGGCCGACGTGAGCGGCCAGCCCCTGCATGTGACCTTTTCGGCAGGACTCGCCACGCAGGGCACGCTGGAGCAGTTCCGCCACGTCGACGACCTGCTGCGCGCGGCGGACGAAGCGCTCTACGGCGCCAAGCGCCAAGGCCGCAACCGCGTCTCGGTCGGCGCCGTCGGCCCCTGAGTCGCGCGCACCGGGTCGGCCGGCCACGCCCTCACCCGATCGGTCGACCGCTCAATCGCTTCCGAGGCGTTCCCGCAACGGCGCGAGATATCGCTCGTAGGCCCGCCATTTCGGCGTCTCTTGGACGTGGATGCGGTCGCGCACCTGCACCGCACTGGCCGTGACGATGCCCCGCGTGCGGGCGTGCATCCCCAGCATGTCCGGTTCGAACGCGATGCCGATGAACGCGCAGACCCGCCGGACCACCTGCTCCGGATCGCGGGTGAGTTGCGCGTAGTCCACGTCCAGTATCCGTCCCGGATAGCGGGCGTGCCAATGCGCCATCAGGGCGCGGTAGTGCCGGTAGAAATCGGCCAGTTCGCGCTGGTCGTAGCTGTACGGATTGGCGTCGGAGAACAGTTCTCGCAGGTTCGAGAAGCAGGTCTCCATGGGGTCGCGCACCATGTGCAGGATCTTCGCCTGCGGCAAGGCTTCGCAAATGAAACCCGCATTGAGGAAGTTCGAGGGAAGCTTGTCGGTGAAGTGGCCTTCGCCGGACAGCCGCCATGCCACGCCCTGCAGATAGCGCTCCCCGACCGCGGCGAAGTCGACGGCCGGGGCGCGTCCGACGATCTCGGGATCGATCACGCCGGCGCAATGATGGTCGGTCGCATAGCGCATCGCACTGGTGAAATCGTAGAGTTCACCCAGACCGCGCACGTCGGAGTGCCCGTCCAGCAGTTGCTCGATCAGTGTGGTGCCTGAGCGGTGCATGCCCACGATGAATACCGGCATGGCAGGCGCATCGGACGGTTGCCGCGAGGGCGAGGTGCGGGATTCGAAGCGCAGCAGCCGTTCGAACACCTCCTTCGACCGTGCCTCGTCGTAGCGCAGCGACGAGCGTTTGCTGGCGCACCCTTCCTGCAATGCACGCCACGCCTCGTCATGCAGGCCGAGGTCGTCCAGTTCCTTGTGCAGCGCGAAGGCGAGCAAAGCGCGATCCTGCGCGGTCCGTTGCGGGACCTGCAACTGCGCGCGGATATGCGCGAGGTGGTTCTCGCTGGCGCTCTGCCTGCGTACCTGGGACTGCAGCCAGTAAGCCTGCGCGATCTGCGGCGCACGCGCGAGGACCCGGGAGATGTCCTCACCCGCTTCGGCGAACCGCCCCAGGAACATCAGCACATGGGTGCGCGACAACAGCGTCGGCGGATAGTCGGGATCCGCGTTCCTGGCCTCGTCCAGGAACGCGATCGCGTGCTGCGGCAGTCCCGCATAGGTCAGTTGCGCGGCGATGGCGATCAACGAGGGAATCGGGATCCTGGACATCGGCAGCATGCGCTCGATGCACGCCAGCATGGCCGGGACTTCATTGAAGGTGCGCAGCCGTGCCAGCAGCTCCTTCAGGACGTCGGCACGCTGGGTCGGGAGCTCGCTGGCCTGCAATGCATAGTCGTGCGCGGCACGGTAATGTCCCACCAGCGATTCCATGTAGGACAACTGCAGCAGGATGTCCGGATCGCCGGGCGACAAGGCCGACGCCTGCAGATAGCACTCGATCGCCTGCCCGAAGTGCTTCGCGACGGCATGAGCCTGCGCCTGCGCGGTCAGGGCGGCCACCCGATCGGACATCGGTTCAGCCCCCATGTTCCGCCCGCTGCGCGTCGAGCATCAGGCGCAGGGGCTCCAGCTGCGGCGCATATCGCTTCCATGCCCCGATGCCGCCCGCGTGTATGGGGGAACGGACCTGCGAACTGCTGGCCGTGGACACGGGCGACGCGTTGGCCGTGATGTCCAGCATCCCCGCGGCGGGCGCCAGTCCGCAGAAGGCGAGCACGCCCTGCAGGGTTTCGTCGCCGGCCTGGACCAGCGCCTCGTAGTCCACGATGCGCACGGCTCCCCGTCCGCTTGCCTCCCAATGCCCCATCAGCGCCTCGAATCCCCGGTGATGGGCGGCCAGGTCCTCGAACGCGTAGCTGTAAGGATATGCGCCGCCTTCGAACGGCTCCTTCAGGTTCGAGAAGCAGGCATCCATCGGATCGCGCCGGACGCAGATGATGCGCGCTTGGGGAAGCGCCCGCAGTATCAGCCCGACGTTGAAGAAGTTCTGCGGGTTCTTGTCGATGAAGTAGTCATGGCCCGCGATCATCGGCGCCAGGCGCTCCAGGTAGCGCGCGCCGACCTTGGCCGGATCCAGCCCTTGCAGCTTCTCCCATCGCGACTCTTTCATTCCGCCCTTGTAGAAATGGTCTGACATTTCGCTTGTCGCCGCATCGAAGTCGTTGCGCTCGCCCAACGACGCGACCTGGGGATGATTGCCCAGTACGCGGTCCAGCAGCGTCGTTCCCGTGCGCGGCATGCCGACGATGAAGATCGGCACCGGCCCGGTCGATCCGCCAGCGACCGCAGGCGGGATGTCCCCTGGATTCGACCGTAGCAGTCTTTCGAACCCCCGCGCCTCCTCGTCCCGATCGTGCCGCAGCGTGCGGCGAACCAGGGCGGCGCCTGCTTCCAGTGCGGCCCAGGCGGGCCCCGCCTGATCCGCTGCATCAAGTTCCTTGAACAGGGCGTAGCGCAGCTGCGCGCTTTCGGGAGAGCCGTCGGCATGCTGCCGCAGCGCTGCCTCGACCCTCGGCACGCGGACGCCCGGGGGTCTGGAGGCCTGGTGGTACGCCAGGGTCCGATGCACGTACGCGTCGCTCGGGTTCAGTCGCAACGCGTACTCGTAGTGCTCGGTGGCTTCATCCAATCTCCCCAGGGACCTGAGCACGTTGGCGCGGGTGTGGCAGAGGAGCGCATTGGGTTTCACGCGCGCGCCCACGTGCGTCAGGAATTCGAGCGCCAGTGCGTGCTGACCGACCAGCCACAGATGCTGTGCGAGCACGGCCGCTTGCTGCAGGACTTCGCGATCGGACCAGTCCATCGACCGGATCAGACGGACGATCTCCGCATCTTCGGCAAAGGCGAGCAATCGCAGGCTCACGAAGCCCACGCTTTTCGCATCCTGAGTTTCAGCGCATACCCGGCCGGCCTGCAGGGCATGGTTTCGGGCCTCGACATAGCGATCGGCGATCTGCGCGAGCCGGGAAAGGCGCAGGTGTGGCCCCACCATCTTCGGCGCTATCGCCAGCATCGCTTCATAGCAGGCGCGGGCCGCAGGCAGGTCCGCCGCGGCTTCGTGATGATTCGCCTCGTTCCAGTGGCGCTGCAACGCTGGGTTCATGGTCATCGTCAGGGTGGAGCTTGCCCAAGCATATCCGCACGGGGATCGCCGTACTCAGGAGCGCACAAGAAAAAGGCCGCCCGAAGGCGGCCGAGAGAGCAGTGACTCATCGTTTTTCTTCGAACAACGTGGATCAGAAGTCGTACTGGACCATGAAGCGGACCGACCGGGGTGCCTGGTAGGAGCGCGGCAGCAGGTAGGTGCTCAGGGGGTTACCCGTCGCCGAGTCCTCCGCCACTTCGCTGACGGCCGTGACCTTCTGCGAATTGAACACGTTGAACACGTCAACCTTGAACTGCAGACCCGGTGCGAACGAGGGACGGAAAGCAACGTTCAAGTCCAGGCTCGTGGTCGTCGGCAGGCGCCCGGCGGTACCACGCGGCACCGCGCTCACGGTGGAGTCGTCCGACGCGCCGTTCTCGGAGTTGCTGCAACGCATGAAGCCCGAGCCATAGGGGTGCGGCGCGTAGTTGGTTACGGTCCCCACCGGCTCGAGCGGATTGGTATCCAGTACGCCCAGGCAGTTGATCGGGCGCCCGGTCTGGACGATCAGGTTTGCACCCAGCGACCATTCGTCAGTGAAGTCGTAGTTGCCGAATACCTTCAACGCGTGACGGCGATCGTTGGGCAGGTAACCGTAGGTATCGACCGTCAGTTCACGGTAGTCGAAGTCCTGGGTGGTGTTCGTGTCGCCCTGGCCGATGTCGGACTTCACGCCACCTTCGGTATTGCCCTTGTTGTAGCCGAGCGTGTACGAGGCCTGGAAGAAGAACTTGTCCCAGCTACCGTCCATGAACAGCTCGAGCGCCTTGTACGAACGCTTGGCGGGCGGGCTGAGGCGGTCGCCTTCCACCGTGTAGGTGGTGTAGACGCCGTCGCCGTTGAGGTCCGTGACCAGCACTGCATCTTCGCCCGGGTTGAACAGACGGCAATACGGGAAACCGGGGTTCGGCACCGTGTAGTCGAGTCCGTCGGCATCGGCCAGGTCGGTGATGGCGGTGTAATCGCAGTTGTCGTCGATGGCCGCCTTCAGCTTGCGGTAGATGCCGCGCGCACCGACGTTGAGGTGGTCGGTCAGCGTGGTCTGGAAGCCGAGGATGAACTCGTCCTGGTACATCGGATCGAGGTTCTTGCTGGCGATCGTGTTCGGATCATGTGCCTGGCCGTCTTCGCCGTTGATCAGGTTCAGCGGATTCAGCGGGTTGATCAGGATCGGCGCGCCCGTCACCGGGTCCACGCCCGAGAAACGGTTGTTGTTGGAGCGCTGGTAGATGGAGGCGCTGGAGCCGCGCACGGCCACGCTCGGCGTCAGCGGCAACGCATAGCGACCGGCGTTGCCGTAGATCTTCAGCGACGAATCGCCCTTAGCATCCCACGAGAAGCCCAGGCGGGGACCGAACTGGTTGTCGATCTTGACGAAGGCACGGCCGTCGGAGCCCAGGTTCTCGAACGTGTCCCAGCGGGCGCCGAGATACGCCAGGAAGTTGTCAGTGATCTTCCACGTATCCTCGAGGTAGTAGGCGCGCTGCTTGACTTCGATGGTCGTGCCGCGAGCCGTGGTCTGGCGACGGACCACATCGAACTCGTCGCCGGTGTTCGGGCGACCATCGGGGCCGTTGTTCGTCGAGTAGCGCCACAGCCAGCCGCCCACGTTGGCTTCGCCGGCCACCGATTCGTAGTTGTCCACGTCCACACCGAAGCGCAGCTGGTGCGGCCCGAGGATCCACTCCGCGTCGATGCGGTACTGGTCGCGGGTGTCCTTGTTGTTCGACGCCTGCAGCAACGCACCGTCGGTGAGGTGGCACAGGCTGCCGTAGGCGCCCGTGATCTCCTTGCGATAGCCGGGACGCACGTCGATGATGGCCGGGCAGCCGCCCAGGGCGGTGGTCCCGTTGATGTCGGTCGTATAGGCCGTGGTGATATCGCCGTTGTAGCTGACCCTCGAGCCGTCGGGATTCTTCAAGTACTGGCTGCGCTTGAACTCGCCATGGCCGTAGAGCGCGGTCAGGGTGAAGGTGTCGGTAAGGTAGCCGGTGTACTTCAAGACGTAGTTGTTGCCACCCTGCTCATCGTGGACGGTGCCGACATAGTTCGTGCGGTTCACTTCGCCCGGCGTGTTGTTGTAGACCCGGGTCTCGCTCTCCTGCTTGTCGGAGAACGCCGTCAGCTCGAGCTTGTTGCTGTCGTTGATGTTCCAGTCGAACTTGGCCAGCCAGGTCGGGTTCTTGATCGAACCGTTGCGGTTGGTGACCGCATCCACGTTGCCCCAGGTATCGGTGTCGGTCTTGCCATAGGACAACAGGCCGTACGCGAAGAGGGTGTCCTTCACCAGCGCGCCACCCGCCCACACCGCGCCGATCAGTTCGTCCTGCGAATCCTTGCTGTTGTTCTCGGCCACGTTGCCGTAGTCGCCCGGCACCAGCGGATTGGAGAACTTGTAGTCGTCCACGTCCGAACGCAGCGATTTCGGCGACCAGAACACGTTGGCGCCCGCCTTGAACTCGTTGGTGCCGCGCTTGGTGATCTGGTTGACCACGCCGCCGAGCGAACGCCCGAATTCCGCGCCGTAGCCGCCGGTCTTGATCTGCTGCTCGGCGATCGCTTCGAACGGAACCTTGGAGAAGTTCAGGCTCCGGAACGAGTTGGTGATGTTGAAACCGTTGATGTAGTACTGGTTCTCGGCGACGGACGAGCCGCCGAACGAGGCGAGGTTGCCGAAGGCGCCATCGCCACGCACCGTACCGGGGGCCAGCAGCGCCACCGAGGTCGTGTCGCGGGGTACGGGGATCCGGGCGAGCTGCTCGGAGGTCAGGATGGTGGTGGACTCGACCGACGACACGTCGATCGGATTGACCAGCTGGGAGCCGGTGACGGTGATCGTGCCGAGCGTGGTGGCACCGCTGCCGGAACCTTCCGCGCCGAAGTTGACCGCGGTACCCGTACCGACGTTGACCGAGACCTCGCGCGTCGACGTCGTGCCGTCTGCGCGCTGCAGGGTCACGCGATACGTGCCAGGCGACAGCGCGGAAACACGGTACGTGCCGTCGGCGCCGATCGCCACTTCACGGCTGAAGCCGGTGGCCGGGTTCTGGACCAGGACCTTCTCGCCCGCCGAGGCCTGGCCGAAGACCGCGCCGGAGGTATTGGATTGGGCGTAGATCGAAGAGTTGAAGCAGACGCCGAGCGCCACCGTAAGGGCGCTGCGTTTGAGTGTTCGATTGAACGTACGCTTGGACACTGTGCGACTCCCAGCTGCAGGTTGATTCACATGAGCGTCCGGACCGGCCCGCCCTCCGACCATCGTGACTTTAGTCACGCGACATTAGCCACGCGCCTTAATAGCAGGTTAATCAAATGTTGGAATTAGGTTACGCAATAATCGTGCAATACTGAGATGCTTGTCACAAAAAAAGCGGCATCTCACCTCCCTCGGCACTTGGCGTCGCTTCACAAATAGCGTAACGGCGCTAACGCTTCGCCTGGTCCGGCACGCGAAATCGGTCGCAAACGGCGGTGTCGCCGTCGATGGCCATCCCTCTGGGGTCAACGCCCTGCGACAGAAGTGTCGAGGCGCCCGGCGCGCGCAGGAACCCCGCGCGCGTGCCGGTTCAAGGGGTACTCGCCAGCCTTGGATGCCCGTTGGCGCGTGCCGGCAACGCAGGGCAAGGGCCGCCTTACCGCCCCAGCACCGAGACCGATGGGATGCGTTACGAGTCCGACAGGGCGGCGTCATTGCCCGCGCCCTGCGGAAAAGCCGAGGCTCCCACGCGGGGAATCCCGGGCCTCCTAGCTACTACTGCCTGGCCTGGTAGACCACTTCTTCATAGGGTTGCACGACCACCCAGCCCTCGCCCGCGAACCTCAGCTGCACGCTCTCTCCCGAGCCCCGGCCGAGCAGGGTACCCAGCGAGACGTTGGTGACGATTTCCGGCGTCAGCCCGCCCGACCACGCGACCGTGGCGTTCGGGTCGGTGAAGACGGGACCGGTCTGTGCCGTCACCGGCAACGTCAGCGGCTCGTAGTGGGAGGTGATGGCGACGATGCCATGGCCGCTCAGGCGCACGTTGAACAGACCGCCGGACAGCATGCCGGCCACCTTGCGCATCATGGTGATGCGGCTCTCGATGCCCGATTCCACCGCCAGCACATCGTTGCCGTTGACGAAGATCGACTCGCCCGCCAGGCGCAGGAGCGTGATCTTCTTGCCGGCGTCCGCCAGATAGACGCGGCCCTGGCCCTCGATCTTCATCAGCTGCATGCCTTCGCCGCTGACGGCCTTCTTCAGCAGGTTGCCCAGGCCCTGTTCCAGCATGCCCTGCCGGGTGAACTTCACCGCGCCCTTGCGCGCGACCATCGCGCCGGCCTTGGCCCAGACCAGCCCGTCCAGACGCACCTCGAGCAAGTGCGGGCTCTCCAGTTCGAAGGCGTCCGCACTGGCATCCTTTTCCCTGGAAGAAGCGATGAACTCCTGCAACGTGCGCACGCTCATGTCGATGCCTTGAAGGTCGTCTGACGGGAGCGCCATCATAGCCCGCACCCCTGGAGGCCTCCCATGCCGCAGATCCTGCCCGTCCCCCTTGCGCTGGATGGCGTACCGCGCGAGCCGATCGCCATCGACCGGCTGATCGCCGGCCAGCCCTCGCAAGCGGTCGCCAACGCATATTCCTCGCCGGATGCGCGTTTCCACTGCGGCGTATGGGAGGCCGATGCCGGCACCTGGCGCGTGAGCTACACCGAGCACGAGTTCTGCCACCTGGTCGCCGGTCGGCTTCGTCTGCGCGGCGACGACGGTGAAGAGACCGTGTGGGCGGCGGGCCAGAGTTTCGTGGTGCCGGCAGGCTTCAGCGGCACCTGGGAAGTAATCGAACCGGCGCGCAAGTTCTACGCGATCTACGAACCCGGCGACTGACGCGATAGCTGCGCTCGGATAGAATTACGCTGTTTGCCCCCACGCCGAGATCCCCATGACCGCACCCCTCGCTTATCGCCGCATCCTGCTCAAACTGTCCGGCGAAGCGCTGATGGGGGCCGAGGACTACGGCATCGACCCGGCCGTGATCACCCGGATCGCCAAGGAGATCATCGAGGCGCGCGACGCCGGTGCCGAGATCGGGCTGGTGATCGGCGGCGGCAACATCTTCCGGGGCGCGGGCCTGGCGGCCGGCGGCATGGACCGGGTCACCGGCGACCAGATGGGCATGCTGGCCACGGTGATCAACGCGCTCGCCATGCAGGATGCGCTGGAAAAGCTCGGCGCCAAGTGCCGGGTGATGAGCGCCATCAAGATCAACGACGTGTGCGAGGACTACATCCGCCGCCGCGCCATCCGCCACCTCGAGAAGGGCCGCATCGCGATCTTCGCGGCCGGCACCGGCAATCCGTTCTTCACCACCGACTCGGGCGCCGCGCTGCGCGCGATCGAGATCGGCGCGGACCTGCTGTTGAAGGCCACCAAGGTGGATGGCGTGTACGACAAGGACCCCAGCAAGCACGCCGACGCCAAGCGTTTCGACCAGCTGACCTACGACGATGTCATCGCCCGCGACCTGCAGGTGATGGATACGGCCGCGTTCGCGCTGTGCCGCGACAGCGAAGTGCCGCTGCGCATCTACGATCTGTCGGTGCCGGGCAACCTGATGCGCATCCTGCGCGGCGAGCCCATCGGCACGCTGGTGAAAGGCCGCAACTGACGCTCCGCCGCTGTAATAGTGTCCGTGCCGGGCCACCGGCACCCTAGTCGCCATGGGACACGGACACGGCGCACACGCACACACCCACGGCTCGGCCACCCGCGCCTTCGCGGTGGTCACGCTGATCAACCTCGCCTACACCGCCCTCGAGGCGGGGTACGGTTTCTACACCAACTCCCTGGCCCTGCTGTCCGACGCCGTGCACAACCTCGGCGACGTACTGGGACTGGCGCTGGCCTGGAGCGCCGCCGCGCTGGCGCGACGCCCCCCGCGCGGGCGCCACACCTACGGCTGGCGGCGTGCCACGCTCCTCTCCCCACTGGCCAACGCCCTGCTGCTGGTGGTGTTTTCCGGTGCCCTGGGCTGGGAAGCGGTGCGCCGTTTCAGCGCGCCGCCGGAGATTCCGGCCACCCCCGTGATCGTGGTGGCGGCGCTGGGCATCCTGGTCAACCTGGGCGCCGCGTGGCTGGTCCGCGACGGGCATGCGCACGACCTGAACAAGCGCGGCGCCTTCCTGCATCTGATGGCCGATGCCGCGGTCTCGTTCGCCGCGGTGCTGGCCGGCATCGGCATGGCGACGCTGGGCTGGGCCTGGCTTGACCCCGCCACGGCCCTGCTGATCGCCGTCGTGGTCGCCATCGGTTCGTGGAGCCTGCTCCGCGACAGCTTCGCCGCCGCCATGGATGCGGTACCGGGCAGCGTCGATCCCGAGGAGGTCGGGCTGTTCCTGCGCGGGCAGCCCGGTGTATCGGCCGTCCACCATCTGCACATCTGGTCGCTCGGCGCCAACGAGATCGCCCTCACCGCCCACCTGGTGCGGGCCCGCGAAGACGACCACGATGCCTTCATCGATGCCACCGTCCACGCGCTGGACGATCGTTTCGGCATCAATCACGCCACCCTGCAGATCGAACGGGGCGCCGGCTGCGGCCACGATCTGCACGATGCCGCGCCGCATCATTCCCACTGAACGGCCTCTCGGCGGTCGGCAACGGCGCCGAATCGCCCTATAATCGGTCGTTTACAGGCTTTGCAACGGAAAGGGCGATGCTCAACGACATCAAGAAAGACGCGCAGGCGCGCATGACCAAGAGCATCGAGGCGCTCCGCCACACGCTGGTCAAGGTCCGCACCGGTCGCGCCTCAACGGCCCTGGTCGAGCACCTGAAGGTCAACTACTACGGTTCCGACGTGCCGCTGAGCCAGGTCGCCACGGTGACGGTTTCCGATTCCCGCTCGCTGACGATCACCCCCTGGGAGAAGCAGATCGTCGGCGCGGTGGAGAAGGCGATTCTGGCCTCGGACCTGGGCCTGACGCCGAACACCGCCGGCACCACGATCCGGCTGAACCTGCCCGCCCTCACCGAGGAGCGCCGCAAGGAACTGTCGAAAGTGGTCCATGGCGAAGGCGAGGACACCAAGGTCGCGATCCGCAACATCCGCCGCGATGCCAACCAGCAGGTCAAGGACCTGCTGAAGGACAAGCAGATCACCGAGGACGAAGAGCGCCGGACCGAAGACGAGATCCAGAAGCTCACCGACAAGTCCATCAAGGATGTCGATGACGTCGTCAAGGCCAAGGAACAGGAACTGATGGCGGTCTGAGGACTGCCATGTCCCCTGCCGCTTCCCCGTCCGTGCCCCGCCACCTGGCCGTCATCATGGACGGCAACGGGCGCTGGGCCGAACGCCGTCGGCGCCCGCGCGTCATCGGTCATCGCGCCGGCGCCCGCGCGGTCAACGTCTGCATCGACTTCTGCCTGGAGCGCGGGATCGGCGCGCTGACCCTGTTCGCGTTCTCGAGCGAAAACTGGGGCCGGCCGGAGGAAGAAGTCGGCGCCCTGATGAAGCTGTTCCTCAACGCGCTGGATCGCGAGGTGGAAGAGCTCCACCGTCGCGGGGTCCGCGTGCGCTTCATCGGCGACCGCACGCGCTTTTCCGCCGACATCCGTGCGCGCATGGATGCCGCCGAGGCGCTGACCCTCGACAACGCACGCCTGCACCTGGTGGTCGCGGCCAGCTACGGGGGACGCCAGGACATCGCGCACGCGGCGCGCGCGCTGGCGGAAGAAGTCGCCGCGGGCCGCCTGCGCCCGCAGGACATCGACGAAGCCGCGCTCGGCGGCCACGTGGCGCTGGCCGACCTGCCGGCCCCCGACCTTTTCATCCGCACCGGCGGCGACCACAGGGTAAGCAATTTCCTGTTGTGGCAGTTGGCCTATACCGAACTCTGGTTCACCGAGGTGCTCTGGCCGGACCTGGATGCCACCCTGCTGCAGCGCGCGCTGGACGATTTCGCGCAGCGCGAGCGGCGCTTCGGCCTGACCAGCGCCCAGGTGGCCGATGGCGCCACGGAGGACACTCCCGCATGAGCGCCACCCGCACCCGCGTCATCGCCGCGCTCGTCATGGCGCCGTTCGCCATCGGCGCCATCCTGCTGCTGCCGACCTCCTGGCTGGTCATGCTCGCGGCCCTGGTGTTCCTCATCGGCCTGTGGGAGTGGTTCAAGCTCGCCGAGATCGACGACACCCTGCAGCGGACCGTACTGCTGACCGCCAACCTGCTGTTGATGGTGCTGCTGGTCTGGGCGTCGCGCGGTTCCACCGACCTTGTACCCCTCCGCCTGATGGCGCTCGCCGGCGCCGTCTGGTGGCTGTTCGCGCTGCTGTGGCTCCGCTTCTTCCATTTCGCGTCCGACCACGAGACGTGGGCGCGCGTGTTCAAGCTGGCCGCCGGCACGCTGGCCGTGGTGCCGGCCTGGTGCGCGCTGGGACTGATCCACTCGTCCGAACCGAACGGGCATATCTGGCTGTTCACGGCGCTGGCCATCGTCTGGGCCGCCGACAGCGGCGCGTATTTCGCGGGCCGTCATTTCGGCGGCAGGTGGTTCGCCGGCCGCAAGCTGGCGCCGCGCATCAGCCCCAACAAGACGCTCGAAGGGCTGCTGGGCGGCCTTGCCGCGGGCCTCGTGGTCGCCGCCATCGGCGCGCTGATCGCGGGCGCGGGCGCGTCCTACCTGCCTGGCGTGCTGCTGGTCGCCATCTTCACCGTGCTGTTCTCGGTCGTGGGCGACCTGTTCGAAAGCCTGCTGAAGCGCCACGTGGGCGCGAAGGACTCGGGCGACGTGATCCCCGGCCACGGCGGCGTGCTGGACCGCATCGACGGCGTGCTGGCCGCCCTGCCCATCTTCGTGCTCGGCAAGGAAGTCTTCGGATTCTGAGCATGGCCGCACACGCACCCCGCAATGTGGCGGTCCTGGGCGCGACGGGTTCGATCGGCGCTTCCGCGCTGGACGTCATCGCCCGCCATCCGGATCGCTACCGCGCCAGCATTCTGGCCGCGGGCTCGAATGTGGACGCCCTGATCGCGCTGTGCGTTACGCACCGGCCGGACCATGCCGTGATTGCCGATGCGTCGCTTTACCCGCGGCTGCGCGATGGCCTGGCCGATGCGGGTCTTTCCACCCAGCCGCATGCGGGTGATGCGCCCCTCGACGCGCTCGTCGCCGACGGGGCATGCGACACGGTCGTGGCCGCCATCGTGGGCGCCGCCGGCCTGTCCTCGACGCTCGCGGCCGCACGCGCCGGCAAGCGGCTGCTGCTGGCCAACAAGGAGTCCCTGGTGCTCGCCGGTGAGCTCGTCACCGCCGCAGCCGAGGCCGCCGGCGCCGAGATCATCCCGATCGACAGCGAGCACAACGCGATCTTCCAGTGCCTGCGTTCACGACAGGCTCAGGGCGAGGTCAGCCGCATCGTGCTGACCGCGTCGGGCGGTCCGTTCCGGGGACGCAGCCGGGAAGAACTCGCGCAGGTCACCCGCGCGCAGGCCGTCGCCCATCCGAAATGGTCGATGGGGCCCAAGATCTCGGTCGATTCGGCCACCCTGATGAACAAGGGCCTGGAACTGATCGAAGCGCACCACCTGTTCGGCGTCGGCCGCGAGCGCCTGGACGTGCTGGTGCATCCGCAGAGCCTGGTGCATTCGCTGGTGGAATTCGTCGACGGTTCCACGCTGGCGCAGCTCGGCCTGCCCGACATGCGGACGTCGCTGGCGGTGGGGCTCGGCTGGCCCGAACGCATCGCCTCCGGGGTGCAGGGGCTCGACCTGCTCAAGCATCCGCGGCTGGAGTTCGAGGCACCGGACACCGACGCCTTCCCCTGCCTGCGGCTGGCCTGGGAGGCGATGGCCGCGGGTGGCACCGCGCCGGCGGTCCTGAATGCTGCGAACGAAGTCGCAGTTTCAGCCTTTCTTCAGGGCCGCGTGGGTTTCCTATCCATTCCCGCGCTGGTCGAGGACGCCCTCGCCGCGCTGCCCGCAACGCCGGCGGATTCGCTGGACGTCTTGCTGGAAGCGGACGCGCAGGCCCGACGACTGACCGAACGCAACCTCGCAGGCCACCCCTCCCCCATGAGCGCCGAGATCCGATGAGCGACCTGCTGGGCTCCATCTGGTGGATGATCGTGGCGCTGGGCGTCCTGGTGACCTTCCATGAGTTCGGCCACTACTGGGTGGCGCGCCGCTGCGGCGTCAAGGTGCTTCGCTTTTCCGTCGGCTTCGGCAAGCCGCTGTGGTCGCGCCGCGACCGCCATGGCACGGAGTTCGCGATCGCCGCGATTCCGCTCGGCGGCTACGTCAAGATGCTGGACGAAGCCGAGGGCGAGGTGCCTGCTGCACAGCTGGACCAAGCCTTCAACCGGAAATCGGTCTGGCAGAGGATCGCGGTGGTCGCTGCGGGCCCGCTCGCCAACCTCGTCCTTTGCGTGGCGCTGTTGTGGGTCATGTTCGTGCTGGGCAAGCAGGACTATTCGGCCACGCTGGGCGGCGTGAGCGGCATCGCCGCCGATGCCGGGCTGGAACGTGGAGACCGCATCGTCCGGATCGGCGACCGCGCGATCGACACCTGGACGGACGCCTCCATCGTGCTGACCAAGGCCGCCATCGACGGCGACGACGTGCCGGTGGAGGTCGAAACCGCCGCGGGCACCACCGCCACGCGGACGCTGGCGCTGTCGCGGCTGCCGGTGGATTTCGACCAGGAGAACGTGATCGGCCTGGCCGGCCTGACCTGGCGTCATTGGGTCGTTCCCGCCACGATCGGCAAGGTCGGCCCCGGCACGCCGGCCGACGGCGTCCTGTTGCCCGGCGACGTGGTCACGGCCGTGGACGGCCAGCACGTGCATGGCTTCAACGACATCGCCACCCAGGTGGACGCGCTGGGCAAGCGCGGCGGCCCGGCCATGGTCGAGGTCGACCGCGCCGGTGAACGGCTGGCCTTCGAACTCGAACCGCGCCGGATGAAGCGCCCAGACAATGGCCAGGACTACTGGGGCCTGGGCCTGGCGCCGCCGGACACCGCCCAGATGCCCGGCTATGACGCCACCCTGCACTATGGCCCGCTGGCGGCCGTGCCCGCCGCGCTGCGCGAGACCGGCAAGCTGACCGCGGATTCGCTGGGCATGATCCGCCGCATGCTGACCGGCGATGCATCGCTGAAGAACGTATCCGGCCCGATCACCATCGCCCAGGTGGCGAATGTATCGGCCAAACGCGGGCCGGACTGGTTCCTGTGGTTCCTCGCGGCGATGTCCCTGAGCCTGGCGATCATCAACCTGCTGCCCATCCCCGTCTTGGACGGCGGGCACCTCCTGTATTACCTTATCGAGTTGGTCAAGGGCAGTCCCTTGAGCGAGCGCCACATGGTGGCCGGACAATACGTGGGCCTGGCCGCGCTGGCGGGTCTGATGGGATTGGCGTTCTACAACGACATCCTGCGTCTGGTGACCTGATGCCCCTGAACTTTCTCGGGCCGGCCCGCTCCAAGGGTCGCCCCCAGCCGGCAAGCCCCGGGGACGCAGCCCTGCGCCCCACTCCTGCCTCGCAGGAATTACCCCAATCGGAAGTGATGATGACGCGACTGCCCTCCCGCCGCCTGCTTGCCCTCGCCCTGGCCTCGGCCATCGCCATGCCGGCACTGGCCCAGACGACGGAACCCGCCCCCGCACCCGCGGCGGCCGCACCGCTGAGCAGCGACACCTTCACTGCGACCGATATCCGCATCGACGGCCTGCAACGCATTTCGGCCGGCACCGTGCTGACCTACCTGCCGATCGAGCGGGGCGAGCAGGTCACGACCGCCGGCGTGGCCGAATCCATCCGGGCGCTCTACAAGACGGGCTTCTTCGAAGACGTCAAGCTGGATCGCCAGGGCGACATCCTGGTCGTCACGGTCACCGAGCGCCCCGCCATCAACAAGCTGACGCTCACCGGCAACAAGGACATCAAGACCGAAGACCTGACCTCGGGCCTGAAGGACATCGGCCTGGCCGAAGGCGAGACCTTCGACCGGCTGAGCCTGGACCGCGTGACGCAGGAACTCGTGCGCCAGTACAACAACCGCGGCAAGTACAACGTCGAGATCACGCCCACCGTCAGCCCGCTGGACCGCAACCGCGTGGACGTGACGATCACCGTCAAGGAAGGCAAGGCGGCGAAGATCAAGCACGTCAACGTCGTGGGCGCCGAGAAGTTCGAAACCGAGGACCTGCTGGAGAACTGGGAATCCAAGGAATCCAGCTGGCTGTCCTGGTACCGCCGCGACGACCAGTACTCCAAGGAAAAGCTGTCGGGCGACATGGAGCGCCTGAACTCCTATTACCTGGACCGCGGCTACGTGGACTTCAACATCGACTCCACCCAGGTGTCGATCAGTCCCGACAAGCGCGACATGTTCATCACCGCCGGCATCTCCGAGGGTGAGCAGTACAAGATTTCCGAGGTGAAGGTCACCGGCGACACCGTGCTGCCGAAGGAAGAGATCGAAAAGCTGGTGATCGTGAAGCCGGAGCAGACGTTCTCGCGCATCCTGCTGGAGATGACCTCCGACTCGATCACCGCCACGCTGGGCAACATCGGCCACGCGTTCGCGCAGGTGAATCCGATCCCGACGATCGACCGCGAGAACCGCACCGTCGCGATCAACCTGCAGGTGGTGCCGGGCCCGCGCGTCAACGTGCGCCGGGTCGTCTTCAAGGGCAACACGCGTACGTCCGACGAAGTGATGCGCCGCGAGATGCGCCAGTTCGAAGGCAGCTGGTTCTCGCAGGTGGCGGTGGACCGTTCGCGCGTGCGCCTGCGCCGCCTGGGTTACTTCGAGACCGTCGACGTCGAGACCACGCCGGTGCCGGGCACCACGGACCAGGTGGACGTGGTCTACACCGTGAAGGAAACGACCTCCGGCAGCTTCGTGTTCGGCCTCGGCTATTCGCAGCTCTCCGGCCTGACCACCTCGATCCAGCTGTCGCAGAACAACTTCCTGGGCGGCGGCAACCGCGTCGCCGTCGAAGCCCAGCGCAGCGACTACCTGCAGCGCTATTCGTTCTCGTACACCAACCCGTTCTTCACCGACGAAGGCATGTCGCTGGGCTACAACCTGTGGTGGCGCGAGTTCGACTATTCGGACTTCAACACCGCGCAGTACTCGACCACCAGCGCGGCCGCGCAGGGCATCCTGGGCCTGCCGATCACCGAGAACGACACCGTTTCGCTGCTGTTCGGCCTGGACAGCAACGAGATCCTGACGTTCCCGGGCTCCACGCCGGCGTCCATCATCGACTACATCAACGCGGTGGGTCAGCGCACCTTCCACGCGTGGCGGACCGAGCTGGGCTGGGCGCGCGACACCCGCAACGACTACTTCATGCCCACGGGCGGCACCTACCAGCGCGTGTCGGCGGAAATCGCGCTGCCGGGTTCCACCGTCGAGTACTACAAGCTCAACTACGAGTTCTCGAAGTACTGGTCGTTGAGCCCCTCCTTCGTGCTCAACACCCGTGCCGAGATCGGTTACGGCGACAGCTACGGCTCGGACATCTACCGCTACATCTGCCGCGTCAACGGCTCGGACCCGCAGATCCCGGGCCAGCCGAACACCACCCCGCCGTCGGCGGATGGCACCTGCGCGGACGGCGGCACGCTGGACAGGACCCTGGTCGCCACCGGCCTGCCCTTCTTCGAGAACTTCTACGCCGGTGGCACGCGGTCGGTGCGTGGTTTCCGCGACAACACGCTGGGCCCGCGCTCGGAAGTCATCAGCGGTTACCGCGGCCAGCCGCTGGGTGGCTCGTTGAAGACCACGGGCTCGGTCGAACTGATCTTCCCGAAGCTGTTCGACTCCAACGCAGCGCGCATCTCGGCGTTCTTCGACTTCGGCAATGTCTTCGATGGCGTCGACAACTTCGACGCCGGCGAACTGCGCGCCTCCACGGGTGTTGCGCTGCTCTGGCGTGCGCCGGTGGGCCCGATCTCGATCAGCTACTCCTTCCCGATCAAGAAGGAAGAGGGCGACGAGCTGGAGCGCCTGCAGTTCACCTTCGGCGGCGCGTTCTGACGGTAGCCACCGGCGGCATGAAAGACGGAAAGGGGGCGAAAGCCCCCTTTCTGCTGTCCACCATACGCCACCGTGAAAGCGGTCGGGCGTCCGCTGGCGCTAAACTACGCGCCTTATGACGCCACCCATCCACACCGCCCGCGCGCTGGCCGACCGCTTCGGCCTTGAACTGCGCGGCGACCCCGAACTCCGCATCGAAGGCGTCGCCACCCTGGGACGGGCGGAGCTTGGCCAGCTGGCCTTCCTGGCCAATACCCGTTACCGCGGACAGCTGGCCGAGAGCCAGGCCAGCCTGGTGGTGCTCCGTGCCGAGGACGCCGAGGCCGCGCCCGGCGCCGTCCTGATCGCGAAGGACCCGTACACGGCGTTCGCCAAGATGGCGGCCCTGTTCGACAGCAAGCCCGTGCGCGCACCCGGGATCCACCCCAGCGCCGTGATCGATCCCAGCGCGCGCATCTCCGCCGGCGCGCATGTCGGACCCTTCGTCACCGTCGGCGCGCACAGCGTGGTCGGGGACGGCTGCGTGCTCGGCCCGGGTTGCATCATCGGCGATGACTGCAGCATCGGCGACGGCAGCGAACTGATCGCGCGCGTCACCCTCGTCACCCGGGTGCGCCTCGGCAAGCGCGTGCTCATCCATCCCGGCGCCGTGATCGGTGCGGACGGATTCGGCCTGGCGATGGACAGCGGGCACTGGATCAAGGTGCCGCAGCTCGGCGGCGTGGTCGTCGGCGACGACTGCGAGATCGGCGCCAACACCACGATCGACCGCGGCGCACTCGACGACACGGTGCTGGAAGAGGACGTCCGCCTCGACAACCAGATCCAGATCGGCCACAACGTCCGCATCGGCGCGCATACGGCGATGGCCGGCTGCAGCGCCGCGGCCGGCAGCGCGCGCATCGGCCGCTACTGCCTGATCGGCGGCGCGGCCGGCGTGCTCGGCCACCTCGAGATCTGCGACCGCGTGGTGGTCACCGCGATGTCGCTGGTGACCAGCTCGATCACCGAGCCCGGCGAATACTCCAGTGGCACGCCGCTCACCGACAACCGTACCTGGCGCAAGAACGCCGCCCGCTTCAAGCAACTGGACGCCTTGGCACGACGCGTGCTGGCGGCCGACAAGGAAAGCTGATGACCCTAGACCTGCAATTGCCCGTCGACGCCGCCACCATCCGCAAGCTGCTGCCGCACCGCTATCCGTTCCTGCTGGTGGACCGCGTGGTGGAGTTCGAGAAGGACAAGCGCGTGCTCGCCTACAAGAACATCACCCAGAACGAGCCCTTCTTCACCGGCCACTTCCCGGACCGTCCGATCATGCCGGGCGTGCTGATCATCGAGGCGCTGGCGCAGGCCGGCGGCCTGCTGACCCAGCTTTCGCACCAGGGCGATACGGCGGGACGCATGTTCTACATGGTGAAGGTCGAGAACGCCCGCTTCACCCGCATGGTGGTTCCCGGCGACCGCCTGGACCTGGACGTCACCCTGAAGCGGCTGATCCGCAACATGGCCTTCTATACCGGCGTGGCCTCGGTCAATGGCGAACAGGTCGCCTGCGCCGATGTGCTGTGCGCCGAGGACACCCGCTGAGATGACGGCCCCCACCGCCATCCATCCCAGTGCGGTCGTCGATCCCGGCGCCTCGTTGGGCGAAGGCGTCAGCATCGGGCCCTTCGCCTACGTCGGCCCCGAGGTCGAGATCGGCGATGGCACCGTGATCGGCCCGCATTGCACCGTCACCGGCCCCACCCGCATCGGTCGCGACAACCGTTTCGTCGGCCACGCCGCCATCGGCGGCGATCCGCAGGACAAGAAGTTCAAGGGCGAACGGGTCGAGCTGGTCATCGGCGACCGCAACCAGGTGCGCGAGTTCGTCACCCTGAACCGCGGCACCGCCACCGGCACCGGCATCACCCGGATCGGCAGCGATAACATGCTGCTGGCCTACACGCACGTGGCGCACGACTGCGTCATCGGCAACCACTGCGTGTTCTCCAACAACGCCACCCTCGCCGGCCACGTGACCGTGGAAGACTGGGTCATCCTCAGCGGCTTCGCGGGCGTGCACCAGTTCTGCCGGATCGGCGCGCATGCCTTCATCGGCATGGGCGTGCTGCTCAGCGGCGACGTGCCGCCATTCACCATGGTCGCCGGCGAAGCTTCGGGCCGGCCGCGCGGGATCAACAGCGAAGGCCTGAAGCGCCGCGGTTTCGATGCCGACCGGATCGCCGCGATCAAGCGCGCCTACCGCACGCTGTACGTCGCAGGCCTGCCGCTGGCGGAAGCCAAGCAGCAACTCGCCGAGCAGGCGCAGGCCAGCGACGACGTGAAGGCCCTGCTGCACTTCATCGACAGCGGCGAACGGCCGTTGCAGCGCTGATGGACGCGGCGCCCGCGGCCCGGCCGCTCCGCATCGCGCTGTGCGCGGGCGAGGCATCCGGCGACGGGCTGGGCGCGGGTCTGATCCAGGCATTGGAACAGCGCTTTCCCGATGCCGAATTCGCCGGCATCGGCGGCGACGCCATGCGCGCGGCCGGTTGCGACACCTGGTTCGATGCGAACGAACTCGCGGTGATGGGCCTGGCCGAAGTGCTGCGCCACCTTCCGCGCCTGCTGCGGCTGCGGAAGGCATTCCGCCAGCGCATGCTCGCCTGGAAGCCCGACGTCTTCGTCGGCATCGACGCGCCCGATTTCAACCTCGGCGTCGAGGCTTGGCTCAAGCAGCGCGGTGTGCGCACCGTGCACTACGTCAGCCCCTCCGTCTGGGCGTGGCGCGAGAAGCGGGCCGAGAAGATCGGGCGCAGCGCGGACCGGGTGTTGTGCCTGTTCCCGATGGAGCCGCCGATCTACGCGCGGCACGGCGTGGACGCGCGCTTCGTCGGGCACCCGATGGCCGACGACATCCCGATGCGTCCGGACCGCGGCGGCGCGCGCATGGCGTTGGGATTGGCGTCCGATGCGCCGGTGCTGGCCGTCCTGCCCGGTAGCCGGCTGGGCGAGATCCATCGCCTGGCACCCGCCTTCTTCGAAACCGCACGCCGTGTCGCCGCGGACATCCCGGGGCTCCAGATCGTCGTGCCGGCCGCCAACGCCGCCTGCCGGCAGGCCCTGGAGGCGCAGTTCGCCGCGCACGGCGCCGACGCCGCCTGGCATCTGCTCGACGGCCAGGCGCGCAGCGCGATGATCGCCAGCGATGTCGTGCTGCTCGCCTCCGGCACCGCCACCCTGGAAGCGATGCTGTGCAAGCGGCCGATGGTGGTGGGCTACCGGATCGCGCCGCTGACCTATCGCATCGTCAAGGGCCTGGGCCTGCTGAAGGTGGAGCGCTATGCGCTGCCGAATGTACTGGCCGGCGAAGACATCGCGCCCGAGCGCATGCAGGACGACTGCACGCCCGACCATCTCGCCGCAGACGTGCTCCATTGGTTCCGCTCACCCGCTGCGGTCGCCGCGCTCCAGCCCACCTACGATCGGTTGCACGTGCAGCTGCGGCAGGACGCGTCGGCCAGCGCCGCCGATGCGGTCGCAGGCGTGCTCGACGCGGTACCGCACGCGTGAACGCGGAAGGGCTCTTTCCGATGCCGACCGTCCGCCTGGTCGCGGGCGTCGACGAGGCCGGGCGAGGGCCGCTGGCCGGACCCGTCGCCGTCGCCGCGGTGATCCTGGACACCCGCCGCCGCATCCGCGGACTCAACGACTCCAAGCAATTGAGCGAGCGGAAGCGCGAGGCGCTGTTCCCGCTGATCCAGGAACGCGCGCTCGCGTGGCGCGTGGAATTCGTGGCGCCGGACGAGATCGACCGCCTCAACATCCTGCAGGCCACGCTGGAAGGCATGCGACGCGCGGTACTGGCGCTGCAGCCGTTTCCCGACCTGGTGCGGATCGACGGCAACCGCGCGCCGAAAGGCCTGAACTGCATGGCCGAGACGCTGGTCGGTGGCGACGCCATCGAGCCCGCCATCATGGCCGCGTCGATCCTGGCGAAGGTGTCGCGCGATCGCCTGATGGTGCAGCTGCACGCGACGTTCCCGCAGTACGGCTTCGACGTGCACAAGGGCTACCCCACGCCGGCGCACCTGTCGGCGCTCGCGCAGCACGGGCCCTGCACGCATCACCGGCGCAGCTTCGCCCCCGTGCGCGAGGCGTTGCTCACGCGCTGAACCCCGTGACCATCGGCACCGTGCCCATGGTCACGATGGCTTCCTGCAGGCGCGACGCCGGGCGCGACACGGCAGCATGACGGTCATGCCCGTTCCCTCCCCCCTGGATCGCGGGCTCCTCTCCCCCACGAGGCCTGCATGCCCCTGATGCATTCCGACGCCGCCCCCGCGAAGGCGCCCTACAGCCACTCCCCCGACGACGAGCGCCTCGCCCTGCTGCGTTGCCTGCTGGCCGACCGCACCTGGCCGCAGGAGGCCGCCCAGCGCGCCCTGCTGCAGCACGTGCTGGCGGCCTTGCGCGCGCCCCGCGGCATGCCGCTCGATGAAGCCCAGTGGACGCTGCTGGCCGACGAGACCGCGCGCTACCTGGAGTTCCGCCGCCAGCAGAGCCTGGAGCGCCTGCTGCACTGACCCCGGCCACGCCGCTGCAGACGGCGGGCCTTCCACTTCCCCCTGCCGCTCCCCTGGGCGGCCTTTTTTTTGCGGGCGGAGCCGGCCGGCGGTGCCGGAATGTCAAGCCTTGCCCCACCCCACCCCCGCCGTTACGCTGGCCCCACAGTACCCCGAGCCGGCATGTCCTCCCGTTTCGTCCATCTCCACCTGCACACCGAATTTTCGTTGGCGGATTCGATCATCCGCGTGCCCGAGAAGCCGGAGCAGGCCGACCCGAAGAAGGCCAAGCAGGCGAACCTGCTGAGCCGCGCGGTGGAACTGGGCATGCCCGCGCTCGCGGTCACCGATCGCAACAACCTGTTCGCGCTGGTGAAGTTCTACAAGGCGGCCGAAGGCGTGGGCCTGAAGCCCATCGCCGGCGCGGACCTGCTCGTCGCTGAAGGCAACGAGGCCCCGTGGACGGTCACGCTGCTGTGCCGAGATCGCGACGGCTACCTGTCGCTGTCGCGCCTGCTGACCCGCGCCTGGATGGAAGGCCACCGCACCGATGGCGTGGCGATCGACCCGGAGTGGCTGCGCCAGGACCATGCGGGCCTGTTCGCGCTGATGGGGCGGCAGAGCCTGGCCGGCCGGATGGCGCTCGGTGGACGCCATGACCTGGCCGAGCAGCACCTCGCCGACTGGCAGCGCAGCTTCGGCGACGACCTGCACCTGGAACTGACCCGCACGCAGCGCGATGGCGAAGAGGCCTTCAACGCCTTCGCCCTGCAAGCGGCGGGCACGCGCAGCCTGCCGGTGATCGCCAGCAACGACGTGCGCTTCCTCTCCCCCGACGACTTCGACGCGCACGAGGCGCGCGTATGCATCGCCTCGGGTCGCGTGCTCGACGATCCCAAGCGACCGCGCGACTACAGCCCCGAGCAGTACATGAAGTCGGCCGCGCAGATGGCCGAGCTGTTCGCCGATGTGCCCGACGCGATCGACAACACGGTGGCGCTGGCCCAGCGTTGCAACATCGAGATGCGCCTGGGAACGTATTTCCTGCCCGCGTATCCGGTGCCGGACGACGAAACGCTGGACAGCTGGATCCGCAACCTGTCGCACGACGGCCTGAAGGCGCGCCTGGAGAAGAACCCGCTCGCGCCCGGCCATACCCGCGAAGACTACGAGAAGCGGCTGGATTTCGAGCTGGACACCATCTGCAAGATGGGCTTCCCCGGCTACTTCCTGATCGTGGCCGACTTCATCCAGTGGGGAAAGAGCCACGGCATCCCGATCGGACCGGGCCGCGGCTCGGGCGCCGGCTCGCTGGTGGCGTGGGCGCTGCAGATCACGGATCTTGATCCGTTGCCCTACGGCCTGCTGTTCGAGCGCTTCCTCAATCCGGAACGCGTGTCGATGCCCGACTTCGACATCGACTTCTGCATGGACCGTCGCGACGAAGTGATCGACTACGTCGCGCGCAAGTACGGACGCGACCGGGTCAGCCAGATCATCACCTACGGCACCATGGCCGCGAAGGCCGTGGTGCGCGACGCCGGCCGCGTGCTGGGCTTCCCGTACGGCCTGGTCGATGGCGTCGCCAAGCTGATCCCGAACATCCTGGGCGTGACGCTGAAGGATGCGATGGGTGAAGGCAGCAGCGAGATGGCGTCGCAGGAGCTGATCGAACGCTACCGCGACGAGGACGACGTCCGCGACCTGATCGACCTCGCGCGCCAGCTGGAAGACCTGACCCGCAACGCCGGCAAGCACGCTGGCGGCGTGGTGATCGCGCCGACGCCGTTGTCGGACTTCTGCCCGCTGTTCGCCGAACACGACGAAGGCGGACGCGGCAGGAACCCGGTCACCCAGTTCGACAAGGACGACGTCGAAGCCGTCGGCTTGGTGAAGTTCGACTTCCTCGGCCTGCGCACGCTGACGATCATCGACTGGGCGGTGAAGGCGGTGAACGCGCGCCGCGCGCACCTGGGCGTCACGCCGGTCGACATCGCCACGATCCCGCTCGACGACGCCAGCGTGTACCGCGACGTGTTCGCCAACGGCAACACCGGCTCGGTGTTCCAGTTCGAATCCTCGGGCATGCGCCGCGCCCTGAAGGAAGCCAAGCCCGACCGGTTCGAGGACCTGATCGCGCTGAACGCGCTGTACCGCCCCGGCCCGATGGACATGATCCCGTCCTTCGTCGAGCGCAAACACGGGCGCGAGGAGTTCGATTACCCCGACCCTCGCACCAGGACCATGCTGGAAGAGACCTACGGCATCATGGTCTACCAGGAGCAGGTCATGCAGATGGCGCAGATCGTCGGCGGCTACTCGCTGGGCGGCGCCGACCTGCTTCGCCGTGCGATGGGCAAGAAGGTCCCGGCCGAAATGGCCAAGCAGCGCGAGATCTTCCGCGAAGGCGCGGCGAAGGGCGGCGTCGACGAGCGCAAGGCCGACGAGATCTTCGACCTGATGGAGAAGTTCGCCGGCTACGGCTTCAACAAGTCGCACGCCGCCGCGTACTCGCTGGTCGCCTACCAGACCGCGTGGCTGAAGAAGCACTACCCCGCCGAGTTCATGGCTGCCACGCTGTCGTCGGACATGGACAAGACCGACAAGGTGGTCGGCTTCCTCGACGAAGCGCGCGGCCTCGGCCTGAACGTATTGCCGCCGGACGTGAACCATTCGGCCTTCATGTTCGTCGCCACCGACGCCAACACCGTGCGCTACGGCCTGGGCGCGGTGAAGGGCGTGGGCCAGGGCGTGTGCGAGAGCATCGTCGAGGCGCGCGGCAATGGCGACGCATTCCGCGACCTGCTGGATTTCTGCAAGCGCGTCGATTCCTCCAAGCTCAACAAGCGGGCGCTGGAAGCGTTGATCAACGCCGGCGCGCTGGATGCCCTCGGCCGCAACCGGGCGTCGCTCGCCCTGCAGTTGCCGGAAGTGCTGAAGGCGATCGACCAGATCACCAAGAACCGCAATGCGGGCATCGTCGACATGTTCGGCGCCAGTGCCGGCAGCGACGACATCCATGTTGAGCTCCCGGTAACGGACGAATGGCCGCTCACCCAGAAGCTGCACGGCGAGCGCGAGACGCTGGGCCATTACCTCAGCGGCCATCCGATGGATCCCTATCGCGAGGACCTGCGCTCGCTGGTGGGCAGCGACCTGAGCGAACTCGACCGTATCTGGACGAGCGGTTCCAGCGGGGAGAAGAAAGGCTGGCGCCCCGAAGTCAACGCGATCGTCGCCGGCCAGGTGGTCGGCGTGCGCCGCAAGGGCGACAGCCAGGTGTTCGTGCAGTTGGAAGACGGCCGTGGCCGCATCGAATGCAGCGCGTTCTCCGATGCGCTGAACGAATTCGGCGCGCTGATGACGCGCGACCGTGTGCTGGTCATCAAGGGCGGCCTGCGCGAAGACGAATTCAGCGGCGGCTACAGCCTGCGCATCCGCCAGGTGTGGGACTACACCGCGCTCTGCCAGCAGCACGCGCAACGCCTGCAGCTGCGCCTCGACCTGCGCGTGCCCGGCCTGTGGGAACGCGTCGACGCGCTGCTGTCGCGCCATCGCCCCGGCGGTACGCCGCTGCGCCTGGACCTGCTGATGGGCGCCGGCGGCAACACGATCGCCGGCATGCTCGACCTCAACGGGCAGAAGGCCGTGCGCGTGGACGCCGAACTGCTGGATGCGCTGCGGGCCATGCCCGGCGTGCGCACCGCCAAGCCCGCGTTCTACCGCCCCTGGGCCAACTGACGCGGGGCCGTGCGCCGCGTCACCGCCCTACCCCCCCGTACGTGACCGTCGGGTGGCTTCGGCTACACTTCCCCCTTTCCGGCCCATGGCCCGCAGATGAACCCGAACTACCTCGATTTCGAACAGCCCATCGCCGATCTGGAAGCCAAGATCCAGGATCTGCGCGCCGCCAGCACCGGGCCGGCGGTGAATGTCGATGCCGAGGTGCACGCGCTGCAGGACAAGCTGCGCATCCGCACGGCGCAGATCTTCCGCGACCTGTCGCCGTGGCAGGTCTCGCAGCTGGCGCGCCACCCGGCGCGTCCCTACACGCTGGACTACATCAAGGTCTTCTGCGACGAGTTCCAGGAACTGGCCGGCGACCGCGCGTTCGCCGACGACGCCGCCATCGTCGGCGGCCTGGGCCGCATCGACGGCCGCAGCGTGGTCATCATCGGCCACCAGAAGGGCCGCGACACCAAGAGCAAGATCGCGCGCAATTTCGGCATGCCGCGTCCGGAGGGCTATCGCAAGGCGCTGCGCCTGATGAAGATGGCCGAGCGCTTCAAGCTGCCGCTGCTGACCTTCATCGATACCCCCGGCGCATACCCGGGCGTGGGCGCGGAAGAGCGAGGCCAATCGGAAGCCATCGCCCGCAACCTGATGGAAATGGCCGAGCTGAAGATCCCGATCATCTGCACGGTGATCGGCGAAGGCGGCAGCGGCGGTGCGCTCGCCATCGGTGTCGGCGACCGCACGCTGATGCTGGAGTACGGCACGTATTCGGTGATCTCGCCCGAAGGCTGCGCGTCGATCCTGTGGAAGGATGCCGCCAAGGCGAAGGATGCCGCCGAGCAACTGGGCCTGACCGCCAAGCGCCTGAGCGCGCTGGGCCTGGTCGACAAGGTCGTGCGCGAGCCCATCGGCGGCGCGCATCGCAACCCGCGCCAGATGGCCGTGCGCCTCAAGGCCGTGCTGCTCAATGAACTCGACGCGCTGGAGCAGTTGCCCGTCGAGGAACTGCTGGCCAAGCGCTATGCGCGCCTGCGCGGCTACGGGGCGTACGAAGCGGCCTGAGCGACCTCCTCCGCAGTCCTGTCGAAGCGCCGGTTCGTCCGGCGCTTTTTTTGTCCGTGCGGCCTAGAGCGATTTGAGGAAATCCACCAGCGCGCGCCGATCCTCCGCGCTCATCGCCTCGAAGCGCTGCTTCGCGGCGGCGCCCTGCCCGCCATGCCACAGCACGGCCTCGTCCAGCGTGGCCGCACGTCCATCGTGCAGGTAGCGCACGTTCGGATCGATCGTCGCGGCCAGGCCCAGGCCCCAGAGCGGCGCCGTGCGCCACTCGCGCGCGGTGGCGCGCCCCTCGACATAGGTATCCGCCAGCTCCGGCCCCATGTCGTGCAGCAGCAGGTCGGTGTACGGCCGGATCGTCTGGTAGCGCAGCTCGACGAAGCGGTGGTGCCCGGTGCGCAGTTCCGGCGCATGGCAGGTGCCGCAGCGCGCGGCTTCGAACATCTGGGCACCGCGCCTGACCCGCAGCTGGCGCGCGCGTGCCTGTGCGTCCTGCTCCAGCGGATTGTCGAAATCGCGCTTCGGCGGTACGCCCAGCAGGCTGAGGTAGAGCGTGGTCTGGTGGATGTCGGCGGCGGTCAGCTTCGCGCCGCCGGTGTTGGCCTGCGCACAAGCGGCACCTTCGCTGCCGCGCGCGCATTCCAGCGACGGCATCAGCGGCGAGGCCACGCCCATGTCGGTGTTGAAGGCCAGCGAGGCCTGCTGTTCCAGCGTCGCACTGCCACCCTTCCAGCCGAAGCGACCCACGCGGCTGACGCCGGGGTCGCGCGCATCGGCGACGATCTGCAGCCGGCCGGCGACACCGTCCGGATCGCCCTGCTGCGCCAGCGCCAGGCGCTCCAGCTGTTGCTCCGGGACGGCTTCCAGCAGGCCCAACCCGACCAGCGAAGATGCCACGCGCACCGACAGGGCCGTCGGCAACGCCAGCGCCTGTCCCGCGCGATCACGTAGCGCGTAGTTCGGCCGGCGCAGCACATAGGCGCTGCCATCGGCGTAGCGGCCAGGCAGTTCGGTGTAGCCGGTCAGCACCAGCTCCGCTTCGCGGCCGTCGAGCGTGGCGCCGGCCTCGCGATAAGTGCCCTGCTGCAGGCGCAGGCCGAAGCGCGGATCCGCCGCTTGGGTGCCCGCACCGGCGATGCCGACGAACACGCCTAGCCGGTTCAACGGCGCGCCCGCCGCCGGCGAACTGCGGCCATTACCCGTGTGGCAGTCCACGCAGCGCGTCTGCGAAAAGTGCGGCGCGGTCTTGCCGGCGTGCGCGGTGAAGACCGTGTTGCTTTCCTCCGAGTGGCGACCGCTCGCGAACGAGGTGTGGATCAGCCGACGCCCTTCTGCCCAGGGCTGCATGTTGTAGCCGGCGATGTTGTGCGAGGCCTGCTGCAACATTCGGTAGGGCTCGTTGGAGGTGTCCTCGTGCAACGTCATCCACGCACCGGCGCTGAGCGCCTCGTCCGGCATCGCCAGCGAATCCAACGGCCGCTGCACGCCGTAACCCGGCCCGCGGAACCACGACACGATGCCGTGCGAACCGGCGCGATACACCAGTGCCTCGGCGTAGTAGTTGAAGCGGCCGATGATGTCGGGGTTGCCGGCCAGGAAGATGCCCAGCTCGAACTCCACCAGGTCGCCCTTGCGCAGCGCGCGGTGCGCGTCGTTGGCGGCCGTGCGGATTTCCTTCACCAGCACGAAGGCGTTGCCGGGCGCGCCCGCGGGCGGCGTGTAGTTGGCGTTCGGATCCTGCCCGAATTGCGCGTAACCGGGGATCGGCGTCTGTGTGGCCACGCCACCGGGCAGTAGCTTCATGCCGCCGTTGTCGGCGTACAGCGCCACCGAGGTCGGCTCCAGCGGATCTTCGCTGCGTCGCCCGATATAGCCGTGGCGGAAGTTGGTGCCGTACCAGTAGTGCTGCGGCTTCACCACGATGGTCAGGATGCGCTGCTCGCCGGACGTGCCGGGCACCGCATCGTCGTGGATGATGATCTCGTGCGTGCGCCGCTCGAAGTAATGCGGCGGGAACACCTGGTAGCTGTCGTCGACGATGGGTTCGCGCGCGTGCCGGTCACGCACGCGCCCACCGACGTGGGTGACCAGGGTGCCGTCGTCCTGCGTGTACTGGACCGGCGCGGCCTCGTCGGGCCACAGCAGTGGCTGGTAGTTGGCCGAAGGCGGCACCGGCGGCGGGGGCGGCAACATCGGATGCGATCCGTTCTGCCGCACCGGCTGCGGCTCGCCGGCGCCGAGGTGGAATTGCTGGGCGGGCACCGCCACGCAGGCGACCTGTTCGAGGGAAGCGCCCGCGCTGGCTGAGGCACCCACGACACCGAGGCACTTTCCGCTGTTGACGTTGACGATGCGGTAACGGTCGCTGGCGTCGATGCGTTGCAGGCGAAAGCGTTGCGCGCCGCTGCCGTTGTCGTCCCACTGCTGTACGACCACGTGGTCGGCGCCGGACGCACCCGGGATGTCGGCGGATTTCTGCGTATGCAGGTTGCGCAGGCGGTACTGGCCCGTCGCGGTTTCGGCGATATCGAAGAACTGGCGGTTCAAGGTCGCATCGCAGGCCGACTGCACCAGCGGCGTGCCGTTGGCCACGCTGCCGTCGCGGATCTCGATGCACAGGCCGCTGAGCACGCTGGCGACGCGGTAGCGCCCCGATGGCACCGGGTCGACATCGATGTTCTGTGGCGCGGCCGCCGCGACGGGTGCGCCGGATGCGACCCTCTGCGCGGCCGCCTGCGATGCCAGCATCGGGCGGGCGCGGCTCCAGAACGGCGCCTCCTCGCCGGCCTCCTCCGTCTGCACGGAACAGGCGGCCAGCGAGGCCACGGCGAGCACGGCGAATGCGCGGCGACGCCACGCACGTACGAGGAGGACATGCATCGGGGACCAACTCCTTGGGGACGCGTGGGGAACGTCGGCGGTGCCGCGGCCTCGCTCCCCGAGGCGACACGGCCCGCCATCCGAAGCAGGACGCGGCATCGTCGCAGAGCGCGTCGCCCGTCACTGTGACCCTCGCCGCACAACCCGCGCCGGACCGGCGCTGGCGCACGCGACGCGGATGCCCGATGCTGGGCGCCCCGTCTCCGGCGCCCGCACGTCCGCATGAGCCCACTCCTCCTGCTGTCCTTCGCCCTGCAGATCGCCTGTTGCGTGCACGTGGTCCGCACCGGGCGCCCGTTGTACTGGGTCTTCATCCTGCTGCTGTTCTCCTTCATCGCGGTGATCGTGTACTTCATCGCCGAGATCCTCCCGGACCTGCGCCACAACCCGTCGGCGCGCCGCACCGTCCGCAGCGTGCGGAACCGCATCGATCCCGAACGCGACCGGCGTGATGCGGCCAAGCTGCTGAAAGCGGCCGACACACCGCAGAACCGTCGCCGCCTGGCGGAGGAAAGCCTGCGCAGCGGCGACTACGCGCATGCCGCGGAGTTGTACGAGCAGGCGCTGAAGGGCCTGTACGCCACGGATCCGGACCTAATGCTCGGGCTGGCGAAGGCGCAGTTCGGCCTGGGCGATTCGCCCAAGGCGCGCGCCACCCTGGATGCGCTGATCGCCGCGAATCCGTCCTTCCGTTCCGCCGATGGCCACCTGCTCTATGCGCGGACGGTCGAAGACACCGGGGACGCCACAGCCGCGATCCACGAGTACGAAGCCGTCGTGCAGGGCTATCCCGGTGAAGAGGCGCGCGCCCGCTTCGGCCTGCTGCTCAGGCGCGCCGGGGAGGACGGCCGCGCACGCGCCGTGTTCCAGGAAATCCTCGACCGCTCCGATGCCGCGCCGCGTTACTACCGCCGCGAGCAGCAGGACTGGATCGACGTGGCCAAGCGCGAACTCGCCACGCTGGCGCGCTGATCCTCCCCGACGGGCGGTTGATCGCGATCAATGCGGGCGACGCTGTCCCGCAGGATGATGCGATCACCGGGTGGGGCGTCGTCCGCCCGATGGGAGGACCGTCATGGACCTGTTGTCGTTGCCGTGGTGGTTGCTGCCGGCGGTGCTGTTCACGCTGCCGGTGCTGGTCGCGCTGGGCGTCAACCGCTGGCGTTTCCACCGCACAGGCGTCAGCCAGCACCTCGTGCTCGGCTTGTTCGTGAGCACCTGCTGGATCGCGGCGCTCATCGTCATCCTCCAGCGGGTGCGCTGAGTTCCGTCAGGCCGCCTGGCGTCCGCTGGCCAGCGCATCCTTCTGGTCGCTGAGATCGCCCTCCGCGCGCAGGTACACCTGCATCAGCGCATCGTCCGCCGAGTGGGATGCCGCGGCACCGACCAGCAACACCAGCCCCTGCCGCTGGCCGGCCTGGCGCGCCGCGGTGCGCAGGGCCTCGATCCGCGCCGCGACGTCACCGCCTTTCAGCAGCACGACGAACTCAGCGCTGTCGGTCACGCGGCTGACGTGGTCGCCCTCGGCGTGGTGGAGGCAGGCATCGAAGACCGGCTCCAGGCCCTGCAGGGTCTTCTCCAGCGTGCGCTCACCCAGCCGCCGTGCGGCGTCGGCCATGCCCTGTACTTCGACCAGTACCACGCTGTAGGCCTCGGTGGCGACGGGCGCCGCGTCCTCGCCCTGCAGCGCCACGAGCGCCTGTCCCTCGTGTTGCGCGCGCTGGGTGTCGAGCAACGTCGCGGTGATCCGCGCCAGCGCGCGCAGCGACGCCTTCTGCTGGTTGTTCAACTGGCGTGGCTGGGTGTCGACCACGCAGACAGTGCCCAGGGCTTCGCCACTGCCGGCGACCAGCGGCATGCCGGCGTAGAACCGCGCCTTCACGTCGCCGGTGACGATGGGGAAGCCGGAAAAGCGGGTGTCTTCGACGAGGTCCGGGATTTCGAGCAGTTCCTCCGGCTGCCGGATCGCATGGTCGCAGACGGCGGTGTCGCGCGTGGTCTCGTGTCCGTCCAGCCCGATGCGCGCCTTGAACCACTGGCGCTCGCGATCGATCAGCGACACCACCGCGATCGGCGTCCCGCAGACCGCGGCGGCCAGCGCGACCAGGTCGTCGTAGACCGTGCTCGGCAGCGTGTCGAGGCGTGGTAGCGATCCAGCGTGTGCTGGCGCGCGCGTTCGCGGTCGGCGGTATCGGTCGGCTTCACGGAGGCTCCTGTGGGGCAATCGCGTCCATGGTCGCGGCGTGCCGGTTCAGATCCCGTCAACGCGCACGTAAAACCGAACGTCCATCACAGTGCGCGGGATGGCCTGCGCCCGTTAGCATGCGCGCATGGATGCCGCCTCTTCCTCGCTGGACCTGCTGCCCGCACGCGCCGCCGGCCACGTGTGGGTCGCTTTCAGCGGCGGCCTGGATTCCACCGTGCTGTTGCATCGGCTCGCCCACGACGCCGCGATCAGGCGCCACGGACTTTCCGCGCTGCACGTGCACCACGGCCTGCAGCCCGAGGCCGATGCCTGGGCGGCGCACTGCGCGAGCGTGTGTCACGCGCTCGACGTGCCGTTGCGTACCGTCCGCGTGCAGGTGGACCGGGGACGCGGCGAAGGCCTGGAAGCCGCCGCACGCCATGCGCGCCACGCCGCGTTCGCCGAAGCCATGGACCAGGGCGACCTGTTGGCCGCCGCGCATCACCGCGACGACCAGGCGGAAACCTTCCTGCTCCGCGCCCTGCGCGCCTCCGGACCGGACGGCCTAGCGGCGATGCCGGCGTGGCGCAGGTTCGGTCCGGGATGGCTGTGGCGGCCGCTGCTGGAGACCCCGCGCGGCGAGGTGCAGGCCTACGCACGCGCGCATGCGCTGACTTGGATCGAGGATCCCAGCAATGCGCACACGGACCTGGACCGCAACTTCCTCCGCCACGCGGTGTTGCCGGTGCTCGAACAGCGCTGGCCGCATGCGGCGGCCGCCTTCGCACGCAGTGCCGCACTGAGCGCCGACACGGCCGCCCTGCTGGCGCAACAGGACGCGTCGTGGCTGGCGCGTGCCGCCACCGCGGATCCCGCCGCGCTGCGCATCGCGCCGCTGCAGGCGGCGAGTGCCGCGCAGCGCGCGCGTACGTTGCGACATTGGATCGCCACGTTGTCGCTGCCGCCGCTGCCCGCCGAGGGCGTGGCGCACATCGAGGCCCAGTTGCTCGACGCACGCGCCGACGCGCAGGCCACGTTCGCATGGCAGGGCGCCGTCGTCCGGCGCTGGCGCGACCTGCTGCACGCCGAGCGCCTCCGCCCCGCGTTGCCGGACGGCTGGCAGACCGAATGGGATGGCGCCGCGCCCTGCCTGCTGCCGGATGGCGGCCGGCTGGTGCTGGAAAGCGACGGCACGGGCTTCGACCTGCCGATGACGCTCACCCCGCGCCGGGGAGGCGAACGCATCACCCTGCCGGGGCGGTCGCACACGCACGCGCTGAAGGACGTGCTGCAGTCGCTCGGCGTGCCGCCCTGGGAGCGTCGCCACCTGCCGCTGCTGTGGCGCCAGGACCGGCTGTGGGCCGCCGGCGATCTCGTGCTCTCCGCGGACGGCGATGCATGGTTGCGCGCGCAGGGCGCCCGCCTCGCCTGGCAGCGCGGCTGAATGCCGCGTTGACCTGGCCGGGGCCGATCCCCACACTTGCCGCATGGCCAAGAAGAACACCCCCGACGCCTCTCCCGTCGCCCACTTCGAACAGTCGCTGGACGAACTGGAGAAGCTGGTCGACAAGATGGAACACGGCGACATGAGCCTGGAAGAGTCGCTCGCAGCGTACGAGCGCGGCGTCGGCCTGTACCGCCAGTGCCAGAGCGCGCTGGAGCAGGCCGAACTGCGGGTCAGGCTGCTCAGCGACCCGGAACAGCCCGAGAACGGCGAGCCTTTCGCCCCGGCGCCCGATGGCCGCTGATCCCCGCTTCGCCGCCTGGGCGGCGGGCCTGGAAGACTACCTGGATCACGCGCTGCCTCGAGCGGACGTGGCACCGCAGCGCCTGCACGCCGCGATGCGCCACGCCGTGCTCGGCGGCGGCAAGCGCATGCGCGCGCTGCTCGTCTACGCCAGCGGCGCGCTGGTCGGTGCCGACGACGCCACGCTGCACGCCCCTGCGGTGGCGGTGGAACTGATCCATGCGTATTCGCTGGTCCATGACGACCTGCCCGCGATGGATGACGACGATCTGCGTCGCGGCAAGCCGACCGTGCACGTCGCCTTCGACGAAGCCACGGCCATCCTCGCCGGCGACGCGTTGCAGACCCTGGCGTTCGAGTACCTGGCCACGGCGGCGGCATCGGCCGCGCTGCGCGTCGACTGGCTGGCCACGCTCGCGCAGGCCTCGGGCGTCGCCGGCATGTGTGGGGGGCAGGCCCTGGATATCGATGCCACCGGCACGCTGCAGTCGCTGGATGCCCTGCAGCGCATGCATGCGCTCAAGACCGGCGCGCTGATCCGCGCCTCGGTGCGGATGGGTGCGCTGGCCGGCGGCGCGGACGCCGCCCTGCTCGCGCGGCTGGACGATTTCGCCACGGCGCTGGGCCTGGCCTTCCAGGTCCGCGACGACATCCTCGATATCGAAGCCAGTTCCGAACAGCTCGGCAAGACCGCCGGCAAGGACCAGGCCCAGGCGAAATCCACGTACCCCGCCCTGCTCGGCATGGACGGCGCGAAGACGAAGCTCGAGGAGTTGGCCGACGCCATGCGCGCCGCCCTGGCACCCTGCGACGCGCGTGCCGATACCCTGCGCGCACTGGGCGAACTGACCGTGCGCCGCTCGCACTGAATCGTGCGGCGAGCGGCAAAGAAAAAGCCCGGCGATGCCGGGCTTTTTCATGGGCGGTACGCGCGCCGGTTACTTGATCAGGCGCAGCGCGAACGGGTAGCGGTAGGCCTCGCCGTTGTTCGCCTTCATGCCGGCGATGATGCACAGCACCAGGTTCGCGATGCCGATCAGCGGCATTAGCAGCAGGCCGATCAGGACGAACGCCAGGATCCACGACACCACGAAAGCGATGAAGACGGTGATCTGGAAGTTCAACGACTCGATGGCCTGGTCGTTCAGCCAACCCTTGTCCGTCTTGTCCTTGTTCACCAGCCAGATGATCAACGGCACGATGAAGCCGAACAGGATGCCGGACAGGTGCGTCAGCAGGGCGATGGTGCGGTCTTCCTGCGGCGCGGTACCGGTCGGCGGCGGCGGCGGTGCGGTGACGTTGTCGAATTCGCTCATTCAAGATTCCCCGGAAAGTGATGGTGGTCGGACCCCGCGGCTCCGCCGCAGGTGCCCCTCGTCAAGGATAACGGCAATCGGGGTCGGTTTCGGTCAGGGGCTCCCCGGCCCCGATCACTCGCCCGCCACCGTCATCCGGCCGATCAGGACCGATCCGATGGCCACGTGCGAACGCCGGTCGACATCGGTGCCCACGGCTTCGATGCGGGCGAACACGTCCTTGAGGTTGCCGGCGACGGTGACGCCGTCGACCGGGTAGGCAATGGCCCCGTCCTCGACCCAGAAGCCGGCTGCACCGCGCGAGTAGTCGCCGGTCACGCCGTTCACGCCCTGCCCCATCAACTCGGTGACCAGCAGACCAGTCCCCATGCCCGCGAGCAGTTCATCGAAACCGCCCGCGTTGGCCTTCACCTGCAGGTTGTGGACGCCGCCGGCGTTGGCCGTGGTCTGCAGGCCGAGTTTGCGCGCCGAATAGCTGCCCAGCAGGTAGCGTTCCAGCACGCCGTCGCGAATGATGTGCGACCGCTTCGTCGCCACGCCTTCGGCATCGAACGCGGCCGAGCGCAGGCCGCGCGGCAGCAACGGAAGCTCCTCGATGGCGAACCAGTCCGGAAAGATCCGCTGGCCGACGTGGTCCAGCAGGAAGCTGGCGCGCCGGTACAGCGCACCGCCCGAAATCGCACCGAGCAGGTGCCCCACCAGCGAGCGCGCCACTTCCGCCGAAAACAGCACCTGATGCTGGCCGGTCGCCAGCGAGCGCGGCTGCAGGCGGGCCAGCGTGCGCTCGGCGGCCTTGCGGCCGATCACGTCCGGCGCTTCGAGCGCCAAGTGAGACAGCGCCGTGCTGTACCAGCCATCCCGCTGCATGGCGTCGCCCTGCCCGGCGATCAGCGCGCAACCGATGGTGTGCTGGGTCTCGCGTTCGCGGCCGACGAAACCATGCGAGTTCGCATAGACGGACAGGCTCTCGCCGCTGCCGACCGAGGCGCCGTCGGAATTGGCGATGCGCGCGTCCAGGTCGCGGCCCGCGGCCTCGCAGGCCAGCGCCTGGTCGACCGCCTGGTCCATGTCCAGCGCCCAGGGGTGCCACACGTCCAGGTCCGGGAACTCCCGCGCCATGAGCGCCGCGTCGGCCAGGCCGGCGGCTTCGTCGTCCTCGGTGAAACGTGCGATCGCGCAGGCCTGCTCGACCGTGGCTTCAAGGCTTTCCTCGCGCAGATCGGCCGTGCTGGCGCTGCCCTTGCGCTGGCCGAAGTAGACGGTCACGCCGATGCCGCGGTCGCGGGTCGATTCCACCGTCTCCACATCGCCCAACCGCACGTTGACGTTGAGCCCGGTTTCTTCGCTGCAGCTGACTTCCGCCTGGGTGGCGCCGGCCGCCTTCGCGCGCGCCAGCAGGCGCTGCGAGAGCGATTCCAGGCGTTCCAGCCGCGCAAGGCTGTCGTCGGCGGTGGTCGGGAGGGTGGCGTTCAATGCTTTATCCTTGTGTCCTGTGATCCGCGCGATGGCGCCGGATCGGTACCCTGGTCAGGCTTCCGCGCGATGCGGAAGCGATAGTGAGGCTTCACCATGCGCGGACGCGACCCCGAAACCGGCGAATTCCATAGCCCGAGCCGTACCCAGCAGCGGGGCGAGGCCCTGGAGATCCGCAGCCTGGCCGAAAAGCTGGTGGCCCTGCCGGCCGCGCAACTGGCGCGCCTGCCGATCCCCGAGGAACTGATGCCGCACATCGTGGAAACGCAGCGCATCACGTCGCACATCGCCCACAAGCGCCAGCTTCAGTTCCTCGCCAAGCAGATGCGGCGCGAGGAAGACGAGGTGCTCGAAGCCATCCGCGATGCGATGGATGAAGGCGGTGAAGCGGCGCGGCGCGAGACGGCCCTGCTGCATCGCGCCGAACAGTGGCGCGACCGCCTGCTGTCCGGCGGCGACGACGCGTTGGCCGACCTGCTGGGTGAATTCCCGACGGCCGACCGCCAGAAGCTTCGCCAGCTGGTCCGCAACGCCACCGACGAACGTACGAAGAACAAGCCGCCGCGTGCGTTCCGCGAACTCTTCCGCGAGATCCGGGACGTGCTCGAGGGTGCGGAATCCGACGAAGGCGCGGGCGAAGAGGACTGAGGGCATCGCGTCGCGACGCGTGTTCACGCCTTCGTACCGCCCACCGTCAGGCCTTCGATCAGCAGCGACGGCTGGCCCACGCCCACCGGCACGCTCTGTCCGTCCTTGCCGCACACGCCCACGCCGGCATCCAGCGCCAGGTCGTGGCCGACCATCTTCACCTTCTGCATCGTCTCCGGGCCGTTGCCGATCAGCGTGGCGCCCTTCACCGGTGCGGTGATGCGGCCGTCCTCGATCAGATAGGCCTCGGTGGCGGAGAACACGTACTTGCCGCTGGTGATGTCGACCTGGCCACCGCCGAAGTTGACCGCGTACAGGCCCTTCTTCACCGAGCGGATCATGTCCTCCGGATCGTCCTGCCCGGCCAGCATGTACGTGTTGGTCATGCGCGGCATCGG
Source organism: Pseudoxanthomonas sp. CF385 (assembly GCF_900104255.1). NCBI lineage: Bacteria > Pseudomonadati > Pseudomonadota > Gammaproteobacteria > Lysobacterales > Lysobacteraceae > Pseudoxanthomonas > Pseudoxanthomonas sp. CF385. The sequence continues at coordinate 413,746 of NZ_FNKZ01000002.1, forward strand.
CAGGTGCGCGAACGACTCGCGCCGGCCGTTGCCGGTCGGCGCCATGCCCATCAGGCGCGCGTTGAGCGAGTCCTGCATGTAGCCCACCAGTACGCCGTCTTCGATCAGCGTGGTGCAGTTCGTCGGCGTGCCTTCGTCGTCGATGTTGAGCGAACCACGGCGCCCCGGCAGCGTGCCGTCGTCGACGATGGTGACGCCCTTCGACGCGACCTGCTGGCCGATGCGGCCGGCATACACGCTGGTGCCCTTGCGGTTGAAGTCGCCTTCCAGGCCGTGGCCGACGGCTTCGTGCAGGAGCACGCCCGGCCAGCCGCTGCCCAGCACCACCGGCATGATGCCGGCCGGCGCATCGATCGCCTCGAGGTTCACCAGCGCCTGGCGCAGCGCTTCGCGCGCCAGGTCTTCCGGCTTGCCGTCGGCGAACAGGTCCGCATAGCCGTAGCGGCCGCCCATGCCGGCGTAACCGGATTCGCGGCGTCCGTTCTGCTCCACGATCACCTGCACGTTGAGGCGTACCAGTGGCCGCACGTCCGCGCCGAGCACGCCGTCGCTGCGCGCCACCAGCACCGTGTCGATGCCGCCGGCCAGGCTGACCGTTACCTGCTTCACCCGCGGGTCGGCCGCACGCACGAAACGGTCCACCGCGCGTAGCGCCTCGACCTTCGCCTCGTTGCCCATCGCATCGATGGGATCGTCGCTGGCGTACAGCGCGCGACCTTCGCTGCGCACCAGCGTGCGCGGTGCATGCGCGGCACCGTCGCGGGCGATGGCACGTGCGGATTTCGCCGCGCCGAGCAGCGCCTGCGCGTTGATGTCGTCGGAGTACGCGAAGCCGGTCTTCTCGCCCGAGATCGCGCGCACGCCCACACCCTGTTCGATGGAGTGCGCACCGTCCTTGACGATGCCGTCCTCCACCGTCCAGCTTTCGCGGCGCGCATGCTGGAAATACAGGTCGCCGAAATCGACGCCGGGGCCCAGCAGGGCGCCGAACGCACGGTCGAGGCTGGAGGAGGCCAGCCCGGCGGGCAGCAGGAGACGGGATTCGGCGAGCGCGATCGGCAGGGTCATGGACATCACAATGGGGGTGGAGGACGCCGACGGCAAGGCGGCCGCGCGCCGGGCCGGTTCAGGGAGCGCCGGCGGAATCGGTCCGGCTGTCGTTGACGACGCGCGATTGCTCACGGCCCACGACTTCGACCTTCGGCGACTTCCACGGGCCGGTGACGCGGTAGGTCTTGGCGCTCATCTCGGCCAGCGGCTTCTTCAACACCGCATTGGCCACCGCGCCCACCGCTGCGCCGATCGGGCCGCCGGCCACCGCGCCGACGGCGGTGAGCACATTGGCGGACTTCGGCTTCACGTCGACGGTCTGGTCGAAGCGCTCGCTGCGCAGGTCGGTGTCGCCGCGGATCTGGATTTCGGCGGCCGGGCCGTCGATCACCAGGTTGTCGCTGCGCGCCAGCCCCCCGGCGATGCGGATGTCGCCGTCGATGCGGTTGAAGGCGAAGCCCTTGGAGAAGAAGTCGCTGAAGTCCAGCATCAGCCGCCGGCGCACTTCCGCCACGCTCAGCAGGCCGAGCACGCGGCCCGCACCCGGCTCCACTTCCAGCAGGTGGCCATCGCGCGCGGCGAGCTTCACGCTGCCCTCCAGCGAGGCCAGCCGGAACGCCGCAGGACTGCCGGGCCAGCCCGCTTCCGCGGTGATCTGCCCGTGGCCGCCGCCGACGCGGTCGCCCAGGCCCAGGTCATCCAGCAGCACGCCGAAGTTCTCGCTCTTCACGTCGGCGGCGAACCGCGTGCGGGCCGCATCGCCCGTGCCGGTCCACTGGCCGCTCACGTCGATGTGCTGGCCCGGGGAACGCAGCTGCAACTGGTCCACATGCATGCCATCGGCCTGCTGGCGCGTGCGCAGCTTCGCCGCGCCCAGCTGCGCATCGCCGAAGCGCAGGTCCTCGATGTCCAGCGACAGCGGCGGGATACCGGCCGGATCGATGTCGTCCGTCGCGCCCCGCGCGGCCGTGGCGGCACCGCCGGCATCGGCCGCGGGCGCCTTGCGCCAGTGCACGCGCGCCAGCTTGCCGGCGATCGCAGCGCCCTTCGCATCGGGCACCAGCAACGCACCGGAGAGCGCTTCGCCATCCAGCGACACCGCCAGCGCCTGCTGCGCGGGCGCCAGCTGCAGGCGCGTATCGGGGAACACCGAGCCGATCATCAGCAGCCGTTCCGCGGTGACGTCGATATGGCGCAAGGGCAGCGATCCGCCTTCGCCACCACCCTTGGCCAGGGCGACCCACTCCATCGCATCCAGCGTACCGGCACGGCCGGTGGCGATCAGTCCGGAGGCGGGTGCGGCGTCCTTCACTTCGTTGCTGCCCAGCACGACGCGCACGCCGGTCTGGCCGTTGCTGGCGCGTGCACGCAGCGCGAGCAGGTCGCCGAACGCGACATCGATCTGCCCGCTGCCCATCGGCAGCGGCGCGCGCACGGTCGTCTGCAGCGGCGATGCAGCCGCTTTGCGCAACGGTGCCGGCAGGCTCATCGCCGTGCCCACTAGGTCGGAGGTGAGGTTCAACTGCGTGGGCGCTTCGGGCTTGCCCGTCGTGGTGCGCGGGATGTTCACCCCCACGGTCCACGCCGACCGGCCGTCCATGTACGGCTTCAGCCAGGCCATCTCGGGCGCGCGGTCGAGCAGGCGATCGGCATCCACCACGGCGGACAGATCCGCTTCGAATGCCTGGTTGCGGTCGCGCGTACCGCTACCCGCGCGCAATCCGAGTACGCCGGCCTGCCCGTCGTGCACGACCTGCAACGGCCCCGATGCGAAGCCGCCGTCGTCGTACTTCGCCTTACCGCGCACGTTGTCGAACACCAGATCCCAGCGCTTCTCCGCTAGCTGCGCGCCTTTAAGTTCAACGGTGCCTGCCAGCTTCTTGCGCGCCTGTTCGTCGGCGTGCAGCGGCTGCAGCAGATCGAACGTGGCCGCGACCGGTCCCTTCGCCTGCAGGTGGTCCAGCGTATCGCCGTAGGTCTTGTGCAGCGGGCTCTGCCGCAACAGCGCGAGCAACTTGCCCGAGTCGGTCTCGGTGCGCGCCGTGATCTTCAGGTCGCCCTTGCCGAAATCCGCGATGCCCGCTTCGAACGCGGGGATCGCGACCTCCGCCAACTGGCCCCGCGCCTTCAGCTGGAAACCATTGCCGATGAAGGCGATGTCGCCATGCACCTGTTCCACCTGCGGCCAGTCGGGCTGGAACTTGAACTGTCCGCCGTCGATCCGGGCGACGGCTTCGAAGCGGCCGTTCTGATGGATGAACGGCCAGTCGTCCAGGTCGCCGGTGACGATCGCGCGCCCGTCGCGGACCGTGCCGCCGACCAGTGCGCCATTCAACCAGTCCACCGCAGCCTTCGACATCTTGTGATGGATCCAGAATCCCTTCGCCACCGGCACCGGCGCGTCGTCGAGATCGGCGGCCAGGTCGATCCAAGGCCGCGTGCCGTCGCCCTGGAACCACATGCCGCCGCGCACGTCGGCCGCGTAATCCTTGCCCTGCACGCGCAGCGCGGGTGTGGCCATGCGCCAACCCTGCCCTTCGCGCCAGCCCAGCACGTCGCCCTGCAGCCTCACGTCGTGCACCACGGCGAATCCGCTGGGCCAGTCGAAGCGCATGCGCGAGGCAGGATCGAGTTTCAGGCGGAAACCGGCGGCATCGCCATCGAAATCGCCCGCCAGGCCGCTGAGCCCCGGTGCATCCCCGACGGCCGCGAACGAAATGTCACGCAGCGTGCCTTCTCCATGCATCGCGCCGTCGCGTCGACCCGCGAGTGCGATCCGTGCGAGCCGCGCGCCCGGCTTCGCCTGCACCAGCCAGCGGCGCAGGCCCGGATCGACCTTGTCGCTCAAGCCCAGCACGGCGAACAGCGGCGCGGCGTCCACCTCGTCGGCCAGCAACGCGTAGCGCTCGCCGCCGCCCAGCACGAGGCCATCGAGCGTCTGCACCGCCGGCGCGTTGCCCACGCGCAGGCGCGGCGCATCGAGGCGCCAGCCGCCATTCACCAGCCGCCAGCGCATGCGGCCTTCCAACTGTTCGAAAGCGACCCGCGTCGGCACCGCGGACGCCGTCAGCGACGCGCCCCGCAAACCGACCTGGCGCAGCTGGGCGTCGGCCGTCACCAGCACGACGCGATGCCGGCGCAACTCCGTCCACGCGCGCACGCGCCCGTTGCCGCGCTCGGCCACCACGCCGGCGTAGCGCAGCAACGGTGCCCAGGCGCCGATGTCGTCGGCCACGACATCGAGGTAGGCGCGGCCATCGCCGGCCTTGCGGTCGAAGTCCACGGCGACATTGAGCGGCGCCGCGTCCTTGCGGATCCAGGCGCGCGTACCCGCACGCACGCGGTCGCCCTGCACGCGCAGGCGCAGATCGAGATCCGGCACCTGGATATCCCAACCCAGGGACGGTGCGACGATGGCCAGGCGCCCGTCGATGATCTGCAGTTCGCCCAAGCCTTCCAGGCTCCTCAGCGGATCGTCGCCCGCCTGCTGCTGGCCGGGCAGGCCGCGCACCGACCACTTGCCGTCGTCGCCGCGTTGCAGCGTCAGGGCAAGGCCGCGCAACCTCAACTCGGTGAAGGAACGTCCGGGCAGCAGGCCGCCATACATCGACACCAACACTTCGGCCTGGCCGATGCGCACTCCCGCATCGCCCTCGCCCAGGCGCAGGCCGTCGAGCTGCAGCAGCGGCCCGCGCCGCGTCCATTGCGTCTTGACCCCGTCGAAGGCCACGGGCCGGCCGGCGCGTTCGCTGAGCCAGGCCGCGATGCGGTCCGGATGGCGCTCGGCCAACGGCAACACCTGGCTGGCGATGCCGAGCACCACGGCCATGCACACGAGCACGACCGCGATGCCGTACACGGCACCCCGGCGGGCCAGGCGCAGGCGGCGGCGCAGCGGCGTGGGCATCAGGCGTGCGCCCCGCCCCGTGCGTCAGAGCAGCACGACATCGAACTGCTCCTGCAGATACTGGTCGTCCGCCTGGAAGCGGATCGACTTGCCGAGGAATTCCTCCAGCTCGGCGACGGCCGCGGATTCCTCGTCCGTGATCCGTCCCACCACCTTCGGCGAGGCGATCACCAGCAGGCGCGCGGCGTCGAACTGGCGCACGGCGCGGGTGATCTCGCGGAAGATTTCGTAGGTGACGGTTTCGGTCGTCTTGATGCTGCCGCGCCCGCTGCATTCGGGGCACGGTTCGGACAGCTGGCGCGCCAGGCTTTCCACGGTGCGCTTGCGCGTCATCTCGACCAGGCCCAGCGGCGAGAACTCGTACACCGTGGTCTTGGCGTGGTCCTTCGCCAGCGACTTCTCCAGCGTCCGCAGCACCTGGCGGCGATGCTCCGGATCGTCCATGTCGATGAAGTCGATGATGATGATGCCGCCCAGATTGCGCAGCCGCAGCTGGCGCGCGACCGCCTGCGCGGCTTCCAGGTTGGTGCGGTAGACGGTCTCTTCGAGGTTGCGCTGACCAAGGAACGAGCCGGTGTTGACGTCCACCGTCGTCATCGCCTCGGTCTGGTCGATCACCAGGTAGCCACCGGATTTCAGCGGCACCTGCTTGTCCAGCGCACGACCGATCTCGTCCTCGACGCCGTACAGGTCGAAGATGGGACGCTCGCCCGCGTACAGTTCGATGCGCTCGGCCAGCACCGGCATGTACTTGGCGACGAACGCCTGCAGCCGCTCGTGGGTTTCCTTCGAGTCGACCTTCACCTTCTCCACGTCCTTGCGGATCAGGTCGCGCACCGCGCGCAGCGGCAGGCTCAGGTCTTCGTACAGGATGCTGCAGGAAGGGGACTCGCGACCGCGGCGCTCGACCACGTTCCAGACGCGCGACAGGTAGGCGATGTCCTCGGCCAGCGCCTCGGCCGGCTGGCCTTCGGCGTTGGTGCGGATGATGTAGCCGTGGCCGCCATGCAGGCCGGCCAGCTCGGTGACGACCTGCTTCAGGCGATGGCGCTCGGCTTCGTCCTCGATGCGCGCGGACACGCCGATCACCTTGGACTGCGGCAGCAGCACCAGGTAGCGCGACGGAATGCTGATCTGCGTGGTCAGGCGCGCGCCCTTGCTGCCGATCGGATCCTTCACCACCTGCACGACGATGTCCTGGCCGTCGCGCAGCAGGTCCATGATCGGTGCCGGCGGCGGCGCGGGCATGGGCGCGTCCTCGCCTTCGACCACTGCGCCCGGCGAGGAACGCACGATGTCGTTGGCGTGCAGGAACGCGGCGCGCTCCAGCCCGACCTCGACGAAGGCCGCCTGCATGCCCGGCATCACCCGCTGCACCTTGCCCTTGTAGATGTTGCCCACCACGCCGCGACGCCAGCCGCGTTCGATGTGCAACTCCTGCAGCATGCCGTTCTCGATCACCGCGACGCGGGTTTCGCGCGGGGTGACATTGACCAGGATTTCTTCCGACATCGGGGTCCTTCCCTCAAGCTGTTGCGTGGGCGGCGGTGGCCGACGACGGATGGATGCCGAACTCGCGCAGCAGCTTCGCGGTCTCGTGGAGGGGCAGGCCCATGACGGCCGAATAACTGCCGTCCAGGCGGGTGACGAACTGCTCGGCGCGTCCCTGGATGCCGTAGGCGCCGGCCTTGCCCATCGCCTCGCCGCTGGCGACGTAGGCCGCGATGTCGGCATCGTCCAGCTCGGCGAAGCTGACCTCCGTAACCACCAGGGCCTGCGCTTCGCGCCCGGCGCTGACCACCGACACGGCGGACACCGCCTGGTGCGTACGACCGGAGAGGCGGCGCAACATCGCGGCGGCTTCGACCTCATCGGCCGGCTTGCCGAAGACCTCGTCGCCCAGGATCACCTCGGTGTCGGCCCCCAGCACGACCGCACCGGGCGTGGCGACGACCTTCAGCAGCCCGGCACCGGCCTTCTCGCGGGCGACCCGGCGTACGTACTCCGTGGCCGGCTCACCGGGTTGCCGGTGCTCGGGGATGTCGAGGTCGATCCGGCCGAATGCGAGCCCTAGGCGGGTCAGCAGTTCGGCACGGCGGGGGGATTGGGAGGCCAGATAGAGCATCGAGGAAGAATAACCCGCGGCACCTGACTGAATGGGTCCTGATGCGGACCGGACATGGCTAACCCTGCCGCAGATCACGGCTCGTTCATGTCATCGTGAACACCCTTGCGCGTCGACGACGACCGGGTGTCCCGCCACCCGAATCACGAAAAGGAGATCCCATGCGTCTGCCCCTCATCCGCCCGCTGCTGCTCGCCCTGACCCTGTCCCTGGGAACCACCGCCGCCATGACCTCGTCCGCCCAGACCGCCCCCGCCTACGCGATCCCGTCCGACGGCACCCTGCTCAACGTGTCGGCCCAGGCCGAGGCCTCGCGCGTGCCGGACATCGCCACGATTTCCGCCGGCGTGGTCACCCAGGCCGTGGACGGCAACACCGCCCTGCGCCAGAACAGCGAGCAGATGGCCAAGGTGGTCGCCGCCATCAAGGCCGCCGGCATCGCCGACAAGGACGTGCAGACCAGCGGGATCAGCCTCAACCCGCAGTACCGCTACGCCGAGAACGAAGCCCCGAAGATCACCGGCTACCAGGCCAACAACACGGTGAGCGTGAAGGTCCGCGACATCGCCAAGCTGGGCAAGGTGCTGGACGCCCTGGCCGGCGTCGGCGCGAACCAGATCAACGGCCCCAGCTTCGAGATCGACAATCCGGAACCGGTCTATGACGAAGCCCGCCTGGCCGCACTGAAGAAGGCCCAGGGCCGTGCCGAGACCTACGCCAAGTCGCTGGGGCTGAAGGTGCGCCGGATCGTCAGCATCTCCGAGGGCAACGGCGGCTTCCGCCCTGTCCCGATGATGGCGATGGCCAAGATGGAAGCCCGCGATGCCGGGGGGGCGCCGCCGGTCTCGGCGGGCGAAACCACGGTCTCGGTCAACCTGGACGTGGTGTTCGAACTGGGCAAGTAAGCCCGGCCGCACCGCACCACGAACGGCGCCCCGAGGGGCGCCGTTTTCGTTGACGGCGTCCTGGAACCGTGCCTACGCCCAAGGTCGTAGGCCGCCCCTCTTGCGGCCAACGTGCGGGGGAGTACAGTCTGGACGTGCGGCGCGGGGACGTTGCAACCCCACTCTTCGCGGCCGAGCGTTGTTCCGTTCACAGCCCTCAGGAGGTGGATCATGGTTCGCGCACTACCCCACGGTTCCGACACCCGCATCGACATCGGCCGCATCGCCGCCATCGCCGCCGCCATCGCGGTCCACGCCGTCGCCCTCCTGATGCTGCTCATGCCGATGGCGGCACCGCCCTTGAAGCCGCTGGCGCTGGACGTTCCGAAGAAGCCCATCTTCCAGATCTACGAGAAGAAGGTCCTCCCCGATCCCGTGCCTGTCGTCGAGGAGCGCAAGATCGTTCCCGAAAAGAAGCCGGACGTGATCCAGAAGCGGGCCGACGTGGTGACCCCCGCCGTCGATACCCCCGTGATCGTCGAAGGCGGCAGCGAACCCATCGTCGAACATTCCGTGGTCGACGCCGGCGATATCACCGGCCCCGTCGTGGGCGGTCCGCTACCCTCGGCGACGCTGGAATACGTCCGCGCCACGTCGCCGCGCTATCCGAACAACGAGTTGCGCAACGGTGTGCAGGGCACGGTGATGCTGCGCGTGCTGGTGGACGTGGACGGCACGCCGCTCAGCGTGACCATCGAAAGCAGCAGCGGCAACCGCAACCTGGACAAGGCCGCGCTCCAGCATGTGCTGAAGACCTGGCGCTTCAAGCCCGCCATGCAGAACGGCCAGGCCGTGCAGGCTTACGGCTTGGTGCCGATCGCCTTCAGCCTGCAGTGACCCGGAAGACGTAAACGGAAAAGCCCGCCGGAAGGCGGGCTTTTTCTTTGCCCGCGCTCAGGCGCGGTGGTACGGATGGTTCGCCAGCATCGCCGCGGCGCGGTACACCTGTTCGGCGACGACCAGCCGTACCAGCATGTGCGGCAATGTCAGCGGACTGAGCGACCACTTCTCGTGCGCCGCCGCGACCACGTCCGGCGCATGGCCTTCCGGCCCCCCGATCAGCAACGCGAGGTCGCGACCCAGCGTGCGCCAATGCGCCAACCGCTGCGCGAGCTGTTCCGACGAATAGGGCTTGCCGGTCACTTCCAGCGCGACGACGTGCGCGTTCTTCGGCAACGCGGCGAGCACGCGCTTGCCTTCGTCCTCGATCGCACGCTGCGGATCGCGACTCTTGCCGCGCAGGCCCGGTTCGATCTCGACCAGCTCGAACGGCAGCCAGTGCGAGAGCCGCTTCTGGTATTCGGCGAAGCCCTGGGCGACCCACGCGGGCGCGCGCTCGCCGGTGGCGATGAGACGGCATTTCATGTCGCCATGATAGCGGGCTCCGGAAACGACGAAGGCGCCTGCCGGCGCCTTCGCGTGGAGACCGGATCGCGGCTCAGAGCCGCGATTCGTCGGCGGTCTCGACGTCCTCCGGCGGCTGGTCGCCCACGGTCCACAGGCGCTCCAATGCGTAGAACTCGCGCACGCGGGGCAGCATGACGTGGACGATGACGTCGCCCAGGTCCACGAGCACCCATTCGGCCTCACGCTCGCCTTCCACGCCCAGCGGCATGACGTCCAGTTTCTTGGCGAACCTCACCACCTCGTCGGCGATCGACTTCACGTGGCGCGTCGAGGTGCCCGAGGCGATCACGAGGTAGTCGGCGACGCTGGATTTGCCGCGCACGTCGATCTCGACGACATCCTTGGCTTTCAGCTCCTCGACCGCGGCGTGCACCGTGGCGAGCAGGTCCGGCAGGGCCGGGGGCGGGCTGGGCAGGCGGGTCTTGATGACGTGGGCTTGGCTGGACAAAGGCTTGGTGGCTCCGGAGGTACGGCCGGGATTATAGCGGACCCGGCGTGGTGGCCCGGTCAAGGTAGAGCCTTTCGTCGGCGATGGCCGTTGCGACGGCCGTGGGCACGAGATGGCGCCAGGGTTCTCCGGCCGCGATCCGCCGCCGTATATCGGTGGCCGATTCGGGCTGCAGCGGATGGCTCAACCGATACACCAGGCCTGACGGCACGTCGCACAGCGCATCCGCCGAGGACGTCCAGCGCGAAGCCAGCAGGTCGCCCAGTTCGGCCGGCACGCCCGCATCCAGTGGACTTCCGGGCCGGTCGGCCACGATGAAATGGGTCAGCGCGAACAGCGACCGCCATGCCCGCCACGTCGGCAGGCCCAACAGGCTGTCGGCGCCGATCAGCAGGGCCACGGGCACGGCATCGCCTTGCTCGGCGCGCAGTTCGTGCAGCGTGTCGACCGTGTAGGAGCGGGTCTCCGGCATGCGTTCGGCGCGCAAGAGTTCGCGTCGATCCACGCAGAGGCCGTCTTCGTCTTCCACCGCGAGGTCGAGCAGGTGCGCGCGCTGCTGCGCGCTGGCACCGGGTGGCGCACGATGCGGCGGGTCTGCGGCGGGCATCAGGCGCACCGGCGCCTGCACTTCGTCCCGCGCGGCGCGCGCGATGGCCAGATGCCCGTTGTGGATGGGGTCGAACGTGCCGCCGTAGAAGAGCTGCAGCATTCCGACGCGCCCGTCAGGCCACCAGCAACCGCACGGCCTTGGCTTCGGCGATGGCCAGCAGCAGGCGCTCCAGCGCCACCCAGGCATCGCCCTCGCCCCGGCCCTTCGCGGTGCGGTCGATCTTCGAGGCCTCGGCGACGAAGCGGTCCCAGCGCGCGGGCGAGGCGTGCCGCTGCAACGCGCGCTTGAACGGCGCCTGCTTGGCTTCCCAGATGCCCTGCGACTTCATTTCGGCCGCGAGATTGCCGCCGCCGGCCTGCACGCGCGCCAGCGTGGCGGTGCGCAGCAGTTCCTTGACGATCATCGGCATCAGGCCGGCGACCACGTCGCCCTCGGCCCGCAGGCCAGCAAGGATGCGCGAAACCTGCGCGCCCTGCCCCGCCAGTACGGCATCGGTGAGGCGGAACACGTCGTAGCGTGCCGCGTTCGCGACCAGCGCTTCCATCCGGTCGACGTCCAGCGTCTGTCCATCGCTGAGCAGCGCCAGCTTGTCGATCTCCTGCGCGGCGGCGAGCAGGTTGCCTTCGACGCGCTCGGCCAGCAGTTGCACCGCCTCGCGATCGGCGCGAAGGCCCTTGCTGCGCAGCCGGCTCTCGATCCAGCCCGGCAATTCGTGCGGCTTGATGGCCCACGCCACGGCGACTACGCCGACGCGCGCGACGGCGTCGCTCCACTTGCCCTGGTACGCCTTGCCCCATTCGCCCGCGGTGATCAGCAGGACCACGTCGGGCGGCGGATTGGCGCAGAACGCGCTGATGACCTCGGCGCCCTCCTTGCCCGGTTTCCCGCCCGGCAGGCGTACTTCGACCAGTCGGCGCGCACTGAACAGGCTGGGCGCGTTGAAGCTGGCATCCAGCTGGCCCCAATCGAAATCGCGGCCGTCGGCATCGAATACTTCGCGCTCGCCGATGCCCTGGGCCCGCGCCTGCGCGCGCACGGCGTCGGCGGCCTCCAGCACGCGCAGGATTTCGGGACCCGCGATCAGGTAGACCGGATGCAACGGCTCGGACGCGCCACGCGCGGCCAGCTGTTCCGGTTTCAGCTCCATCAGGGGGCCGCGTTCACCGGGCCGGAACGCACCACGCCGTCGACGCGGCGCAGGATCGACGCCGCCATCTCGCGACGGAGTTCTTCCGCCAGCACTTCGCGCTCGGTGGTCGTGCCGGTCGCGTCCTGCGGCGGCGACACGTAGTCGCGCGACAGTTCGACGACCTGCTGCGGCACCAGGTCGGTGCCATCGGCCTTGGTGAAAGCGAACACCACGGCGTAGCGGAGGCTGAATTCCTGCGCGCGCCCGAACTGGTCCACCGCGATCGGCAGGTCGCCCCACCGCTCGGACACGACGCGCAGGGTGGCGACCTGTTCGCCGGCCGCGATGTCCTCGTTTTCGCCGATCGGCGCGGCCAGCGTCGCGCCCGCAGCCTGCAGGCCGCGCGACAGGCTGGTGACCAGCGCGCTGTAGGACGTCGTCGAGCCGACCACCCTCACCGGCCCGAGGTCGGCCGGCAACGCGATCTGGTTGCGCAGGTGGAAGCCGCAACCGGCCAGCAGGACCAGGGCGGCGAGGAGCATCGGCAGGCGGAATCGGGTCATGGGCGAAGTCTGGACGAGGCCGTCATGGGCGGCAATAGCGTAGCCCGCCCGCAGGTGAACACGGAGGCAAGGCGCCGCAAGCGCCCGTCCTCAGCCCGCGACGATGTTGACGATCTTGCCCGGCACCACGATGACCTTGCGGATCGCCAGGCCGTCGAGGAACTTGGCCGTGTTCGGCTCGGCTTTGGCCAGCGACTCGACCAGGTCGCGCGGCGCGTCCGCGGCCACGTCGATCGTGCCGCGCAGCTTGCCGTTGACCTGCACCGCCAGCGTCACCGTGTCGCGCACCAGCGCGTCGGCGTCGACCTGCGGGAACGGCTGGTCTTCGATCAGCGTTTCGGCGTGGCCCAGCGCCTGCCACAGCGCATGGCTGGCGTGCGGGGTGATCGGGTTCAGCAGCAGCACCGCGGCCTCCAGCGCCTCCTGGCGTACGGCGCGACCCTGCGCGCTCGCATCGTCGAACTTGCCCAGCGCGTTCGACAGTTCCATCACCGCCGCGATGGCGGTGTTGAAGCTGTGGCGTTTGCCGTAGTCGTGGCCGACCTTCTCGATGGTCTCATGGGTCTTGCGGCGGACGGCCTTCTGGTCGGACGTCAACGCGCTTCCGAGCATTGCGATGCTTGTCAATTTGTCCAGAGCCCCTTCGGCCGCATGCTTCTGCACCTGCGTCCACAGGCGACGCAGGAAGCGCGCCATGCCCTCGACGCCGGCTTCGTTCCACTCCAGCGACTGCTCGGGCGGCGCGGCGAACATCGAGAACAGGCGGACAGTGTCCGCGCCGAACTTGTCGACCATCGACTGCGGGTCGACGCCGTTGTTCTTCGACTTCGACATCTTCTCGACCGCGCCGATCTTCACCGGTTGGCCGTCGGCCTTCAGCGTCGCGCCGACGACGCGCGCCTTGTCGTCGCGCTGCACTTCCACGTCGGCCGGGTTGATCCAGTCCTTCGAACCATCGGCGCTGTCGCGATAGAACGTCTCGGCGATCACCATGCCCTGCGTCAGCAGGTTGGTGGCCGGTTCGTCGCTGTCCACCAGCCGCGCGTCGCGCAGCAGCTTGTGGTAGAAGCGGAAGTACATCAGGTGCAGGATCGCGTGCTCGATGCCGCCGATGTACTGGTCCACCGGCAGCCAGTAATTGCCGCGCTTGTCGACCATGTCCTTCGCGCCGGGCGAGGTGTAGCGCGCGTAGTACCAGCTCGACTCCATGAAGGTGTCGAAGGTGTCGGTCTCGCGCTCGGCGGCGGCACCGCACTGCGGGCACTTCGTCTTGCGCCATTCCGGGTCGGCCTTGATCGGCGACTTCACGCCATCCAGGGTGACGTTTTCCGGCAACACGACGGGCAGGTCCGAATCCGGTACCGGCACCGCGCCGCAGGCGTCGCAGTAGATCACCGGGATCGGGCAGCCCCAGTAGCGCTGGCGGCTGACGCCCCAGTCGCGCAGGCGGTAGTTGACCCGGCGCTGGCCCTGGCCCTTGCGTTCGAAACGCTCGGCCAGTGCCTCGAAGGCACCGCGGTAGTCCAGGCCATCGAACTCGCCCGAGTTGACCAGCTCCAGGTCATCGCGGGTCTTGTCGCCGTACCAGTCGCGCCACGTGGTGGCGTCGTAGGTCTTCTCATCGTCGTTCTTCGGCGCCGTCAGCGCGATCACCTGGCGGATCGGCAGCGCGTACTTGGTGGCGAACTCGAAATCGCGCTCATCGTGCCCGGGCACCGCCATCACCGCGCCGGTGCCGTAGCCCATCAGCACGAAGTTGGCGACCCACACCGGGATCCGGTCGCCGGTGATCGGGTGCACGGCCACCAGGCCGGTGTCCATGCCGCGCTTTTCCTGGGTTTCCAGTTCCGCTTCGGACACACCGCCCTGCTTCAGCTCGGCCAGGAACGCGGCCAACGCCGGATTGGACGCGGCAGCCTTCTGCGCCAGCGCGTGTTCGCCGGCGATCGACACGAAGGTCACGCCCATCAGGGTGTCTGGGCGCGTGGTGAACACCGTCAACGGTTCCTGGCCGTCGACGGCGAACTGGATCTCCAGGCCTTCGGAGCGGCCGATCCAGTTGCGTTGCATGGTCTTGACCGCGTCCGGCCAGCCCGGCAGGTCGTCCAGGCCGTCCAACAGCTCCTGGGCGTAGTCGGTGATGCGCAGGAACCACTGCGGGATCTCGCGCTTCTCCACCACCGCACCGCTGCGCCAGCCGCGACCGTCGATCACCTGCTCGTTCGCCAGCACCGTCTGGTCCACCGGATCCCAGTTCACCACCGAGTTCTTGCGGTAGGCCAGGCCCTTGCGCAACAGGCGCGTGAACATGCGCTGCTCGTGAACGTAGTAGTCGGGCCGGCAGGTGGCGAACTCGCGCGACCAGTCGATCGCGTAGCCCAGCGACTTCAGCTGGCTGCGCATGTGGTCGATGTTGGCGTAGGTCCACTTGGCCGGCGCGGTCTTGTTCTTGATCGCCGCGTTCTCGGCCGGCAGGCCGAACGCGTCCCAGCCCATCGGCTGCAGCACGTTGTGGCCGGTCATGCGCTTGTAGCGGCTGATCACGTCGCCGATGGTGTAGTTGCGCACGTGGCCCATGTGCAGCGCACCCGACGGGTACGGCAACATCGACAGGCAGTAGTACTTCGGCTTGTCCGACCGCTCGTCGACCTCGAAGGCGCGCCGGGCCTCCCAGAAGGACTGGGCCTGGGACTCGACGGATTTCGGATCGTAGGAAACGGGTTCGGCGGCGGTGGACATGGCGGCTGCGGAGACGGCTACGGCAAAGCCGCCAAGGGTACCGCAGCGCACCATGCCCCGCCATGCCACCGGTTAGCATGAGGGGGTCGAAACAGGGGATTCCAGATGAACAAGACCGTCCTTGCCCTCGCCGTGGCCGCCTGCGGCCTGTTCGCCGGCATGACCGCCATGGCCGCCGAACCGGCCGCGCCCGCCACGCTCGCGCTGCACTGCGAGCGGGTCTTCGACGCCCGCAGCGGCAAGGTCCTGGGCGAGCACACCCTCCTGATTCGCGACGGCCGGATCGCCGAGGTCATCCCCGGCCGCGCCAAACTGGCCGACGCCGAATCGATCGTCCTGGCCGACCACACCTGCACGCCGGGCTGGACCGACCTGCACGTGCACCTGGATGGCGAGTCCAGCCCGCAGAGCTATTCGGAAGGCTTCCGCCTGGATCCGGTCGATTTCGCCTACCGCTCGGTCGGTTACGCCGAGAAGACGCTGATGGCCGGCTTCACCAGCGTGCGCGACCTCGGCGGCGAGGTCACCCTGCACCTGCGCGACGCGGTGAACCAGGGCGCCGTGAAGGGCCCACGCATCTTCGCCGCCGGTACCTCCATCGCGACCACCGGCGGCCACGCCGACCCCACCAACGGCTTCAACACGCACCTGGCGCACCTGATGGGCCCGCCGGGCCCCACCGAAGGCGTCATCAACTCCATCGACGACGCCCGCCAGGCCGTGCGCCAGCGCTACAAGGACGGCAGCGACGTCATCAAGATCACCGCTACCGGCGGCGTGCTGAGCTACGCCAAGTCCGGCGACGCGCCGCAGTTCACCGTCGAGGAGGTGAAGGCCATCGTCGACACTGCGCGCGACTACGGCTTCCGCGTGGCAGCGCACGCGCACGGCAAGGAGGGCATGAAGCGCGCCATCCTCGGCGGCGTGACCAGCATCGAGCACGGCACCTACATGGACGACGAGGTGATGCGGCTGATGAAGCAGCATGGCACGTGGTACGTGCCGACGATTTCCGCCGGCCGCTTCGTCGCCGAGAAGGCGAAGATCGATGGCTACTTTCCGGCCGTAGTGCGACCGAAGGCCGAGCGCATCGGCGCGCTGATCCAGGAAACCGCCGGCAAGGCCTACCGCAACGGCGTGAAGATCGCCTTCGGCACCGACATGGGCGTGGGTCCGCACGGCGACAACGCGCGCGAGTTCGTCTACATGGTCGAAGCCGGCATGCCCGCGGCCTATGCGCTGCAGGCGGCGACGATCCGCGCGGCGGAAGTGCTGGGCGTGGACGACCAGGGCGTGATCGAGGCCGACAAGCGCGCCGACATCGTGGCCGTGCCGGGCAATCCGGTGGAAGACATCAACGCCGTGCTGAAGGTGGATTTCGTGATGAAGGACGGCAAGGTCTACCGCCGCCCGTGATCGACCGCGGTGCCTGGCGGACTACCTCCGCCAGGCCGCCACGCACAGCCACAGCAGCCACGCGGCATAGCCCAGCCGCTGCGCGATGCCCGCCGGCATCAGCGCGACCGCGACCAACGCACTGAACAACACGATCACGGCCGCCACGGCGCTCGCGATCACCGCCGGACGCCACCCGCTGCGTCCGCGCATCCCGAGGGTGAACAGCGCCGCGCCCGGCACGAACGCCACCCACCACAGCAGCCACGCCGTCGCGTGCAGGCTGCTGGCGTCGTTGTGCAGGTCGTCCGGATCCAGCGGCAGCACGCCCAGGCCGACGAAGCCCAGCGCGGACAGCAGCAGGAACTGCGCGCCCACGCGGGCGGTCCAGCCCGCATCGGCCGGCAGCCGATGCCGCAGGTCCAGCGCGACCACCGCGGCCAGCAGCCCCGTCAGGACGAAGCCCAGCAGGTTGAAGCCCAGTGCGTGCGGCACGCCTTTCGCGCCCAGCACCGCGACCGGATGCCAGACCTGCGAATAGCCGGACAACGCCAGGCCGAAACCGAGCACCGCGCAGGTGAAGACGCCGGCGGCGATTGCGCCGGTCCAGGGCAGCAGGCGGGACAGGAAAGGCGGCATGCGAAGGCTTGCGAGGGCGGAAACAACGCGGGCAGGCCGTCGTGGCCTGCCCGCTCGGATATCCATCTTAACGCCGGCGCGTCATTCCTTTTCCCAACCGGTCCGGCCGCCCTGTGCGGTCGCCTGGTTGTCCTTCAGGTAATCCAGCGCGAGCGAGGCGCTGCGCACCAGCATGCTGTTGTCCGCCGCGCCGAAGGTCCATGCGCCCGCCATGCCCTTGGCATGCTGGTAGAACTCCGGCGTGGCGATCACCTGGCCGGTCGCCGCGTCGGTGAGCTTCATCGTCACCAGGATGCGCGAGCTGCCGGCGAACGCGCCGGCCCAAAAGCGCGCCCCGCCACTGATGAAGCGGATCTTCTCGATGCGGGGTTCGACCACCAGCGTGCGGACGGGCATGTGCGTCGCCGGCGCCGCGTTGCGCTGGGCGGCCCATGCACCGACGCGCTCGTCGAGGTTGCGCTGGAACGACACCAGCGCCTCCTGATTGGCCTTGTGCTCCGCGTACGCGTCGGACAGCGTGGCGGGCTTGATCTCGTAGCGATCGAACGCGGCCAGCGCTTCCGCCGGCGGTGGATTCACCTCGGCCGACGCCTGGATTTCATCCTTCGCCAGCGCCTGGCCGACGACGGCCCCCGCCAGCACCATGCCCAGCACGAAACGACGCACGCCCATCACAGCCTCCGGTCCGATCGATGACGCGGCCGATGCCGCCGCGCGACCTTAGCAGAGCCCCTGCACGACGCCCTATGCCAAAGGTTGCCAGCGGAAGACCTCCTCCACGCCCACGCCGAACACGCGAGCGATCCGGAAAGCCAGCTCGAGCGACGGCGCATAGCGGCCCGCTTCCAGCGCGATGATCGTCTGGCGCGTCACCCCGCAGGCATCGGCCAGCGCCTGCTGGGTCATTTCGCCCTGTTCGAAGCGCAGCCGACGGATATCGTTGGCGACCGGCGTGCCGCTCATGCGGCGCCGCACCGGTCGCGCCAGTACAGCACGGCGGTGGCGACGTACTCGCATAGCCAGCCCCACATCAACGCGAACACCAGCAGGTTCGCGATCATGAAGTGGGTCGCCCATGCCAGGCGGTCGGCCGGCGAGAACGTCAGCATCAGCGCGAGCCCGACGATGCATGCCATCAGCGCGCCACGCCCCCAGCCGGCGGCCTGCTGCTCGATCTCGCGGTCGCGCTCGTCTTCCTGCACGCGTCCCTTCCAGCGCGCGCCGAGAATGCCGGACAGCACGCTCCAGGCCACCAGCAACAACACGAGGTTGCGCCCGACGGCCGCGGCCTCCGGGTTCTCCCGCCAGGGCGCGGCGGCGAAGACATCCGCATGGGCGAGGAAATAGCCCGTCGCCGCCAGCATGAAGGCCACACCGATCCATGCCCGCCATTCGCCGGGCGACAGGCCGCGCTCGGCTTCGCCCTGCGGCATCCGCGAGATCGCATACAGCGCGGCCCACGCCACCAGCACCAGCGTCGCCGTCCCTGCCTTGCCCAGATCGAAGCCCATCAGCGTCGACGGGCCGGCCAGCAGCGCCCAGAACGCGAGCAGCCCGAGTACGAGCAATCCCAGCCATCCACCCCGCTGCCATGCCATGACGTGCGCTCCACCGGACAACATGTAATACATACATTACATTCACGCCCGGACATGTCAAGTCTTTTTTACATCTCCTTGTATCCTGCGCCCCGCGCCTCCATGTGGACGCGACGCCCCGTAGCCACGAACCTGCCCGATGAGCGAGCTGCCCCACGTTTTCGACGCCACCACCGAGACCTTCGAAGCGGAGGTCCTGCGCAAATCGCTGGACGTGCCGGTACTGGTGGACTTCTGGGCCACCTGGTGCGGCCCGTGCAAGACGCTGGGCCCGATCCTGGAAAAGCTCGCCGGCGAGTACAACGGCGCGTTCCTGCTGGCCAAGGTGGACGTGGACAAGGAGCAGCAGATCGCGGCGGCCTTCCAGATCCGTTCGGTGCCGACGGTCTTCCTGGTGAAGGGAGGACAGTTGGTCGACGGCTTCCCGGGCGCCCTGCCCGAGGGCCAGCTGCGCGAATTCCTCGCCTCGCACGGTGTCGTGCCCGCCGAAGGCGCGCTGCCCGAAGAGGAGCAGGCGCCGCTGGACCCGCAGGCCCAGGTCGCCGCCCTGCGCGAGGCGATCAGCGCCGAGCCCGACAAGGACGAGCTGAAGCTGGACCTGGTGCTGGCCCTGCTCCGCACCGGTGAAGCGCCCGAGGCCGAGCGCCTGCTGGACGCGCTGCCGGCCAACCTCGCCACCGACGACCGCGCGGTGAAGGCGCGCGCGCGGCTGGGCTTCGCCGCGGCGCTGAAGGACGCGCCCGCCCCCGAGGCCCTGCGCGCCGCCCTCCAGGCCAACCCGGACGACCTGCGCGCGCGCCATCTGCTGGGCGTACACGCCCTGGTGGCGGGCGATTCGGAACAGGCATTGGAGCAGTTCCTGGACATGCTCAGGCGCGATCGCGCCTACGAGGACGGGCTCGCGCGGAAGAGCCTGATCGACGCGTTCCGGGTCGTCGAGGATGACGCGCTTGTCAGCCAGTACCGCCGGAAGATGTCCTCCCTGCTGTTCTGACTGGCGAAACCCTTCGTACCGTTCCCCTCGCACGTGCAGTACCCATGAAGCCCAATACCCTGCGGCACATCTTCAATGTCTGGCCGCCTTTCCTGTTCAGCGGCATCCATGTCACCGAGATGGCCGAGGACTGGAGTTTCGCCCGCGTCGAACTGCGCATGCGCCCGTGGAACCGCAACTACGTCGGCACCCATTTCGGGGGCAGCCTGTTCTCGATGACCGATCCGTTCTGGATGATCCTGGCCAAGGAACGCTTGGGCCGCGACTACTACGTCTGGGACAAGGCTGCGGAAATCGAGTTCGTGAAGCCCGGCAAGGGCACGCTCCATGCCGAGTTCCGCCTGGACGAGCGCGTGCTGCAGGAGATCCGCAGCGAGGCCGCGGACGGCCAGAAGCACCTGCGCTGGATGCCGGCGGATGTCTTCAATGCGCAGAACGAGATCGTCGCCCGCGTCCGCAAGCAGATCTATGTGCGGTTGAAGCCCGAGGCGCGTACGCCCGCCCGCTGAGCCCGTTGAATCCCGGACGGCGCCACGCCGTTCCACCGGCGGTGCTACAGCCGGGGACCCGCGGCGGCCTACAATAGGCGCATGCCCCCCGACCATCCGCCGCACCGTGCCTCGGTGCAGAAGCTCTTCATCACCGGCCTGCTGACCCTGTTGCCCATCTGGCTGACCTGGGTCGTCATCAAGTTCGTGTTCGTCCTGCTCTCGGACATCAGCAAGCCGTGGGTGGAGCCGATCTCGCACCGCATCGCGGCGACGTTCCCGCAGTCGCTGGGCTGGTTCAACGGCCTGTGGGTGCAGAACACCATCGCGATGATCGCCACGCTGTTCGTCATCCTCGCGGTCGGCGCACTGACCCGGCGCGTCGTCGGCCAGCAGTTGCTGCGCTGGTTCGAGGCGCTGATCGCACGCGTCCCCCTGGCCAACGTCATCTACACCAGCGCGCGCAAGCTGCTGGACATGCTGGAGACCAAGCCCGGCAGTACCCAGCGCGTGGTGCTGATCGATTTCCCGCACCGGGACATGAAATCGGTCGGGCTGGTGACCCGGGTGATCCGCGAGGAAGGCAGCGGTCGCGAACTGGCCGCGGTCTATGTGCCCACCACGCCCAATCCGACCTCCGGCTATCTGGAGATCGTGCCGGTCGAGCTGCTCACGCCGACCGACTGGACCGTCGATCAAGCGATGAGTTTCATCATTTCCGGCGGCGCCGTGGCCCCGGAAACCATGCCGTTCACCCGCGCAGGCGAGCGCTGAGCATGCAGGCGCCGCGCACGCTGGATGACCGCGCGGTCCGTCTCTTCATCGTGCTGGCGGCGGTGTTCTGCGCGAACGCCGTGCTGGCCGAGTTCATCGGCGTCAAGATCTTCGCGCTGGAGGACACGCTCGGCATCGCGCCGCTGGAATGGAACCTGTTCGGCCAGACCGGCTCGCTGAGCTTCACCGCGGGTACGCTGCTGTGGCCGTTCGTGTTCATCCTGACGGACACGATCAACGAGTTCTTCGGCAAGCGCGGCGTGCGCTTCATCTCGTGGCTGGCCGTGGCGCTGATCGTCTACGGCTTCCTCTTCGCTTTCGCCGCCATCGCGCTGGCGCCGGCAGGCTGGTGGATCGGCGCGGCGCAGTCGCAGGGCGTGCCGGATTACCAGAAGGCGTTCGCCGCGATCTTCGGCCAGGGCATGTGGACGATCGCGGGGTCGGTTGTGGCGTTCCTCGTCGGCCAGCTGATCGATGTCTCGGTGTTCCATCGCATCCGCGAGGCCACGGGCGAACGCTGGGTGTGGCTGCGCGCCACGGGTTCCACCGCGATCTCGCAACTGGTGGACAGCTTCGTGGTGATCTACATCGCCTTCGTGCTGGGCCCGCAGAAGTGGCCGACGTCTTTGTTTCTCGCCGTCAGCACGGTGAACTACGCCTACAAGATGCTGGCGGCGATCGCGCTTATCCCGCTCCTCTATCTGATGCGCCACGGCATCCGCCTCTACCTGGGACGCGACCGTGAACAGGCCTTGCGCGACGAAGCCGCGGCGGACTGATCGCCGGAGTTGCGCTAGGCTGCGGCCGTTCCACCACGGGGAATGCGATGAAGACGGCCTGGGCCCTGGGAGTGATGCTGATGGCGATGGGTGACGCAGGCGCCGCGACGCGCGACGCCACGATCGATGCATGGATGCGTGAGTACAGCGGCAGCGTACCGGGCGCGTCGGTGCTAGTGCTGGAGAACGGACAGCCCGTGTTCGAACGCAGCTACGGCATGGCCGAACTCGAAACCGGCCGCGCCGCCACCCCTGACACGCAGTACCGCCTGGCATCGGTCAGCAAACAATTCACCGCCGCGTGCGTGTTGCTGCTCGCCGAAGACGGTGTCCTTGTGCTCGACGATCCGCTGCGCCGCTGGCTCCCCGCATTGCCGACGTCCGCGGACGCCGTGACGCTGCGCCATCTGCTGAGCCACACGTCGGGCCTGGTCGACTACGAGGACCTCGTTCCCGAAGGCCAGGCCGACCAGGTGCACGACGCTGACGTGCTGCGCCTGCTCGAGCATGAAGACCGCCTCCACTTCACCCCCGGCAGCGACTACCGCTACAGCAACAGCGGCTATGCGCTGCTGGCCCTGGTGGTGGAACGCGCCTCCGGGCAGCGCTTCGCGGAGTTCCTGCGCAAGCGCGTTTTCACGCCGCTGGGCATGACGCAGACGCTGGCGCGACAGGACGAAGGTCCCGTCGTCGCATCGCGCGCCTACGGCTACAGCCTCGTGCACGGCCGATGGCAGAGGACGGACCAGAGTACGACCAGCGCCGTGCTCGGCGATGGCGGCATCTATTCCTCGCTGACCGATCTGGCGAAATGGGATGCCGCCTGGTACGACGATCGCCTGTTGTCGGGGCCGTCACGCGCGCAGGCGGTGCAGCCGGCGACCACGACACCGGAACCGGACGTGGACCACTACGGCTTCGGTTGGCGCCTGCACGGCGGCATGCAATGGCATTCGGGCGAGAGCATCGGATTCCGCAACGTGATCCTGCGTTTTCCCGAGCGCCATCTCACCGTCATCGTGCTGACGAATCGCAATGATCCGGAACCCTATGCGCTGGCGCGGCGTATCGCGGCGCTGTGGGATGCTTCGCCTTGAAGCGCCCGGAAATTGCTTGAATACGGCCCTAATGTGAGTTGAAGCAGCGGAAAACAGAACAGTCGGGCGAAGCGTTTCTCCTATAATTGTGACCAGCGCAACACTTTGTGACAGCGAGGGTGGCAATGCACAAGCGGGCAATCCAACGGACGGAATGGCGAGGGTGGGCGCTCCTGTTCCTGCTCGTGATGGCGTGCCCGGCGCAGGCGCAGGAATGGACCTATCGCGTGCGCCCGGGCGACACGCTGTGGGACGTCGCGGGCGAATACCTCGCGCCCTCCGTGCCATGGCAGCGCCTGCAGGAGCACAACCGCGTCGCCGACCCGTATCAGCTTGCGCCGGGCAGCACGCTGCGCATCCCCGTGCAGTGGCTGCATCGCCAGCCGGCGCATGCCAGGGTCGTCGCCGTACGTGGCGACGCCAGTGCGCAACCGAAGTCCGGAAACCCTTCGCCTGTCACGGCCGGCATGTCGCTCGGTAGCGGCGCCGTGGTGAAAACCGCGCCGGAGGCGTCCCTCAGCCTGCAGTTCGCCGACGGCTCGCGCCTGTTGCTGCTCGGCGACAGCGAACTGCGGCTCGAGCGACTGACACGCTTCGGCCGTTCGGGCATCGCGGATACGCGCCTGAAACTGCAACGCGGGCGTATCGGCAACGATGTGCGTCACCTGCGTGGTCCTGCTGCGAACTTCATCGTCGATACGCCGAGCGCGTCATCGGCCGTGCGCGGTACCCGCTTCCGCGTCGAAGCCGATGCGACGGGGACGCAGACGGAGGTACTGGAAGGCCGCGTCGCCGTCAGCACCGCCGCGCGCAGCGCGCTGGTGCAGCGTGGCTACGGTGCCGCCGTGTCGCTCGATCAGACTGCGGTGACACCGGTTGCCCTGTTGGCCGCGCCCGACCTGTCCGGGCTCGTGTCGGCACCGCAGGTGACGCGCGCGCCGCTGGCCTGGCGGGCCGTCGCGGGCGCGCGCCGGTACCGCGTCCAGATCAGCGAGCATGCGCGCTTCGACAGCCTGCAGGTGGACGCCGAAGTCGAGGCGCCCGACTACACGCTGCCGCCGCTAGAGGAAGGCCGCTACCACGTGCGCGTGCGCGCCATCGATGCGCAGGGGCTGGAGGGCCGCGATGCGGTCGCCCAGATTCAGGTGGATGGATTGCTGCCCGCGCCCTATTCCATCGCACCCGCCGCCTCGAGCGTCGTGCGCACGTCCGACCTGACCCTGGCCTGGACGCAGGCGCCGGGTGCCGCCGCCTACGACTATGAAGTCGCGGGCGCAGCCGGCTGGGGCCAGCCGGTGGCCCAGGGACGGGTGAAGGACGCCTCGTCCGTGGCCCTCGCTCCGGTCGTTCCCGGTGATTACGCGTGGCGTATCCGCAGCGTGGACCGCGCCGGCAGGACGGGCCCTTTCGGCGACCCGGTCGCCTTCGTCATCCGTCCGTTGACCGAAGTGACCGCCATCGACGGCCGCGCCGCCGAAGCCGGCGACACCCGCCAGGTGACCTTCCGGTGGCCCGCCGGCCAGCCGGGGCAGCGGTACCGCTTCCAGATGTCGCGCACCGCCGATTTCCGCGAACCGACCGTGGACGAGACCGTCAGCGAGGCCGAGATCACCCTGCCGCGCCTGCGCAGCGGCACCTGGTACCTGCGGGCCCAGACCATCGACGTGGATGGCTTCGAAGGCCCCTTCCCCCGTCCGCAGGTGGTCGAAGTGCCCTGCCGCCTCTGCAAGATTGGCGCTGGGGCGGGGGCGTTGCTCATACTGCTCACCCTGTGAGCACCCCTGCGCCCGCACCCAAGTGGAAACCCCGACTGCTGACCGCGGTGGGAGCGGCTGCGCTTGCGGTGCTGGTGACGCTGTCGGGCCTCACCGCGGCGCCGGATGCCTGGGTCTACGACCGGCTGGTCCGCGGCGCTGCGCCCGAGGCGGACCCGCGCATCGTCGTGGTCGACATCGACCAGAAGAGCCTGGCCGAACTCGGCCGCTGGCCCTGGTCGCGGCGCGTGCACGCGCAACTGGTCGATCGCCTGCGCCTGGCGGAGGCCAAGGGCATCGCGTTCAACATCCTGCTGTCTGAGCCGGCGCTCTTCGATCCCGAGGGCGATGCGCTGCTGGCGCGCGCGATCAGCCGCAGCGGCCGCGTGGTACTGCCGGTGCTCGCCGAACCCGTCCAGCGCAACGGCGCCAGCGTGGAGCTGATGCCGATCCCGGAGTTCGCGGCCTCGGCGGCATCGCTGGGACACGCGGAGATGGTCCTCGATGAGGATGGCGTGGCGCGCAGTGTCTACCTGCGCGCGGGCCTCGGGTCGCCGCACTGGCCCGCGCTCGCGCTGGCCCTGCTGCAGCTCGACCAGCCCAATGGCGGTGCCCCTGACCTGCCAGGCCGGCGTCTCGTGGCCACCGACGTGGCCGCACCGGCGCAGGACGACTGGGTGCGGGACCATGAAGTGCGCATTCCGTTCGCGTCGCCGCCCAACGCGTTCCGGCACGTGTCCTACAGCGACGTGCTCAACCAGCGGATTCCGCCCTCGCTGCTGAGGGGCAACTGGATCGTGGTCGGCGTCAACGCGACGGGCATGGGCCAGTACGCCCGTGCGCCGGGCCAGCCACTCAACGAGGGCATGAGCGGGGCCGACTACCAGGCCAACCTGCTGAACATGCTGCTGAAGGATGCGGCCATCACGCCGATGGGCGAAGGCTGGCAGGCGCTGCTGTCGGCGCTGCTCGCGGCACTCCCGCTGTTGCTGTCCGCGCTACCCGGCCTGCGTCGCGTGTGGCTGCCGACGGTGATGACGATGGCGGGCGCCGTGGTGCTGTCGGTCGTGCTGCTGCGCTACGGCCATGCGTGGTTCTCACCGGTTCCCGCGCTGCTCGTGCTGGCGCTCGGTGCATCGTTGTGGATCTACCGGCTGCTGCGGCGCACCCACAAGCAGGCGCAGTCGGACGCACTCACCGGTCTGGCCAACCGCACGCGCTTCGACCAGGCCCTGGACCAGGAACTGCGCGTCGCGCGGCGCAGCGGACAACCGCTGTCGTTGCTGGTGATGGACATCGACCACTTCAAGCGGCTCAACGACAGCAAGGGCCATACCGCGGGTGATGCGGCGTTGAAAGCGCTGGGCCGCGTGCTGCGAAGCCGCGCACGGCGTCCGCGCGACCTCGTCGCACGGCTCGGCGGCGACGAGTTCGCCGTGCTGCTGCCGGAAACCTCGGCGCAGGCGGCGGCGACCATCGCCACCACGATCCATGTGGACCTCGCCAACCTCGGCCGCAAGCCGCACGGCGCGAACGCGGGTGCATCGCCGCCGTTCACCGCCAGCATCGGCATCCACACCTTCCAGTCCGGCGACGACCTGGGTCCGGAGGATGTCTTCGACCGTGCCGACGCCGCGCTGTACCGCGCCAAGCAGACCGGCCGCAACCGCAGTTTCAGCCACACCGGCGAACACGAACCCGTCGGCATCTCCGCCACGCGCGTGTGACGGCCGCGGCGCCGGCCGCTTCAGACCTCGACCACCATCCCGGGACGCGCCAGGTCCACGGGGGCGCCATGCCGCTCGCCGATCTCGCCCGCGAGCGCCTCGCGCGCCCTGTCTTCGCCATGCACCAGCACCAGCGGCGGTGAAGGCTGGAAGTGGCCGTACCATTCCAGCAGGCCGTTCTGGTCGGTATGCGCGGACAACCCGCCCACGGTGTGTCGCTGCGCATTGACGCGATAGTCGCGCCCATGGATGCGCACCCACGCCGCGCCATCCACCAGCCGCCGACCCAGCGTGCCTTCGGCCTGGTAGCCGACGAACACGACGTGGGCGTTGCGGCGGCCCACGTTGTTGCGCAGGTGATGCTGGATGCGTCCGCCGTTGGCCATGCCGGAGCCGGCGATGATGATCGCGCCGTTCTCGACCTGATTGATCGCCATCGACTGTTGCGTGGTCTCGGCGACATGCAGGTTCGGCAGGCGGAACGGATTGGGCGCTTGCGACCACACCCGGCGCGCGTCCTCATCGAACAGGCCGTGGTGGCGCGCATAGACGTTCACGACTTTCGCCGCCATCGGGCTGTCCAGGAAGATCCGCCAGCGCGCGAGCTTCCAAGCATCCCAATGCCGTGCGAACCAGTACAGCAGTTCCTGCGTGCGGCCCACCGCGAACGCAGGAATGATCACGTTGCCGCGATCGCGCCACGCGTGCTCGAAGATGTCGCCCAACTCGCGCACGGTTTCCGGGCGGTCGCGGTGGTTGCGGTCGCCGTAGGTGGACTCCATCAACAGCAGGTCGGCCTGCCGTACCACCGCAGGATCGCGCAGGATCGGCGTGCCCTTCGGGCCGAGATCGCCGGAGAACACCAGCTTGCGGCCGTCGGCCCACAGCTCGACGATCGCCGAACCCAGGATGTGGCCGGCATCGCGCAGGGCGATGTCCACGCCGGGCGCGATCGTCGTGCGCGCGTCGTACGGCAGCGGCTGCACCTGCAGCATCGTCTGCTGCACGTCCTCGACGGCGAACAGGGGTTCGACCGGCGCTTCGCCCTTGCGCAGGCGGCGATTGGCGCGCTCGGCCTCGGATTCGGAGAGCGATGCCGTATCCATCAGCATGATCGGCATCAGCTCGGCGCTGGCCTGCTGGGTGAAGATCGGGCCGCGGAACCCGCGCTTGACCAGCAGCGGCACGCGTCCGATATGGTCGATGTGGGCATGGCTGAGAACGAGCGCATCCAGGGTCGCCGGATCGAACGGAAACGCCTCGGCGTTGCGCGCCTCCGCCTCCCGGCTGCCCTGGATCAACCCGCAATCCAGCAGCACGCGTTTGCCTGCCGCTTCGACCAGATGCATCGAACCGGTGACTTCGCCGGCCGCGCCGTGGAAATGGACCTGCATGGGCTCGCCTCCTGTGCCTGGTAGCGAGTATGCGGCCAGCCAAGGGGGGCAAAACCGGCCGCGAAGCGCACCCCGTGCCCGAGCGCCGGGATACCACCGGTTTCCGGACCGTCACCCATGACCTTCGACACACCTGCCCTCATCCGGGCAGGCGTAGAGTCCCCGCACGCCCCCACCTGGGGGTTCCTTTTTTCCATTGCCCCTGCCCGGGGCCGGAGTAGACCGTGATTGCCCGCAAACCCCAGATCCTGATGCTTTCGCTCGCCGTGGCCGCCGCACTCGCCGCGTGCGCCAAGAAGGAAGAGGCCGCCCCGGCCGCCGACACGGCCGCGAAGGCGCCTGACGCGCTGGAACTCAAGCTGGACGAGAGCACCCTGCCGGGCGTCAATCGCTTCCAGATCGGCGACCTCGATACCGCCAAGAACGCCTGCACCGATTTCGCCGGGTATGCCAACGGCAAGTGGCTGGCCGCCAATGCGATCCCCAGCGACCGCACCAGCTGGGGTGCGTTCGAGATGCTGGACGAGCGCTCCACCGCCATCCAGAAGCAGCTGGCCGAGCAGGCCGCCGCGCACGCCGGCGCGACCGGCGTGGAGAAGATCGTCGGCGACCTGTGGGCCACCGGCATGGACGAAGCCAAGGCCAACGCGCAGGGCATCGAGCCGATCGCACCGATGCTGAAGTCGATCGACGGCCTGCAGGACAAGGATGCCGTCGTGGCGTACCTCCAGCAGACAGCGGCCAAGGGGCAGAACTTCCTGTTCGGCTTCGGCTCGCTGCCGGAGTTCAGCAACCCCGACATGAACACCGCCGTCGCCATGCAGGGCGGCCTGGGCCTGCCGGACAAGAACTACTACTTCGACGCCGACAAGAAGGACATCCGCACGGCGTACGTCGCGCACATCGGCAAGGTGCTGGAGCTGTCGGGCGTGGCCGCGGCGGACGCCAAGACGCAGGCCGACCAGATCATGGCGTTCGAAACCCGTCTGGCGAAGGCCTCCAAGTCGCGTGAAGACCTCTCGCGCGATGTCAGCCTGTACAACAACATGATGCCCATCGCGGATGCCGACAAGCTGACGCCGAACTTCTCGTGGACGAAGTTCCTCGAGTCGCAGGGCGTGACCGGCCTGCAGCAGTTCTCGCTGGCCATCCCCGGCTTCCACCAGGAAGTCAGCAAGATGCTCAGCGACACCGACCCGGCCATCTGGCGCGCGTACCTGCGCTTCCACACGGTGGACGGTGCGGCCCCCTACCTGAGCGATGCGTTCGCGAACGAGCAGTTCAACTTCTACAACAAGACGCTGCGCGGCCAGAAGGAAATCGAACCGCGCTGGAAGCGCGTGCTCGGGACCATCGAGAACCAGAGCGGTGAAGCGCTGGGCCAGATGTACGTGAAGGTGGCCTTCTCGCCGGAAGCCAAGGCCAAGATGGAAACCCTGGTGGCGAACCTGGGTACGGCGCTGAAGGCGCGCATCCAGAACCTCGCCTGGATGAGCGACGAAACCAAGGCCAAGGCGACGGAGAAGCAGGCCGCGTTCACGACCAAGATCGGCTACCCCGACAAGTGGCGCGACTGGGCCGGCCTGTCCACCGGCCGCGACAGCTACATCGGCAACGTGCTGGCCGCGCAGGAGTTCAACTACAAGTTCGACCTGGGCAAGATCGGCAAGCCCGTGGACAAGACCGAATGGGGCATGCCGCCGCAGATGGTCAACGCGTACTACAACCCGTTCCAGAACGAAATCGTGTTCCCGGCCGCCATCCTGCAGCCGCCGTTCTTCGACCCGAACGCCACGGATGAGATGAACTACGGTGGCATCGGCGCGGTGATCGGCCACGAAATGACCCACGGCTACGACGACCAGGGCAGCCGCTTCGGTCCGACCGGCAAGTTCGAGAACTGGTGGAGCGATGCCGATTCGAAGGGCTTCAAGGCGCTGACCGGCAAGCTGGTGGCGCAGTTCGACGGCTACCGCACCGCCGACGGCCAGAAGATCAACGGCAACCACACCCTGGGCGAGAACATCGCCGACCTGGGCGGCCTGGCCACGGCCTACGACGCGATGAAGAAGGCCACCGAAGGCACGCCGGACCCGAAGACCGACGGCCTGACCCGCGACCAGCGCTTCTTCCTCAACTGGGCCACCGTGTGGCGCCGCAACTTCACCCCGGAAGAGCTGAAGAACCGCATCGCCACCGACGAGCACGCCCCGGCGCAGTTCCGCGCCATGGGTGCGCCGTCGAACCTGCCGACGTTCGCCGCCGCGTTCTCCTGCAAGGCAGGCGACGCGATGGTGCGCGGCGGCGACCAGCAGGTCGTGATCTGGTAAGCCCACGCCTGGTGTGACCCGAAAAGGCCCGGCATGTCCGGGCCTTTTCCTTTCCGGGCCGGTCCCTGGAACGACCAGGCGATGGAGTCTGTGACACAGGGCCGGTTGGCGCCGCCAAATGCGGCGGGATTTGCGCGATGGCATGACGGGACGCCCGCGGCGCCCTTGCTAGAATCGCCCGACCCCTGAATCACGGAAGCTCCCTGATGTCCCTCCCGCGCACCGCACTCGGCCGTCCCACCCTGATCGCTCTCGCCCTGGTCCTGGCCCTGGGCGCCCCGGACGCCGATGCGCAGCGCAAGAAGCGCGCCGCGCGTGCCCCCGCCGTCAGCGCGGAGTGCACCGACTTCTACACCGCCACCAACGCCACCTGGCTGAAGGCCCACCCCGTCCCCGCCGGCGAAGGCGGCGTGAGCGTGCTGGGTGCCTTCCGCGAGCGCACCCTGGAACAGCAGCGCGCCCTGCTCGACGCGGCGATGAAGTCGCCGCAGGGCAACGTGCAGAAACTGCTGGGCGACTTCTGGGCCAGCGGTCTGGACGAAGCGGCCGTGGAAGCCGACGGCGCCAAGCCGATCGCCCCGCTGCTGGACCGCATCAACGCCATCAAGAAGCCCAAGGATGTCGCGCCGGCCATCGCTGCGCTGCACCAGGTCGGCATCCCGGTGGCCTTCAACTTCAGCCCGGACGTGGACCTGCAGGCGCTGGATCGCCACATCGGGTACTTCATGCAGGGCGGCCTGGGCCTGCCGGACCCGGCGTACTACACCCGCACCGATGCCGACACCCGCGAACTGCTGGGCCGCTACCGCGCCTACGTGAAGCAGGTGCTGGCGCTGACCGGTACGCCGGCGGCGAAGCTGGATGCCGAATCGGCCCTGGTGATCGATCTGGAATCGCGCCTGGCGCAGGTGTCCAAGCCGATCGTCGACCTGCGCAGCCCGTTCGCCAACTACGCTCCGGTGCCGACCAAGGACCTGGGCAAGCAGTACCGTAATCTGCAGCTCGACGCCTTCCTGAAAGCGCAGGGCGTCAGCGACGACACCGTCTCGCTCGCCGATCCGGCCCTGTTCAAGCGCCTCGACGGCCTCGTCGCCAGCCTCAAGCCGGACCAGTGGAAGGCCTACCTGCGCTGGCGCGTGGGCGATGCGATGGCGCCCTACCTCGCCAAGCCGTTCCGCGATGCGGAGTTCGACTTCCGCGGCCGCGTGCTGCGTGGCGACGCCGCGCCCGCGCCGCGCTGGCAGCAGGTGCTGGACGCCATCAACCTCGCCGCCGGCCCGATGCTGGGCAAGGAATACGCCGAACGCTTCGTGCCGGCCGACCACAAGCGTCGTGCCGAACAGATCGCCGGCCAGGTACGCGACGCGCTGGGCCGCGGCATCGAGCGCAGCAGCTGGCTGAGCGACACCGCCAAGGCCGAGGGCAAGGCGAAGCTGGACAAGCTGAAGATCGAAGTCGGCACGCCCCGGCGCGACCTGGACTACACCGTGCAACCGATGGGGCGCGGCAGCTTCGGCGGCAACATCCTGATCGCGTCCACGTGGCGCCATCGCGAAGAGATGAAGCGCATCGGCAAGGGCAACGCCGACCGCCGCTGGGACGTGCTGCCGCAACAGCCGGCACTGGCCTACGACCTGGCGCAGAACCGACTGATCGTCACCGCCGCGGTGCTGCAGGAGGAAATCTTCGACGCCAGGCAGCCCGCCGCCGTGCAGTACGGCGCGTTCGGCGCGCTGGTGGGCCACGAGCTGAGCCGTGGCTTCGACGGCAAGGGCCGCATGGTCGATGCCAAGGGCCAGCTGCGCGACTGGTGGAGCCCGGCGGACGTGGCCGCCTGGAATGCGCTGGGCAGCAAGGTCGCCGCGCAGTACGGCGCCTACGCCTATCCGGGCCTGAAGAACGTCAAGGTCAACGGCGCCCTGACCCAGGACGAGAACCTGGCCGACCTGGCCGGCGTCGAACTCGCATGGGATGCGTTCTCCACCGCCGAACCGCAGGCCAGCGCGGCGTCGAAGCAGTCGTTCTACAAGGCGTGGGCCACGTTGTGGGCGCAGAACCTGTCGGAGACCGAAGCCGCGCAGCGCGCCGCGGTGGACGTGCACGCCCCGGGCCAGTGGCGCGCCAACGGTCCGCTGACGCAGCAGCCCGCGTTCGCGCAGGCCTTCACCTGCAAGGCCGGTCAGCCGATGCAGGCGAACGAGGCCGACCAGATCCGCGTCTGGCGCTGAGCCCGTCGCGATGGCGTGATGCAGGAACGGCGCGGATATCCGCGCCGTTCTTTTTTCAATGCCGCATCACTTGACGATGCGCATGCGGGGCGGACCTTTCCGGCCACGCCCGAACGGCGGCTGGCCGCGCCAGTAACGGATCATCAGCCAGCCGAACACCATGCCGCCGAGGTGGGCGAAATGCGCCACGCCGGGCTGCAGGCCGGTGAAGCCCATCAGCAGCGCCAGCACGGCGTAGATGATCACCAGCGTGCGCGCGCGAATCTCCATCGGCAGCGGGAAGATGATCATGCGGTTGTTCGGGAAGAGCATGCCGTAGCCCAGCAGCAGGCCGAACACGCCGCCGGAGGCGCCCAGTGTGGGATAGGGCATGCCGCCGCTGCTCACCATCCACCAGCCCACGCCCAGTTGAAGAACGCCCGCCCCGATGATGCAGACCAAGTAGTAGGTCAGGAAGCGCTTCGGCCCCCACGTCTGCTCCAGCGGGCTGCCGAACATCCACAGCGCGAGCATGTTGAAGGCCAGGTGGGCGATGCTGCTCGGGTCGTGCAGGAAGCCGTAGGTCAGCAGCTGCCACGGCATGAAACCGTGGCCGACCGGCCACAATGCAAGCCAGAGTTCCAACACGTGGCCGAGCGTGAGCTGCAACAGGTAGACCACGACATTCGCGATCAGCAGGTTGCGGGTGATGGGGGGCAATCGCGGAAACATGGGGGTCCTCAAGGCGTCTGCCGCCATGATACGTGGCTCACGTTAAGACCCGCTCGGGCCCCAGAGTGCTTCGTCCAGCGTGTCGGCCTTGCGCGGGCGTTTCACCCGCCCGTTCTCGACCTTCACGCCTTCCGCGCGCAGGCGCTGGCTCTGCTCTCGATACGCCCGCGAGCCCTCCGGGAACGCGATGCGTCCGTCCGAACGCAGCACGCGGTGCCAGGGCAGCTTCGGATCGTCGTTCTGGCTGAGGATGCGCGCCGCCAGCCGCGCCCGCCCGGGCAGGCCGGCGCGATGCGCGACCTCGCCGTAGCCGGCCACCTGCCCGCGCGGAATGGCGCGGATCGCGGCCAGGATGCGGTCTTCGGGAGACTTGGCGCTCATGTCGCATTAGCATAGCGGCATCGGCAACACCGGAGCACGCCATGGAAAACTTCGAACAGGTTCGCGGCCACCTGAATTCATCCGGCTACAAGGTCACCATGCACGACCCGTTCGTCGCCTGCGTGGAGTTGTCGCTGGGCAATGGCAAGCGCCACCAGGCGATCTTCCTGTCCGAGTTGGGCAACGACGATGAGCGCGGCTACCTGCGCGTGAGCACGGTGATTGCGCCGATGACCGGCATCGACGCCAGGCGCGCCCTGACGTTCAACTGGCAGAGCAGCGTGGGTTACCTCGCCATCGGCGAACTCGACGGCGTGCCGTACCTGCAGCTGTGCGAGAACCGCCCCTACGAGAGCCTCAACCCGGCGGAAGTGGACCGCCTGGTGCTGGAGATCGGCGGCCTCGGCGACAGCATGGAGCGTGCGCTGTCCGCGGAGGGCGACCTGCTGTAACGGCGCAGGCCATCGGACAAAGAGAAACGCCGGGCATCGCCCGGCGTTTTCCGTTTCAGCGCATGGGCGGAAGCGTCATGCCCAGCCGATCGCTTCCAACAGGCGCAGCAGTCCGTAGGCGAGGCCGCCGGCGGCCGGGATGGTCAGCACCCACGCCCACAGGATGCGCTCGATCACGCTGAACTTCAGCGCACGCGGATTCTTGGCGAAGCCCACGCCCATGATGGCGGTGGAGATGCTGTGCGTGGTCGAGACCGGCATGCCGAAGTGCGCGGCCACCGTCAGGATCGTGGCCGAGCTGGTTTCCGCGGCGAACCCGTTGATCGGGTGCAGCTTCACCATCTTGTGGCCCAGGGTCTTGATGATCTTCCAGCCGCCCGAGGCCGTGCCCAAGGCCATCACGATGGCGCAGGTGATGACGATCCACATGGCGATGTCCTGCTCGCCGGCGCTGCCCGGATGCAGGAACGCCAGCCAGCCCGGCAGGTTGTCGAGCGCGCCGGTCGCCTCGGCGCCGAACAACGTCAGCGCGATGATGCCCATCGTCTTCTGCGCGTCGTTGTGACCATGCGCATAGCCCATGTAGGCCGCCGACAGGATCTGCGCCTTGCCGAAGAACTTGTTGACGAAGTGCGGTCGCGCGAGGCGACCCAGCCAGCCGCCGACCCGCGCCAGCAGCACGATCAGCCCCCACAGCGCCACCATCACCACGATGCCGAGCAGGAAGCCCGCCACCGGCGAGGTGATCATCGGCAGCACGACCTTCCACAGAATGCCCTTATTCTGCGTCCAGTCGCCGGCCGCCTGCGACCAGATCAGCGCCGCCCAGTCGTTGTGCGCGGCGGCGAGCGCGGCACCGCACAGGCCGCCGATCAACGCGTGCGAGGACGAGGACGGCAGGCCCTTCCACCAGGTGATCAGGTTCCAGATGATCCCGCCCAGCAGCGCGCACAGGATCACCTGCGAAGTGACCTGCACCACCTGGGTATCGATCAGCCCGGACGCGATCGTCTTGGCCACTGCGGTACCGGTCAGCGCGCCGATCAGGTTCATGCCTGCGGCGAGCATCACCGCCTGGCCAGGCGACAGCACCTTAGTCGCGACGACCGTGGCGATGGAGTTGGCGGTGTCGTGGAAGCCGTTGATGAACTCGAAGACGAGCGCGGCGAAGATCACCACCAGCACGAGGGTAAGCATGGGCGCGACCCGTCAGCTGTTCTTGAGGACGATCTGGTACGCCACCACGCCGGCCTCGCGGCAGCGGTCGATGGCCTTCTCCAGGATCTCGAAGAATTCCTTCAGCAGGAACATCTGCAGGTGGTCCAGGCGACCGGAGTAGATGTCGCGGTACAGCTCCAGCATCAGGCGGTCGGCCTCGTTCTCGATCGCGCGCAGCTTCTCGTTGAGCGAGGTCATGCGATCGATGTTCATCTTCTTGATCTCGTGGACCATCTCCACGACCACGGACGCCGCCTGCTCCAGCATCGCCGCGCGCGGCGCGAAGTCGATGCCGTCCAGATGCTGGATGGCCAGCGAATAGCGGTCGGCGAACTTCTCGACCTGCTTGGGGATCTTGTACAGCGCCGAGCCCAGCGCCTCGATGTCCTCGCGCTCGATCGGGGTGATGAAGCTGTCCACCAGCGCCTTGCCGATCTTGTCCGAGGCCGCGCGCTCGCGCAGGCGCGCCAGCTTGAAGGCATCGAGCGCCGGCTGGCGGTCGGTGGCCTTCATCATGGTGTGCAGGGCCTTGGTGCTGTCGTGGGCGGCTTGGGCGGCCTCGTCCAACAGCGTGTAGAACTGCTGGCCGGAGCCGAAGATCGTCTGGAGGGAGAACATCAGGCGGTCCCACCGTCACGGGATGGACGGCTTCAAGGGCGGAATTATGACGGTTTCATGACTCTGGCGGACAGCCCGGCGCCCGGGCCGGTACCGGCACCGGGGCGCCATTAGCCAAACGTCTCGTTCAGCTTCGCATCTTGTCCACGGGACCGTTTGCTAAACTCGCGCCGCGCCCCTTGGGGTGCATCCTATGGACGACGACCCTACTCCCCCCCACTGTCCCCCGCGACAGACCCCGCCCGCCTCGCCGGCCCTCCACCCTATTGACCGGGAGGCGCCGTGCTCGAGTTGCTGATCGTCGCCTTCCTGATCGTCATCAATGCCTTCTTCGCACTGTCGGAGATGGCCCTGATGACGTCCCGCAAACTCAAGCTCAAGCAGATGGCGCAGGAGAGCCGGGGCGCCCGTGTCGCGCTGCACCTGGCCGAGCATCCCGACAACCTGCTGTCCACCGTGCAGGTGGGCATTACCGGCCTGGGCATCCTGACCGGCATGTTCGGCGGTGACGCCATCGGCCAGATGATCGCGGCCTGGCTATCCGACGTCTGGCCCGGCGCCCAGCGCTATACCAACCCGATCGGTGTCGGCACCGCGGTGACCCTGATCACCGCCAGCTCGGTCATCTTCGGCGAACTGATTCCCAAGCGTCTCGCGCTGACCAACGCCGAATCCATCGCGTCCGTGGTCGCGATCCCGCTGGACTGGCTGTCGCGCATCGCGCGCCCGGTGGTGTTCGTGCTCGGCGCGATCAACCGCGGCGTGCTGCGCATGCTCGGCATCCGCGACGACAACCGCGCGGCGGTGACGGAAGAGGAAATCCGCATGCTGGTGACCGAGAGCCACGAGCAGGGCGTGATCGACGCCGACGAGCGCAACATGGTCAACCGTGTGCTGCGCCTGGGCGACCGCACCGCCGACAGCCTGATGACGCCGCGCAAGAAGATCGTCTGGCTGGACGCGGCCGCCTCCTACGAAGACAACCTGCAGACCATGCACGAGTCGGCGTTCTCGCGCTTCCCGGTCTATCGCGGCAGCGACCAGGACGTGGTCGGCGTACTCGAGGTGAAGTCGCTGCTGCCGGCGCTCGGCGCCGCGCGACCGGACCTCTTCATCAAGCTGCGCGAGCCGCTGTTCGTGTCCGAGTCCACCCATGCGATGAAGCTGCTGGAGATCTTCCGCGAAGAGCAGCAATCACTGGCATTGGTGGTCGACGAATACGGCGAGATCCAGGGCCTGGTGACGCAGAGCGACCTGATGGGCGCCGTGGTCGGCCGCCTGCAGGCCGCGGAGCACAACATCGATGAGGCCCCGCTGGTCGTGGTCCGCGAAGACGGCTCGCTGCTGGTCGACGGCTCGCTGCCGAACGACGACCTGCGCGAACTGCTGGGCGGCGTCGCCCTGCCCGACGACGACGAGTACAACACCCTCGCTGGCATGATGATCGAGCGTTTCGGCCGCATCCCGCACGTCGGCGAACAGCTCGAGTGGGCCGGCTGGCGTTTCGAAGTCGTCGACCTCGACGGCGCGCGCATCGACAAGCTGCTGCTGCAGAAACTGCCGGAAACCGACGGCGAAGACCTGGCGGTCTGAGATGTCAGATGAGCCACAGCGCCACACGAGCACCGGCGCCCTGCTCGAAGAGTTCGCCACCGGCGATCCCGACGAGGTCCTGCACCTGGGCGACCTGCTGAAGGATTTCGGCCCGGCCGCATTCGGCCTGCTGCTGTTCATCGGCCTGCTGCCCGCCTTCATTCCCGTTCCCGGCGTGGGCGGTGCGATCGGCGGCCCGATGGTCATCCTGGTCGGCGCGCAGCTGCTGGTCGGCATGCGCAAGCTCTGGCTGCCCGCCTTCCTCGCCCGCCGCGGCCCGCATCGCGGGACGGTGATGCGTTTCCGCCAACGCATGGCCCCGTGGCTGCGCCGGCTGGAGAAGCTGGTGCAGCCGCGCATGCCGGCCTTGCTCGACAACCGCCTCGCGGTCTGTTTCACGGGCCTGCTGCTGGTGTTGCTGGGCGTACTGCTCGCACTGCCGATCCCGTTCACCAACTACGTGTTCGGTTTCCTGCTGTTGCTGTTCGCGCTGGCGCTGCTGGAACGCGATGGCGCACTGATGCTCGTGGCCTGGGTGGCCGGCAGCATCGCCGTGGTCGTGTTCGGCTTCCTGTCGGGCAACCTGGTGGAATCGCTGGCCCGGCTGGTCGATAGCTGGTTCTGACGTCAGGATCGTATGGTGTGGGAGCGACGTCAGTCGCGATGACGTCCCACCCTCCAGAAAAGCGCGCGACTCACGTCGCTCCCACAAAGAACCTCGGGGTACGTGGGTCAGGCGATCAGCTGCGTGAATTCCGCCGCCGTGACCGGATAGCCCAGCCAGTAGCCTTGCGCCAGGTCGCAACCGCGCTCGCGCAGCAGGTTGAACTGGCCCTCCTTCTCGACCCCTTCCGCCACCACCGTGATCCCGAGCGAATGGGCCATCGCGATGATCGCGGTGGTGAGCGCCAGATCGTCGGGGTCACGCAGCATGTCGGCGATGAAGCTGCGATCGATCTTCACGCCATCCACCGGTACGCGGCGCAGATGGCTCAGGCCCGAAAAGCCGGTACCGAAGTCGTCCAGCCACACTTTCACGCCGGTGCGGTGCAGGGTGGCGAGCAACGCACTGGCGTGCGCCTCGTCGGCGATCACGGCGGTCTCGGTCAACTCCAGGTGCAGGCGCGAGGGCGGCAAGCCGGTGTCGCGCAGGCAGTCGGCGACCACGTCGGGCAGATCGCCGCTGCGCAGCTGCCGTGGCGACACATTGACTGAAACGAACAGCGGATCCAGGGCGTCGCGGTCGGTACCCCAGCGCGCGGCGGCGGCGCAGGCCGCCCGCAACACGCGCGGACCGATGCTTTCGATCAGTCCGCTCTGTTCGGCCACGTCGATGAAGACCGACGGCGCCACCATGCCCAGTTCCGGATGCTGCCAGCGCAGCAGCGCCTCCGCACCGATGATGCGGCTGTCGGACAGGCGGAAGACCGGCTGGTACATCAGGCTCAGTTCGCCGCGCTCCCAGGCGCCGCGCAGTTCCTGCTCCATCCGCACGCGCCGCTCCACCGCCTGGTCCATCGCGCGGCTGTAGAACCGGTAGCAGTTCTTGCCGGCCACTTTCGCCTGGTACATGGCGATGTCGCCGTTCTTCATTAGCGCGGTGGCGCCCGAGGCGTCCTCGGGGAACAGGGTGATGCCGATAGACGTGCCCAGGAACACCTGGCGTTCCTGCACGACGATCGGGCGGCCCAGTTCGGCGACCAGCTTCTCGGCCAGACGGGTGGCGCTGCCGCGCACATCGCCGTCCTGGATCAGGATGACGAACTCATCGCCGCCGAAACGCGCGAGCAATGCATCGTCGCCACCCAGCAGCTCCACCGCGTCGCGGATGCGGTGCGCGAACTGCTGCAGCACTTCGTCGCCCGCCTCGTGGCCCAGGGTGTCGTTGACGCGCTTGAAGTCGTCGATGTCCGCGAACAGCAGCGCCAACTGGCGACCCGCACCGCGCAGCATCATCAGCCGATGGTCAAGGCTCTCGCGGAAGGCCAGCCGGTTGGTCAGGCCGGTCAGCGAATCGGTGTAGGCCATGCGGCGCACATCACGATCGTGCCGGGCGATGCTGTCGCTCATGGTGCCGAAGGCGCGCACCAGTTCGCCCACTTCGTCCTGGCGGGCGCTGGCCATCCGCTCGCCGTTGTAGTTGCCCACCTCGATATCGTGCGCCGCGCGCGCCAGCTGCCGGATCGGCCTCACCAGCGTGCGCTGCACGTACAGCATGATCGCCACGCTGACGCCGGCCAATGCCGCCAGCAGCAGCGCGATCCAGCCGAGATGGCGTGCACCGAGTTCGTTCAGGCGCGCGCGCGCGGCGGCGATCGCCTTCTCTTCGTAGGCGCGCACCGAGGCCACGGAATAGCCGACACGCACCCCGCCGATGCGCTCGCTGCCGATCATGATCGGTTCGGAGACATCGACGATCTGCGTCGACCACTGGGTATGCATGGCCCGGGCGTTGATCGCCTCGTAGGCCAGCGGATCGGTCATGGTCTGGCCGTACACGGCGATGTCGGCCGTGCCGTCGTGGATGATGCGGCCCTGGTTGTCGTAGACGAGCACGTAGCTGACGTCGGGCTCCTTCTGGGCCGAACGCACCAGCGCACCGACCCCGTCCAGATCGAAGTAGTACAGGGGGTTCGCCAGCGCATCCGCGAGCTGGTCGACCGTGGCCTCGCCGTGGCGGCGCAGGCTGTCCTCCACCATGCCGTGCATCGCATCGCGGCCGAGGTCCGCGACTTCCTTCTGCATCACCTTCTGCCGGTGCAGCAGCGTCGCCACCAGCGCGATGACCACCAGCAGCATGACCGCCATGGCGGCCAGGAAACGCGCCTGCAGGCCGAAGCGCAGCGCCTTCATTCCACCTGCTCCCTGACGCGGGCCACGCCGCGGCGCAGGCTGTCGAGCGCCTGCTGCGAAGCGGGGTCGACGGGCATGAAGCGGGTCGTGCGGAAGAACACGTTGAGCGCATCGCGCGCGGCGGGATCGTTGGCGGCCTCGAGCAGCACTTCGCGCAGGCGCGCTTCCACCCTCGGGTCGAGGTCGCCGCGAACCATCTCCAGCGCGCGCGGGAAATCCTGCGTTTCATGGATCACGCGGAAGTCGCGGCGGAACGCCGGCGGCATGCGGCGCACGTCGTCCCAGTCCAGGTTGCTCACCACCCCGGCGTCGACCAGGCGTTTGTGCACCCAGGCCGCGATGTTGAGCTCGGAACGCGCGAACACGTAGCCGACCGAATCGGCCGAGGGCCGGTCCATCGGCGAAAGCAGGATCTCAAGGCGCTGGCCGGCATCGAGCAGGGCCGTCGCCGGTGCGAAGTAGGCGCTGGTGGAAGCCGTGTTCTGGAAAGCGACCGTGCGCCCTTCCAGGTCTTCCAGCCGCTCCAGCCCGCTGTCGCGCCGGACGAAGAACACGCCGTGGTAGCGGCTTACGCCGCCGCGCTCGGTGAGCAGCAGCGGGCGGGCGCCGGCGCGTTCCTGCAGGCGCATGCCCGTGCCGGCGGTTTCGGTGACCCAGTCCACGCGCCCGCGGCGCAGGTAGCTGGTCATCTGCTGGGTGTCGCGGGCCATCAGGATGCGGCCCTCGGTGATGCCCACGTCCCGCATGCGCGGAATCACGTAGTCGAGCAGCGGCTTGAGCTGCTCGTAATGCGCCTTGGGATCGTCGCTGATGCGCCCCAGGACCAGGACGCGGTCGTCG
The DNA here is from genome assembly GCF_900104255.1 of Pseudoxanthomonas sp. CF385. NCBI lineage: Bacteria > Pseudomonadati > Pseudomonadota > Gammaproteobacteria > Lysobacterales > Lysobacteraceae > Pseudoxanthomonas > Pseudoxanthomonas sp. CF385. The sequence continues at coordinate 454,531 of NZ_FNKZ01000002.1, forward strand.
CCGGCCGCACTGGCGGGCGCGATGATGGCGGGAATCAGCGCTGCGCCGATCGCGGCCAGCGCCAGGCTGAACCAGGTTGTACGCAACGATAGGAGCCCGCCGAAACGATGGCGGCAGCCTATCGGAAATCGTGTGAGTTAGACAGCCGTCAACCGCCCGCGCCGCCCGCCAGGCGGGCCATCCGCTGGGCGTCGGCCAGGATGCCCCGCAGCAACCGGACCTCCTGCTCGTTGAGCGCCGCCTTGTGGAACAGCCGCCGCAGTTTGCGCATGGCCGAATCGGGGGTCCGGCCCTTGTGGAAGTCGATCGCGTCCAGGGTGTCGCCCAACTGGGCGTAAAAGCCCTCCAGATGGGCGTGGCTGGCCGGTGCCTCATCGGGCGCCGCGTCGGCGGCCGGTACGGCGAGCGCCCGTTCCAGCAGGGCCATCCGCAGTTCGTAGGTCAGCACCTGGACGGCGGCCGCCAGGTTCAGCGAGCTGTAGTCGGGATTGGCCGGGATGTGGACCGCGGCCTGGCAGAGCTGCAACTCCTCGTTGGTCAGGCCGGTGCGTTCCCGACCGAACACCAGGGCGACCTCGCCGCCCCCTTCCGCGCGCCCGACCGCCTGCGCCGCCGCCTGCCGGGGCGCATGTTCTTCCAACTGGACGCGGCGGCTCCGGGCCGTGCAGCCCATCACCAGATGGCAGTCCGCGACCGCTTCGGCCAGCGTGGCCACGACGGGCGCGGCCGCGAGCACATCGTCCGCGCCCGCTGCACGCCGGAACGCCTCGTCCGCCGGGTACTCCTCCGGCGCCACCAGCACCAAGCGCCCGAGTCCCATGGTCTTGAGCGCGCGGGCCGCTGCGCCGATGTTGCCGGGATGCTGCGTGCCCACGAGCACGACGCGGAGACGGGCGGCAAGCGCCGCGGGAACGGGATCGGTGACGGCGGTGCCGATGGCAGGAGGGGGCGTGTTCATGGGGTCAGATGGTAAACTGCGCGGGCCGGCCGCTGCGCCGTGCTGCTCTTTTCCACTTGTTCGCCCGCCCCACGCCTGTCCGAGGTCCGTTCGCATGCAGAAGCCCGTCGTCACCGTCATGGTCAAGGCCGCCCGCCTTGCAGGCAACGTGCTGTTGCGGAGCATCAACAAACTGGACGCCCTGAACGTGGTGCAGAAGGAGCGGATGGACTACGCGAGCGAAGTGGATTCGGACGCCGAGAAGGTCATCATCAAGGAGCTGCGCCGGGCTTACCCGGACTATGGCTTCGTGGGCGAGGAAAGCGGCGCGCAGATCAATGGCCGCTACACCTTCGTGATCGACCCGCTGGACGGCACCAGCAACTACCTGCGTGGCTTCCCGCACTACTGCGTGTCGATCGCGCTGGTGGACAACGGCGAACCCACCGACGCGGTGATCTTCGACCCGCTGCGCAACGACCTGTTCACCGCCAGCCGCGGCGCCGGCGCGCAGCTCAACGAGCGGCGCATCCGCGTGGCCGACCGCAAGGAACTGGCCGGCGCCATGATCACCACCGGGTTCCCCCCGCGCGAGCGCGCCCGTGCCGGCGCGCAGCTGGAATGCGTGCGCGAGCTGCTGGTGCATGCCGAGGACATCCGCCGCACCGGTTCGGCCGCGCTGGACCTGGCCTACGTCGCCTGCGGACGCTCGGATGCCTATTTCGAAGCCGGCGTGAAGGACTGGGACATCGCTGCCGGCGTGCTGCTGGTGCGCGAGGCGGGCGGCAAGGTCTGCGACTTCCGCGGCGCCGCACTGGGCAAGATCGACGGCCGCACCGCCCTGCCCCGCCAGATCGTCGCCGGCAACCTCAAGGTGGCCGAAGCGCTGCAGAAGACCATCGTCTCGTCGGGATACGCGGCGGCGTTCAACGCCTGAGAGCCGACACCGCTCGGCTTGATGTAGGAGCGACGTGAGTCGCGACCGGAAACCGGGCCACTCCTCAGACATTAGGTAATGCAGTCGCTTGGTCATGTCGACTGTCGTCGAACCGGTTGAACGTGCCGATCTGGCCGTGCGGTCGCGACTCACGTCGCTCCTGCAGAAACGACAGCAACAAAAAAAGGCCACGCATTGCGTGGCCTTTTTCGTACCTGATGGACGGCGCTTACGGACGACGCGCCAGCGCCACTTCGTCCTTCGCCTTCGGCATCAGGTCCTGCTTGGTGACCTTCAGGAAGCCGATGGTCAGCAGCGGGCAGGCCACGAAGATCGAGGAGATCGTACCGATCACGATGCCGATCATCTGCGAGATCGCCATGCCTTCCAGCGAACCGCCGCCGTACAGGTACAGCGCCAGCACGGTCAGGAAGGCCACGAACGAGGTGATGATCGTGCGCGACAGGGTCTGGTTGACCGAACGGTTCAGCACTTCCACCGGATCCACGCGCAGGCTGCGGAAATTCTCGCGCACGCGGTCGAACACCACGATGGTGTCGTTGATCGAGAAGCCCATCACCGACAGCAGACCGGCCAGGATGGTCAGGTCGAACTCGCGGCCGGTCAGCGCGAAGAACCCCGCGCAGATCAGCACGTCGTGCAGGGTGGTGACGATCGCCGCCACGGCGAACTTCCACTCGAAACGGAAGCCGATGTAGATCAGGAAGCCGGCAACCACGAACAACAGGGTGTACAGGCCGTTGAGGGCCAGTTCCTTGCCGATCTGCGGGCCGACGAACTCGCTGCGCATGATGGTGGCGGCGTTGCCGTCGTGGGAGGCCAGGCGGACCACGTCCTGCGCGGTGCGGTTGGTCGCATCGGCCGCGTCGGCCGCGGCGGCGCTTTCCTCGCGCGGCTGCAGGCGGACCAGCAGGTCGCTGCCGGTGCCGAAGGTCTGCACCTGCGCGCTGCCGTAGCCGGCGGACTCCAGGCGCGAGCGCACCTGGTCCACGTCCGGCGGGTTCTGGAAGCGGAGTTCCACGACCGTGCCGCCGGTGAAGTCCAGCGCGAAGTTGAAGCCCTTGAAGGCGATGGCGCCGATCGCGACGGCCGCCAGGATCACGGCGACGGTGATGGACACCCACCGCATGCGCATGAAATCGATGCGGGTGTCGTTCGGGACGAGATGCAGGGGAAAGAGTTTCATGGTTCGTGTGCTCTCGTCAGATGGCCAGCGACTTCAGCTTGCGGCGGCGACCGTAGATCAGCGTGGCCAGGCCGCGCGACACGGTGACCGCGGTGAACACCGAGGTCAGGATGCCGATCACCATGGTGATGGCGAAGCCCTTCAGCGGGCCGGTGCCGAACGCGTACAGCGCCACGCCGGCCAGCAGTGCGGTCATGTTGGAGTCGAAGATGGTGCCGGAGGCCTTCTCGTAACCGGTGGCGATCGACGCCAGCGGCGGGACGCCCGCCCTGAGCTCTTCGCGTATGCGCTCGTTGATCAGCACGTTCGCGTCCACCGACATGCCGATGGTCAGCGCCAGGCCGGCGAAGCCGGGCAACGTCATGGTGGCGCCGAACAGCGACATTACGGCGACCACCATCACCAGGTTCAGCAGCAGCGCCACGCAGGTGATCAGGCCGAACATCCGGTAATAGACCAGGAAGAACGCCAACGCGAAGATGAAGGAATAGACCACCGCCTTGGTACCGCGGGCGACGTTCTCGGCGCCCAGGCTCGGGCCGACGACGCGCTCTTCGATGAAGTCCATCGGCGCGGCCAGCGAACCGGCGCGCAACAGCTTGGCCAGATTCTCCGCTTCGGTCTTCTCCAGGCCGGTGGTCTGGAAGTTCTTGCCGAACACACCGGCGATGCGGGTCGGCGCGAGCGCTTCCTCGCGCACGCGCACGCTGCGTACTTCCTTGCCATCGACGATGGCCACCGTCGGCACGCGCTCGATGTAGACGACCGACATCAGCTTGCCGACGTTGGCGCTGGTGTAGTCGAACATGCGCTGGCCGGCGATGTTGTTGAGGGTCACGTCGACCGCGGGCAGGCCGTTGTTGTCCACGCCGACGCGGGCGTTGACCATCTCGTCGCCCGAAGCCAGCACGCGCTTGTTCAACAGCACCGGCCCGGCGTTGTCGCGGAGCTGGAAGACCTTGGCTTCCGGCGGGATGCGACCGCTGGCGACCGCGTCGGCGGCGTTGCCCTCGACCACGGCGCGGAACTCGAGCGTCGCGGTCGCGCCGATCAGGCGCTTGGCCTCGGCGGTGTCCTGCACGCCCGGCAGCTGCACGACCACGCGGTCGTTGCCCTGGCGCTGGATGATGGGCTCGGACACGCCGATCTCGTTGACGCGGTTGCGCAGCGTGGTCAGGTTCTGCTCGATCGCCTCACCGGCGATCTGGTCCAGTTCCGCCTGCGGCAGGCCGATGATGATCTGGTTGCCGCTGGTCTGGTACGACAAACCGGTGCCGGGCAGCGCGTTGGCGCTGCCGCGCGCGCTCAGCGTTGCCGCCAGCACCTTCTGCGCCGCCGCAGTGTCCTGGCCGTCGGCCAGTGTCACCACGATGCTGTTGTCGGCGCGGCGCTCGACCGCGGTGTAGCGCACGCTCTTGTCGCGCAGGGTGACGCGGGTGTCTTCCAGATAGCCGTCGATGCGCTTGTCCAGCGCGGCCTTCTGGTCCACCTGCAGCACGAAATGCACGCCGCCCTGCAGGTCTAGGCCCTGCACCATCGGACGCGCACCGAAGTTGGCCATCCAGTCCGGCACGGTCGACGCCAGGTTCAGCGCGACCAGGTAGTCCTCGCCCAGCGCCTTGCGCAGGGCGTCGTTGGCCTTGGTCTGCGCATCCAGGCCCGGCAGGCGCACCAGCATGCCGGCGGTCTCGGACTCGATCGCCTTGGGCTGGACGCCCGCAGCCTTCAGCGCGGTATCCACGCGGCCGCGCAGTGCGGCGTCGATGGCGAAGCCGCGGTTGGCGGTGATCTGCACGGAGGGATCCTGCGGGTACAGGTTGGGCAGCGCATACAGCGCGCTCGCCAACACGACGATCAGGATCAGGACGTATTTCCAGCGTGGGAATTCAAGCATCGGGGCGACCCGCACAGGCCCTTCCCGGGCATGCGCTCAGCAGTGGTTCGGAATGGAACGGGGAACCGTCCCGCCGCGCGGGCGACGGAACGGGATGGATCAGGCGGACTTCAGCGTGCCCTTCGGCAGCACGTTGCCCACGGCGGCCTTCTGCACGCGCACGCGCACGTTGTCGGCCACTTCGATGGTCACGAAGTTGTCGCCGATGTCGGTGACGGTGCCCGCGATGCCGCCGGAGGTGATGACTTCGTCGCCCTTGGACAGCTTGTCCAGCATGGAGCGGTGCTCCTTGGCGCGCTTCATCTGCGGGCGGATCATCAGGAAGTACATGACGGCGATCAGCGCGATCGGCATCAGCAGGCCGAAGCCGCCCATGCCCTGCTGGGCCGGAGCGGCCTGGGCGAACGCGGGGGCAACGAAGAAATCAAGCAGATTCATGGACTTGTCCAGTCGGTATCGTAAGCAGCCGGGGATTATGCCACGCGCCGGTGGGGCCCGTCCGGGCATCCCCCTGGCCCGGACTGGAAAAGACCGCCCCGGCGCCGGATGGTTCCCCGGCGGGCGGCAGGTCCCGGGTCAGAGGGCCGGTGCCGCGACCCCGCGGGCGGCATAGAACCCCTCCCGGAACGCCCGGAACCGGCCTTCCGCGATCGCCGCCCGCATCTGCGCCATCACCTGCTGGTAGTACCAGAGGTTGTGCAGGGTGCCGAGCATCGGGGCCAGCATCTCGTTGCAGCGGTCCAGGTGGCGCAGGTAGCTGCGGGTGAAGCCGTTGCGGCAGGCATAGCAGCCGCAACCCGGCTCGATCGGCTGCAGGTCGTGCTCGTACTTCGCGTTGCGGATGCGCACCGTGCCGAACGAGGTGAAGTAGTGCCCGTTGCGCGCATTGCGGGTCGGCATGACGCAGTCGAACATGTCCACGCCCCGCGCCACCGCTTCCACCAGATCCTCCGGCCGGCCGACGCCCATCAGGTAGCGCGGCTGGTCCGACGGCAGCTGCGGGCAGGTGTGTTCGAGCATCGCGTTGCGCTCGTCCTCGGTCTCGCCGACAGCCAGGCCGCCGATCGCGTAACCGTCGAAACCGATCGCCTTCAACCCATCCGCCGAACGCGAACGCAGGTCGTGGTGCACGCCGCCCTGGACGATGCCGAACAGCGCGGCGTCGTTGCCTTCGTGGGCGCGCTTCGAACGCTCGGCCCAGCGCAGCGACAGCTCCATCGACCGCTCGATCACGCGCTTGTCCACCGGCTTGCCGTTGACGTTCACCGGCGGGCATTCGTCGAAGATCATCACGATGTCGCTGTCCAGCACCTTCTGGATGCGCATGCTTTCTTCGGGGCCGAGGAAAACTTTCGCCCCGTCCACCGGCGACGCGAACGTCACGCCCTGCTCGGTGATCTTGCGGCGATGGGCCAGCGAGAACACCTGGAAGCCGCCGGAGTCGGTCAGGATCGGCTTGTTCCAGCGCGCGAAGCCGTGCAGGCCGCCGTGATCGCCGATGACCTCCAGCCCCGGCCGCAAGTACAGGTGGAAGGTGTTGCCCAGGATGATCTCGGCGCCCAGGTCCTCGACGTGTTCGGGCAGGATCCCCTTCACCGACCCGTAGGTACCCACCGGCATGAAGGCCGGCGTCTCCACGGTGCCGCGCGGGAAGGTCAGCCGGCCGCGGCGGGCCGCGCCGTCGGTCGTCAGCAGGTCGAAGGAAAGCCGGCTCACGCGGCCACGTCCGGGAACAGGAGCATCGCGTCTCCGTAGGAGAAGAACCGGTACTGCTCGCGTACGGCATGGGCGTAGGCGGCCATGATCCTGTCCTTGCCGGCGAACGCGCTGACCAGCATCAGCAGCGTGCTTTCCGGCAGGTGGAAGTTGGTGACCATCGCATCGACGCTGCGGATGCGGTAGCCGGGGAAGATGAAGATCTGCGTCTCGCCGGCGAACGGCTGCAGTTCGCCGGCGCCGGCTTCCGTGCGGCGTGTCGCGGACTCCAGGGCACGCACGACCGTGGTGCCCACCGCGATGACGCGGCCGCCGCGGGCACGCGTCGCACGCACCTGTTCGACCAGCGCGGCGCCGACGTTGAGCCACTCGCTGTGCATGTGGTGCTCGTGGATGTTGTCCACGCGCATCGGCTGGAAGGTGCCGGCGCCGACGTGCAGCGTCACGTGGCCGAACTCCACGCCGCGCTCGCGCAACGTGGCCAGCAGCGCATCGTCGAAGTGCAGGCCGGCGGTGGGTGCGGCCACCGCGCCCAGCTCGCGTGCGAACACGGTCTGGTAGCGTTCGTCGTCGTCCTGCCCCGGCGCACGCTGGATGTAGGGCGGCAACGGCAGGCGTCCGGCCTTCTGCAGCCAGCTCTCCAGCGCGCCCGGCACATGGAAGCGCAGCTGGTAGAACTCGCCGTCGCGGCCGACCACTTCCGCCTCGCCGCCGGCATCCAGTTGGATGCGGCTGCCGGGCTTGGGCGACTTGCTGGCACCGACCTGCGCGCGCGCGGCGTTGTCCGGCAGCAGGCGCTCGATCAGGATCTCCACGCGCCCGCCGCTTTCCTTCTGGCCGAACAGGCGGGCCGGGATCACCCGCGTGTCGTTGAAGATCAACAGGTCGCCGGACTGCAGCCATTCGGGCAGGTCGCGCACGTGGCGGTCCACGAACGGCGCGTCGCCCGGCGGCACGACCAGCAGCCGGCTGGCGGAACGCTCCGGCAGCGGCGCCTGGGCGATCAGCGCCTCGGGCAGCTCGAAATGGAAATCGGACTTCTTCACGGTCGGGGCCTTGCGGGGGGCGTCATTGTACGTGACCCGCCCGCAGGCCTTGCCCGGGCTCAGCGCTCGAACTTGGTCGACAGCACGATGGACGAGGTCGTGCGCTCCACGCCGTCGAGGGCGCCGATGCGGTCGGTCAGCACGTCCATGTCCCCCACGCTGGGCACTGCGCCGACCGCGATCAGGTCGTGGCTGCCGCTGATCGAGTGCAGCACCCGCAGCTCCGGCATGGCGCGCAGGGCGGCGACGACCGAGGTCATCTGCTTCGGGTGCACGGCGATCATGATGTGGGCGCGCAGGTGGCTGCGGTCGTACTCGTCGTGGACGCGCACCGTGTAGCCGCTGATGACGCCCTCGCGCTCCAGGCGCTCGATCCGGCTCTGCACCGTGGTCCGCGACAGGTTCAGGCGACGGGCGATCTGGGCCGTGGAAGCGCGCGCGTTCTCACGGAGCACTGAGAGCAGTTGCTGGTCGGCATCGGTGAGCTTCATGCAGGCGGCTGGTTTCGTCGAATCGACGAAATATCCATGAATTTCGCGCAGATCACAACTGTCAAGCGACGAGTTTATCCAGATAATAGGGGTTTGCCCTTTCTGCCGGAGCTGTCCCATGGCCCTGACCGACGCCCTCGCCCCCCTGCGTGCCCACACCGGCCAGCGCCTGACCCACGGTCTGGACGATGCCGCCGTTGAACGCTTGGCCAAGGGCCACCCGGACCTGGTGGCTGTCATCGAGGCGGCCGCCGCCGAACACGCCCGCCTGAAGGACGAGTTCGCCGAACTGTTCGACCTGGACGAAGCCGAGCAGCTGCGGGCCGTGCAGGCGGGCTACGTCAACTTCTACGCCGACGACGCGATCAACCCCTACATCGCGCTGGCCGCGCGGGGCCCGTGGGTGGTCAGCCTCAACGGCGCGGTGCTGTACGACGCCGGCGGCTACGGGATGCTGGGCTTCGGCCACACGCCGGCCGCCGTGCTGGACGCGATGGCGCGCCCACAGGCGATGGCGAACATCATGACCCCCAGCCTGTCGCAGCTGCGCTTCGACCGCGCCCTGCGCAAGGAAATCGGCCACACCCGCGGCGGCTGTCCGTTCGCGAAGTTCCTGTGCCTGAACTCCGGCTCCGAATCCGTCGGCCTGGCCGCGCGCATCGCCGACATCAACAGCAAGCTGATGACCGACCCGGACGGCCGCCACGCCGGCCGCACCATCAAGCGCATCGTGGTGAAGGGCAGCTTCCACGGCCGCACCGAGCGCCCGGCGCTGTATTCGGATTCCTCGCGCAAGTCCTACCAGCAGCACCTGGCCAGCTACCGCGGCGAGGATTCGGTCATCGCCATCCCGCCCTACGACGTGGACGCGCTGAAGCAGGCGTTCGCCGATGCCGAAGCCAAGGGTTGGTTCGTCGAAGCGGTGTTCCTGGAGCCGGTGATGGGCGAAGGCGACCCGGGCCGTTCGGTGCCGCCGGCGTTCTACGCCGCCGCGCGCGAACTGACCCGCAGCCACGGCAGCCTGTTCCTGGTCGACTCGATCCAGGCCGGCCTGCGCGCGCACGGCGTGCTGTCCATCGTCGACTACCCCGGTTTCGAAGGCCTGGACGCGCCGGACATGGAGACCTACTCCAAGGCGTTGAACGCCGCGCAGTACCCGCTGTCGGTGCTCGCCGTGAACGAGCGCGCCGCGGGCCTGTACCGCAAGGGCGTTTACGGCAACACGATGACCACCAATCCGCGTGCGCTGGACGTGGCCTGCGCCACCCTGGCCCAGCTGACCCCGCAGGTGCGCGAGAACATCCGCAAGCGCGGCGTCGAAGCCGTGCAGAAGCTGCAGCAGCTGCAGGCGGAACTCGGCGGCCTGATCACCAACGTGCAGGGCACCGGCCTGCTGTTCTCCTGCGAACTGTCGCCGGCCTTCAAGTGCTACGGCGCCGGCTCGACCGAGGAATGGCTGCGCCAGCAGGGCCTGAACGTCATCCATGGCGGCGCCAACTCGCTGCGCTTCACCCCGCATTTCGCCATCGACGGCGAAGAACTCGACCTGCTGGTCGGCATGGTGGGCAAGGCGCTGCGCGAAGGCCCGCGCATCAGCCAGGCCGCGGCGGCCTGACGATCGCCAGCGTTTCATGAAAAAGGCGAGCTTCGGCTCGCCTTTTTCTTTTCTGCAACCGACCTTCTTGGATCACGGCTTCTGGGTGGCGAAGCGATCCAGCGAGACCTGGATCAACTCCTTCGCTTCCTTCGCATCGCCGTAGCCGTTGAGCTGCACCGGATTACGGCCCTTCGGCAGGTCCTTGTAGACGCGGAAGAAGGCCTCGATGCGCTGGCGTTCGATCTCCGGCAGGTCGGCCAGGTCGCGGATGCCCGCGTAGGTCGGGTCGATCTTGTCGGTCGGCACGCCGATGATCTTCTCGTCATGCTTGCCATCGTCGAGCATGCGCAGCACGCCGATCGGCCGGAACTTCACCAGCACGCCCGGATGCAGCGGCTCGCGCGTCAGCACCAGCGCGTCCAGCGGATCGCCGTCGCCGGCGAGCGTGCGCGGCATCGAACCGTAGTTGGCGGGATACGCCACCGGCATCGACTGGAACCGATCAACGAAGACCAGCCCTTCGTCGTTGATCTCGTACTTGGTGAAGCTGCCGGCGGGGATCTCCACCGCCAGCAGCACCTCTTCCGGCGCCGCCTTCGGCTGCTGGGCGAGGAACGGGTGGCGGATGTGCGCTTCACGGGCGGAGGCGCTCGCGCAGAGAAGAAGCAAGGCGACAGCGGCAACGTGCTTCATGGTCGACTCCTGGTAGAGGGAAACCGTAGAGCGGAGCTTGCTCCGCTGCTTTTTGCGATTGGTCGGTGACACGTGAGAACAGCAGCCGAGCGAGCTCGGCTCTACAGCGTCGGGTTTACTCCCAGCACCGGTCGGCGCGGCCCTTCGGGGTCTCGGCGCGGGTGCAGGTACGCTCTTCGATACGGCCTTCTGCGTGCTCGACAAGCTGCTTGCCCGCCGCGCCACCATCGACAAGATCGAAGGCGTCGTAGAGGCGGCCCGTCGCCGTGCGTGCTTCGTAACGCAGACGCGGCCCGTCGAAGCGCAGCACCTGGAAGAGCTGGGTGTCCTCGGCGACCGGCCGCATCGTCTTGCGCGCCTGGTCGGAGAGCCGGTACTGCTTGGCGCCGGCGACGGACACGACGAACACCGGTGTCGGCGCTTCGTTCTTGAGACGGCCGTAGACGTGGTCATGACCCTGCAGTACGAGGTCGACCTTGCGCTTGCGGATCACCGGCAACAAATTCTGGCGCAGCAGCACGTTGTCGCGCCCTTCGCGCGGGGAGAAGAACGGCTGGTGCGTCATCACGATGCTCCAGCGGTGCGGATTCGAGGCCAGCGCCTGGTCCAGCCACGCCGCCTGTGCCTTCGCCGTGCCCAGGTCGAGCGCGGACGTGCCGTCGATCACCACCACGCGCACATCCTGGTAGTCGAACCAGTACGTGGTGCGCTTCGCTTGCGCCACGCCGTTGCCCGGCAATGCGAACGTCACCGGCCAATGCGCACCGAGCACGCGGCGTTCCTGCGGCGTGTCCTCGAACTCCTCGAAGTATTCGTGGTTGCCTATTGCCGGCGCGACGACCAGCGAGGTCGGCAGCACTTCGTTCGCTTCGAACCACTCGCCCCACTCGGTGTCGTCCTCGCCGTCGCCGCCGCTGACCAGGTCGCCGGCGAACAGCGCCAGGCGCGCATCGGGCGCGGCCCGCATCGCCTCGCGCACGACCCGCGTGGTCAGGCTGACGTTCTTGTTCTGGGTGTCGCCGAAGTACAGCAGCGTCAGCGGCGCGTTGGCGGCGGCGGCCGTGCGGGTGTGGTGCCACGCGCTCCAGGTACGGTCGCCCTGCACGCGCCAGGCGTACAGCGTGTCCGGCTGCAAGCCATCGACGTCCACGCGATGGTGGTGGGCTTCACCGTTCTCGGTCTTCAGCGGCGTGCTGGTCGCGTGGATGCGGCGCGGCTCGCCCATGTCGGGCGAGTCCCCGGCGACGACGATCTCGAGCAGGGGTGCGTCGACTTTGGCATCCGTGCGCCACGCGACGGAGAGACCCTTGGCGGCTTCCTGCGCGGGCGAAGCCACGATCCGGTCCGGAAAGCCGCTCGGCGCGTAACGCATGACGCCCTTCGGCACGCGCGTGTTCGGCTCGGGCTGGCGCACCGTCGCTTCCTGCGCGAACGTCGTCGCGCAGGTCCCCAGCAACAGCACGGCCAGCGCCCACTTCAAGCCCACATCCCCTGCACGCTTCATTCGACGCGGCACTCCGGCAGCGACAAGGCCTTGGCGATGTCGCGCCAGTCGAACGCCGCCACCGCCTGGTCGTCGTCGACGGCGTAGAACGCACCCTGCGGGAAGCGCGCATCGGCGCTCTGGTCCAGCCACACGCCATCGGTGTTCGCGGTCTTGTTGCCGGCGAACGCGCCCTTGTAGGCCAGCGTCGCGCGATCGAACACATGGAACACGCTGCGGTCCTTGAACTGGTCGGTCGCGATCCAGTAACCGGTGCCGCCCGCGCATTGGGCCAGCGCCATGCCCTCGGCCTGCGCCTTGAACAGGTCCGCGCCGATGTCGCGACCGCGATACGTGCCGTCCAGGCCGTATTCGCGCAGGCGCGTGCCGACGGCGACGTCCTCCTCGGCCAGCAGCAGGCGATCGTTCGCCGCATCGCCGAACACGGATTCCGCGATGCGGATCGCACCCGCTTCGCCGGTGTCGCCGAACGTGCCGGCCAGCGTGGCCCTCCAGCCGCCTTCGGCGCGCTGCAGGTGGTAACGCTTGAAGCGCTGGCCCAGCTCGGCCAGCGGCGGCGGTGCGTCCTCGTTCTGCGGCGACATGTAGTTGTCGCTGACGATGACCTCGTACGCGTCCTTCTGCGGGCGCACCCACAGGCCGTACGGCTGCTTCAGCTCGTCCGCGCCGAACACGAGCAGCGGTTTGAAGTCGGGCAACTGGAACACCTGCACCCGCCGGTTGTCGCGCTCGACCACCAGCACCAGGTCGTCGATCACCGCGATGCCGTTCGGCCGCTGCATCTGGCCGAGTTCGGTGCCTGGGCCGGATACCGTGCGCAGCGGCTTGCCGGTGCTGCCGTCGAACACGACCAGGCGGTGCGTGTCCTTGGCGGTGGCGATCAGCCAGCGCGTGCCGTCGGCCGCGCGCCAGCTGGCCGGCGAATCGACATTCTCGGCCGGGGTCGCCGGCGTGATGAAGGCTTCGGGCACGACGACATGCGCGATCTTCGCCTCGCTCAGCAGCGGATCCTTCTCGACGTTCTCGTCCGGCTCTTTCTCGCGTGCCGGCGTCTCGGTCGCCGCGGCGGTCGCGGCGGGCGCTTCGGGTTTTCCGCCGCATGCGGCGAGCAGGAAGGGAATCGCAAGCAAGGCAAGGCGTGGTTTCACCGGTGTTCCCATGACATGAAGGCGTCAACAAACTGCCATGTTCTACGCAGGCGCCATGACATTTTCGTGTCAGCGCACTGCACGCGGATACCTGTCACCGCACGGGAACCTGCCTGTCATGTTTCCGCCACGTGACGTGCTTACAAAGTGCCGTTTACTTTCGTCACGGGGACGACACACGATGAAACGCAATGCCTTGGCCGCCTCGCTCGCGCAGGCGCTGTTCTGCGCTGCCCTGCTTCCGGCCAGCTTCGCCGCCACCGCCCAGAACCAGGCGCCGGACGCCGGCACCGCCGGCGATCCCAAGCAGCTGGACACAGTGGTGGTGCAGCCGGAGATCACCTACCGCGACCGCACCGACGACATCGCGCCCACCCTGGTCTACGACCTGGAGTACTTCCAGCGCTTCGAGCCGAACACCGTGGGCGACATGCTGAAGCGCGTGCCCGGTGCCGGCTTCGTCGGTTCGGACATCATGGAGTACGACGGCGTGCAGCTGCGCGGCCTGGGCGGCGGTTACACGCAGGTGCTGATCAACGGCAAGAAGGTACCGGGCGCCGGCGACGACCGTTCGTTCTACGTGGACCGCATCCCGGCGGAGATGGTCGACCACATCGAGATCAAGCGCAGCGCCAGCGCCAACCGCAGCGGCGACGCGATGGCCGGCGCGATCAACATCGTGTTGCGCGATGCCTATGAATTCACCGGCAGCTACATCCGCGTCGGCGTGAACCGCTGGGACGATGGCGAGGTCAACCCGACCTTCGGCGCCGTCACCTCGTTCGAGGCCCTTGGCGGGCGCCTGCTGGCCGGCGTCAACGTGCAGGACCGCTACCGCGCCAAGACCAAGCGTTCGGACCGCTTCACCGACAACACGCGCGAAGAGAAGGTCAGCTGGGAAGACCAGACCGAGGTGAAGGACGGCCGCGATTACTCGGCCAACCTGTCCTACACCGCCGACGTCGGCGAGAACGGCCGCTTCAGCATCGACGGCTTCTACGTCAAGACCGATCGCGACGTCACCGAGGTGTCGTTCGAAGAGGAACTGGACGACGACGAGACCATCAACATCCGCGTGCCGGGCCTGGATCCGTACGACCAGAAGAACTACGGCGTGGGCGCCGAGTACAAGTTCGACATGGCCGGCGGCACCACCGCCGTGAGCCTCGACTACGCGCGCTTCGAGAATTCGCAGGCCACCACCGAAGGCGAGCACGTCTACGTCAGCGGCGCCGAGAACTGGGACGACACCTGGAGCATCCCGGCCGACGCCGAGTGGGACGAGACCGCCTACGGCGCCGAGTCGGTCTTCGCCAAGGACGCCGAAACCGGCTTCACCGTCAGCCACGTCCGCCCGGTGGGCGGCGCCGAGCTGGAGTTCGGCGTGGACTACCGCAGGAAGAAGCGCGAAGGCCTGGTCGTCAGCTACGAGTGGGAAGCCGACGACGAAGACCAGACCCCGGCCTCCCTGGCGGACTACGACCTGGACGGCAGCGTCGCCTCGGTGATCGAAGAGAAGCGCCTCGACCCGTACATCATGCTCAGCGGCAAGGGCGAGGCGTTCTCGTGGGAAGCCGGCCTGCGCTACGAGACCACCAAGTCCGATGTCGAGTACCTGGAAGACGAAGAGAGCGAAGGCCGCGTCAGCAAGGATTACAACGAACTGCTGCCGTCCGTGAACCTGCGCTGGAGCCTGGGCGATGCGGACCGCGTCAGCCTGTCGCTGGCGAAGACCGTCAAGCGCCCGAATTTCAACGAGCTGCTGCCCGCCCTGCTGGACGGCGAATTCGGCGACAACGACTACATCGGCAACCCGGACCTGGAACCGGAAACCGCCAACGGCCTCGACCTCGGTTTCGAACACCGCCTCGGCCGCAAGGGCGTGGTCGGCCTGAATTTCTTCTACCGCGACGTCAAGGACCTCATCGAGATCGTCAACACCGGCGAGCCCAGCGAGGAGATGCAGGACACGTGGGAAGAGATGATCGAGGACGGTGACGCCGTCGACCTGGCCGATGCGATGGCGCAGGAACCGGCTTCGAGCTGGCTCTACACCTCCTCCAACGTCGGCGACGGCAAGGTCTACGGTTTCGAGTTCGACGTGTCCACCCCGCTGTCGGCGATCGGCCTCGAGAACACCGGCATCTTCGCCAACTACTCGTGGGTGAAGTCCAAGGTGGACGACTTCCTGGGCGAGCGTCGCTTCAACGACCAGGCCAAGTCCGTCTACAACATCGGCTTCATCCACGACCTGCCGGCGCTGGGCGCCAGCTTCGGCGCGACCTACCGCAAGCAGGGCGATGCGTACACGCGCGTGCTCGGCGAGGAAGTCGTCATCCGTTACGGCGGCGAGCTGGACGTGTTCGTCGAGAAGCGTTTCGGCAAGAGCGTGTCGGTGCGCCTGAGCGCCAACAACCTGCTGGATGCGAGCAAGGACGAGTTCTTCGACAAGTTCAACACGCTGCAGGACCAGATCGACCGCGACTACGACGAGTACGAGCTGGAATCGGAAGAAGCCGGCCCGAGCTACCAGGTGGTCATGCGCTGGGCGTTCTGATCGTCCAGGCCACATGCAGCAGACAGGAAGCCGGCGCATGCCGGCTTCCTGCTTTGTGGGGCCACGGCATTTGATGCAGACTTCCTGCATCTCCCGCCGCCGCACCCCGCCCCGCCATGAAAACCGTCGAAGTCCGCCATCCCCTCGTGCAGCACAAGATCGGCCTGCTGCGTAACGCCAGCCTCAACACCAAGGATTTCCGCGAGCTGGTGACCGAGTTGGGCACGCTGCTGGCCTACGAGGCCACCGCCGACCTGGAACTGGGCGACGAAACGATGGCCGGCTGGGCCGGTGCGGTGACGGTGAAGAAGATCGCCGGCGCCAAGATCACCCTGGTGCCGATCCTGCGCGCCGGCCTGGGCATGCTGCCGGGCGTGCTGGCGCTGATCCCCACCGCACGCGTCAGCGTGGTGGGCCTGCAGCGCGACGAGGAAACCCTGCAGCCGGTGCCCTACTTCGAAAAACTGACCGGTCGGCTGGAGGAGCGCGACGCGCTGATCCTGGATCCGATGCTGGCCACCGGCGGCACCCTGATCGCCACCATCGACATGCTCAAGCGCGCCGGCGCGAAGCGGATCAAGGGCATCTTCCTGGTCGCCGCGCCCGAGGGCCTGAAGGCGCTGGAAGCGGCGCATCCGGATGTCGAGGTCTATACCGCCGCCATCGACGAGCGCCTCAACGACAAGGGCTACATCCTGCCCGGCCTGGGCGACGCCGGCGACCGCATCTTCGGCACGCGAATCGGCTGAGCAGGAGCAGCGGAGCAAGCTCCGCTCTACGCCGCCAGCGGGCGGGCGTGCAGTTCGGCGACCTCGTGGGCGACGCCGAACTTGCCCTTCTCGTCGCGGGTCACCTGCGCCAGCGCACAGCCCGGGTCGTGGGTGAAGAACAGATGGACATTGCGCGCCAGCTTGTCTTCCAGGAAGGCGCGCTTCTCGTCGATCAGCAGTTCGGCGTTGCGGTCGTAGCCCATGGTGATGGGCACGTGCACCCAGGAACGGCCGGGGATCAGGTCGGCGCAGAACACCACGCCACCATGCGGTTGCCCGTCGGGGCCTTCCGCGCCCAGCACCTCGGCCAGCATCAGGCCCGGCGTGTGGCCATCGCTGAAGCTGAAACGCACGGTGTCGGCCAGCGCCTCTGAATACTCGCCGGACACCCGTTCCAGCCGTCCGCTGGCTTCCAGCAACGGCTGCAGTTCCGGAATGAAGCTGGCGCGATCGCGCGGATGCGGCTTCAGCGCGCGCTGCCAGTGGTCGGCGCCGACGACGAAGGTGGCGTTGGGGAACAGCAGCTCCGGCGCGCGTCCTTCCTGCCACGGCGCGAGCAGGCCGCCGGCATGGTCGAAGTGGAGGTGGCTGAGCACCACCACGTCGATGTCCTCGTGGGAGAAGCCGGCCTCGCGCAGCGAATCGAGCAGGACGTGGCGGTCTTCCTGCACGCCGAAGCGTGCGCGCATCTTCGGTTCGAAGAAGGCGCCGATGCCGGTTTCGAACAGCACGGTCTTGCCGTTGAGCGACTGCACCAGCAGCGCGCGGCACGCCAGCTCGATGCGGTTCTCCGCATCGGGCGGCGACCACTTCTCCCACATGGCGCGCGGCGCGTTGCCGAACATCGCGCCGCCATCGAGTTTCTGGGAGTTGCCCAGCAGCGACCAGAGTTTCATGGCCCCGATTCTACGCCTCTCAGCGCGACGGGGCCGACTCGACGACCTTGGCCGCGCCGACCGGATTGCGCGGATCGCTGCCGCCCAGCAGCGTGTTGGTGGTCTTGTCCCACTCCACCGTCTGCAGGTTGCCCCAGACGTGGCTGGAACCGCGGCCGCCCTGCGCGCTGTTGCCGGGCACCTTGAAGCGGTGGCCCATGGCCTCCAGCGTCTGCTGCGTGGCCGGGGTCAACGCGTCGGTCTCCATCTCGATCAGGTCCGGCATCCACTGGTGGTGGAAGCGCGGCAGCGCCGCGACCTGCTGCGGTAGCAGGCCGGCGTCGTACCCCAGGATGCCCAGCAGCACCATGGTGATGATGCGGCTGCCGCCCGGCGTGCCCAGCACGGCGACCTTGTCGGGCGACTCCATGAAGGTCGGCGTCATCGAGCTCAGCATGCGCTTGCCGGGCTTCGGTGCGTTGGCGTCGTAGCCCATCACGCCGAAGGCGTTCGGCGTGCCCGGCTTGAGCGCGAAATCGTCCATCTCGTTGTTCAGCAGCACGCCCGTACCCGGCGGCACCAGGCCCGAACCGAACAGCAGGTTGACGGTCTGCGTGCCGGCGACGCGGTTGCCTTCCGCGTCGATGATGGAGAAGTGCGTGGTTTCCTCGTCCTCCAGCGGCGTCTGCTGCCCGGACAGCTGGTCGCTGGGCGTCGCCTTCTGCGGATTGATCGTCGCGCGCAGGCCGGCCGCGTAGTACGGGCTGGTCAGCGTCTTCATCGGGATGTCGACGAAGTCCGGATCGCCCAGGTAGAAGGTGCGGTCGCGGAACGCGCGACGCATCGCTTCCACGATCAGGTGCGTGCGCTGCGCTTCGTCCAGTTTCGACAGGTCGTACGCGTCGAGGATCTGCAGCATCTGCGTCAGCGCCACGCCACCGGACGACGGCGGCGGCGCGGTGGTCACTTTCCAGTCGTTGTATTCGAACGTCAGCGGTTCGCGCTCGCGCACGGTGTAGCCGGCCAGTTCCTTCGCGGTCCACTGCCCCCCCTCGGCCTTCACGCCGGCCAGCAGCAGCTTCGCGGTTTCCCCGCGATAGAACCCGTCGAAACCCTGGGTCGCCAGGCGCTCCAGCGTGCGCGCCAGGTCGGGCTGCCTGAAGAGGTCGCCTTCCTTGATCGGCTGGCCGTTCGCCAGGAATACCGCACGCGTGCCCGCGTAGCGCTCCATCACCTCGCGGCGCGCCTGGTAACCGCGCGCCATCCGCGCATAGACCGGAAAGCCTTCGCGCGCGGTACGGATCGCCGGTGCCAGCGAGATCTTCAACGGCAGCTTGCCGTACTTCTCCGCCAGGTGGACGAACGCCGCAGGCAGCCCGGGAATGCCGGCTGCCCAGGGACCGTTCTCGGCACGATCACGATTGAAGTCGCCGTTCGGCAACAGGTATTTGTCGGGCGTGGACGCCGCCGGCGCGGTCTCGCGCGCATCGATGAAGACGTCCTTGCCGGTCTTGCCGTCGTGCAGCAGGAAGAACCCGCCGCCGCCCAGGCCGGAGCTGATCGGCTCCACCACCGACAGCGTCGACGACACGGCGACCGCCGCATCGAAGGCGTTGCCGCCCTGCGCGATGACGTCCAGGCCCGCCTGCGTGGCGAGCGCATGCGCGCTGGCGATGGCGACACCCGGCGGGTGCGCGGAAGGAGCACGGGGGGCATCGGCCGCCCACGCGGCGGGTACGAAGGCGAAGACGAACAGCAAGGCGACAAGACGGCGCTGGATCACGATCACTCCTGGTGCGAAAACCGGCACGAAGCGATGGCGCGCAGCCGATGCTCAGCCGGCCTGTAGCCGGAGCATCTTCGCCAGCAAGTCTTCGTGGGTCTCAGGATACGCCGGATCGGGATCGATGCACTCGACGGGGCACACGACGACACATTGCGGTTCGTCATGATGGCCGACGCATTCGGTGCAGCGCGCCGGATCGATCACGTAGATCGTCTCGCCCATCGAGATGGCCTGGTTGGGACAGGCCGGCTCGCAGACATCGCAGTTGACGCAGAGTTCGTTGATCTTGAGGGACATGGAACCCCGTGCCCTCCTCCGGCTTGACCGGAGGAGGGACTTGGGAAATTACTTGGCTTCGACGAATACGTATTCGGCACCGCTCGGGGCCACCGCGGCCTTCACGCGCTCGCTGTCCTCGGCCTTGCCGATGAACAGGATGCGCACGCCCTTGAAGGTATCGGCCTGCACGCCTTCGAACGCGGCCACGGCCAGGTCGGCGATCTTGACGCTGGACGGCGAACCGAACGCGATCAGGTTGCCGCTGGTCACGCCGCGTGCCACGGCGCCCTTGGCCTGCTCCAGCTGGCGGCCGTACTTGGCCTCGAACTCCGGATCGGTGTCGGCCGGCAGGTAGTACACGTACGGCGTGTTGGTGATCGTGCCCATGTTGGCGTCGACGACCTTGCTCAGGTATTCCTTCCACGGGCCGTCTTCGCTCGTGGTCGGCGCGACCAGGGCGACTTCGGCCGGCTCGGCCGGGGCTTCATCCTGCTTCTTGCACGCCGCGAACGGCAGCAAGAGGCAGGCGGTCAGCAGCACGCGGGTTGCGATGTTCTTCATGGGTCTTCCCCCTCCTGTTGGATCTGTTGTCGGAATGCGGGCGCTCAGGCGCCCTTCTCGGTCTGCCATTGTGCCTTGAGCGCGGCGACCACGGCCGGCGGCACGAAACCGGACACGTCCCCGCCCAGGCGCGCGATCTCGCGCACCAGCGACGATGAGATGAAGCCGTATTGCTCGGCCGGCGTCAGGAACAGCGTTTCCACCTCGGGAATCAGGTGGCGGTTCATGCTGGCCAGCTGGAATTCGTACTCGAAGTCGGACACGGCGCGCAGGCCGCGCAACAGCACGCCGCCGCCCACCTCTTTCACGAAGTGGGCCAGCAGGCCGTCGAAGCCGCGCACTTCCACGTGCGGGTGCTTGGCCACCGCGTCGCGCGCCAGTTCCACGCGCTGCGCCAGCGGCAGCGCCGGACCCTTGCCGGGGCTCTCGGCCACGCCGATGATCACGCGCTCGAACAGCGGCGCGGCCCGATCGATCAGGTCGATATGGCCGTTGGTGATCGGGTCGAACGTGCCGGGATACACGGCCGTCCGGGTGCGTGCCACAGTCATGCAGTCGTCGCCGGCGAATCGTCGGGGCGCAGTGTACCAGCGGCCTGCGCCCCGGGGGTGCGATAGAGGGCGTAGCGCACGTCGCGGGTCTGGCCCTCGCGGTGCAGGGCCCACTCCGGCGGCACCGCCGGCACCGTGCCCGCCGGCGCTTCGACATAGACCCAGGCGTCCGCGGCCAGACGGGGCACCAGCGCCGCCAGCGCGCGTTCCCACAGCCCCTCGGCGAACGGCGGATCGAGGAACACCAGATCGAAGCGGGCGTCCTGGCCCGCGAGCCACGTCAGCGCGTCCTGCGCGATCACCGTGGCCGCGGCGTCCAGGCGGCCGGACACGTCGCGCAGCGCGACTGCCAGGCCGGGATCGCGCTCCACCAGCGTGGCGTGCGCGGCGCCCCGCGACAGGGCTTCCAGCCCCAGCGCGCCGGTACCCGCGAACAGGTCCAGCACGCGCGCGCCGGGCAGCGCCGGCATCAGCCAGTTGAAGACCGTCTCGCGCACGCGGTCGCTGCTGGGTCGCAGGCCCGGGCGATCCGGCACGGCCAGTTTCGTACCCCGCCAGCGTCCACCGATGATCCGCACCTGGCCGGCGCCGCGCGGCGCGCTGGCGGTAGACATCTGGCGCGGCGGCGGCGGTTTCCGGGGCATCGGCGGCATCGTGCGAATGGCTGCAGATGATAGCCGCCGCACGCCGTCCACCGGCCGGCGCGGGTTGAAAACCCCCTCGGAACCCATACACCGGACCCATCGGCCGCATCGGCGGCCCAGACCCATGCCATGGAGCACGACCGCGATGACCGTTGAGACGCGCAAGGAAACCCTGGGTTTCCAGACCGAGGTGAAGCAGCTGCTCCAGCTGATGATCCATTCGCTCTATTCGAACAAGGAGATCTTCCTGCGCGAGCTGGTCTCCAACGCCGCCGATGCCGCCGACAAGCTGCGCTTCGAAGCGTTGAAGGAGCCCGGGCTGCTCGAGGACGACCCCACGCCGCGGATCCGCATCGGCTTCGATGCCGACGCACGCACCCTCACCATCGACGACAATGGCATCGGCATGAGCCGCGAGGACGCGATCGCCCACCTCGGCACGATCGCGAAATCCGGCACCGGCGAGTTCCTGCGCGCCCTGAGCGGCGACCAGAAGAAGGACGCGAACCTGATCGGCCAGTTCGGCGTGGGTTTCTACAGCGCCTTCATCGTCGCCGACCGCGTGGACGTGTTCAGCCGTCGCGCCGGCCTGCCCGCCAGCGAGGGCGTGCACTGGTCCAGCGCCGGCGAAGGCGATTTCGAGGTGGCCACGATCGACAAGCCGGAGCGCGGCACCCGCATCGTGCTGCACCTGAAGGACGGCGAGGAAGGTTTCGCCGACGGCTGGAAGCTGCGCGGCATCATCAAGAAGTACTCCGACCACGTCGGCCTGCCGATCGAGATGCCGAAGGAGCATCACGGCGAAGACGCGCCGGCGACCGCGGAGTGGGAAGCCGTGAACAAGGCCAGCGCGTTGTGGACGCGCGCCAGGGCCGAGATCGCCGACGAGGAGTACACCGAGTTCTACAAGCACATCGCCCACGACTTCACCGACCCGGTGGCGTGGAGCCACAACAAGGTCGAAGGCAAGCTGGAGTACACCTCGCTGCTGTACGTGCCGGCCCGCGCGCCGTTCGACCTGTACCACCGCGACGGCGCCAAGGGCCTGAAGCTGTACGTGCAGCGCGTCTTCATCATGGACCAGGCCGAGCAGTTCCTGCCGCTGTACCTGCGCTTCCTGCGCGGCGTGGTGGATTCGTCGGATCTCTCGCTCAATGTCTCGCGCGAGATCCTGCAGTCGGGGCCCGTGGTGGATTCGATGCGCGCGGCGCTGACCAAGCGCGCGCTCGACATGCTGGAGAAACTGGCGAAGGACAAGCCGGAGGACTACAAGGCGTTCTGGACGAACTTCGGCCAGGTGCTGAAGGAAGGCCCGGCCGAGGATTACGGCAATCGCGAGAAGGTGGCCGGCCTGCTGCGCTTCGCGTCCACCCACGATGCGTCGGGCGAACCCTCCGTGTCGCTGGCCGACTACGTGGGCCGCCTGCAGGAGGGCCAGGACAAGCTCTACTACCTCACCGGCGACTCGCACGCGCAGATCAAGGACAGTCCGCACCTGGAGATCTTCCGCAAGAAGGGCATCGAAGTGCTGCTGCTCACCGACCGCATGGACGAATGGATGATGGGCTACCTGACCGAGTTCGACGGCCGCTCCTTCGTGGACGTGGCCCGCGGCGACCTGGACCTCGGCGCGCTGGACAGCGAGGACGAGAAGAAGGCGCAGGAGGAAACCGCGAAGGCGAAGGAGGCCCTCGCCGGCCGCCTGAAGACCGTGCTCGGCCTGGACGTGGCCGACGTGCGCGTTTCCCACCGCCTGACAGATTCGCCCGCGATCCTCGCCATGGGCCAGGGCGACCTGGGCGTGCAGATGCGCCAGCTGCTGGAAGCCAGCGGTCAGCAGGTGCCGGAGAGCAAGCCGGTGTTCGAGTTCAACCCCGGGCATCCGCTGATCGTGCGACTGGACGCCGAGACCGATGCGAACCGCTTCGCCAGCCTCACCCGCGTGCTGTTCGACCAGGCCGCGCTGGCCGCGGGCGAGAGCCTCAAGGACCCGGCCGGTTACGTGAAGCGCCTCAATGCGCTGCTGCTGGAGCTGTCGGCGTAAGCGACGCCTGCTGCTGCCCTCTCCCTGTGCAACGGGGAGAGGGGTCACGCGATCGCGTCGCGCAGAGATTCCCCGCAGACAGCCCCGGGTTTCGCTGCGCTCTACCCGGGCTACGTGGGTTACCGCATGCGCTACGCCCTGACGTCGAGCAGGCTGCCCAGCGTCTGGTCGGCCACTTTCAGCACGAACAGGTTCGCGCCGGCCATCGCCTTGTACGTCAGCATCGCGGCCACGTCTTCGAGCGGGGCGGCGGGATCGGCAGGCGCCTCGACCACGCGCGCGGACACGCCGCCGGCCTCGGCCGAAAGCGCCACGCCCTGTCGCGCCGCATCCGGCGTGGCGAGATTGGCGATGTTGTGCGCCGCGGCCTGCATGCCGAGCGAGGCGGCGCGCAGGCCCGAGGTGGCGATGCCGGCGATGGGGGTCATGCGAGCGCTCCGCAGGGTTTCCAGCCTCGATATCGGCCGGGTCCGGCCCCACTTTAGCCCCGCGTCCACGGCCCGCCGACGGCCGGGTGGTAGCATGTCGCCCTCTTCGAGATTCCCCCTGAAATGATCGGTTTTTTCCGCCGCAAGAAGCCCCAGGACGGCCCGGACGCCGCCCCGTCCCGTCCCAGCACCGAAGACCTCGCCGCCGCGTTCCCGCGCGCGCCCGGCGAAGCGCCGGCAGACACCGATGGTCTGGCGCAGGCGGCCGTCGCACCACCCGCGGCGGCCGTGCCCGAGGCCGCTGTCGCCGAACCCGACGCCCTGCCCGCCGCGCCGGCCGGCAAGTCCGGCTGGCGCGACCGCCTGCGCCGCACCAGCGCCGCGCTGGGCCTGGCCGGCCTGTTCACGCGCAACCCGCGCCTGGACGACGACCTGCTCGACGAGATCGAGACCGCACTGCTGACCGCCGACGTCGGCGTGCCGGCGACCACCGCCATCATCGAAGACCTGCGCAAGCGGATGAAGGAGCGCGAGTTCGCCGATGCGCAGGCGCTGCTGAAGGCGCTGCGCGCGGACCTGATCGCGCTGATCACGCCGGTGGCGAAGCCGCTGGTGATCGATGCCTCGCGCAAGCCTTTCGTCGTGCTGACGGTCGGGGTCAACGGCGTCGGCAAGACGACCACGATCGGCAAGCTCGCGCGCCGCTTCAAGCAGGACGGCCACAGCCTGATGCTGGCCGCCGGCGACACCTTCCGCGCCGCCGCCGTGGCGCAGCTGCAGACCTGGGGCGAGCGCAACGGCGTGCCCGTGGTCGCGCAGGGCCAGGATGCGGATGCGGCGTCGGTCGCGTTCGACGCGCTGCAGTCGGCCAAGTCGCGCGGCTTCGACGTGCTGATCGCCGACACCGCCGGCCGCCTGCACACGCAGACCGGCCTGATGAACGAGCTAGGCAAGATCCGCCGCGTGCTCGGCAAGATCGACGAGACCGCACCCCACGAGGTGCTGATGGTCATCGACGGCACCACCGGGCAGAACGCGCTTTCGCAGCTGCGCCAGTTCCACGCGGCCGTCGGCGTCACCGGCCTGGTGGTCACCAAGCTCGACGGCACCGCCAAGGGCGGCGTGGTGTTCGCGCTGGCGCGCGAGTTCGGCATCCCGATCCGCTACGCCGGCATCGGCGAGCGCGTGGAGGACCTGCGCGTGTTCGATGCGGAATCGTTCGTGGATGCGCTACTGCCGGAAGCGCTGGGTGGCGACTGACCTCGAGCTGCTTCGTGCGGGAGCGACGTCCGTCGCGATGACGACATCGCGGTACCCGATCGCGACTGACATCGTTCCCACAGGTTGCCGCGCGTGAGCGCTGCCTCCTTCGCCCAACGCCTGCTGGCATGGTTCGACCGGCACGGCCGCCACGACCTGCCCTGGCAGCATCCGCGCACGCCGTACCGCGTGTGGCTGTCGGAGATCATGCTGCAGCAGACGCAGGTGGCGACGGTCGTCCCGTACTTCCTGCGCTTCATCGACCGCTTCCCCACCCTGCCCGCTCTCGCCGCGGCCTCGACCGACGACGTGATGGCGCATTGGGCCGGGCTGGGCTACTACGCCCGTGCGCGCAACCTGCATGCGGCGGCGAAGGCCTGCGTGCGCGACCACGGCGGCGACCTGCCGCGCGACATCGAGGCCCTGCACGCGCTGCCCGGCATCGGCCGCAGCACCGCCGGCGCGATCCTGGCGCAGGCGTGGAACGATCGCTTTGCGATCCTCGACGGCAACGTCAAGCGCGTGCTCGCCCGTTTCCACGGCATCGCCGGCTGGCCTGGCTTGCCGGCGGTGGAGAAGTCGCTCTGGGCGCTGGCCGAAGAACACCTGCGCCATGTGCCGGACGGCCGCCTGGCCGACTACACCCAGGCGCAGATGGATTTCGGCGCCACCCTGTGCACGCGGGCGAAGCCGGCCTGCGCCGTGTGCCCGCTGCAGGACCACTGCGTGGCGCGCCGCGAAGGCCTGACCGGCGCGCTGCCGACACCGAAGCCGTCGAAACAGCTGCCCGAGCGCGAAGCCACCGCGTTGTGGCTGGAGAATCCCGCCGGCGACATCCTGCTGCAGCGGCGTCCCGAAACCGGCATCTGGGCCTCGCTGTGGACGCTGCCGCAGGCGGATACGGACGCGGGCATGCGCGACTGGTTCGCGCGCGAGATGAAGGGCGACTACGAGGCGGCGGAAGCACTGCCGCTGGTCGTGCACACCTTCAGCCACTACCGGCTGCACCTGCAACCGCTGCGCCTGCGCAAGGTCGCCCTGCGCGACGCGGTGCGCGACAATGACGGCCCCGGATCAGGTACGGGGCAAGCGCTGCGCTGGGTGGCGCGCGGCGAACTCGCCTCGCTCGGCCTGCCGGCGCCGATCCGCAAACTGCTAGGGAATTGACCGATGGCCCGCACCGTCTTCTGCCAGTACGAACACCGCGAAACGGAAGGCCTCGATTTCGTGCCTTACCCGGGCGAGCTGGGCAAGCGCATCTTCGCGAACGTGGGCAAACCCGCGTGGGCGGCATGGCTGGCGCACCAGACCATGTTGATCAACGAGAACCGCCTGTCGCCGCGCGACCCGAAGCATCGCGCCTTCCTCGAGGCGGAACTGGAGAAATTCCTGTTCGGCGGCGGCGCGGACAAGCCGGTCGGCTACGTTCCCACGCCGTAACCGCTGCGCGCCGTCAGTCCTTCTGGCGCTCGACGGCGGACGCTTCGCGCAGTTCCTTCTCGCTGGCGCGCAGGGCCTTCACGTCCAGCGGGCGGATGGTCTGGATGCGGCACGGGATCTTGATGCTGGAGGTGCCCGGCCCCACCGGCAGGACGTCATCGAAGCGGGCGTTCACGCGGTTGGCGAACTGGGTGATGCTGATCGCCGCCGCGGACTCCAGGTCCTGGCAGCGGCCGCCGAACTCCAGCAGGTAGGCCTCGTTCGGTTTCGTCCACACGGCCAGCGCCGAATCGCCGATCGGCGTCCAGCCGTTGAGATGGCCGAGGTAGCGGAAATCCTTGACCGGTTCGCCCGCGTGGTCGCGGTACAGGGCCAGTCTTTCGGCGGTGCTCAGCCTGCCGGTGGCGCAACCCGCCAGCACGGTGGCGGCCAGCAGGGCCAGGGGGATCAGGCGTTTCATGGTCGGACTCCTGTCGTTCCGGGGGCGGGCCCTCGATAACGCCGATGATGCGCCCGAGGTGGACTGGCGGCGCACGGCCGCCCGCGACGCGTTCAGCCCGGGTCCGGCTTGCCTTCCCCCGCGCCGATCCGTATCATCTGCGGCCTTCGCACCGGCTCCGCCGCCTGCGACAGATCCTGGCCTGGTAGCTCAGTTGGTAGAGCAGCGGATTGAAAATCCGCGTGTCGGTGGTTCGAATCCGCCCCGGGCCACCATATCGATTCCGGAAGGCCTGCAGCGATGCAGGCCTTTTTCGTATCCGTCGCCGGCGTCGCTGCGCCTGCACGCCGCGGCGCGACCGCCTCCCCTTCCGAGCCTTCCGGTCCCATGCCCGAGCCCATCCGCCTTGCCAAGCGCGTCGCCGAACTGACCGGCTGCTCGCGCGCCGAAGCCGAGCAGTACATCGAGGGCGGCTGGGTCACCGTGGATGGCGAAACGGTCGAAGCGCCACAGCACCCCGTCACCGACGAGCGGGTGGAGATCGATCCGGCCGCCGAACTCGGCGCGGCCGAGCCCGCCACGCTGCTGCTGCACAAGCCCGAAGGCATCGCCTGGCAGGAGGCCGCGGCACTGGCGGTGCCGGCCACGCACATGGCGGATGACGACAGCGGCGTGCGCCCGTTGAAACGCCACCTGCATCGCCTCACGGCGCTGGTGCCGCTGGATACCGAGGCCAGCGGACTGATGGTGCTCAGCCAGGATGGCCGCGTGTGGCGCCGCCTGACCGAGGACTATGCGCAGATCGAGCAGGAGTTCGTGGTGGAAGTCCGCGGCGAAAGCGGGCCGTACACGCTCAGCCGCATCGGCCACGCGGCCACCTACCAGGGGCGCGGGCTGGCGCCGTGCAAGGTCAGCTGGCAGAACGAGGTGCGGCTGCGGTTTGCGATCAAGAACGTGCAACCCGGCGAGCTGCGCCACCGTTGCCGCGAAGGCGGGCTCGAAGTGGTATCGATCCGCCGTCTCCGCATCGGCCGCGTCGCACTGGCGAAGGTGCCGGTCGGCCAGTGGCGTTATCTGCCGGTGGGCGTGCGCTTCTAAGACCGCGCCTGCCGCCCCGCGCGGCGACCTGCGCCTGTCGCGGCGATGCGCCATCGGATGAAAATGAGTGTCGCGACACCGAAAAACATCCGACGTTGCATCAAGAAGGGGCAACGTTGACCGTTAGTGTTAGAAGAAACACTGAAAAAGGGTCAGCGTTGGACCTTAGTGAGAGAAGAAACACCGAAAAACATCCAACGCCGGACCTTAGTGAGAGACGAGACACCGAAAAACATCCGGCGCCGCATCAAAAAGGGGCAACTTTGGCCCTTAGTGTGAGAAGAGACACCGGAAAAGAGGCAACGGTGGATCTCGAAGGTCCAGTGTTGGACCGCAACATGCGCGCGATGGCGTTAGTGTGAGAAGAACCCGCAGGCGCAACCCGTGTGGAGCGTTGCGCGAGAAGAGATGGTGCGCGTTGATCGTCCGGTGACTGCGGATCGGCAGGAGTGCACGAACCACAGTTCGGGTGGCATTGGAGCTGCTCGCCGAACGATTCTGCACGAGAAGCCCAAAAGGGAGCCGCCGAATGCGGCTCCCCCCATTTCACGAACTTAGTTGGGCTCAATTCTTACGAGAATTCCTTCGGCGCGTCTGGACTGGCCTCGAGTCCCACAGAACTGCCCATTCGAGAAAAGCCTGGTATCGCCTGTTCCCTCGAGATGCGCCATGTAGTGCACGCTGAAGTTCGCGGCGCGTGGCCCAGTGAGCCGCACGGCAAATCCTTCCAAACGCCGGCTCTGCCCTCGGGTGCCGACGAATTGACCTTCCGGAAGCCAAGCGGTATCTCCAGTTCCCTGCAGGTGCGCCATGTACTCGCACGAAACTCCATCGACCGGTGTGGCCAACCCGATCTGAAAGCCTTCCAGTCGCCGCGACTGGGAACGCGTTCCTGCAAACTCGTTCTCCCGTCTCTTGATGTCGCCATGCCCCTGAAGATGAGCCGTCAAGCGCAACGACGGGCCAGGCTTTCCATACACGGCCTGTATTCGCGCCAGATCGTCAGCCGCAAGTACTCGGCGCTCTCCTGAGTAGGTTGGGAACATCACTGACCCGGGCACATTGGAGTGCTCAAGACCAAGGAGGTGTCCAATCTCATGCAGGGCCACGGTCTCCAGGTCTCGACCGAGCCCGGAATGGCTTAGACCCCACAGCTCGTCTTCATCGAAGTGGCACTTCCCGGCATGGACTCCGCCGCACGGGGGAGGATAGAACGCATGAGCGAGAACGTTGCCCACGTTGTCGAAGGACGCGCCATCGCCATGATTTCCGCGGAACCACCCGATTGTGAGATCTGCGCGGCTGTCGCTCCCGATCTCGACGAAGTCGATCGGAATCCATGATTGCCAGGTCGCAAATGCCCTGCGCAAAGCCTCACGCTCTACATCTCCAGGGAGGTCAGGCGTCGCGTTGACGATCGAATAGGTAATGACTCTCCGCTTGGCGAAGTAGTCGCACCGTGTGCCCGCCAACAGACCAAGGGCATTGCCCGGATCGGGTACGCCACATCGTGGCTGTTCCATGAAAGCAGCTGTTGCTGCATCCAATCTCCCTGTCACCGGAAGCGCATTCCACTCTTGATAGCGTCGTAGCGCCAGCTCCGTCGGCGCATCCAATTCCTCACCCGAAGATGACTCGGGGAAATATCCGAACCTCCTTAGAAATCCCCGTACCCTCGGCAAATCAGGACCCTTGCCTCCTAAACCAATATCTACTCCGGATAGCTTGAAACTGTGTGACATAACGCCTCCAGTTCAATCACTGCATCCACCCCCTGCACGATCGGAGCAGCCGGAACTACACCCAGGCCGAATGCCCCGTGCATGGACAGACGAAGAGAGCATTGGGCACAGGTCAGCTACGTCGGCTCTCCAATTGCCAGTGCGGGCGCGCGGCCGCCGCCAAACGCGGCGCTGTTGCGTGGCGCTAACAATGACGATGCTGCTTAGGCGTGTTTACGGGGGCGGGACATGGAGTGGCGCTAAAGCTCATGTACAGATGGACGGTGGCCGATTCACCAACTCGCCGCGCGTTGACTCGAAACCAGGGCCGAGTAAGCGGCTCTGTGCCGACCAGTCGGCAGGGGAAGATGCGACAACTTCAATGTAGAGGCCGCTTAGTTGGGCTAGAGCGGCCGTCAAACCTGCGACTGGGATTCTCTAGCTTTCATCCAACTGAAACGGGGGTTCTATGTATCGCTTTCTTTTCTTGGCAGCCATCGTAGTTGTTTCAACCGGGTGCGCATCGATGGGAGGTCCGAAAGTCACTTGGCCTTGGAAGGATCCGGCCTGCGCGACTTATCCATGTACGGATGCCGAAGCGCATCGCAATTACCACGCTGCGATCGCATACTGTCGGGACGTCCACAATCACTACGAGCGCTTCGGAAACCGGCGATCTTCAGCCAATCTCGGTATCGCTGCTGTCGGCACTCTCGCTGGTGCCGTGATCTCCCCGATCGCCAAGGGCACGTCGGCCACCGCGTGGTCCGGCTTATCTGGATCCACGAACGCTCTTCAGGCCTCAATTGACCAGAGTTTTGCGCCCGCGATTGTCGCCAACAGATTGGCTGCCGTTAAAACAGCGCTGACTAGCGGCGCAACGGCATTCGATGCTGCCCAGACTACCGACAAGAAGGTCAACACGGCAATCGAGATGGCTGCCGTATGCAGCATGGCGCCCGGCGAGGCGGACAAGAACTCGTTCAAGGCACTCACTCAGTAGTGCGAACTCGTCCAGCCGCCAGCGTTAGCTCGGCGGCTGGACGCTACGACAGCGCCAGTTGTTTCAGGCAGGAACGCTGCCGGTTGGTGGCGATAGACAGAACATGGGGATTGCGGCGCCTGTGTCGGAGGTCCCCTATACCGCCACTATGTGTTCGAAGAATCTGTAGAAATGCAGGCGTTTTTTCCTGCGAAGTCGCCTCAATCATCCACCCGCGGACGCATTCATTTCGTCGCACGCGGCTCCGGAATATCCGCCTTCGGCGCACGCCCCGATCCGATCATCGCCACGGCGCGCATCTCCACCACCGCACCCGGCGCCAAGAGCGCGCTCGTGCCCACCGCGCTCCATGCGGGGTAATGCGTGGGGAAGAATTGATGGTGGATCGGGGCGAAGCGGGCGAACTCGTCCTGGAAACTTTTCGGATCGGTGGGCCCGGTGTGGAAGGTGGTCAGCTCGACCACGTCGGCATACGTTGCGCCGGCCTGTTCCAGTTCCTTGCCCAGGGCGACGAACATGCGCCGCACTTTCTCTTCATAGGTGCCCGGGCCCGCCGCGGGGATACCGGACACGATGACCATGTCGCCCACCTTCACCACGGGCGTGTAGTGCCAGTCGTGGTAGGCCGCCTCGTGGCCCGGACTGGCGAAATGCTCGCGGGTGGGCGCTTCCTGCGCGAGGGCGGGAACCGCGGCGAGGGACAGCAGCAGGCAGGTCAGGCGCAGCGACATGGCAGGGCTCCGGGGCGGGGAAGCGCGAGTCTTGCCGCGCGCCGCGTGCCCGCCATGTCCCATCCGTCACGCTGCACGGACGGGATTCCCCTGCCGCGCAGGCGGATCCCGGGCGCCAGAAGGCTTGACGCCGCCTGCACGCCCCCTGCCGCAAGGTCCGTACAGCCTTCCGCCGGAGCCGCCCCTTGGACATCGTGATGAAGAACGCCCAGCACGCCCTGCCCGAACGCTTCGCCTGGCATCGCGGCCCCACGGGTTACGAGCTGCGCCTGGACGATGTCCCGATCGCCGAAGTCAGGGCGCTCGATGCCGGGCTCGTGCTGCGCATGCGGGTGCAGGCCGGCGACATCGCGCCGTTCGAAATGGCGGTGCGCTGCGAGGAACGCGCGATCGGCTGGGCGACGCAGTGGGCGCGGCAACGCGCGGGCATGCTGTGCCGGCATGTCGATCGTCAGCGCGCGGATGCCATGACCGTGCCGCGGGCCGTCGAGACCCTCCCGCTGGCCGTCGCCCTCTGAAAAAAGAAAGCCACCGGGCGGAGAGTGGCCCGGTGGCTTGGGGGATGCGCGCCGGCCTCTCTCCGGCGCGCACCGCACTCAGTGGCCGCTGCCGGCGGCCAGTTTGTCCAGGTCGATGCCCTGCTTGCGCAGCGTGCGCGTGGCGGCGACGGCATAGAACGCCAGGTAGGCGAAGCACGCCACGCCGACGATGAAGCTGTAGTGGATGCCGACCTTGTCGGCCAGCGCGCCCTGCGCCCAGCTGACGATGCCGCCACCCATGATCATCATGATCAGCAGGCTGCTGCCCTGGTTGGTCTTGTTGCCCAGGCCGGTGATGGCCAGCGCGAAGATGCACGGCCACATGGTGCTGCAGAACAGGCCCACGCTGATGAAGGCGATGACGCTGGTCATGCCGGTGGTGAACATGCCGATCAGCTGCGCGACGATGCCGCAGATGGCGAAGTACAGCAGCATCCGCGCGGGGTTGCCCTTGCTCGCCAGCGTGGCCAGGATCATCAGCACGATGACGAGCGCGTAGCCGAAGAACTGCGACGGATCGTGGCCGGTGATCGCGTTGACCGCCAGGAACACGCCGAAAGCGACGTACGGCAGGATGAGGGCGAGCATCTTCTTGGTGCTGGTGCCGACATCGAAGGCGCCCGCCGCGCCGCTCCAGCGACCGATCATCAGGCTGGCCCAGTACAACGACACGAACGGCGCGATCATCGCCGTCTCGATGCCCAGGCCGCCCTTCTCGACCGGAAGCTCCAGGTAGGCCGGCAGGTTGTCGATGGTCGAGACTTCGACACCGACGTACAGGAAGATGGCGATCATGCCCAGCACCAGCTGCGGGTACGAAAGCGCCGACTTCTTGTGGATCAGCTTGCTGCTGTCCTGCGCTTCGCTCGCGGACAGCTCCTCCAGGTCGATGTGGTTGGGCACCGAGGAGAACTTGAGGAAGATCGCCACCAGGATGAAGGCCGCGCCCAGCACCAGGTACGGCGTCTTGACGCTTTCGATGCTGGCTTCGGTATTGCCGGTGGTGACGCTGCCGAAGATCGCCACGCTGACCAGCAGCGGGCCGATGGTGGTGCCGAAGTTGTTGATGCCGCCGGCGAGCGTCAGCCGCTGCGCGCCGGTCTGGGGGTTGCCCATGACGATGGCCAGCGGATTGGCCGCGATCTGCTGCAGCGAGAAGCCCAGGCCGACGATGAACAGGCCCGACAGCATCAGGTTGAACGAGCCGGTGTTGGCGGCGGGATAGAAGAGCAGCGCACCCAGGGCGGAAATCACCAGACCCAGGCAGATGCCGTTCTTGTAGCCGATCTTGTTGAGCACGTCCTGCCCCATCGTCTTCGAGATGGCGACGTAGATCAGCGAGCCCACGGTGTACGCCACGTAGAACGCCAGCGCCACGTACATGCTCTGCGCCTGCGTCAGGTCGAACGCCTTCTTGAACACCGGGATCAGGATGCCGTTACTGGCGGCAACGAAACCCCAGAAGAAGAACACGGTGATCAGCACGCTGAATTGCGACCATCGGGTGGGTTGGGTGGTCATGGATTGGTATGCCTGCTGGTATGGGATCCGGACGGAACGGCCAGCCTACGGAGCCGGCGCACGATTGCAACTTGCACTGCGTCAGCGACGCCCCGTGGCGCAGGCCACGGGGCGTGCCGGATTCACTGGGCGCACCTCACCAAGTCCGCCCCGTCGGCCGCACCGGCCACCACCTCGATGTTGGTGAAGGCAGCGGCGAACGGTGCGTCGGCGGTGATGCTGAAAGGCGTGTCCACGCCGGTCAGGTCGGCGCCCCGCTTGCCGAAGCAGGCCAGCGGGACCTTGACGGTCTGCTTCTTGCCGACGGCATCGCCGGAGAACGTCGCCGTCAGGTCGAGGCTCGCACCGCAGTGGGCGCCGCAGCCGACGGTGAACTGCACCGGCTTGGTCGGCGCCTGCTTGACCACCACGTCGAACTGCACCACGCCGCGCGCGGTCGCCATCGCCGCTAGATTGTTCTTCGACGGATTGCGGGCGAAGAAGCGCGCCGGCGCCAGCCAGGTCACTTCCTTGGCATCCTGCTGCGTATTGACCTGTACCGTCGCCACCTGCAACGCCGGTTTCGCCTGCGGCCAGCGCTGGACGGCATTCATGTCCGAACCCACGGCCTTCTCTTCATTGCCTGCCGCCATCTGCAGGGTGAAAGGCGCAATGTCGGACTGCTTGAAGATGCCCAGCACCGTCGCCTCGCCGCAGCTCGCCGTCGCATCTTCGGGCAGCGTGCCGACCGGCTTCGCGTCGCCGTAGCGCAGGCCGCTGTCCAGCGCGAACTGCGGGGCGCCGTCCGCCTTCGGGCACGCCACGGCCGGCCACGGGAACGTCAGTTTGCCGCGGAAGTCGTGCACCGGCTTGCCATCCGCGCCTGCCACCAGCACGTCGGTGACGCCCTTGCCTTCCGTGCCCGGCAGCCATGCGGCCACGAAGCTGTCGGACAGGTTGATCAGGTCGTTGGCGTACAGCGCGCGACCCGACAGGAACACGGTGATCACCGGCTTGCCGGTGGCCGCAGCGGCCTTGAGCGTGGCCAGGTCTTCGGGGTGGCGACGGCTGTGGGCCATCGTGTCGGAAGGCACGATGTCGCCGTTCGTCTCGGCGTAAGGCGTTTCGCCGATCGCCGCGACGATCACGTCGTAACTCGCCGGATCGGCACCCTCGGCGCTGTCCCGCAGGATCACGTTCGCATCGCCCAGCTGCTCGCGCAGGCCGGCGGCGAGGCTGTCCGCATTCGGGAAGTCGGCATTGGTGTTGTCGGTGCCCTGCCAGGTCAGCGACCAGCCGCCGGTCTGGTTGGAGATGCTGTCGGCGCTCTTGCCGACCAGCAGCACGCGCTGGCCCTTCTTCAGCGGCAACGCGCCGCCGTCGTTCTTCAGCAGCACCAGCGACTCGCGCGCGGCGCGGCGGGCCAGGTCGCGATGCACCAGCGATTCCGGCTTGCCGGCGAACTGGCTGGCCGAAGGCTTGTGCTCCCACAGGCGGGCGCGCAGCTTCACTCGAAGGATGCGGGTGACGGCATCGTCGATGCGGGCCTGCGGGATCTCGCCCGACTTCACCTGGACGATCGTGTTGGCGATGAAGGACTTCCACTTGTCCGGCACCATCACCATGTCGATGCCGGCGTTGATGGCCTGCGCGCAGCTGTCGTCGGTGCAACCGGTGACCTGGCCGATGCCGTTCCAGTCGGACACGACGAAGCCGTCGAAGCCCATCTTGTCCTTCAGCGCAACGGTCAGCAGGTCGCGCGTGCCGTGCATCTTGCCGTAGTCCTTGCCGGCGGCGACGTCGTTCCAGCTGTTGAACGAGGCCATCACCGTCTGCACGCCGGCCTCGATGGCGCCGTAGTAGCCCTGCCCGTGGACGTTGATCATCTGCGCCTGGGTCACGGTGGCGTTGCCCTGGTCCTTGCCGCCGTCGGTGGCGCCATCGCCGATGAAGTGCTTGGCGGTGGCGACGACGTTGCCGTCCTTGTCCAGCATGCCCTGCATGCCCTTGACGTACGCGGCGGCGTACTCGCGAATCAACGCGGGCTGCGAGGAGTAGCTTTCGTAAGTGCGGCCCCAGCGCGCGTTCTGGGCGACGGCGACGGTCGGGGCGAACGTCCAGGTCACGCCGGTGGCGCGGGTGGACTGGCCGGTGGCCTCGGCGATGCGCTCGATCAGTTCGACGTCGTGCGCGGCGCCCAGGCCGATGTTGTGCGGGAAGATGGTGGCGCCATGGACGTTGCTGTGTCCGTGCACGGCGTCCGTGCCCCAGATCACCGGCACGGGGATCTTGGCGTCGGTGCCCATCGAGGCATCGTAGTATGCGTCGGCGAGCCTGACCCAGTCTTCGACCTTCGCGTGCTTGTTCATCGCCGGCCACGAACCGCCGCCGTTGAGCACGGAGCCGATGTAGTACTGGCGCACCTCATCGGGCGTGATCGCCTTGATCTCCGGCTGCACCATCTGGCCGACCTTCTGCTCCAGCGTCATGCTGGCGAGGATCTCGGCCACGCGCGCCTCGATGGCGGGGTTCTGGGCGAACCGGCTCTTCAGCGCCGGCCAGTCCTTCAGCTCCGCCGATGCTTCGGCGGCGGCGACGGGTGGGGTCTCGGCGTCCTTCTTGCCGGTACACGACAGGCAGGCCAACAGGCTGGCCCCCAGCAGGGTCATTCGGATCGGCTTCACTCGGATCTCCCTCTGTATGGCGGCACGCACGCGATCCCCGACAGGATCCGCGCCGCATCAAAAAATCCGACGGGACGCGGGGGCAGGCCCCGCATCCCGTCAGGTATTGCGGCGTTCAATCGCGACGCGCGGTCACAGCTTGTAGCGGAAGCCGAGCAGGTACTGCCGGCCGTACTCGGTGTACTCCTCGGGGAAGAACAGGTCCGGATGCGTACCGGAGCTGACTTCCGTGCGGAAGGGTTCGTTGTTGACGTTGTTGACCTGGAACAGGATGGACAAGTCCGACAGGAAGCTGGATTCCGGGAAGTCGTAGCCCAGCTGGAGGTCGATGGTGCGCTCGTTCAACGTGTAGCGATACGTGCGCTGGTTGAAGATCGAGCCGTACTCGCCGCGGTAGGGATCGCGGAAGCGCTGGCTGACGCGCGCGGAGAAACCATGCTTCTCGTAGTACACCGTCGCGTTGGCGACGATCTTGGACAGGCCCGGGAACGTGTCGGTACCCGAACCGATGCCGGGACCGTCGGGATCGATGGACGACTCGGTGTACGACGCGTTGAGCAGCAGGCCGAAACCGTCGAGCGCATCGTGGACCAGCTCGCCGCCCAGTGCGGTGGAGAACTCGTAGCCGCGCATGTAGCCGCCGGTGCCGTTGGCCGGCGTCGAGAACACGCCGATGTTGGACGCGGGCGGCTCGAGCCCCTCGTAGTCGTAACCGGAGAAGTCCCAGGGGATCTCGCGCGTGTAGATGTAGGAGTCCATGTCCTTGTAGAACGCCGCTACCGCGACATAGCTCGCTTCGCCGAAATATTTCTCGATCGAAAGATCGTAGGCATTGGCCCGGTACGGCTCCAGCGCCGGGTTGCCGCCGCTGCCACGCCATTCGGACGGGCCGCCCTGCGAGGTCT
This sequence comes from Pseudoxanthomonas sp. CF385, assembly GCF_900104255.1. NCBI lineage: Bacteria > Pseudomonadati > Pseudomonadota > Gammaproteobacteria > Lysobacterales > Lysobacteraceae > Pseudoxanthomonas > Pseudoxanthomonas sp. CF385. The sequence goes on from NZ_FNKZ01000002.1 coordinate 491,516, forward strand.
GCACGTAGACACTGGCGCGCGCGCCCATGTCGTTGATCCGCGCGCGCATCATCTCGCGGGCCGCGCCGAAGCGCAGGTTCCACCCGTTGCCGAAGTCCGCCACCAGGTTGAGGCTGGGCAGGATGTCGCCGTACGACGCGCCCGCGGTGCCGGCCACGAGCTCCTGGCCGTTCTCGTTCTGCTGGATGACGACGCCCTCGGACGTCTGGTCGGTGCGGATGTACTGCACGCCGGCATTGCCGCGCAGGCGGACCGTGTCGGTCAGGTCCATGTCGAGGTTGGCCTTGAAGTAGAACGTCTTCACGTCCTCATCGGTGATCGCGTCCTTCTGCAGGTCGTCGTTGGACTCGCTGATGTACACGTCGTAGTAGCGGGACAGCAGCGCGCGGGGATCGTAGGTGATGACGCGGCCCATGCCGGCGAATCCGAGATCCGTGGGCGTGGACAGCAGCGACGGATCGATCAGCGTCGGCGTGCGTCCGGGCAGGTCGGCGAAGTAGACCTCCGCGCTCTTCTCCTTGGTGCGCTTGCTGACGTGGACGCCGGCATCCCAGCTGCGCAGGAAGTCGGAGGACTCGATGACGTGGTTCACCGCCAGGCGGAACGCCTTCATCTCGTCCTTCTGGTGGCTGTCCTCCAGGCGACCGTCATGGCCCCAGCTCTGCGGATCGCGCAGGTACACGGCGGAAGGGTCCGCCATGTCCGGCAGCGCGTAGTAGCCGTAACCGGGGGACAGGCGCGCGCGGAAGTCGGCGGAGATGCCGCCCAACCGGCCCGCATAGGTTTCGAGCTTCGAATCCTCGACCTTGGCGCGCGAGTAGCTGAGGTCGCTGGTCAGCGTCCAGGTCTCGTTGAGCTTGAACTCGTTGTTCCAGCCGGCCGAGAACAGGCGCGACTCACGGGTGTTGTTGTCGTTGCGGATCGCCGGCTGGATGCCGTTCAACGTGCCGCCGGTGACCACCGGGGTGCCGTGGTAATCCGTCGTGCTCACGTTGCTGTAGCTGACCGCCCCGCCGTTGAACCAGGGGTCGTTGCTCCACATCGCGCCGCGCATCCACTCTTCCTGGTCGAAGCGCGACGCGTACACGTCCAGCACGCTGTGCCAGCGGTCGTTCGGCTTGAACTCCAGGACCGCCATGACGCCGTCGCGCGTGGTGTCGCGCGACTTCACCCAGGCCTCGGCCCCCTGCAGCGCGATCGCGTCCGCCGGCTTGCCCGGCTGCGGCGCGCCCCACATGTCGGTGTTGGCCCACCACCACGACTTGTAGTGCTTCTCCTGGAAGGGCGCATCCATCCGCGCCACGCCGATCGCGAAGCCCACCGTGTCGTTGGCGAACTGGTCGACGTACGAAGCCGACACGCGGTAGCCCTTGTTGTTGCCGCCTTCGGTCAGCTCGTCGAACGAGTTCACCTGGCCCTGGCCGGTGAACACGATGCGCTGCTCGCCGAACGACAGCGGGCGGATCGACTGCAGGTCGACCGTGCCCGAGATGCCCTGCCCGATCAGCGAGGCGTCCGGCGTCTTGTACACGGTGACGCCATTGATCAGCTCAGCCGGGTACTGGTCGAGTTCGACGCCGCGGTTGTCGCCCGTGGTGACCTGCTCGCGGCCGTTGAGCAGCGTGCCGGCGAACTGCTCGGACATGCCGCGGATGTGGATCACCTGGCCGCGACCGTCGAGGCGCTGCATGGTCAGGCCCGGCAGGCGCGAAATGGAGTCCGCGATGCTGATGTCGGGGAGCTTGCCGATGTCTTCGGCGGAGATCGCTTCGACGATCGAAGTCGATTCGCTCTTGGTTTCGACGGCGCTCGCGATGGCGGCGCGGATGCCGGTGACCTTCACCGTGTCCAGCGTTTCGACGGTCTGGTCGGAGGACGATGCCTGAGCGGCCTGTTGCGCCTGCGCGGCCATCGGCAGTGCGAGGGCCAGGCAGCAGGCCAGGGCCAGCTGCTGCTTGCGCAGTGCGCGGCGCGGCGCGCGCGGGGCCACGCCCGCGGTGTGGTTCGAGTGCTGCATAGGGTCCCTCTCCGACCGTTGTTGACAGCGCTGTCATATACAAGCTCAAATGCAGTGTCAACAAATTCCTAACAAGTCTCGAAGTGCCGCGCGCACAGGATTGAATTTGCTCGACACGCGCCAATTCACATTCAAAGTTTCGCTGCAATGCAGCACCCGCCAGCGCGGATTCCGTGAGGAATTCGCCGCATCGCATCCGCACCACGGGAGGCCTTTACCATGACGCGACCTTTTTCTCGGCAACGCACGTTGCTGGCCACCGTCATCGCCGCGCTCGCGGCGACGGTTGGCGTGCCCGCCCATGCGCAGGACGTATCCGTCTGGATCACCACCGCCGACCACGCCACCGCACTGAAGCCGTCGACCACCGCGCGTTTCGGCAACGAGAAGGCGGCGAAGCTGTCGATCGCGGTCGACGATGCGCAGCGCTTCCAGGAGATGGTCGGTTTCGGCGCATCGCTGACCGATTCGTCGGCGTGGCTGATCCAGAACAAGCTGGACGCCGATCAGCGCGATGCCTTGCTGAAGGAGCTGTTCGGTCGTGAAGGCGATGGGCTGGGCCTTAGCTTTTCGCGCCTGACCATCGGCGCATCCGACTTCTCCCGCCATCACTACAGCCTCGACGACCCGCCGGACGGCAAGCCGGACCCCGAACTGAAGCACTTCAGCATCGACGAGAACCGCGGCGACGTGATCCCGGTGGCGCGCGCGATGCTGGCCGTCAATCCACAGTTGAAGATCATGGCGTCTCCGTGGAGCGCCCCCGGCTGGATGAAGGACAGCAACAGCCTGATCCAGGGTCGGTTGCTGCCGCAGTACTACGATGCGTTCTCGCGGTATTTGCTGAAGTACGTGGACGCCTACGCGGCCGAAGGCGTGCCGATCTTCGCCCTGACCGTGCAGAACGAGCCCGACTACGAGCCGAAGGACTATCCGGGCATGCGCCTCAATGCGCCGGCGCGCGCGCGCCTGATCGGCGACCACCTGGGCCCGATGATCGCCCGGCGCGGCAACGGCCCGCTGCTGTTCGACTGGGACCACAACTGGGACAAGCCGGAAGAACCCCTCGGCGTACTGTCCGATCCCGCTGCGGGCAAATACGTCGACGCGGTGGCCTGGCATTGCTACGGCGGCGATGTGGCGGCGCAGTCGCCGGTGCACGACGCCTTTCCCGAGAAGGACGCCTACATGACCGAGTGCTCGGGTGGCGACTGGGAACCGGTGCGCAGCGGCGGGCTCCCGTTGCAGGCGAAGAACATCATCATCCGCAGCGCGCGCAACTGGGCGCGTGGCGCACTGTTCTGGAACCTGGCGCTGGACGAGAAGAACGGCCCGTATGCCGGCGGCTGCCACACCTGCCGCGGGGTCGTCACGATCGATTCGCGCACGGGTGCGATCACCCGCACCGACGAGTACTACGCGCTCGCCCACGCCAGCCGGTTCGTACGACCCGGCGCGCACCGGATCGCCTCCACCGAATCCGGTGGCGACCTGGACAACGTCGCCTTCCGCAACGCCGATGACGGCTCGCTGGTGCTGCTGGTGACCAATGCGGCCAAGCAGGCCCGGCGCTTCTCGGTCGGACAGGGGGATCGCCGCTTCACGTACACGCTGCCGCCGCGCAGCCTGGCGACCTTCGTCTGGAAGCCTGACGCAGTGCAGCACGACTGAGCCGTGCCGCGGGTGCGCCCGGACTGTCATCCGGGCCGCCATACGCCGTAGTATCCTGCCGCTTTCCCTGATGGAGCCGCGGCATGATGCGTCGTATTTCCCTGCTGGGCCTGGTACTGGCCTCGGTTGTGTTGGCCGGGTGCGGCAGCGGCAAGATCCGGCGCGTGTCCGACCCCGCCGTCAGCGTGCAGCAGCTCACGGTGAAGGCGGACGGCCAATGGGTCGTCGAATTGCGCCTGCAGAACTACAGCAGCATCCCGATGCGCTTCGACACCGTGAAGGTCGAGGTGCAGGTCGGCGACCAGGCGGCCGGCACGCTGCAGGCCACCCCGGCGCTGTCGGTCGGCCCCGAGTCGGCGGACGTGGTGAGCGTGCCCTTCAATCCTCCCAGCGCCGCGCGCATCGTCGTCGCCGATGCGCTCGCGGGTCGGCGTGCCCTGCCCTACACGCTGAAGGGCACGGCCGACGCGACGCCCGAAGAGGCGAAAGTCCGCACCTTCGACGTCGATACCCGCAACACCCTCAATCCCGTACCCGGCCTGGACGGCGTGCTGCGCTGAGCCGCACGACCATTCCCTTCCCGCATCCCGAGATCCTGCATGAGCGCGTCCTACAAAGCCCCCCTCACCGATATCCGCTTCGCCCTGTACGACGTGCTGGGCGTCGAGCCGCTCTTCCAGCGCCTCGGTTACCCCGAGGCCACGCGCGACATCCTCGATGCGGTGCTCGATGAAGCCGCGCGCTTCTCCGAGACCGTGCTCGCCCCGCTCAACAGCGTCGGCGACGAGATCGGCAGCACGCTCGACAAGGCGACCGGCGCGGTGACCACGCCGCCGGGCTTCAAGGCCGCTTACGCGCAGTTCGTCGAAGGCGGCTGGACCGGCCTGACCGCCTCGCCGGACTTCGGCGGCCAGGGCCTGCCGCACACCATGGGCGTGCCGCTCAACGAACTGGTCAACGCCAGCAACCTCGCCTGGGGCAACTTCCCGCTGCTGTCGCACGGCGCGGTGGAAGCGCTGAAGCACCACGGCGAGGCCTGGCAGCAGGAGGTGTTCCTGAAGCCGCTGGTCGAAGGCCGCTGGACCGGCACGATGTGCCTGACCGAACCGCACTGCGGCACCGATCTGGGCCTGCTGAAGACCAAGGCCGAGCCGAACGCCGATGGAAGCTATGCGATCACCGGCACCAAGATCTTCATCACCGCCGGCGAGCACGACCTGACCGACAACATCGTGCACCTGGTGCTGGCGAAACTGCCGGATGCTCCCCCGGGCCCGAAAGGCATCTCGCTGTTCGTCACGCCGAAGTTCAAGGTCGCGAAGGACGGCACCCTCGGGGAGCGCAATGCGCTGTCCTGCGGCTCGATCGAACACAAGATGGGCATCAAGGCGTCGGTGACGTGCGTGATGAACTTCGATGGCGCGCAGGGTTATCTGGTGGGCCAGCCGCACAAGGGCCTGCAGGCGATGTTCACCATGATGAACACCGCGCGCTTGGGCGTGGGCCTGCAGGGCATCGGCCTGAGCGAGCGTGCGTACCAGAACGCACTGCGTTATGCGCGCGAGCGCCTGCAGACGCGCTCGCTGAGCGGCCCGAAATTCCCCGACAAGCCGGCGGACCCGATCATCGTCCACCCGGACGTGCGGCGCATGCTGCTGACGATCAAGTCGCTGATCGAGGGCAGCCGCCTGCTCGCCCTGCACGCGGGCAGCCTGATCGACGTGGCGAACCATGCGGAAGACCCGGCCGAGCGCGCGCGCGCGGACACGCTGGTGAGCTTCCTCACCCCGATCTCGAAGGCGTGCCAGACCGAATGGGGCATCGAGAACACGTACCACGCGCTGCAGTGCTTCGGCGGCCACGGCTACATCCACGAACACGGGATGGAGCAGCTGGCGCGCGACGCGCGCATCACGACCCTCTACGAAGGCACCACCGGCATCCAGGCGCTCGACCTGATGGGTCGCAAGACCGCCGCGACGCAGGCGGCCGGCCTGAAGCTGTTCCTCGCCGACGTCCACGCGTTCGCCCAGCAGCACAAGGATGACGCCACGCTGCGCGAGTTCATCGATCCGCTGCAGCAGAAGGCGGCCGAGTGGGCCGGATTGACGAAGAAAGTGCTGGAGCGCGCGGCGGCGAATCCGGAGGAAATCGGCGCGGCCAGCACCGACTACCTGTTCTACGCCGGCTACGTGGTGCTCGCGTACTGGTGGGGGCGCAGCGTGGCCGCGGCCGATGCCTCGGCGCACGGCGAGGCGTTCAAGCAGGCCAAGCGCGAGACGGCGCGGTTCTATTTCGCGCGCATCCTGCCGCGCACGCTGGCGCATGCGGCCGCCATCGAATCCGGCGCGGACACGCTAATGGCGATGGACGACGCGCGTTTCGGCGACTGATGTGGCCATACCGGCGGAGCGCACACCGCGCGCTCCGCCGACGAAAAGCGGCGCGCTATACACATTTCGTCAACATTTGGGTATAACCTGCTTCTCCATGGAAGCAGACAGAGCTCAGCTTCACCTGGTCCAGGCCGGTTTCCCGCAAACACCGGCCCCGCCCCCGTCGTCTCCGCGTCCCCACCCCGCCGCCCTCCGCCTGCTGTCGCTCGACGCGCATGGCCGCGTGCTCGACTGGATCAACTGGCAGGATGCCACCTGCCTGTATGCGCGTGGTGCGGTGGCCTGGACGCTCGGCGAACCCTGCCTGCACGTGCATGGCGGCGTGAGCCGGTTGACGGGCGAGCAAAGCCTGATCGAGCTGCATCCCATCGTGGCCTCCCGCGGCCACGCGCGGGCGCACGCGCTCTCGCCCACCCCCACGCTGACCAATACGGCGCTGTTCGCGCGTGACGCGCATCTGTGCCTGTATTGCGGCCACGAGTTCTCGCGCCCCCACCTCACCCGCGACCACGTGCTGCCCTTGTCCAAGGGCGGCAGGGACGTGTGGGAGAACGTGGTGACGGCCTGCTTCCACTGCAACTCGCGCAAGAGCAACCGCACGCCGCAACAGGCCCACATGCCCCTGCTGGCCGTGCCCTACCGGCCGAGCTGGATCGAGCACCTGATCCTGTCCAACCGGAACATCCTGGCCGACCAGATGGCGTTCCTGAAGGCCCAGTTGCCGAAGAAGTCCAAGCTTTCCGCGTGATTCCGGCCTTGAGGGCCGTCGAGCGCGGCCGAGGGTCCTGCGCGGTTTCCTGAACCTGCGCGCCCGGCTCCCTGCCGGCTTCACGCCTTTGCTTGCCCCGCTTCACACAAGAGGGGGAAAATAGCGGGCCAGACCAATCCAAGCCCGATGATCGACGCCGCCCGCTACCCCCGCCTGTCCCGGATCCAGATACCGGCCGACCTGCGCCAGTTCGACGAATCCGAACTGCCCGCCATCGCCGAGGAACTGCGCGGCTATCTGATCGAATCGGTCGGCCGCAGCGGCGGCCACTTCGGCGCCGGCCTCGGCGTCATCGAGCTCACCGTGGCGCTGCACTACCTGTTCGAGACCCCGCACGACCGGCTCGTGTGGGACGTCGGCCACCAGTGCTATCCGCACAAGATCCTCACCGGCCGCCGCGAGACCATTCACACGGTCAAGCAGAAGGACGGCGTCGCGCCGTTCCCGAAGCGAGAGGAAAGCGAGTACGACACGTTCGGCGTTGGGCACTCGTCCACCTCGATCTCCGCCGCGCTGGGCATGGCCATCGCGTTGGCCCAGCAGGGCGACGACCGCAAGGTGGTCGCGGTGATCGGCGATGGCGCGATGACGGCCGGCATGGCCTTCGAGGCGCTCAACCATGCCGGCGGCATGGAGCCCGAGCCGAACCTGCTGGTGATCCTCAACGACAACCAGATGTCGATCTCCGAGAACGTCGGCGGTCTGACCAAGATGCTGGGCCGGCTGAGCAGCAGCCGCACGCTCAACGCGTTGCGCGAGGGCGGCAAGAAACTGCTGGGCGACAAGAAGAAACCACCGGCCCGCTTCATGCGCCGCTGGGAAGAGCACTGGAAGGGCATGTTCGTGCCGTCCACGCTGTTCGAACAGATGGGCTTCCACTACACCGGGCCGATCGACGGGCACGATGTCGAGGCGCTGGTCGGCGCACTGAAGACGTTGAAGACACTGAAGGGCCCGCAGCTGCTCCATATCCTGACCACAAAGGGCAAGGGCTACGAACTCGCCGAAGGCGACCAGATCGGCTATCACGCGGTCGGTCCGTTCGATCCCGAGAAGGGTCTGGTCAGCAAGGGCGGCGCGAAGAAGCCCACCTACACCGACATCTTCAGCGACTGGCTGTGCGACATGGCCGCCGCCGAACCGAAGCTGCTGGGCATCACCCCGGCGATGCGCGAGGGCTCGGGCCTCGTGCGCTTCAGCAAGGAATATGCGGACCGCTACTTCGATGTCGCCATCGCCGAACAGCATGCGGTGACGCTGGCTGCGGGCATGGCCTGCGAGGGCAGCAAGCCAGTGGTGGCCATCTACTCGACCTTCCTGCAGCGCGGTTACGACCAGCTGGTGCACGACGTCGCGATCCAGCAACTGGACGTGCTGTTCGCCATCGATCGCGGCGGCGTGGTCGGCCCCGACGGCGCCACGCATGCCGGCAACCTGGACCTGAGCTACCTGCGCTGCGTGCCGCACATGGTGGTGATGGCGCCGGCCGACGAGAACGAATGCCGGCAGATGCTGAGCACGGGCTATCACTTCAACGGTCCGGCCGCCGTGCGCTACCCGCGCGGCACCGGCCCCGGCGTGCCGCTCGAACAGAACCTCGACACGCTGCCGATCGGCAAGGCCGACGTGCGTGCGCAGGGCAGCCGCGTCGCACTCCTGGCCTTCGGTTCGACCGTCGCCGCTGCCGAGCAGGTCGGCCGCGAGCTGGGCCTGACCGTGGTGAACATGCGCTTCGTGAAGCCGCTGGATCGAGGTCTGGTGCTGGACCTCGCGAAGACCCACCAGGGCTTCGTCACCGTCGAGGACAACGTGGTGATGGGCGGTGCGGGCTCAGGCGTCGCCGAGCTGCTCAACGCCGAAAGCCTTTCGCTGCCCGTGTTGCACCTGGGCTTGCCGGACGAGTTCCAGCACCACGCCAGCCGCGAGGACCTGCTGGCCGAAGCCGGTATCGACGCCGCCGGGATCCGCGCCAGCGTGCTCAAGCGCTGGCCGCAGCTCGCGCCGGCGCAGCCGCCGAAGACCGCCGCAGGCTGACCTGCGCGCCGGATCACTCCGGCGCTTCCACCTCGTACCCCTTGGCCTGCAGTGCCGCCAGGTAGCCGTCGGGCCTGACGAGGTCCCAGACGGATATCGTGGCGAAGGTGATGCGGTTCTTGCGCAGGGAAGCCTCCGCGATATCCAGCCACTGCGCGCGTACGCGGGCCTCGATGTCGCGCACGCCGTGCTTGCGCGCCGTGTCGGTATCGAACCATGCCGAGCTGCAGGCGGCGCGCTCGTCGGCGCGCGCGGTGTTGCGGATCGCCGCCCAGTCGCCTACCGCCCACGCACGCGCGCTGGCGGTGGATTGCGGCAGCTCGTTCTCGATCAGGTCCAGTGTCTTGCGGAAGCACTCCAGATCCTGCGGCTTCAATCCTTCCTTGCGGAAATCGGCCAGGGCGCCACGCGGATCGTCGAGCATGATCTTGAGCTGTGTGGGCGTGCGCTTCATCCCGCGCGCCTTCAGCACATCGTCGACCACAGGGTTGATCACGCTCCCGGCACCCTGCAATCCGCTCTTGGAGAGCGCCTTGCCGTAGAGCTCGTACACCGCGATCAACGGCCGCTTCTTCTCGATGCCACCGTCGCGCCCGAGGTAGCGCTGCTTGAGCACCGACCAACGCGCATAAAGATCGGCAGGCAGTACGTCTTCGAGCTTCTCCCCATCCGGGTTCTTCGCGGCTTTCAGGGCCGACGGCAGCATGGTCAGCCCGCGGAAGAAGCCGACGTCCGCATTGACGGTAATGCCGGGCGAGCCCAGCACTTCATCCGCCAGTTGCAGCGCCTGGGTGACTTCGTCGGATCGCCACGTCATGTTCTTTGGCAGCGGCGACTGCGTGCCCAGGACGTACATCAGGTGGTCGCCATGGCGCACCTTCCACAGGCCGGGGCCGGGCTGCACGCCGGCGACGACCACGGCGTCCATTTCGATCACACCTTCTTCGTCCGCTACGACCGCCGTCTCCGGCAGCGGTGCGGCTTCCTGGGCGCCGGCGTGATGCACGATCAGCAGCGACAGGCACAACATTCCGTAAAGCGGCACACGCATCCAGGCGACTCCCTGCGGAAGAAGCCGAGAGTGTGCCCGTGGATATTGCATGTGAGGTGCGTCGGTACAACGCGCCTGGGGGATTCGTTCAGGCGACCCGGCCGCCCGCATCGAGCAGGTGGCGGGCGACTTCGCTGCCGGCCTGCATCAGCTCGAACCCCTTCCAGGAAAAACCCGGCGAAACCGAGCAGTCGACCAGCGTGTAGTCGCCCAGCGAACGGGCGCTCTGCCAGATGCCCGCGGGCACGACCTGGTTGGACTGCCCGCCGCGGGCCGACGTGTCGAGCTGGACCCGGGTCAGCGTGCGTTGCTCGGGATCGAACAGCGACAGTTCCATCGCCGCGCCTTCGCTCCAGTCCCAGACCTCGGTGGCGTCGACGCGGTGCCAACGGCTGGTCACCCCCGCCGGCAGCAGGAACTTGATCGCCGTGAGCGTGGGCCGCTCGATGCCGTTCACCTCGGTGCGCTTGGCCGATTCGTAGATGCGGCGGAAATAGCCCCCTTCCGGGTGCGGCATCAGCTGCATCGTCTGGATAAGGTCGTCGGCGCGTGTCGGCATGGCGCGATCCTAACCAGCGCCTTTGCATTTGTCGCGTGAAAGAAACAAAAAAGCCCGCGAGGCGGGCTTTCGTGCGACAGATGCCGCGAATTGGTCGGGGTAGCCGGATTTGAACCGACGACCACTTGTCCCCCAGACAAGTGCGCTACCAGGCTGCGCTATACCCCGGATGGGTCCGCCGTGAGGCGGCGGTCGATTATACCGGCATTGGCGCGCCCATTCCTAGGCGCGGGCGACGCGCTCAGCGGCGCAACAGTTGCAGGATTTCTTCCAGCTCCATGCGCACCTGGCGCACGATCTGGTGGCTCAGCGCGGCTTCCTGCTTCGCACCATCGCCTTCCAGGCGCAGTCGGGCGCCGCCGATGGTGTACCCCTGTTCGTATAGCAGGCTGCGGATCTGGCGCACCATCAGCACGTCGTGGCGCTGGTAGTAGCGGCGGTTGCCACGGCGCTTGGCCGGTTCCAGGCTGGGGAACTCGGTCTCCCAGTAACGCAGCACGTGCGGCTTCACGTCGCAGAGTTCGCTGACCTCACCGATGGTGAAGTAGCGCTTCGCCGGGATCGGCGGAAGCTCGCGGTTACTGCCCGGATCCAGCATACGTTTCCACCCGCTCCTTGAGTTTCTGGCCCGGCCGGAACGTCACGACGGTCCGGGCCGAGATCGGGATTTCCTCGCCGGTCTTCGGGTTGCGGCCGGGGCGCTGGTTCTTGCGGCGCAGGTCGAAGTTGCCGAAACCCGACAGCTTCACCTGGCGGCCCTGCTCCAGGGCCTCGCGCAGGACGTCGAAGTAGGCGTCGACGAATTCCTTCGCCTCGCGCTTGTTCAGACCGACCTCGTCAAAGAGACGCTCGGCCATCTCCGCCTTCGTCAACGCCATGGATTACTGCTTCCCCGTTGCGGCCGTCGCCGGCCTTGCCACTGCCTTCCAACCGTTCATCCGCGGATCCGGGCGCCATGCGCCTCGCCGATCGCGGCCACCACCGCGGCCACTACCTGCTCCACGTCGCGGTCGGTCAGAGTGCGTGAGTTGTCCTGCAAAATCAAGCCCATAGCGAGACTCTTTTGACCCGATTCGACCCCCTGCCCGACGTACCGGTCGAACAGGAGGATGTCCCGCAGCAGCGGGCCCGCGGCGGTGCGCACGGTGGACGCGATGGCCGCCCACGGCACCGCGTCGGCGACGACGAACGCGAGGTCCCGGCGGACGGACGGATACCGGGACAGCTCGCCGGCGCGCGACAGCGCGCGGGCGCTGAGCGGCGCCAGGTCCAGTTCGAACGCCACCACCTCGGTGTCGAGGTCGAGGGCGCGCTGCAGGCGCGGATGCAGTTGGCCGATCCAGCCGATCTGCTCTCCATCGCGGTATACGTCGGCCGAACGGCCCGGGTGCCCGTGAGGCGCGCGGGAAGGCCGGTATTCCAGGACGGCGCCGGACAAGGCGGCGACGCTTTCCAGGTCGCCCTTCAGATCATGGAAATCCACCTTGCGGGCCGGCTGGCCCCACTGTTCGGCGCTGGCATCGCCGACGACCGCAGCCGCAAGGCGGACGGTCTCGCGCGGGGCGTCGCCGGCCACGGCCGCGAACACGTTGCCGATCTCAAACAGACGGACGCGACCGGCCTGGCGGGCAGCATTGCGTTGCAGGGTGGCCACGACGCCGGGCAGCAGTGCCGTCCGCATCACGGCCAGTTCGGCGCTGAGCGGGTTCGCCAGCGGCACGGCGCCCTCCGCCATCTGCCAGTGCGCCAGCCACTGCGCATCGACGAAGGCGAAGTTCACGGTTTCCAAGTAATCGCGTGCGGCCAGTTGGCGACGCACGACGCCTGCCTCCACGCGCGTCTCGCTGGGCGAGGCGATGCGGGTCGCGCCACCGGGCAGCGTAGTGGGCACGCGGTCGTAGCCGTGGATGCGGGCGAGCTCTTCGATCAGGTCTTCTTCGATCGCGATGTCGAAGCGGCGCGTCGGCGCCACCACGCTCCAGCCCTCGGCCACCGCTGCCGCCTGCAGGCCCAACGCACGCAGGATGCGTTCGATCTCGGCATCCGCGATCTCCACGCCCAGCACGCGGGCGATGCGCGCGCGACGCAGGCGGATCGCGGTCGGTGCCGGGAGGTGCTCGGCATGCTCGACCACCGTCGTCGGGCCGGGCGTACCGCCGGCGACATCAAGGATCAGGCGGGTCGCGTATTCGACGGCCAGGCGCGGCAGTTCGGGATCGACGCCGCGCTCGAAACGATGGCCGGCATCGGTGTGCAGGCCCAGCTTGCGGCTGCGGCCGATGATGGCCGACGGGATCCAGTGCGCGGCTTCGAGGAAGACGTTCGTCGTCGCGTCGGTCACACGGGTGTCGAGGCCGCCCATGATGCCGCCCAGCGCGACGGCGCGCGAGGCGCGCCCCTCGCGGCTGTCGGATACCACGAGGAAGTCCTCGTCCAGCGCGACGGTGCGGCCGTCCAGCAGCGCGGCCTGCTCGCCCGCGCGCGCCGGACGCACGACGACCGGCGCGGTCAGCGTGTCGCGATCGAACGCGTGCATCGGCTGTCCGAGTTCGAGCATCACGTACTGGGTGACGTCCACGAGGAAGCTGATCGGGCGCACGCCGCTGCGACGCAAGCGTTCGGCCATCCAGACGGGCGTCGCCGCCTGCGCGTTGACGCCCTCGATGACACGGCCGGCGAAGCGCGGCACCTTCGCGCCGGCCTCCAGCGCGATCTCCAGGGTCTTCGGGCTCTGCGCCGGCACGGGCGCGGCGTCCAGCGCCTTCACTTCGCTGCCGAGCGACGCCGCGACGTCATAGGCGATGCCGCGCACGCTGAAGCAGTCGGCGCGGTTCGGCGTCAGCTTGATCTCGATGCTGGCATCGGGCAGGCCGAGGTACTCGGCGACCGCCAGGCCCACCGGCGCATCGGCAGGCAGTTCGAGCAGGCCGGACGCATCGGCGTCGATGCCGAGCTCCTTGGCCGAGCACAGCATGCCGTTCGACTCCACGCCGCGCAGTTTGGCTGCCTTGATCGCGATGCCGCCCACGTTCGCGCCCACCATCGCCAGCGGCGCCAGCAGGCCCGGGCGTGCATTCGGCGCACCGCAGACGATCTGCAGCAGCCCGCCCTGCCCGGCATCCACCTGGCAGACCTGCAGACGATCGGCTTCGGGGTGCTTGGCGCATTCGACGATGCGGGCGACCACCACGTTCGCCAGGCCATCGCCCAACGCGGTGACGTCTTCGACTTCCAGGCCGATCGCGGTCAGCGTAGCCGCCAACTCATCGCGGGTGGCCTGGGTGGGGACGTGGCTGCGCAACCAGTTTTCAGAGAACTTCATCGTTCGTGATCCGTAGGGCGGGCCATGGCCCGCCGTCATCGTGTGTCAGGTGTCGAGGTTGCCGGAACCGCAGCGGCGCGAACGGTTACGCGAACTGGCGCAGGAACCGCACATCGTTCTCGAAGAACGCGCGCAGGTCGTTGACGCCGTAGCGCAGCATCGCGAAGCGCTCCACGCCCAGGCCGAAGGCAAAGCCGGTGTAGCGTTCCGGATCGATGCCGCAGTTGCGCAACACGTTCGGGTGCACCATGCCGCAGCCCAGCACTTCCAGCCAGCGCGTACTGCCGTCCGGCTGCTGCCAGGCGATGTCGACTTCCGCGCCTGGCTCGACGAACGGGAAGTAGCTCGGGCGGAAGCGCATCTCGAAGTCGCGCTCGAAGAAGGCGCGCACGAACTCGGCCAGCGTGCCCTTGAGATCGGCGAACGTGGAATGCTCGTCCACCAGCAGGCCTTCGACCTGGTGGAACATCGGCGAATGCGTCTGGTCGCTGTCGCTACGGTAGACCTTGCCCGCCGCGATCATGCGCAGCGGCGGCTGATGGGCATCCATGTAGCGCACCTGCACGCCCGAGGTATGCGTGCGCAGCAGGCGGCCGTCGCCGAAGTAGAACGTGTCGTGCATGGCGCGCGCCGGATGGTGCGGCGGGAAGTTCAGCGCCTCGAAGTTGTGCCAGTCGTCTTCGATCTCGGGGCCGTCTGCCAGTTCGTAACCCAGGCGGCCGAAGATGTCGGCGATGCGTTCCAGGGTGCGGCTGATCGGATGCAGGCCGCCGCGTGCGCCATGGCGACCCGGCAGCGTGACGTCGATGGTTTCATGCGCCAGGCGCGCGTCGAGCGCGGCATCTTCCAGGACCGACTTGCGGGCAGACAGCGCGTCGCCGATGGCATCGCGTGCGCGATTGATCGCCTCGCCGGCCGCCTTGCGCTGGTCGGCGGGCAGCGCACCCAACTGCTTCAGCTGCGTGGTGACGCTGCCGCTCTTGCCGAGGAGGGCGACACGCAGCTGTTCAACGGCATCCGGCGACTGCGCCGCTGCGATGTCGGACAGGGCTTGCGTGGACAGGGCCTCGATTTCGCTCATGGAAGATCCTGATTGCCGCGGCCCGCGCCGGCGCCGCAAAAAACAATGGGGAAGGACTCGCGCCCTTCCCCACGTGTTCCCGGCGATGGACTGCCGGGGTGCTTTACGGTGGAGACGCGGCTTACGCCGCGAGTGCGCCCTTCGCCTTTTCAGCCAGGGCCGCAAAACCGGCCGCGTCGTGCACGGCGATGTCCGCCAGCACCTTGCGGTCCAGGGTGATGCCAGCCTTCAGCAGGCCGTTCATGAAGCGGCTGTAGCTCAGGCCATTGATGCGGGCCGCCGCATTGATGCGGGTGATCCACAGCGAACGGAAGTTGCGCTTCTTCTGCTTGCGGCCGATGTAGGCGTACTGCTGCGCCTTGATGACCGCCTGCTTGGCGACGCGGAACACCTTGCGGCGGGCGTTGTAGTAGCCCTTCGCCAGGTTGAGGACTTTCTTGTGACGGCGACGCGCCATCACGCCACGCTTAACTCGTGCCATGTCTCAGTCCTCAGAGGTAGGGAAGCATGCGGTTCAAACGGCCGCTGTCCTCGGCGCGAATGATATTCGTCGCACGCAGGCCGCGCTTACGCTTGGTCGCTTTCTTGGTGAGGATGTGGCTACGGTTGGCGTGGCCAGCCTTGAACTTGCCGGATGCGGTCTTGCGAAAACGCTTCGCCGCCGCCCGGTGGGTCTTGATCTTGGGCATTGCTATGTCCT
Organism: Pseudoxanthomonas sp. CF385; assembly: GCF_900104255.1. Taxonomy (NCBI): domain Bacteria; kingdom Pseudomonadati; phylum Pseudomonadota; class Gammaproteobacteria; order Lysobacterales; family Lysobacteraceae; genus Pseudoxanthomonas; species Pseudoxanthomonas sp. CF385. The sequence goes on from NZ_FNKZ01000002.1 coordinate 507,116, forward strand.
TGACGGGTTTATGTCACTGATCCGGGCGGCGTCCTTTCAATGCTTTGCGGCTTTGCCGCGAAGATTGAAAGGCCACTCTTTCCATCCATGCCCATATCGGCTTGTAAGTCGTTGATTCCGAAGAGGAACCCCCAACGGGTCCATCGGCTGCGAGCAGCCTCCCGGCGTACCGGGCCGCGTATTATGCCCGTTGCCGTTTTTTCTTGCAAATCCGGCCACTTAGCCCGCTGATGGCGGTTGCCGGAAACAGCAAGGGCGCCTCTCGGCGCCCTCCCGCGGATCCTGCGCCAAAGGCGGCCGGGATCACTTCTTCTTCGGCGCGATCATCATGACCATCTGGCGGCCTTCCAGGCGCGGACGCGACTCGATGACGATCTCGTCGCCCAGCTCGGCCTCGATGCGCGCAGCCATCTCGCGACCCAGCTCCTGGTGGCTCATTTCGCGGCCACGGAAGCGGATGTTGACCTTGACCTTGTCGCCCTCTTCCAGGAAGCGGCGGATGTTGCGCATCTTGATCTGGTAGTCGCCCTCGTCGGTGACGGGGCGGAACTTCAGTTCCTTGATCTCGACCTGCTTCTGCTTCTTCTTGGCCTCGTTGGCCTTCTTCTGCGCTTCGAACTTGAACTTGCCGAAGTCCATGATCTTGCAGACGGGCGGTTCGGCGTTGGGCTGGATCTCGACCAGATCCAAGCCTTCGTCCTCCGCCTTGGCCAGGGCTTCGTCGCGCGTGAGCACGCCGATCATCTCGCCATCGGAACCGATCACGCGCACCCGCGGCACGCGGATCTCGTGGTTTTTGCGGTTTTGCTTGTTGTCAGGGATGCTGATGTTGCAGTCTCCAGGGATGAGTGCGCCGGTCCTCGAGGGACCGGAACCAATTATTGCGCGGCGTGCTCGTTCCGCAAACGTTCGGCGAAGGCGGCAACGGACATGCTGCCGAGATCTTCTCCCGAACGCGTACGCACGGCGATGGCGCCATTTTCCTTCTCGCGGTCTCCGACCACCAGCAGGTATGGCACCCGCTGCAGCGTGTGCTCGCGAATCTTATAGCCGATCTTCTCGTTCCGCAAATCGGCCGCTACCCGGAAGCCTTGATTTGCAAGGGTTTTCCGGACCTCGGCCACGTAATCGGCCTGGGCGTCGGTGATGTTCATCACGACGGCCTGCTGGGGGGCCAGCCAGGACGGGAATGCACCAGCATGGTGCTCGATCAGGATGCCGATGAACCGCTCCATCGAGCCCACGATGGCCCGGTGCAGCATGACCGGCTGCTGGCGCTGGCTGTTTTCGTCCACGTATTCGGCACCCAGGCGGCCCGGCATCATGAAGTCCACCTGCATCGTGCCCAGCTGCCAGGTCCGCCCGATGGCGTCCTTCAGGTGGTACTCGATCTTCGGCCCATAGAAGGCGCCCTCGCCCGGCAGCTCCTGCCACTCCACCCCGCAGCTGCGCAGGGCGGCGCGCAGGGCGGCCTCGGCCTTGTCCCAGGTGGCGTCGTCGCCCAGGCGCGACTCCGGCCGCAGGGCGATCTTGATCTGGATGTCCTCGAAACCGAAGTCCGCGTATACCTTCAGCGCCTGCTGGTGGAACGCCGTGACTTCGGCCTCGATCTGGTCCTCGGTGCAGAAGATGTGTCCGTCGTCCTGGGTGAAACCGCGTACGCGCAGGATGCCGTGCAGCGCGCCGGACGGCTCGTTTCGGTGGCAGGCGCCAAACTCGCCGTAGCGGATCGGCAGGTCTCGGTAGCTGTGCAGGCCCTGGTTGAACACCTGCACATGGCCCGGGCAGTTCATCGGCTTGACCGCGTAGGTGCGGTTCTCCGACTCGCTGAAGAACATGTTTTCCTTGTAGTTGTCCCAGTGGCCCGACTTCTTCCACAGGGCGACGTCGAGGATCTGCGGGCAGCGCACTTCCTGGTAGCCGCTGTCGCGGTAGACCTTGCGCATGTACTGCTCGACCACCTGCCAGATGGCCCAGCCCTTCGGGTGCCAGAACACCAGGCCCGGCGCCTCTTCCTGCAGATGGAACAGCTCCTGCTGCTTGCCGATCTTGCGGTGGTCGCGCTTCTCGGCTTCCTCGACGCGCTGGATGTAGGCCTCCAGCTGCTTCTTGTCGGCCCAGGCCGTGCCGTAGATGCGCTGCAGCTGCTCGTTCTTGGCGTCGCCGCGCCAGTAGGCGCCGGAGATGCGGGTCAGCTTGAACGCCTTCAGGAAGCGCGTATTCGGCACGTGCGGGCCGCGGCACATGTCCACGTATTCCTGATGGTAGTACAGGCCCATGGCCGTCACTTCCGGGCCCATGTCCTCGATCAGGCGCAGCTTGTACTCCTCGCCGCGGGCCTTGAAGACGTCGATCACTTCGGCGCGCGGCGTCACCTTCTTGATGACGTCGTAGTCCTGCGCGATCAGTTCCTGCATGCGCTGCTCGACCGCCGCCAGGTCTTCCGGCGTGAACGGGCGCTCGCTGTAGATGTCGTAGTAGAAGCCCTCGGCGATGACCGGGCCGATGACCATCTTCACGTCCGGGTACAGCTGCTTGACCGCGTGGCCGACCAGGTGGGCGCACGAGTGACGGATGATCTCCACGCCCTCCTCGTCCTTCGGCGTGATGATGCGCAGCGCGGCGTCATGGTCGATGACGTCGCTGGCATCGACCAGCACGCCATCGACGGCGCCGGCCACGGTGGCCTTGGCCAGGCCCGCGCCGATGGACTGCGCCACCTGCATGACGGAAACTGGGTTCTCGAACTCGCGGCGGCTGCCGTCGGGGAGCGTGATGCTGATCATCGGGTGCGGACTCGATCTGGGAGGGCGCCGGCGCTCGAAGCCGCCAGGCAGGGATACGGACATGAAAAAAGCGCCGCGAGGGCGCCTACGAATGCAGTGCCTCGGGCAGTACCAGGTTCAGGCGGTGGTAGTGCTCATGTCGCACGCTCGGCCGGCGTTTCCGCGGGCCACCTCGTGAATGCGGATGGCGCGAAGGGAAGGCCCGGATCACCGGAATCCACGCTCTGGAAGCGTGGTGGGCGGTACAGGGTTCGAACCTGTGACCCCTACCATGTCAAGGTAGTGCTCTACCGCTGAGCTAACCGCCCGGTCTGCCCTTTGCAGGGGCGCGAATTCTAGCCCGGAAGCGGGGTCGCCGACAACCGGGGGGCCGCGCCCGAGGTCTCAGCCGCCCAGGCTGGCCTCCTTCAGGCGCTGAATCTGGTCGCGCAAGCGCGCGGCATCCTCGAATTCCAGGTCGCGGGCGTGCTGGTACATCTGCTGCTCCAGCGTCTTGATCCGGGCCACTGCTTTCGCCGGATCCATCACCCCGTACTCGGCCGGTTCCTCGGCCACACGGCGCGCCTTGCCCCGGCCACCCTTGCCTTCGCTGGCCGCCTCGCTGCGCGCGCCTTCCAGGATATCCACGATCGGCCGGGCGACGGACTTGGGCGTGATGCCATGGGCCGCGTTGTACTCCACCTGCTTCTCGCGTCGACGGCTGGTTTCATCCATCGCCGCCTGCATCGAGCGGGTGATGCGGTCCGCGTACAGGATCGCCTTGCCACGCAGGTTGCGCGCGGCACGGCCGATGGTCTGGATCAGCGATCCGGTCGAACGCAGGAAGCCCTCCTTGTCGGCGTCCAGGATCGCCACCAGCGACACCTCGGGCATGTCCAGGCCTTCACGCAGCAGATTGATGCCCACCAGCACATCGAACTTGCCCAGACGGAGGTCACGGATGATCTCCACGCGCTCGACGGTGTCCACGTCCGAATGCAGGTAACGGACCTTGATGCCGTGCTCGCCCAGATACTCGGTGAGGTTCTCGGCCATACGCTTGGTGAGCGTGGTCACCAGCACGCGATCGCCCCAAGAGACCCTCAGATTGATTTCGGACAGGAGGTCGTCGACCTGAGTGCCGACCGGACGGATCTCCACCTCCGGATCGATCAGGCCGGTGGGCCGCACCACCAGCTCCACGATCTCTTCTCCCGATTCGCGCAGTTCGTACGGCCCTGGCGTCGCGGACACGTAGATGCTGCGTGGCGAACGCGCTTCCCATTCCTCGAAGCGCAACGGCCGGTTGTCCAGCGCCGAGGGCAGCCGGAAGCCGAATTCCACCAGCGTTTCCTTGCGCGAGCGATCACCCTTGTACATGGCCCCGATCTGCGGAATGGTCACGTGGGATTCGTCGATGACCAGCAGCGCGTCGGCGGGCAGGTAGTCGAACAGGGTCGGCGGCGGCTCGCCGGGCGCCTTGCCGGTCAGATGGCGCGAGTAGTTCTCGATCCCCGAGCAGAAGCCCACTTCCGCCATCATTTCCACGTCGAACTGGGTGCGCTGCGCCAGGCGCTGCGCCTCCACCAGCTTGTTCTGTGCGTACAGCTGCTCCAGCCTGTCCTTCAGCTCGACCTTGATGGTGTCGATGGCGGACAGCACGCGCTCCCGCGTCGTGGCGTAGTGGGTCTTCGGATAAACCGTGTAGCGCTGCAGCTTGCGCAGCGACTCGCCGGTAAGCGGATCGAACAGGCTCAACCCCTCGACTTCGCCATCGAACAGCTCGATGCGCAGGGCTTCCGCATCGCTTTCGGCCGGATGCACGTCGATGATCTCGCCGCGGACGCGGAAGGTGCCGCGCTGCAGTTCGTACTCGTTGCGGCTGTACTGGAGCTGGGTCAGGTGGCGGATCAGGTCGCGCTGGTCGATGCGCTCGCCCAGCGACAGGATGAGTCTCAGCGACAGGTAGTCTTCCGGCGCACCCAGGCCGTAGATCGCGGATACCGTCGCGACCACGAGGGCGTCCGGACGCGACAGCAACGTCTTGGTGGCGGCCAGCCGCATCTGCTCGATGTGCTCGTTGATCGAGCTGTCCTTCTCGATGAAGGTGTCGCTCGACGGCACGTAGGCCTCGGGCTGGTAATAATCGTAATAGCTGACGAAATACTCGACGGCGTTGTGCGGGAAGAAAGCCTTGAATTCGCCGTAGAGCTGCGCCGCCAGCGTCTTGTTGGGCGCCATCACCAAAGTCGGCTTCTGGATGCGCTGCACGACATTGGCCACCGTGTAGGTCTTGCCCGAACCCGTCACGCCCAGCAGCGTCTGCTTCGCCACGCCGGCCTCGAAGTTCTCCACCAGCTTCTCGATGGCCTGGGGCTGGTCGCCTGCCGGGGAATAGGGCGAAACAAGCTGGAAACGATCGGTCATTTCAGGTCGCCAGGAAGTCGACTGGAGAGTATAGCGGCGGTGACGTGACGGCTTTGCCGGTGAATCCCTACACGCGGACAGGAGCTGACCTGATGGCGCGGCGCTGGCGGCCAGACCAGGCTGGAGCCGCCGATTGAATCAAGGACATACGTCATGGCAAGGATGCCAGCGTCAACGGTTCCAAGGAGTCCGTACTTCCGCCCTGCCCGCGCGCGCGGCATTACCCTGATCGAGATTACCGTCGCCCTGGCGGTCGTCGCCATCCTGACCGCGCTCGCGATTCCATCATTCCATGCGCTTTCGCGGCGAAGCCGTGTCGATGCCACGTTGCACCTGCTAACCTCCCACTTCGCGTCCGCGCGTATCACGGCGATCACACACAACGTCCCTGTCGTCATTTGCCCCAGCGGCGGCGATGGGCTGTGCCGCGAGGACAGTGACTGGAGCGACCATTGGTTGACGTTCCGCGACCCTGACGGCAACCGCCAGCCCGACGAAGCCATAGACATCTACCGCAATGACAGCGCGCCACGCAGTCCCCACCTTCGCATCCTGTCCACGGCCGGGCGGCGTCAACTGCGTTACCTCCCGACGGGCTACAGTTCAGGCAGCAACCTGACGCTGCGGGTCTGCTACGACGGGGAGGTCAGCGGCCTGGTGGTCATCAACAATGCCGGCCGCGTCCGCACGGCTCGACCCAGCGATTCAGAACCGTGCGGCGAAACCTCGGCCGGGCTTTGAATTCAAGGTTTTGCGGGCCAGCTCCAGCCCGAAGGGAAAGCGCCTACCGCGTCCATCCCGGATGACTTGCCGTGGCGGGGAACCCACCGCTACAATACGCGCCCCGCCCGAATAGCTCAGCCGGTTAGAGCACTTGACTGTTAATCAGGGGGTCGTTGGTTCGAGTCCAACTTCGGGCGCCAAGATTCAGAGCCTGCGAGCGATCGCAGGCTTTTTTATTGGCCCACGCGATGTTCCAGCCGATTAACGATCGCAATGGGACCGACGGCGCCTCTTTGGCGCCGTCCCCGACGTCCGTCCGGAATCACCAGCAATCGGTTACCGGTGCCGCGCCCGTTCTGCCTCGAACGCCGGCCTGCGTGATCGTGAGCGTGCCGCAAGCCGTATCCCGAGTGGCTTGGCCAGCCTGGGGAACCGCACGCAAGGTGTAAACCCGCGGGGCTGCCGCTGTGGGCGTCACCTGATACTGGATCTGGTAGTGCGGGGAAATCTCGGCATCGCACTGCGCAATCGGTGCGGCGACACCCGCTGCCGAGACATAGGCGAGATTCGTCGTGTAGAACCTTTCCATGAACTGCGCCCGCTCCTGCAGGCACGCGGCGCCAGCCGCACGGCGGCTCCGGACGATGAAATCCTGGTAAGTCGAGTAAGCGATCGTGGCGAGAATGGCCACGATCGCGATCGTGATCAGGAGCTCGATCAGTGTGAAGCCTGCCGCATCGCGGGTGGCGAGCGATACGGGGCGGCGAATGCGGCGGAATATCGTGTGCATGTCTGGCTACCTAGTCCCTGATGATTTCGCGCCACGATACTCGGCCGACACGGCGCAGTTCGCGGATGCGTTCGCACTCAACTGAGGCGTCGGAGATGCTGACGCAGATGAGACCTCCTCCGCCACCCCCGCCGCCGCCCGGGCTCCCGCCGCCGCCAGTGAAAATAGCGCCCTGCGTACCCATTCCGTCCAGCGCCACCGAACCAATCGGTATCGGATTCCCGCTGGCATCGGTGATCGTCTCGTCATCGAAAATGCCATCACCGTCCAGATCGAACAGCGAGGTGGTCAAACTGGTCCCGGTAAAGGCGTCCAAGGCGTTCAGATAGCCGGTGCCGCCCGGCCTGCATGGATCCCGACTCGGGGTCGAGCTGGACACGATCAGGGCCCCCGCGACGACCTGCGGATCGGCAAATACCCGCTCGCCTCGTGCAGTCCCCGGCGGATACGGCGGATCGACAAGATCGATGTACCACCCCAACCTGCCCGCCGGCAGCGGCGTATTAGGCTCGAAGGCACGCGAATTGCCGCTCGCCGTCGCGATGGTACGGCGCTGCAGCGCAGTGCGGCCCGCCACTGCGGTGGCGCTGTCCTTGATGCCATACAGGCTTTGGACCTGCAGGCTGATCACGTCGTCTTCGTTGATGAACCGACCCGTGCCAAAGAAGACCCACAGTTCGAAGGTGGCGGGATTCCGGACCACGGTGGGCGCAGCGGTGATCGGCTGGCGCTGCCCTGCATCATTGACCGCTGTATACATGGCCACACGGCTACTGGCATTGGTCCACGTCGTCGTGGACGATGCGCGCAGATCGAAGCGCCACAGGTTGCCCTGCATGTCCCCGGCATAGACATAGTCCGCGGTGCCATTGCCATCGATGTCGCGGACGGTCGCGGAAAACATGCCGTTCGGCGCCGCGGCACTGCCTACGCCGGTGTTTATCTCCGCAAGCAGGGCTCCGTCGCTCAGGCGGTACACCAGCAAGGCGGCACGATCGCCCGCACTGTTGATGCCATTGGGCACGATCACGCCCACGTCGCCATTGTTGAGGTTGGCGATCAGCGGCTGGCCCACGACCAGGCCCATGTTGCTCCCCGGCGTCTCGTATCGCTCCCACTTGACCGCGGCGGCGTTGAAACTGCCCGGGCTGCTGACGTCCAGCGAATAGATACCCTTGCCGCCACGCCCCAAGGCCCCGACGAGCTGGGTTCCCGTCGGTGAATGCGTACGCGTGGACAAGGTGATCGGGCCATCCACGAAGTAATGGTGCTCATAAGCAGGGTCGCTCAGCATGGCCAGATAGGACAGGTTGATGCCACCCGGCACGTAGGCGAATCGCTCTTGGCCGTTGCTCGCGTTGATGGCGTGCAACATGCCGTCGTTGGCACCGACATAGATCGTCTGGGTGCTCGCGTCGTAAGCGGGCGACGAATTGACGATATCGCCCAGCAGCTTGACGCGCGTGCGCAGCCCACCGGCGCCGCCTTCGAGCGTGCGATTGCCGGCGATGTAGGCGGCATTGTTCGCACCACTGACCGCCGGCGCAGTACTACGGCCCAAGGCAGCAATCTGCGTCGCAGTCGGGAACAGCGCCCCCGCGTTGGTCGTCGTGTCCATCGTAAGCACGGTACGGCCGGTCGCCGGAATGCCATCGGCGGCTCGCCAGATCGGCGCGGTTCTGTCCACGCCCGCGCTCGACACGGGATACGCCACCAGGTCACCCCACCAGCCGGCAGGCGTGAATTGTGCCTGGTAGGAGCGCGTGCCAGAGTCCAGCCGGGTCGCGTTGGCGCCGAGGCTGGAATACGAGCCGGTTCGGCTATTGATGGTGTTCAGCGCACCCACCAGGCCGGAAGTGAATTCCTGCGGATTGGAGGCACTGAGGAACTTGCCGCGGCTGTTGACCGCTGCGTGCAGCAGGTCGTCGATACGATGAAGGTCAGCCGCATCGTTGGGATTCGGCCAGGCAGCGGCACCTCCGGGCTGGCCCGGCAGCGGCCCATCGGGATCGATCGACCCGCGCAAGCCGATCGAAATGCCGAATGTCACCATGTGTTGCCAAAAGGCAGGATTCTCGTCGCTGGTCGGCACGATGTTGTCCAGCGCAGTCGTGCCGGCACGCAAGTCGGTCTTCCAATACTGCATCGCGACGTCGGCCAGCGTGCTGGCGTCTGCGCCCGCATAGGGCAGCACGGGATCGTAGTTGAACGACTTCGGGTTGGCCTCGGTCGCCGCTTGCGCGTGCGCCGGGCCTGCCTCGTTGTCGGAATTGGCGTAACCCGTGTTGCTCTGGTTCCAGTAACCGTCGGTGGTCAAGATCGCAAAATTCTGGCGGCACGCGTATTGAGCCGCGCCGGATTGTGGGCCGTAAGGACCCGTATTGGTGGAATCAGAGAAGTACTGGCCGACGCCGGCAAGGGCTGGATGCAGCGGGGTCGAACCGGTATTGGTGGCATTGTGCAGGCGCTGGTACCACGTCGTACGAGCGGTACCGCTGAACCGGCCCTCATTGCCGTCGCCGACTGGGATGTTGTAATTGAACGAGGAGCCATTGATCGTGCGGAAGCCCACGCGCACGTTCTCGCCCAGACCCGCGAACGCCTCGCTGGCACCCGCCTTGGCCGCTTTCGCGCGGGTCGAGTGATATGAGAACCAGATCGCGTAGTTGGTCTTTTCCTGATCCTCGGTCCGGCCGAAGTCTGCCGCCGGCAAGTACGTGCAATTCTTCCACTGCCAGCCGGTGGCACTTGTACTGCAACCTACCCCGGTGAGGCCCTCGTTTCCGTTGAGATTCTGCCGCCGCTCGCTGCGCACGACCCGGCCATTCGTACGAATGACGTATCGCCAGTAGTTGGTCGCGTCACTCAGACCAGTTCCGGTCGTGCCCGCTTTCGGTACGTAAAACACGCGCTCCAATAGCTGGAGATTCTTGCTACCCGTGGGCGTGGCAAGGTCGCTATGTGCGGTGCCGTACGCCATTCCGGTGTTTCTACGGGTGCCGTCCGCCAGCATCCACGGCAAGTAGGTGACGTAGGGATTGTAATAGACCGTGTTGCCGACATACGTGTTGTACTTGATGCCCGTGTACGTATCCGATGTGTCGGTGTCGGGACGGATGTCGATGCTCTGGATGCTGCCGCCGGTAATCGACGTCACGTCCGGATTGTCCATTTGCCAGCCATCCGTGCTGCTCATCGACGTGGAGTTGTCGAGGATGAACATGATGTTGGGCGGCACTCGGCCCGTCGACTGCAGCGGGTCATTGGGCACGATGATGCCCGCGTGGGCCGGCAGCGCCAGCAATGTGGCCAGGAAGGCAGCCATGCCGGCACGCGTGCGCTCGACGACCTTCTTCAGGGGGCGGACTGTCGCGAACTTCTTCATGTTCGACTCCATTGCCATGATGCTCATGGCGCCACGAAGCTAGACTGCAGGAGCACGCTGGCGCGGCCATTGGCCTCGCTGCGCGCAGTCACCTTGTAGATCGGCCGAATGCACAGTTCCGTGCCCCGGTACTTGCTGCCGATTTCGTTGCATTCGAACCAGGTTTCGACCCAGCCGGCGTGTTCGATGAAGAACTGCGGCTGGACAGGTTGCGCACCGATGCCGTTGTTGACGTTCACCACCGAAGCCTGCCATCCGGCGAACGTCGGGTCAGTCGCGCGATCGGCGACCGCCGCCGCCGGTACGCCACACATGCCATTGGTGCAAGCAGCACCCGCGGCCGGAGGATTGACGCCCCACTGGTTAGCCAGGAGCCTCGCCTCCGCATCACGCAGGGCGGCCTCCGCTGCCTGGAAATTCTGGCTGCGATCGAGCAGGTTGGCACTCATGCGCTCCTCCAGGAGAGCGCCTCGCAGTACGGCCAGGCCCAGGAGGGTCATGACCAGCAGCAAGATCAACACGATCACCAGCGACGCGCCACGTTGACCGCTGCGATTGGATTTCATCGACGGCATTACAGGCTCCTGTTGCGCAGATTCGCTACTTGCACGAGATTTCGATTGATCTGGCCGCCGCCAACGTTGGCGCGCAGTGCCAGATCGATGCGAACGGCAGTCACCTCCGGCCAACGCGCGGCGGGAATCGCGCCTGCCGCGACGTATTGATTCGCGCCGGGGAGCAGATAGGTAAGCGTCAGGCCGTTGACCCCCTGGATGATCTCCTGGGCAACGGCCGCGCCATTTGCGGCCAGATTCAGCTGATAGAGCGATTGGCCGTTGGCCGCATCGGTCCCATTGCCGATGTACCAGACCGAAGCCTGTACCCGTGAAATGGAGGCGTTGGGACCGTACGTGAAGACGCTGCCGCCGGGCCCAAGGTTGGAAGAAGCATTACCGGGCGTGCCGCTCGCCGTGTTGCGAATCGTCGTGCCGCCGGCGGCGTTCGTCATCTGGAAGAGGCCCGCCATGCGTACCGTGCCTACACCCGCACCGCCAGCGCTCGCCATCGACACCATGTCCGAATCCTGGCCGCAGACGACCAGCACATCGCCGGTCTGGAACCCGTGATTCGCGTTCTGGACCGTGAAGGTCTGGTTTGCCGGCGTGTGCGAGACCACCGTGGCTACCCGCTGCTCCGCCGCCAGCGTGATCAACGCCGGTGTGCCCGCCACACGGTCGGCCGCATTGCCACCGACATTGATCGCGTCGGTCACGGCACCGGCGTCGATGCCGATAAGTCCGCTGCCCAACGCGACATTGGCTGGCGTCACGCCCCAACGGCTCCACCAGCGATTGGCTGGCGTATTGAGCAGGTTGATCATGGGTGTCGAGTTGGAACTGTTGCAGGCGTTGCCACCTGCCTCCCTGACGTTGCGCGCCATGACCTCGAACGCCATGCGCGTGTTCTCCTGCACACGACCGAGGCTTTCTGTCGCGCGGTAAGCCTGTTGGTTCGAAACAAAGATGCCGATCGCGGCACTGACGACCAACAGGCCGAGCAGCAGCGCGACCATCATCTCGATCAGGCTCAGGCCCTCGACCTGGCGCCGCGTGCGCGGAATACGAACCGGCGTCCTTTTCATAGCTGCGTCCTGGTGGCAATGCGATATGTGGTGCTTCCGGCGCCGGCGCCGTCAGCCCCTCGGCTATCGTCCCACTGCACGGTGACCACGCAATTCGTGGCGACGCAGGCCACCGTCCCGCAGGTATTGGGGGTATTGCCCAACGACTGCTCCAGGGAAGCGATCCAGTCACGAAGATCCTGGCCCGCCAGTGTTCCGTTGGCCGCTGGCGGATTGCAGGTCTGCACCATGTTGTACTGTGCCGCCGCCACACCCGCGGGATTCGCGCGCATGGCCTCAAGGATCGTATAGCTCTGGATTACCGCCTGACTGCGCTCCAGTGAACTCTGGCTGTTGCGCAGCGCGGTCGCTTGCATCGCGGCGATGCCAAGCAGCCCGACGCCCATGATCAGCACGGATACCATGACCTCGATGAGGCTAGCGCCCCGCTGAGTGCTTGCGGATCGATTGCTTGACTGCATCTTCATGCGTTCCATTCCTGTTGGCCGTCAGGGGCAAGTGCCCGCGACAGGCGCGAGCGTGGCCACGCGTGCTCCCGCGGCGAGCGTGATCTGGCGGACATTTTCTGCGGGGCGGGTCGTATCCAGGCACAGGCGCAGGGTGGTATTGACCAGTTGGCCCGCTGCGTCGCGTGCCAGTCCGTCCGGGCGGAACACCACGCTGGCGGCAGCCCCTGCAACGGTGACATTCGGCCGGGAACGGGTGACCCGGACGACCTCGGTGCCCGCACCCAAGGGCGCCACGATGATGCGCCTCCCCCAGTTGCCTCCTCCACAATTGACATCGTCCGTACTGGGGCACAGCGTGACCCGCTGGTTTCGCCGGATCGCTTCGGAACGTGCGAACTGCAGATCGGCCACGAGTTCGTTCGCTTGGCCCGTCAGACGGTTAGCGTTGATCAAGCTGGTGAAGCTGGGCACCGCCAGGACCAGCAGCACGGCCAGGACCGCCAGCGTGATCATCAGCTCGATCAGGGTGAAGCCTCGTTGGTCGCGGTTCGCGCTATCGCACTTCCGCCCGGATTGGCAGCCGAATGGCAGCATGGGACCCCATCCCTTTTTGATTGGACGCAATCTAAACCCTGCCCCGCGGGGATGTCAGCGCGGGCCCGATAAACGGGCGTCCACGGCCCGCCAACGGCGCGCCCGCTGCCTTTGCGGCGCGCAAACAGGCATTATTTGCCTCACCGTACCCATTGCCCTCCGCCTTGAGCCCGAGTAGAGACACCCTGACTCCTCTGGAGGCGTTGTGGCAGCCCCAGGTCATCCTCTGGGGCATGCTGGCGGGGGAGGGCCTGGCTGTCATGCTGTCGCTGGCGCCCGGACTCTCCTTCGACCGCCTGATCTATTTCGGGCTTGCTTCGTTGCTGATCCAATGGGTTCTGGTGCTGACCCTAGCCACGCTTTATGTGCTGCGCGACCGCCTGGCCAACGTCAGGCCGACTTGGATCGCCAATCTTTCGATCACGCTGCTTTTGATCTTCACCGGGCTGGCCATGGCACTTGCACGGTGGGTGTTCGGCGATGAGTGGACTCCCGAAGGCGGGTTCTGGAGCCAGGATTTCCTGCTGTGCGGCGGGATCGCCTTGACGGTGGGCCTGCTGGGTCTAGCCGCTTTTCACAATCACTGGCGCACACGCCAACTTGCTGTCCGTGCCAAGCAAGCCGAACTGGAGGCACTGCAGGCCCGCATCCGCCCGCACTTCCTGTTCAACACACTCAATACCGGCGCCGCGCTCGTCCACCAGCGGCCTGAAGAGGCCGAACGACTGCTCCTAGACCTGTCGGATCTGTTCCGTGCCGCGCTCGCGGGCCCCCGTGAAATCAGCTTGGCGGACGAGTTGGCGCTCACGCGACGCTACCTCGAGATAGAGGGCTTGCGCTTCGGTAACCGCCTACGGGTGAAGTGGCACCTTCCCGACGCCCTACCCCAAGTCCGGGTGCCGGCGCTCTCAGTACAGCCACTCGTGGAAAACGCGGTTCGACACGGCGTCGAGCCTGCAGCAGATGGCGGCGACATCAGCGTGGAGGTGACGCAGGCCGAAGGGTTCGTCCAGGTGCTCGTCAGCAATGCCCTGCCCACTGCGCCCGTGCGCCCGACCGCCGGCCACCAGGTCGGGCTCAGCTCGGTGCGGGCGCGCATCCAGGCGATGACGCAGGGGCTCGGCGGCGTGGAAACCCAGATGAAGGACGGACGCTACACGGCCGTCCTCCGCCTGCCGATGCCATGAAGGCTCAGGTCACCACGCGATAGCAGGGCTTGTACTCGCCCGCGATCTTCATGCGCCGCTGCTCGACGAAGGCGCGCAGCAGGGCATCGAGGGCCTGCATCATCGCGGCGTCGCCATGGATCTCGAAGGGACCGAACTCCTCGATCCGGCGCATGCCGTCCTCCTTCACATTGCCCGCCACGATGCCCGAGAACGCACGGCGCAGATCGGCCGCCAGGTCGTGCACCGCCCGGCCCGGACGCAGTTGCAGCGCGGCCATCGCCTCATGGGTGGGAACGAAAGGCTGCTGGTAATCCTCGGGAATCTGGATCGCCCAGTTGAAGAAGAACGAATCCTTGTGCTCGATGCGGTACTCCCGCACGCGACGGATGCCGGCCACCATCTTCTTCGCCACGGCCACCGGATCGCCGATGACGATCTCGTAGCGCTCGGCGGCCGCGTCGCCCAGCGTCAGCCGGATGAAGCGGTCGATCTGCTCGAAGTACGGCGCCGCGATGGTCGGGCCGGTGAGGATCAGCGGGAAAGGCAGGTGCGCGTTGTCCGGGTGCAGCAGGATGCCCAGCAGGTACAGGATTTCTTCCGCCGTACCGACGCCACCGGGGAACACCAGGATGCCGTGGCCGATGCGGACGAAGGCCTCCAGGCGCTTCTCGATGTCCGGCATGATGACCAGGTGGTTGACGATCGGGTTCGGCGATTCGGCGGCGATGATGCCGGGCTCGGTCACGCCGATGTAGCGGGTTTTCGCGCGACGCTGCTTCGCGTGCGCGATGGTCGCGCCCTTCATCGGCCCCTTCATCGCACCCGGGCCGCAGCCGGTGCAGATGTCGAGGCCACGCAGGCCCAGCTCGTAGCCGACCTGCTTCGTATAGAGGTACTCGTCGCGCGAGATCGAGTGGCCGCCCCAGCAGACCACCAGGTTGGGATCGGTGGGCTTGAGGATGCGCGCGTTGCGCAGCAGCCCGAACACGGCGTTGGTGATGCCCGCCGACGATTCGAGATCGGCCGCGTATTCCGGCCCCAGTTCGATCGCGGTGTACGCCAGGTCGCGCACCACGGCGAACAGCAGTTCCGCGACGCCGCGGATGATCTCGCCATCCACGAACGCCATCGCAGGCGCGTTGATCAGGTCGATGCGCACGCCGCGGTCCTGCTGCAGGACCTGGATGTCGAAGTCGGGGTAGAGATCGCGCGCCGCGCGCGGATCGTCCGAAGCGCTGCCGCTGGTCAGCACGGCCAGGGCGCACCGCCGCAGCAACTCGTGCATGCCACCGGAGGAGGCGTCACGCAGGCGCGCCACTTCGGCGCGGGAAAGCACGTCCAGTCCGCCGCGCGGATAGATCCGCGCGTCCTGTACCGGCAACGCCCTCGATGCCGTTTCGCTCATGGGTTTTCCTGTTTTCCGTCGTCAGGGGCGGGACTTTAGCGCAGTCCCGGGGGCAAGAGGAGCCTGCCCAAAAAGAAACGGCCGGGTCGCCCCGGCCGTTTCCGTCACACGTCTAGCGCGTTCCGAGGATCAGAACTCGTAACGCACGCCCAGCTGCAGCGACCACTGCGCGATGCCGTTGGTCTGGCTGTCCGCGTTGGTCGGGATGCCGAACGCGGTCGCCTGGCCGAACTCGGTGCCGCCACGGTAGTTGTACACGTACTGACCGTTGGAGATGCCGACCAGTGACGCCACGGCGTTGTTGGCGTTGAAGCCGTAGTCCAGGACGTGGCCCCAATCCTTGTTGATCAGGTTGCCGACGTTCTGGATGTCGAGCCAGATCTTCGACTTGTGCCCCTTCATGAAGCCGGGCAGTTCCTGGCTGATGCGGATGTCGAAGGTATTGACCCAGCCGGAGCGGAAGCCGTTCTCGGGCGCGTAGCTGCCCTTGTAGCGGTTCAGGCCATCCTGCTGCTCCAGCCATGCGAAGAACTGCGCTTCCATCGCGGCGGCCGAAACGGCGGTCGGGGCGCACGCGGTACCGGCGGAGTTCAGCGCCGAGCAGCCGAAGTACGTGCCCGCGGCGTTCATGGTGCCGAAGCGCACGTCGCCCGGACCGTTCGGGACGTAGAACAGGTCGTTGAACGTGCGGTTGTCGCCGTTGGCGTCGCCGTTGAAGATGTAGCTGTACGGACGGCCGCTGCGGCCTTCGTAGAACAGGCCGACCTGGGTCGCGTAGTCGCCGAAGAACTTGTGCGACCAGTTCACCGAACCGCTGAAGCGGTCCTTGATCTCGTAGCGGGCCGTCGAGCTGGTCGGCTCGTTGATGTTGTAGCCCAGCTGCGAACCGTAGCCCGAACCGGCGGTCGAGCTGGTCAGCGCCGACACTTCCTCGGCGTTGGTACGCGTGTAGCCCAAGGTCCACGACCAGTCGCTCTCGGTCGAGAACGGCTTGGACAGCGAGACCGTCAGCTGCTGGCCCTTGCCCTTGTTGGTGTTCTCGAGCAGGAACACGTCACCGAAGTAGCCGTTGCGGCCGAAGCGCGCGCCATTGGGCGCCAGCGCGCCGGTACCGGCGCCGGTGTTGCCGAACGGACGACCGCTGGCCGGGTTCCAGTACAGCACGCGGCCATCGGGACCGATGTAACCCGGGCCGACATTGAGCGTGCGGTAGAACAGGCCGTTCTTGACGTCCGTCAGCAGCAGTTCCGCCGACGCGACGACGCCGTTCCACGGGGTCTCGACGTCGATGGCCAGGTTCGCCTTCCAGACCGACGGCAGCTCGAAGTCGCTGCTGATGGCGTTGACGTTGCGCACGCCCGAACCACCCGGGGGAACGTTCTGGTTCAGGCCATCCGGGCTGAACGGAACGAGCGTCGGGTTGGTGTAGTTCTGATACGAGGTGTAGTTCATACCGGTGCTGCTGTAGGCATTGCCCACCCACACCTGCGGCGCGTCACCCTGGAACAGACCGACACCGCCGCGCAGCTGGGCCGGACGCTCCCAGTCGAAGGTGTAGTTGAAGCCGAAGCGCGGCTGGATGATGTAGTCGCCGTTGTAGGTGTTGTTGTTGGCGATGCCGAAGCCGCCGACGTAACCGGTGCCGCAGGCGGCGTTGACCGTACCCGGGGCCGCGGCGAAGCACTCGTTGAACGGCGGGTTCGGGCTGGCTTCCGGCTTGTCGGCACGCACGCCGAGGGTCAGGGTCAGGTTCGGGGTGACGTACCAGGTGTCCTGGACGAAGAAGCCCAGGCTCTTGTTCTTGTAGCGCGCTGCGATCGCATTCGGATCGGCCGGGTTCGTCTGCAGGTCGTAGTCGAAGTAGCGGCCGGCGATCAGGTTGCTGAAATTGGCCGGGCCCCACAACGGACCGGCACCGTCCGGATCCACGCCGCGCGGCACGTAGAAGCTGTAGTTGCCCCACGAGTCCTGCAGGAAGAAGTTGTAGATCTCGTTCTCGCTGTACTCGGCGCCGAACTTGAGGTCGTGGTCGCCCACGGTCCAGGTGGCCGAACCGAAGTAGTTCCAGGTCTCGGTCAGCAGGGCGTTGCCGGGCGAGCTGCGCTCGGTGCCGAGACGGATCGCGTCCAGGCCGTTGATGCTGTTGCTCGTGGTGCCGATCGGGTTGTCATTGCCGTTGCCGGCGATGCGGTCGTCGAAATAGACCTGGATCGTCGGCGCGGTGGTCGGGCTGACGCGGACCGCCGAGTAGTCGCGGTACGACACCTTGAACTCGGTCGAGAAGGTGTCGGACCAGTCGCTGAACAGCTGGCCGACGTAGCTCTCCACGGTCTTGACGTGGTTGAACCAGTTCGAGCTCAACGCCAGGATGCTGGCGGTGGAGGCTTCCGGACGCACGCGGTTCTGCTCGAGCTTGCTGTAGCGCAGGCTGGCGCGATGGGCGTCGCTGATGTTCCAGTCGAGCTTCAGTGCGTACTCTTCGAGTTCGGTGTCGCCGCCGCCGGTCAGGTCGCCCGGCTCGAAGCCCCACTCCTCGCGCGCGATGCGCTGGACTTCGGCCACTTCGGCGGCCGTGAACTGGGCGTTGCTGTCCGCGAGCGGATTGGTGCCCAGGGTCTTGCCGGCGGGGCCGATGTTGGTCTGCTTGAACTTCTCGTAGTTGGCGAAGAAGAACAGCTTGTCCTTGATGATCGGGCCGCCCAGGGTCACGCCCCAGGTGCTCTCGTCGTCGAATTCGTCGAACTTCTGGCCGGTCACGTCGATGGTGGAACCGGCGACGCGCGCCGGGTAGTCGCCGAACCAGTCGCCGTCACGGTAGCTGCCGTAGACCGAACCGTGGAATTCGTTGGTGCCCGACTTGGTGACGGCATTGACGTTGGCGCCGGCGGCACCCGACATGGTCACGTCGTAGTTCGACAGGTTGATGTCGATGGCCTCGATGGCCTCCATCGACACCGGCTGGCGCTGGGTCGGCATGTTGTTGCCTTCCAGGCCGAAGGTGTCGCTGGCCGACACGCCGTCGATGGTGATCTTGTTGAAACGCGGGTTCTGGCCACCGGCGGTGATGCTGCCCGAGGCGCGGTCGCTGAAGGTCACGCGCGGATCGAGGCGCATGTAGTCCTGGATGTTGCCGTTGACCGACGGCAGCGACTGGATCGTCACCTGGTCGACGCTGGTGCCCGAGCCCATCTTGGTCGCGCTGAACACTTCCGAGCCACCGGTGAAGCCCACGGCGGTGACGGTTTCCAGCGTGGTCAGGTCGCCGGTCAGCGCGGCATTGACGGTGCTGGTCTGGTTCAGTTGCAGGAAGACGTTGTCTTCGGTCTTGGTGCCCGAACCCGACTTGGTGATGATCACCTGGTAGGGACCGCCGACGCGCAGGCCGCGTGCCGTGTAACGGCCGCTGGCATCCGTGGTGGCGCGGCTGACGGTACCGGATTCGACGTGGGTGATGGTCACCTCGGCGCCGGCGACGGGCTGGCCGCCATTGTCGGTGACCAGGCCGCCCACACCGGCCGAGGTGCTCTGCGCGAAGGCAGGCGCGGCGGCGAGTGCGGCAACGAGGCCAAGGCTGAGCTTGGACATGCGAAGACGACGGGATTGGTTCATCGGATAAACCTCAGGTACGGGAGTGATGTGGCGAAGCGGCTGACAAGACGTGCGGAACCGGCCGGTGGGGTCGGTTCAAGAGGGCGTGCTAGGGGTTCCCATGGCCCACGCGGCGTCCGCGGAGGTTAATAACAGGTTAACACGATAGGACCATTTTGTGACCGCGGCATGACAAATTCCCGCGGTGCAACATGACAGCCCCGCCCCGTCCCGGGGGCGCTGGAAACCCGGCCGAAGGGCCCGCGGGCGGGCCGCCGGACGTCAGATATTGGGGGGCGTCAGCTTGAGGTAGGTCCCGACCCCATCGAGGACCATCTGTACGGAGATGGCGACAAGAAGCATGCCCATTAGCCGCTCGATCGCTGTCAGCACACTCCGCCCAAGCCACTTGTAGAGCACGGTGGCCGAAATCAGGATCGTCGCCGTGGCCGCCCAGGCGATCAGCAGGGCCAAGCTCCAGTCGGCCAGCCGGTCCGGCTCGGAACTGCCCATCAGCATGACGGCGGCCATCCCCGACGGGCCGGCCACCAGCGGGATGGCCAGCGGCACGATGAAGGGCTCGCCGCCGGGGGTCTCGCCCATCAGGCCTTCAGGGCGCGGGAAGATCATCCGCACGCCGATCAGGAACAGCACGATGCCGCCGGCGATGGCCACCGACTCCTGGCGCAGGTGCATCAGGTCCAGGGCGTATTTGCCACACCACAGGAACAGCATCAACACGACCAGCGCGATCAGCAGCTCCCGGACCACCACGATGCGCTGGCGGCGCGTCGGCAGCGGCTTCAACACGCTGAGGAACACCGGGATGTTGCCCAGCGGGTCCAGGATCAGGAACAGCAGCATGGCGGCCGAGAGGATGGTCATGCGCGCACTTTCCAGACCTGGCCGCGGTGGGCGGCACCGGCAGATGACAGCAAGGTGACACAGGCCCCGGCGTAGTCGACCGCCTCACGGGCCTGCAGGTCGTTGTCGTCGGCATAGGCGCGCGCGCGCAGCCCGGTCCGCATCGGGCCGGGTTGCAGGGCCGACACGCGCACGGACGAGGTTGCCAGTTCGGCATGCAGCATGCCGACCATCGCGGCCAAACCGTGTTCGGCGATGCCGTAGGCACCCCAGTAGGCCTGGCCGACGCGCTCGAGGTCGTCCAGTGCAAAGACGAGCGCCGCATCCGCGGACTGGCGCAGCAGCGGCAGGCAGGCCTGCGACAACCACCAGGGGGCCGTCAGATTGACGTGCATGACACGCGCGAACGCCGCAGGGTCGGTGTGCTCCAGCGGCGTCAGCCCCTTGAACTCCACCGCGCAATGCAACACGCCATCCAGTCGACCCAGTTCGGCACGGAGGCGATCGGCGAGCTCCGCATAGTCGTCGGGCGTGGCGCCTTCGAGATCCAAGGGATACAGCAGCGGCTCCGCCCCGGCCTGCGCCACCGCGTCGTACACGCGATTCAACTTCGGCACCTTGCGGCCCAGCAACACGACGGTGGCACCCGCCTGCGCGCTCGCGACCGCGGCTGCGCTGCCCAGCCCACCATGCGCGCCACTGACCAGGATCACGCGCCCGTCCAGCGCGCGCGGCGCGCGGGTAGGCAATCCGACCAGGCTCACGGAGACAGCGCCTCGGCCACGATGCGCTGCAGCTCGCCCGACTCGTGCAATTCGAGCGTGATGTCGCAGCCGCCGATCAGCTCGCCGTTGATGAAGAGTTGCGGGAAGGTGGGCCAGTTCGAGAAACGCGGCAGGTTCGCGCGGATCTCGGGCTCCTCGAGCACATTGATCGTGTAGAGATGTTCGGCACCGGCTTCGCGCAACGCCTGCATGGCGCGACTGGAAAAGCCGCACATCGGGAACTGCGGCGTGCCCTTCATGAAAAGGACGATCGGGTGGCCATCCACTTCGGCCTGGATGCGTTCCATCACCGGCATGCTGATTTCTCCTTCCTTGACGGTTTGGCAACCACCGTCGGGTACACTTTCGGTCCGCTCCGCAGGCCCTGCCGGCGGATTGCCCATTGTAAGCCTTCGCATCGCTCCGACGGTGCCCGGCATGCCCCTTGACCCGCCTAGCGTAAGGAACCGAGCCATGGCCATCGAACTGCCCCCCCTGCCCTACGACCGCACCGCCCTGGAGCCGCACATCTCCGGCGAGACCATCGACTTCCACTACGGCAAGCACCACAAGACCTACGTGGACAACCTCAACAAGCTGATCGAAGGCACCGAGTTCGCCGACGCGTCGCTGGAGGAGATCGTGCGCAAGTCGCAGGGCGGCATGTTCAACAACGCCGCGCAGGTTTGGAACCACACCTTCTACTGGAACTGCCTGAAGCCCAACGGTGGCGGCGAGCCGACCGGCAAGCTGGCCGAGCTGATCAACAAGACCTTCGGCGACTTCGCCAAGTTCAAGGAAGAGTTCACCAAGACCGCCATCGGCACCTTCGGGTCCGGCTGGGGCTGGCTGGTGCAGCGCCCGGACGGTTCGCTGGCGCTGGCCAGCACTTCCAACGCCGCCACCCCGCTGACCGGCGAGGACAAGCCGCTGCTGACGATCGACGTGTGGGAACACGCCTACTACATCGACTACCGCAACGCGCGCCCGAAGTACGTCGAGTCGTTCTGGGCCCTGGTCAACTGGGACTTCGTGGCCGGCAACCTGCGCTGATCGCGCGCCGACACCGCACGTTCGAACGGCCGGGGAAACCCGGCCGTTTTCTTTTTTGCGACGCTGGCTGGCCGATGAATGCGGCCCACCGGCGCGTCAACAGCCGCCAGCATGCAGGCGTTTCCGGAGGCGTGGTCCCACCCCGAGGAGAACACCATGGCACTGCGATACGGATTGGCTGGATCCCTGCTCACCGTCCTGATGGCGATGTCGGCGAGCGCCGATGCCGCGCCACGCGACCGCGACAACAACCCGCCCGGCCCGGCCGGCGGCCGTGGCACCAACTGGGAGAATCCGCCCGGCTGGAGGGGCGGTCCCGGCACGTCACCCGACCGCCGCTGGTACCGGCATGGCGGCAAACGCTATGAGTTCGCCGTGGTGAAGAACGGCTACTACTTCAATCCCCACTACGGCTACTGGCATCCTCGCTACGGCCTGTGGAACCAGGCCAAGCGTTGCTGGCTCGATCTCGACAACAATCCTCCCGGTCCGCGTGGCGGCCGGGGCACCAACTGGGAAAATCCGCCGGGCCCGAAGGGTGGACCGGGCGCGTCGCCGGACCGCTTCGGCCGCTGCCGCTAACGCGTCGGTGGCGAAATGCAGAACGGCCGGTCACGCCGGCCGTTCTGTTGTAGACGCGTTGCGTCCTGTCAGTCCGTCAGGCGGGCGATGACGGGCGCGACCTGCGCCTGCCGGCCGAGCGCCACGCCGACGCGTGCGAGCGCGTGCGCGAGCGATTCCGCATCGTCGGCCCGCAAGGTCGCGTGGCCTACCTTGCGTCCGGCCCGCGCCTCCTTGCCGTAGTCGTGCCAGTGACCGCCGGCTTCCTGCAGCACCGGTGCCGCCGCAGGCATCTCGCCGATCCAGTTCAACATGCACGCATGTCCCAGCACGCGCGTGTCGCCGAGCGGCAGGCCGAGCACGGCACGCAGGTGGTTCTGGAACTGCGAGGTTTCCGCACCCTCGATCGTCCAGTGTCCGGAGTTGTGCACGCGCGGCGCCATCTCGTTGGCCAGCCAATGGCCGTCGCGATGGAAGAGCTCCAGCGCGAACACGCCCACGTAATCCAGCGCTTCGGCCAGCTTGCGCGCATGCTCGCGCGCGGCATGGGCCAGCGCTTCGTCGATGTGCGCCGGCGCCAGGCTGGCCGACAGCACGCCGTCGACGTGCCAGTTCTCGGTCAGCGGCCACGTGCGGAACTCGCCATCGCGCCCGCGCACCGCCACGACCGACAGCTCGCGTTCGAACGGGATGAAGGCCTCGACGATCAGGCCGACCGTCGCCGCCTGCGCGCCGAGCGCCGTCCATGCCGCATCGACATCGTCCACGGAACGCAGGCGGAACTGGCCCTTGCCGTCGTAGCCCAACCGGCGTGTCTTGAGGATGCAGGCGCCGCCGAGGCGTTCGACTTCCGTCCGCAGTTGTTCGCGCGAGGCGACATCGGCGAAGGCGCCCACCGGGATATCCAGTTCGCGGAACAGCGTCTTCTCCACCAGCCGGTCCTGCGCGACGGCCAGCGCGCGCGGGTTCGGGAACACGGGGACGCGCTGCGCCAGCCACTCCGCGCTTTCGGCGGGGACGTTCTCGAAATCGAAGGTGGCGACGTCGATCCTCGACGCGAATTCGGCCAGGGCCGCTTCATCGCGGTAGTCGCCGACCAGCAGCGGCGCGAACTGACCCGCGCACGCGTCCGGCGCGGTGTCCATCACCAGGAAGCGCAGGCCCAGGGGGGCGCCCGACAGCGCCAGCATGCGGGCCAGTTGCCCACCGCCGAGGATGCCGACCGTGGTCATAGCGGCTGGCGCGGGTCGTCGTGCGCCATCACGTCGTCGGTCTGGCGCGCGCGGAACGCGGTCAGCGCCGCGCCGATCGCGGGGTACTCCGCCGCCAGCAACGCCGCGGCGAACAGGCCCGCGTTGGCGGCGCCTGCATTGCCGATGGCGAACGTCGCCACGGGGATGCCGGCCGGCATCTGCACGATGGACAGCAGCGAATCCATGCCGTTGAGGGCCTTCGACTGCACAGGCACGCCGAGCACGGGCACCGCGGTCTTGGCCGCGAGCATGCCGGGGAGGTGCGCTGCGCCGCCGGCACCGGCGATGATCGCGCGCAGGCCGCGCGAGGCGGCCTCGTCGGCATACGAGAACAGCACGTCGGGCGTGCGATGCGCCGAGACCACCTTCACTTCGTAGGGCACGCCCAGCGCATCGAGTTTCTGCGCGGCGTGCTGCATGGTTTCCCAGTCGGAGCGTGAGCCCATCACGATGCCCACGACGGGGCTGGAAACGCTGGCGGTCATGGCCGTCCTCGGTCGCAAAGACGTATTCTACCCGCTGACTGAACCGCCGACCGAGTCCCGACCTCCATGGACCGCAAACTGCTCGACCTGCTGTGCTGCCCCACCACCCGCCAACCGCTGGCCGTGCTCGATGCGCGCGGCCTGGAGGCGCTGAACCGTGCGATCGGCAGCGGGCAGGTCAAGCGGGCCGACGACACGGCGGTCACCGAACCGCTGCGCGAGGCGCTGGTCACCCACGATCGCAAGACCGCCTACCGCGTGGAGGACGGGATTCCCGTGCTGCTCGCGGAGGAAGCCATCGCCACCGCCCAGGCGGGCGATTTCCCCGCCCGATGAGCCCGCATCCGACGCCGCCGCCGGAAGACGTGATCCGTGACGACGTCGCGCGCGCGCTGGCCGAGGACGTCGGCACCGGCGATGTTACCGCCGCACTGCTGCCGGACACCGCCGACATCGCCTACCTGCTCTGCAAGGAAGAGGCCATCGTGGCGGGCAGGCCGTGGTTCGACGCCTGTCATCGCACGCTGGATCCGGACGTGCGGATCGACTGGCGCGTGCAGGACGGCGATCGCGTGCCGGCGGGCACCGTGCTCGCCACGCTGGTGGGCCGCACGCGCGCCCTGGTCACCGCCGAACGCGCGGCACTCAATTTCCTGCAGACCCTGTCCGGCACCGCCACCACGACCGCACAGTACGTGGACGCCGTCCGCGGTACCGGCTGCACGATCCTCGACACCCGCAAGACGCTGCCCGGCCTGCGCCTGGCGCAGAAGTACGCCGTCCGTTGCGGCGGCGGGCATAACCACCGCATCGGCCTGTACGACACGGTGATGCTGAAGGAGAACCACGTGCGCGCCGCGGGCTCGCTCACGGCCGCCATCCGCGCCGCGCGCGCCGCCCAACCCGCGCTGCCGCTCATCGTCGAAGTGGAGACCCTGGCGCAGCTGGACGAGGCGCTGTCGGCGGGGTGCGAGCGCATCCTGATCGACGACTTCGATGCCGACACGCGCCGCGAAGCCGTGCGCCGCGCGAAGGCGTCGCCGCATGACGGACGCATCCCGCTGGAGGTCTCCGGTGGCGTGGACATGTCGACGCTCGCGGGCATCGCCGCCGATGGCGTGGACTTCGTTTCCATCGGCGGGCTCACCAAGCACGTGCGCGCCATCGACCTGTCGATGAAGCTCGGCCCGGCGCCATGAACATGTCGCCGCTCAGCGCACTGTTGTGGATGGTCGCCGCGGCGGCGGTCTTCGCATACTGGAACGCCGCACGTGCGGCGGCCGAACGCGCCGGCGTGGTGGGCCGCAACGCCTGCCAGGCTGCCGGTGTCATCTGGCTGGACCAGAGCGTGCACGCGACCGGCCTGCGCGTGTGCCGCGGCGAGGACGGCTGGCTGGGTTTCGAACGCAGCTTCCGCTTCGAGTACTCGCATGACGGGATCGATCGCCATGTCGGCCGCCTCGTGCTGCGCAAGGGCGAACTGGTGTCGTTCGTGGGGCCTGTCGTGCCGTCGGTCAGGCCGCTCGACCTGCACTGACGCCGCGGCGACCGCAGCGGGTCACTTCACCACGCGCAGGAACGGCGGCCGCTTGCCCGGCGTCGGCGGCGTCTCGTCGTCCGGCGGCGTATCGTGCGAAGGCGGATCATCGTCGCCATCGGGCTCCGGGCCGGGCGCCACGTCGTCGGGCAACGCCATGCCCTGCCCCGTCTCGCGCGAATAGATCGCAAGCACCGCGCTGATCGGCACGTAGACCGGATGGCTGACGCCACCGAAGCGCGCGGTGAAGCTCACCGCCTCGTTGTCGATCATCAGCCGCACGACCGCACGCTCGGCGATGTTGAGCACCACCTTGCCTTCCTTCACCGCGCTCATCGGCACCTGCACGCCGGCCTGCGTAGCGTCCACGAGCAGATGGGGCGTCATCCCGTTGTCCGCGATCCACTCGTTCAGCGCCCGCAGCAGGTAAGGGCGGTGGCTGGTCATGCGGGAAGAATCGTCGGTCATGGAGGTCTCGGAAGCCGATCGCGAGAGGCGTGCGCGCGCGAAGCGGCCGTGCGGATGCCGGCTAGGTCGGAATCTCGCGGAGCTTCTTCTCGGCGTCCGTCAGGCTGCGGATGAAGCCGGGGTTGCGGAAGATGCGATTGCCGTAGTCCTCGATGGCCTTGCCGTCCTTCGGCAGCGGCACGTCCAGCGAGGGCAGGCGCCAGATGATCGGGGCCATCGCGCAGTCGGCCAGGCTCATCTCGGGATTGAGGAAGAACTTGCTCGCCTTGAACAGCGGTACCGAAGCGGTCAGCAGTTCCTTCAGGCGCTTGCGGCCGGCCTCGGCCTGCTGCTTGTTGCCCAGCTGGATCGCCTGCACCTGCGGCACCCAGTCGTGCTCGATGCGCAGCATGGCCAGGCGCAGGCGAGCGCGGGAAAGCGGATCCACCGGCATCAGCGGCGGATGGGGATAGCGTTCGTCCAGGTACTCGCTGACCACCGAGGCGGCGTACAGCACCAGATCGCGCTCCACCAGGGTGGGCACGGAATGGTAGGGATTGAGGTCGATGAGGTCTTCGGGCGGGTTCTGCGGATCCACCGGCACCAGGTCGTAGCTCACGCCCTTCGCGGCGAGCACCAGCCGCACGCGATGGCAGAGCACATCATCGGTGGAGGAAAACAACGTCAGTGTATTGCGCATACGTGGACTCGCAGCCATTCACGGCTCTCCGACGACCGGAATCCGCCGATCGCACCGACGCCACCGGCCCCTTGCCGAAGGTCGCCCCGGTCCCTGAGTGTGCAATCCCCGCCGGAAAAAGCCAAGCAACCCCATGCCCGGCCGGCTCCGTCTACGACGCGGGCGCGTGCCCGCGTCGTGGCGGCAGATGCGGCGCCCTTAGTGGACGTCCTTCCAGTACTCCTCCTTGAGGAGGTAGGCCAGGAACGTCAGCGCTGCCAGGAACAGGATCACCCACACGCCCATGCTCTGGCGCTTCAGGGCCGCCGGCTCGCCGACATACTCCAGGAAGTTGGTGATGTCGCGCGCGGTCTGGTCGAACTGCTGCGCGCTCTGGCGACCGGCCTGCGTCACCTTGAGGCTCTCGACGTGGCGCTCGCCCGTCACCGGATCGGGCGCGCCGAACTCCGCGTGCTGCAGACCCTGCAGTTCCCACAGCGGGTTCGGCATGGAGGCGTTCGGGAACAGCTTGTTGTTCCAGCCCAGCGGGCGCGATTCGTCGAGGTAGAACGACTTGAGGTAGGTGTAGATCCAGTCGCTGCCGCGCACGCGCGAAATGACGCTCAGGTCCGGCGGCATCTTGCCGAACCACTTCGTGGCCGGATCGTGCGGCATCGACACCTGGATCTGCTCGCCGAACTTGGCGCCGGTGAAGTTGAGGTTGTTCATCACCTCGTCTTCGGTCAGGCCCAGGTCCTCGGCCATGCGCGAATAACGCATGTACTTCAGCGAATGGCAGCCCGCACAGTAGTTCATGTACAGCTGCGCACCGCGCTGCAGCGAGGCGCGGTCGCCCAGGTCGTTGCCGGCCTGGAGCTTGGCGCCGCCGCCGGCGGCGAACGCGGAAAACGAGATCAGCAACCCGCTGGCGAACACAGCTAGGCGAGAGGCGAAAGTCTTAGTCATGCGTCGTCACCCGCGCCGGCACCGGCTTGGTCTTCTCGAATCCGAAGAAGGTGTAAACCCACAGGAAGATGAAATAGCCGAAGTAGAGCACCGTCAGCACGCGGCCGATGATGGTCTCGACGGGATCGGTGCCCGGGCCCGCGCCGATCTTGCCCAGCCAGACGAAGCTGACGGCGAAGATGGCCAGCGCGATCTTGAACGCCAGGCCGCGGTAGCGGATCGACTTCACCTTGCCGCGGTCCAGCCACGGCACCGCGAACAGGATCGCGATGGCGCCGAACATCACCAGCACGCCGCTCAGCTTGTGCGGCACCACGCGCAACATCGCGTAGAAGGGCGTGTAGTACCAAACCGGCTTGATGTGCTCCGGCGTCACCAGGCGGTTGGCCTCGGTGAAGTTGTCGTGCTCCAGGAACCAGCCGCCCATCGCGGGCGCGAAGAACACGATGAACGCCGCCAGGATCAGGAAGCCGCCGACGTAGAAGCCGTCCTTGACCGTGTAGTACGGATGGAACGGAATGCCGTCGGTGGGCGCGGTCGGCGACCAGCGGTTGCCCTTCGGTCCCTTCTTGATCTCCACGCCGTCGGGGTTGTTCGAGCCGACTTCGTGCAGGGCGAAGATGTGCAGCACGACCAGCAGCAGCAGCACCAGCGGCAGCGCGATCACGTGCAGGGCGAAGAAGCGGTTCAGGGTGGCGTCGCTGGGCAGGTAGTCGCCCATGATCCACTCGGTCAGGCCGTTGCCGATCACCGGGATCGCGCCGAACAGCGAGATGATCACCTTGGCGCCCCAGAACGACATCTGGCCCCACGGCAGCACGTAGCCCAGGAAGGCTTCGGCCATCAGCACAAGGTAGATCAGCATGCCCAGGATCCACACCAGCTCGCGCGGCTTCTGGTACGAGCCGTACATCAGGCCGCGGAACATGTGGATGTAGACGACGATGAAGAACAGCGAGGCGCCGGTGCTGTGCATGTAGCGGATCAGCCAGCCCCACTCCACGTCGCGCATGATGTACTCGACCGACGCGAAGGCTTCCGCCGCGCTCGGCTTGAAGTGCATCGTCAGGAAGATGCCGGTCAGGATCTGGTTGACCAGCACCACGATCGACAGGACGCCGAAGATGTACCAGATGTTGAAGTTCTTGGGCGCGTAGTACTCGCTCATGTGCTTGCGGTACACGGGCATGAAGCCCGGCGCGCGCGCATTGAACCAGTCCATCAGGCCATCAGCGGTACGGGTGAAGATGTTCGCCATGGCTTATGCGCCCCCCTTCGGGTCGACGCCGACGATGATCGTCGTGTCGTTCTCGTAGTAATGCGGCGGCACCACGAGGTTGGTGGGCGCCGGGACGCCCTGGAACACGCGGCCGGCCATGTCGAAGCGCGACTTGTGGCAGGGGCAGAAGTAGCCGCCCTTCCAGTTCGGATCGTACGGCTCAGGCTTGATCTCGGCGGCCATTTCCGGCGAGCAGCCCAGGTGGGTGCACAGGCCGACCAGCACGGAGATCTCCGGCTTCAGCGAGCGCGTCTCGCCCGTGATGTAGGTCGGCTGCTGGTCCTTGTTGGCCGACTGCGGATCGCGCAGGTTGGCATCCAGCGTCGGCAGCGCGTCCAGGATCGCCTTGGAGCGCTTCACGATCCAGATCGGCTGGCCGCGCCATTCCAGGATCAGGCGCTGGCCTTCCTGCAGGCCGCTGATATCGGCGGTCACCGGGGCACCGGCCAGCTTGGCCCGGGCGCTCGGATTCCACGACTTGATAAACGGTACAGCTGCAATACCGGCACCCACTGCACCCACCACAGCGGTGGTCGCAGTCAGGAACCGGCGTCGGCCCGTATTCACAGGCCCATTGACCCCATCGATGGCCATCCGGCACTCCGCAAAACAATCAGGTAGCTAAAAAGGCTGCCAAGGCCGCACCCCAACACCGGTGCGGGCCGCAAAAGACGGCAAAGTGTAACGGAAGGCTTAATCGGCCGACAACGGCTGCCTTGAAATCAAGGAGTTGCGCGCGCATCGGCGCGCCGGGAACGCTCAGCGCGCGGCGACGGCCTGGCGGTAGCGGTCGGCCAGGACGGCCACGCGCTCCACATAGCGCTGGGTTTCCTTGTACGGCGGCACGCCACCGTGACGGTCCACGGCGCCCTCGCCGGCGTTGTAGCCGGCGGCGGCCAGGGTGAGGTTGCCGTTGAAGCGCTTCAGCAGCCACGCCAGGTACTGGGTGCCGCCGCGGATGTTCTGGCCGGCGTTGTAGCTGTCGGTCACGCCGAACCGGCGGGCGGTGGCGGGCATCAGTTGCATCAGTCCCTGTGCGCCGGCATGGGACAGGGCCAGCGGGTTGTACGAGGACTCGGCATGCATGATCGCGCGGATCACCGACTCTTCCACGCCGAACTCGCGCGCGGCGGCCGCGATCTCGGCCTGGTAGGCGCCGGTGTTCAGGCGCAGGCGGCCGAAATCCACGCTCGGGTTGCCGCAGGCGAAGCAGGTCTCGATGTAGCTGTACTTGATGGTGCGCAGGCTGGCGACCTGGGTGCCGCCGCGCGGGCGCGTGCTGGTGTAGTGGCGCACGCCGTCCTTGATGTAGGAGTAGACCTGTCCGCTGACCACGCGGCGCGGGCCGGTGGCCGGTGCGGCCGCAGGCGGTGCCGAGGCCGGGACCACGGCACTGGCGGTATCGGACAACGCGGGCGTGACGGCGGCGCCCACCGCGGGCGGCGGCGTGGCCGGACGCGATACCGTGGCGACCTGTGCCGGGCGGCTGCGATCCGGGGTGTAGCGGCTGATCACTTCGCAGCTGGCGCCACTGACGCGCTTGCTGACGTAGTTCGGCACACCGTCAGCGCCGGTGCACTTGTACAGCGTGCCCGCGCTGGCCGGCAGTGCGGTCAACGCGGCCAGCATGGCCAGAAGCGTCAGAGTCCCCCTCATGCCGCGCAGTGTCCCCAATTCGCCAGCGGTTGCCAAGTCCTTGTCCAACAAAGGTTTCCTCCAATCTGTGCGGCCGGTCCGAGTTCCAACAGCCGGCGGCACGGCGGCCAGGGATGGCCTGTTACCCGCTATCAACGCCATCCGGCGCGGGTTCCGGCCGCCCTGGCCGTGCCCGGGCGCGTAAACTACGCGGCCTGCCCGCCCCTACCCGCCTGGATTAAGCGCCATGACCGGGACGCTAGCCCCCGAACTGCCGACCACGGCCGGCCCTGCCGTGACCGACCCCGCCCTCGTTCCCTTGCCCATCGGCCGCCCGCGTGCGCCCGAGGAGGTCCGCGGGAAGCTGTACATCAAGACCCACGGGTGCCAGATGAACGAGTACGACTCGGCCAAGATGGCCGACGTGCTCGCCGCGTCCGACGGCCTCGAGCTGACCGACAACCCGGAAGAAGCCGACGTGGTGCTGGTCAACACCTGCTCCATCCGCGAGAAGGCGCAGGAGAAGGTCTTCAGCCAGCTCGGCCGGTGGAAGGCACTGAAGGCCGGGGGCCGCGACGTCATCATCGGCGTCGGCGGCTGCGTCGCCTCCCAGGAAGGCGAGGCGATCGTCAAGCGCGCGCCCTACGTCGACCTGGTGTTCGGCCCGCAGACCCTGCATCGCCTGCCGGAGCTGATCCGCGCCCGCCGCGAGCAGAACAGGCCGCAAGTCGACATCAGCTTCCCCGAGATCGAAAAGTTCGACCGCATGCCCGAGCCGCGCGCCGAAGGGCCCTCGGCGTTCGTGTCGATCATGGAAGGCTGCTCGAAATACTGCTCGTTCTGCGTGGTGCCCTACACCCGCGGCACCGAGGTCAGCCGGCCGTTCGAGGACGTGCTGGTGGAAGTGGCGCAGCTGGCCGCGCAGGGCGTGCGCGAGATCAACCTGCTGGGCCAGAACGTCAACGCCTATCGC
This sequence comes from Pseudoxanthomonas sp. CF385, assembly GCF_900104255.1. Taxonomy (NCBI): domain Bacteria; kingdom Pseudomonadati; phylum Pseudomonadota; class Gammaproteobacteria; order Lysobacterales; family Lysobacteraceae; genus Pseudoxanthomonas; species Pseudoxanthomonas sp. CF385. The sequence goes on from NZ_FNKZ01000002.1 coordinate 538,549, forward strand.
GGTCCTTACGGCGACGGCGAAGTGGCCGACCTGGGCCTGCTGATCCGCACCATCGCCGAGATCGATGGCATCGGCCGCATCCGCTTCACCACCTCGCACCCGCTGGAGTTCAGCGACTCGCTGGTGGACGCCTATCGCGACGTGCCGCAACTGGCCAACTTCCTGCACCTGCCGGTGCAGGCGGGCAGCGATCGCGTGCTGTCGGCGATGAAGCGCGGCTACACCGCGCTCGAGTTCAAGCAGAAGATCCGCAAGCTGCGTGCGGTGCGGCCGGACATCTCGATCAGCTCGGACTTCATCGTCGGCTTCCCCGGCGAGACCGACGCCGACTTCGAGAAGACGATGAAGCTGCTCGAGGACGTCGGCTTCGACCAGAGCTTCAGCTTCATCTACTCGCGTCGCCCGGGTACGCCCGCCGCGGACCTGGAAGACGACACCTCCGACGCCGTCAAGCACGCGCGCCTGGAGCGCCTGCAGCAGCACATCAACGCCTACGCGGCCGGCATCTCGCAGCGCATGGTCGGCACGGTGCAGTCGGTGCTGGTGGAAGGCCCATCGAAGAAGGACCCGAACCAGCTGACCGGCAAGACCGAGAACATGCGGTCGGTGAACTTCGCCGGCCACCCGCGCCTGGTCGGCCAGTTCGTGGATGTCGTCATCACCGAGGCGCTGACCAACTCGCTGCGCGGACGCATCGCCGGCACCGACTGACGGCGCCGTTTCAGCCGACGGCGGGCAGCGGCACGCCGTCGCGCTCGTTGTCCCAGATCATGTGGATGATCTTCCAGCCCTCCGTGCCCTTGTAGAGCTGGATGCTGTTGATGCCGCGCCGCTCCGGCACCGCGTCGCCGAGCGCGTGCCGTGCCTCGTAAGCGCTCCAGACGTGGGCGATGTTGCCGAACACGCGCACTTCACGCCCGATCTCGACCTCGAAGAAATCCATCTCCGCCAACAGCGCGTCGGCGTTGGCGCGGTATTCCTCCAGCGAGAACGACATGCGCCACGGCGTGCCCTGCGCATCCACGCCGGTGCGGATCTGTCGGCAGTCCGGATGGAAGACATCGTCCTGCGTCGACCAGTCGCGCGGACCCGCCGGGCCCGAGATCATGGCGTACATGGCATCCACCACGGCGCCGATCGCTGCTTCGTCCATCGCCTGCCCTCCCGTCCCGGATGAAGCGCCAGCCTATCAGTCCAGCCGCTTGCGGAAGCGCAGGATCGCCGCCGTCATCATCACCGTGGTGAAGGCCAGCAGGGCCAGCACGTCGGGCCATAGCTCCCACAGGCTGGCGCCGCGCAGCATCACGCCGCGGATCAGGCGCAGGAAGTGGGTCAGCGGCAGCGCCTCGGCGATCCACTGCACCACCTTCGGCATGCCGGCGAACGGGAACATGAAGCCCGACAGCAGGATCGAGGGCAGGAAGATGAAGAACGTCATCTGCATGGCCTGGAACTGCGATTGCGCGCGGGTCGAGATCAGCAGGCCCAGCGTCAGGTTGGCCACGATCAGCAGGCAGGCGGCGATGTAGACATGCAGCAGGCTGCCGCCGAGCGGCACGTTGAACAGCCACATGCCCAGCGCGAGCACCACCGTCGTCTGCACCAGGCCGATGGCCACGTAGGGCAGCACCTTGCCGATCATCAACTCGGCGCTGCTCACCGGCGTCGCGATCAACAGTTCCATGTTGCCGCGTTCGCGCTCGCGCACGATGGCCACGCCGGTGAACAGCACCATCGTCATCGTCAGGATCACGCCGATCAGTCCCGGTACGATGTTCACGGCGGAGCGTCGTTGCGGGTTGTAGAAGCCGACCACGCTGATGGTGCGCGAAGCCAGCGGGCTGCTGCTGCCCTCCAGCGGCATTTGCGCCAGCTGCGCGGCGGCGCTCTGCACCGCGTTGTCGCTGCCGTCGACGAAGATCTGCATGGCTTCGCGTCCCTCGGCGCGACGACGCTCGTAGTCCGGCGGGATGACCACGCCGATGCTGATCTCGCCGCGACGCATCGCCTGGACCAGTTCCTGCGGCGTGGCGGCTTCCTGCGTCGGCTTGACCACGCCGGTGGCGACGATATCCATCACCAGCGCGCGCGAGGCCGCGGTGCGCGACTGGTCGGCGATGCCGGCGGACAGGTCGCGCAGGTTGGTGTTGATCGCGTAGCCGAACAGCAGCAGCTGCATCACCGGGATGCCGACGATCATCGCCAGGGTGATGCGGTCGCGCCGCATCTGCCGCAGCTCCTTCACCATCACGGCCATCAGTCGACGGAGCTTCATGCGGCCTCCTCGCGTGCCGGTTGCCCGCGCGTGGCGGAGACGAAGACGTCCTCCAGATTGGCCGGTGCGGCGGACACGTCCGCGTCGATGCCCGCCGCGCGCAGGCCCTGCGCCACCCGATCCGTGGCCTGGCCGTTTTCGGCCAGGAGCACGCGCAGCACGTTGCCGATCTGCGCCACGCTGAGCACGCCCGGCAGGCCCACCAGCACCTTCTGCGCCTGCCGGGGCTCACGGGCCTCCACGACCAGGGTGCGGCCGGCGAGTTCGCCGGTCAGCGCATCGGGCGTGCCGTCGGCCACCAGCACGCCGCGGTCGAGGATGGCGATGCGGTGGCAGCGCTCGGCTTCGTCCATGTAGTGGGTGGACACCAGCAGCGTGGTGCCCGCGTCGGCGAGTTCGAACAGCTTTTCCCAGAAATCGCGGCGCGACTCCGGATCGACCGCACTGGTCGGCTCGTCGAGGAACAGCAGTTCCGGCGCATGGATCACCGCGCCTGCAAGCGCGAGGCGTTGTTTCTGCCCGCCGCTCATCGTGCCCGCGAGCTGCTTCTGCCGGTCCTGGAAGTGGTACTGCTCGACCAGTTCGTCGATCCGTCGCCGCGCTTGCGCGCGCGGGATGTCCTGCACGGCAGCGAGGAATTCCAGGTTCTCGCGCACGGTGAGGTCCTCGAACAGCGAGAATTTCTGGGTCATGTAGCCGATGCGGGTGCGCAGCTGCTCGGCCTGCTCGGGGATGCGCAGGCCCAGCACCTCGATGTCGCCCGCGGTCGGCGTCAGCAGTCCGCACAGCATGCGGATGGTGGTCGACTTGCCGGAGCCGTTGGGTCCGAGAAACCCATAGACGTTCCGCCGCGGCACATCGAGGTCGACATCGTTCACTGCCGCCAGCGCATCGAAGCGCTTGGTCAGGCCGCGGACGCGGATGGCGAGGCCGGGATCATTCGTCGTCATCGGACACCACCTGCAGCGGCGCACCCACCGGCAGATCGGCAGCGTCCTTGCCCAGGCTTATCTCCGCGAGGTAACTCAGCCGCTCGGCGTCCTGCCCGGTCAGCGCGAAATAGGGGGTGAAGCTGGGTTCGCTGCGGATCATGCGCACCCGGCCGGCGTACGTCTTCTCCTGCCCATCCAGGCGCACCTGCACGGTGTCGCCGACCTTCAGGCGGTTGCGCAGCGCCTGCGGCAGGTAGACGCGCGCATAGGGCGCCTCGCCCACCAGCATCACCGCCAGCGGCGCGCCGACCGGCGCCTGGTCGCCGAGCTTGTACGGCAGGCTGTCGATGCGGCCCGCGCGTGGCGCGGTGATGTTGAGCTTCTCCAGCGACACCGCCTGCACGCGCGCCTGCGCGTCCGCCGAGGCGACCGCCGCCTCGCCCTGAGCGACCTGCTCGACGCGCGTGCCGTGCTCCAGTTCCAGCAACGCCGCCTGGGCCACCCGGACCTGCGCCTGCGCGCTCTGCGACGCGGCGCGCGCGCGATCCACTTCGGAGGCGGCCACCAGGCGCTGGCGACCCAACGGTTGCAGGCGCGCGTAGTAGGCATCGGCATCGCGGACCTGCGCCTGGGCGGCGGCAAGGCTGGCGCGCGCCTGCGCGATGGCTTCGTTGCGTGGACCGGCACGCAGTTCCGCCAGCGCCTCGCGGCTCTGCGTCGCCTGCGCCTGCGCGGCCGCCAGCTGCGACTGGGTGCGGGTCAGTTCCAGTTGCAGCAGTGGCGCGCCGGCCGCCACCTGCTGCCCTTCGCGCACGTCGATCCGCACGATCTTTTCGGCGACCGGCGACGGCAGCGTCACCCGGTCCCATTCCAGCGTGCCCAGCGCATCGGGCGTGTCGGCGGCGCAGCCCGCCAGCATGAGGATCGCGGCCGCGAGCGCGGCGCGTGGCAGTTCATTTCGCATGGTCCAGCTCCAGTCCACGGTCCAGCAGCACCAGCGTGTGCCGGCGCAGGTCGTTGAAGTCGATATCGTCGGCGCCGAACAGCTGGCGCCAGATCGGCGCACTGGCCATCGGGAACATGGTCAGCCCGATCAGCGAGACCATCAGCAGGCGCGGATCGAGGTCGGGATTGAGCTGCCCGGCCTGCTGCGCGGCGGCGAAGCGGCCCGCCATCATCTTCGGCAGCAGCGGCCCCACCTGGCTGATCATCATGTCGCGCAGCGCGCCCCCCTCGCAGAGGATCTCACGCACCCACAGCGTGGGCAGCCACGGATGCTGGGTGACCACCGCGCCGATCCCGTGCACGAAGCCGGCGACCAGCGCCGCGATGTCGCCGCCACCGGCCTGCATCACGGGTGCGCGCATCTGCGCCACCACCGGCAGCAGCCGCTCGGCCACCACGGCTTCCTGCAACTGCGCCTTGTCGCCGAAGTAGTAATGCACGAGCGCCGGCGTCACCCCGGCTTCGGTGGCGATGTCGCGCAGCGAGGTGGCCGCGATGCCCCGGCGGACGAAACAGGCCAGCGCCGCGTCCAGCAGGGTGGCGCGCAGGTCGGCGGTCTCGGCGGTGGGGCGGCGGCCCCGGGTGCGCTTGCGGGGTACGGGGGCCGTGGTGTCCGCGTTCGTGCGGGGTCGGCCAGGGGGTGTCTTCGTCGTCATGGCGCTTATTTAATTTATTGATTAATTAAATTTCAACCCCGTTCCGACGAACGGCGGGCAGATGGCCGGTCCCGGGTGGTCGCGCTACCCTGCGCGCCCGCCTTGCGTTTGCCAGGATCGCCGCCATTTCTTCGGATAGCCCCCGCCTGTGGGTGTTCACGCTGGAAGCCCGGCCCCGCGCCGACAGCCCGGACTTCATCGAGGCCGGCGGTGCGTACGTCACCTGCTACCAGAAGCCCGGATTCGCCGATGACCCCATGCGGCGTGCGTCCGAGTTCATCCGCGAACAGGGGTGGGTGGTCGTCGCGGTGGAGGACGAACCGGTCGAGATCGACCGCGACCACGCCCCCAACGCCGACCACTTCGACCAGGCCCTCGTCGAGGACGAGGTCTACGTCTTCAACCAGTGGCCGGTCGACGACGCCGACGACCAGACGCGCCACTAGCCCCCGGACCGATCGATCCCCTGCCTCATGACTGACTCCAGCAAGCGCGAATTCACCCTCGAACCCGAAAACACCGAACGCCTGGCCAACCTGGCCGGTCCCTTCGACGCCCACCTCCGCCAGATCGAACTGCGGCTGGGCGTGGAGATCGCCAACCGCGGCGCGGTCTTCCGCGTCACCGGCCCGGAGAAGGCCGTCTTGGCGACCGAGAAGCTGCTGCACGCCTTGTACGAGGAAGCCGCCGGCGAGACTTTCGACAGCGAGGCGATCCACCTGCGCCTCAATACCTCCAACGTGGAGCGCGTGGCCGACGACGGCTACGAGCCGCAGGACGTGGCCATCAAGGTCAAGCGCGGCACCGTGCGCGGCCGTGGCGCGAACCAGGCCAAGTACCTGCACGCCATCGCCACCCACGACATCAATTTCGGCATCGGCCCCGCCGGCACCGGCAAGACGTTCCTGGCCGTGGCCAGCGCGGTGGAAGCCCTGAACGAGTCGCGCGTGCAGCGGCTCATCCTGGTGCGCCCGGCGGTGGAGGCCGGCGAGAAGCTCGGCTTCCTGCCCGGCGACCTGTCGCAGAAGGTCGACCCCTACCTGCGCCCGCTGTACGACGCGCTCTACGAGATGCTCGGCGTGGAGAAGGTGGTCAAGCTGCTGGAGAAGAACGTCATCGAGATCGCGCCGCTGGCCTACATGCGCGGCCGCACGCTCAACGATGCGTTCGTCATCCTCGACGAAGCGCAGAACACCACCATCGAGCAGATGAAGATGTTCCTCACGCGCATCGGCTACGGCAGCACCGCGGTCGTCACCGGCGACCTGACCCAGGTCGACCTGCCCAAGCACCAGAAATCCGGCCTGAAGGACGCGCTGGAGGTACTGCGCAACGTCGACGGGATCTCGTTCACCTTCTTCACCAGCCGCGACGTGGTCCGCCACCCGCTGGTCGCGAAGATCGTGCGGGCTTACGATGCACGCGATGGCAAGGACGCCGAAACCGGCCCTGCCTGATCCCCTCCGTCGACCGCGATCGCCATGACCCAAGGCCCCGTCCGCCTCGAAGTCTCCGTGAACTACGCGCTGCCGCGCGCCGGCATCCCCTCGGCGGTCAGTTTCCGCAAGTGGGTGGCGGCCGCGCTGGCGGGCCGCATCCGCGAGGCCGACCTGGCGATCCGCATCGTCGACAGCAAGGAAGGCCGCGCGCTCAACCGCCATTACCGCGGCCGTGACTACGCGACCAACGTACTGAGTTTCCCGGCCGAGATGGCCGAAGGCGTGAAGCTGCCCAAGGGCGTGAAGATGCCGCTGCTCGGCGACCTGGTGATCTGCGCACCGGTCGTCGCACGCGAAGCGCGGGAGCAGAAGAAACCGCTGGCCGCGCACTACGCGCACATGACCGTGCACGGCGCCCTGCACCTGCTGGGTTGGGACCACGAGGACGACAAGGAGGCCGAATGCATGGAACAGCTCGAGCGCGAGATCCTGGCCGACCTCGGCATCGACGACCCCTACGCGGAAGACTGACCATGCCGCGCACCCTGTTGCTCGCGCCCTGTGTGGCGCTGGCCCTTTCCGTCGCCGGGCAGGCGCAGGCCGCCACCCCGGATCTCGCTTCGCTGATCGAATGCCGCGGCGACATCGCCGGGCTCACCGCGCTGGCGCCTGCGCTGGAGGATCCGCTGAAGGCGGTCGCCCTGGGCTGGCAGCCGCTGCCGCAGGCGAACATGTTCATGACCGAGTACCGGTTGGCGTCGCCTATCCGCGTGTTCGGGAACGACACCGACCGCATCGCCTTCACGGGCGGCAGCGTGATGGCGATCCTGGACCTGCCCGACCCGCGTCCGCTGGCGAAGGAACTCGCGCTCGAGACCGCGATCGACACGCCCACGAAAGCCATGTTCGGCAAGGAACTGCGCAGCGAGGAAACGCGCGATGCGGACAGCGGCAAGGTACTGATCGAATCCGTCGTGTTGAACGTCAGCAACGTGGCCTCGCACCCGGGCAAGACCCTGGTGGGCTGCAGTTACAGCCTGGACCTGCCCGAAGAACCCCAGGACGAGGCCCCGGCCGCGCCACCCCAGGCGGCAGGCGCCTAGGCGGCCTGCGCCCGTGCCCCAACCGGGTTAGACTGGCCGCCACGCCCCGCCGGGCGCACACCCCCACGAGATGTCAGAAGACGACAGTACCCACGCGCCGGATGGCTCCGACAAACCTTCGGAGAAACGGCGCACTTGGCTGGACCGCCTCAGTTCGGCGTTCTCCGGCGAACCCAGCACACGCGAAGACCTGGTGGCCCTCCTGCGCGATGCGCAGTCCGACGGCCTGATCGGCGGCGACACCTTGAAGATGATGGAAGGCGCGATCGACGTGGCCGACCTCACCGTGGGCGACGTCATGGTGTCGCGCTCGCAGATGGTGTCGCTGCCCGTCGAGGCCCGCTTCCTCGACCTGATGAAGCAGGTGGTCGAATCCGGCCATTCGCGTTTCCCGGTGCATGGCGAGAACAAGGACGAGATCCTCGGCATCCTGCTGGCCAAGGACCTGCTGCGCGGCGTGGTGGCCGACAACGGCCCCGGCAGCGTGCGCGAACTGCTGCGGCCCGCGGTGCTGATCCCCGAGTCGAAGAAGCTCAACCTGCTGCTGAAGGAATTCCGCCTGTCGCGCAACCACATGGCGATCGTGGTGGACGAGTACGGCGGCGTCGCCGGCCTGGTGACCATCGAGGACGTGCTGGAGCAGATCGTCGGCGAGATCGACGACGAGCATGACGAAGCCGAGGACGGCGCCGCGCTGATCGCGGCGCAGGCCGACGGCCAGTTCGTCGTGGATGCGCTCACGCCCATCTCCGACTTCAACGAGCGTTTCGGCGCCGACTTCCCGGACGACGAGTACGACACTGTCGGTGGCCTGGTCACGGCCGCGATCGGCCACCTGCCCGAAACCGGCGAAGAGCTGACGCTGGGTCGCTTCATATTCCGGGTGGCGCGCGCGGACGCGCGCCGCGTACACGCGTTCCACGTCGGAGTGCTGGCGGATGCGTAGCCTGGCCGCGCGCCTGGCGCTGCTGGGCGTGTTGTGCCTGCTGGCCGCGGCGGCCTGGGCGTCGCCGCGCATCGGCGTGGCGACGATGGAGCCGGGCGACGTCTTCTTCGAACGCTTCGGCCACAACGCCATCGTCGTGGTCGACCCCGCCAATGGCGATGCGATCTCGTACAACTTCGGCTTCTTCGACCCGTCGGAAGCCGACTTCGTCGGCAACTTCGCCCGCGGCCACATGATGTATTACCTGGTCGCGCTGCCGTTCGAGCAGGACCTGGCGCAATACCGCGACAACGGCCGCGGCGTTTCGCTGCAGTGGCTGGATCTCACCCCGGCCCAGGCGCAGGCGCTGGCCGGCGCGCTGGCCGAGCGCGCGCGCCCCGAGAATGCGCGCTACCGCTACGACTACTTCACCTCCAACTGCTCCACCCAGGTGCGCGACGCGCTCGATGCCGCGCTGGGCGGCACGTTGAAATCCCAGTTGGCCGGACGTTCGCGCGGCAACACCTTCCGCAGCGAAGCCGTGCGCCTGGCCTCGCCGGCGACCTGGATGTGGCTGGGCTTCGATGTCGGCCTCGGGCCGTCGGCGGACAAGCCGATGTCGCGCTGGGAGGAAGCCTACGTGCCGATGCGCCTGGCCGACAGCCTGCGCGAGGCGAAGAACGCCGCCGGTCGTCCGCTGGTGCAATCGGAAATGCAGCTGCTGCCGCACCGCATCGCGCCGGAGCCGGCGGAAACACCGCGCCGCTGGTGGCCCTGGCTGCTCGCGGGCGTGGTCATCGCCGCGCTGGTCGCTTGGACGGGACGCCGCCAGCCGCGCGTGATCGCAGCACTGGCGTTGCCGTTCTGGCTGGTCTGCTTCGTGGCCGGTGCGCTGCTGGTCTACCTGTGGGGCTTCACCGAGCATTGGGCCGCGTGGGCCAACCGCAATCTGCTGCTGTTCAATCCGCTGTGCGTGCTGCTGATCCCCGGCGCAATTGCCGTGCTGCGCCGCCGCATCCCCCCGACCTGGTTCGGCTGGCTCGCGAGCGCCATCGCCGTGGGTGCGCTGGTCGCATGGTTCCTGCATTGGCTGCCGTTGCGCCTGCAATACAACCAGTCCTGGATTGCACTGCTGTTGCCGATCCACCTGGCGCTTGCATACGTATTCATGCCCCGGCGCTTGTCGCCCTGAGCCCCGCCACGCACGATGCGGCCCTCTGCTTATCGCGAGGGTCGCATGTCCCGTTTCCTGATTCCGCTCTTCGTCCTGCTCTCCAGCGCCGCCGCGCATGCGGCACCGGGACCGCGCGTCGCCTCGCCCGACGGCTCGATCGTGGTGGAGCTGTCCACCGATAACGACGGCCGCCCCTCGTATGCCGTCTCGCGCAAGGGCCAGCCGGTGCTGTCGCCGTCGCGCCTGGGCTTCCTGCTGCTGGACGCGCCGAAGTTCGAGCGCAACATCGAGATCGTGCAGCCGCGCACGCGCGCCTTCGACGAAACCTGGGAACAGCCGTGGGGCGAACGCCGCTTCATCCGCAACCACTACAACGAACTGACGGTCACGCTGAAGGAAAAGGCCAAGCCCTTCCGCAGCTACGACGTGGTGTTCCGCGTGTTCGACGACGGCGTCGGCTTCCGCTACCGGTTTCCGAAGCAGGCCGGCCTGGAGCAGGTGAAGATCGGCGAGGAACTGACCGAGTTCTCGCTGGCGCGCGACGCGACCGCCTGGTGGATTCCCGCCGGCGAATGGAACCGCGAGGAATACCTCTATCACCGCACCCCCGTGCAGCAGGTCGGCGATGCGCAGACCCCGATCACGTTCAAGTTCGCGGACGGCACCCACCTGTCGATCCATGAGGCCGCGCTGGTCGACTACAGCGGCATGAACCTGACCCGCGTCGAGGACCGCCGCCTGAAGGCCGACCTGACGCCGGGCATCGGCGAAGGCAAGGTGGTGCGCGCGGCGCCGTTCGACACGCCCTGGCGCACGCTGCTGCTGAGCGACGACGCGGCCGGCCTGGCGATGTCCGCCCTGACCCTCAACCTCAACGAACCCAATGCGCTCGGCGACGTGTCGTGGGTGAAGCCGATGAAGTACGTCGGCGTGTGGTGGGAGATGCACCTGGAGCTGAAGAGCTGGGCCTCCGGGCCGAAGCACGGTGCCACCAACGAGAACGTCCGCAAGCACATCGATTTCGCCGCCAAGCATGGTTTCGGTGGCGTGCTGGTGGAAGGCTGGAACGTGGGCTGGGACGGCGACTGGTTCGGCAACGGCGAGGATTTCAGCTTCACGCAGTCCTATCCCGATTTCGACCTTGAGGCGCTCAGCCGCTATGCCCGCTCGAAGAACGTGGTGCTGATCGGCCACCACGAGACGTCGGGCAATGCGGCGCACTACGAGTCGCAGCTCGACGCCGCCTTCGACCTGTACAAGCGCGTCGGCGTGCCTGCGGTCAAGACCGGCTACGTGGCCGACGCCAGCCAGGCCAAGGTCACCGGCACCGATGGCAAGCGCCACTACGCCTGGCATGAAGGCCAGGACATGGCGCGCCACCACATGAAGGTGGTGACCGAAGCGGCCAAGCGCCATATCGCCGTAAACCCGCACGAGCCGATCAAGGACAGCGGCCTACGCCGCACCTATCCGAACTGGATCACGCGTGAAGGCGCGCGTGGCATGGAGTTCAGCGCCTGGGGCCAGCCCGGCAATCCGCCGGAGCACGAAGCCAACCTGGTGTTCACCCGCCTGCTGGCCGGTCCGATGGACTACACCCCGGGCATCTTCGGCATGAAGACGCGCTCCACCGACGGCATCGCGACCACCTGGGCCAAGCAGCTCTCGCTGTACGTGGTGATCTACAGCCCGCTGCAGATGGCGGCCGATCTGCTGGAGAACTACGAGAAGAACCCGGCGCCGTTCCAGTTCATCAAGGACGTGCCGGTGGACTGGGAAGACACGCGCGTGCTGAACGGCGAAGTCGGCGATTACGTGACGATCGCCCGCAAAGAGCGTGGTGGTCCCAACTGGTACCTCGGTGCGCTGACCGACGAGGATGGGCGCACGCTGAGCGTGCCGCTGTCCTTCCTCGACGAGGGCCGCCGCTACACCGCGCAGATCTACCGCGACGGTGACAAGGCCAACTGGAAGACCGCGCCGCAGGACATCGTGATCGAAGCGCGCACCGTCACTCGCGGCGACACGCTGACCCTGAAGCTGGCACCGGGCGGCGGGCAGGCGATCCGCTTCGTGGCGCAGTGAAGTGAACCTGGGTGTGGGAGCGACGTGAGTCGCGAATCGGGATCCGCCATGCGCTGGACCTGCCATCGCGACTGACGTCGCTCCCACACCCGCAGCCGACTTGTCGGATGCGGGCCTTCTGGCGCACGATTCACGCCATGAATGACGTCGCCGCCGCCGCCTCGAAGCCCGTCCTGCCCCAGTGCGTCATCAACTGCGTGGTCTACGACCAGGGCGGCAAGCGGCGCGACATCAGCCTCGACGAGATCAGCGATGTGCTCGCGGTCGACGACGACAGCTTCATCTGGGTCGGCCTGTACGAGCCGGCGGACACCATCCTGGAGAAGCTGCAGGAAGAGTTCTGTCTGCACGACCTGGCCGTCGAAGACGCCCAGAACGCGCATCAGCGCCCCAAGTTGGAGGCCTACGGCAATTCGCTGTTCGTGGCTGTGCACACGGCGCAGGTGGTCGACGACCGCATCAAGTTCGGCGAAACCCATGCCTTCCTGGGCCCGCGCTACCTGGTGACCGTGCGTCATGGCGCGTCGCTGTCGTATGCGCCCGTGCGCGAGCGCGTGCAGCGCGAGCCCGAGCTGCTGCCGTTGGGCCCCTCGTACGGGCTGTATGCGGTGCTGGACTACATCGTCGACAACTATCGGCCGATCATCGACCAGTTCAAGCAGACCCTGGACACGCTGGAGAAGGACATCTTTGCCGACACCTACCGGCGGGTGACGGTAGTGAAACTGTACGAACTGAAGCGCGAGCTGACCCAGATGCGGTTGGCGGTGGCGCCCCTGCAGGACGTGCTGGCACAGCTGACCCGCTCGCAGAGCACGCTGATCCCCGAGGAAGTGCGGCTGTACTTCCGCGATGTGCAGGACCACGTGCTGCGCGTCAACGAGTACACCGACACCTTGCGCGAAATGCTGACGACCGCGCTGAGCGTGAACCTGTCGCTGGTGACGCTGGCCCAGGGCGAGATCGTCAAGCGCCTCGGCGCGTGGGCCGCGCTGCTCGCCGCGCCGACGCTGATCACCAGTTGGTACGGCATGAACTTCGAGCACATGCCGGAGCTCGGCGGGCGCTTCGCCTATCCCATCCTGATCGCGGGCGTGGCGCTCGCCTGCTTCGGTCTGTACCGCCTGTTCAAACGCTCGCGCTGGCTCTGACCTCCGTACACCGCCGGACTGCGACCAAAGTAGAAGGCTGAATCGGCCATTACGGATTGACCGGGTTCCCGCATGGGGTGACCCTTGTCCCGACTTGTCGGAGGGTTCCGGAATGAACGGTTTTTCCAAGATCGGCTGGGCGGCGCTCGCGCTGCTCGGCGCGGGGTGTCTGGGCGTCGTCGCACTGCGCCAGGGCGAGCAGATCAGCGCGCTCTGGATTGTCGTGGCGGCGGTGTCCATCTACCTGGTGGCGTACCGCTACTACAGCCTGTACATCGCCAAGAACGTGATGGGGCTGGACCCGACCCGGGCCACGCCTGCGCACATCAACAACGATGGCCTGGACTACGTGCCCACCAACAAGCACGTGTTGTTCGGCCACCACTTCGCCGCCATTGCCGGCGCCGGTCCGCTGGTGGGCCCGGTGCTCGCCGCGCAGATGGGTTATCTGCCCGGCATGCTCTGGCTGATCGCCGGTGTCGTGCTCGCCGGCGCGGTGCAGGACTTCATGGTCCTGTTCATCTCCAGCCGCCGCAACGGCCGCTCGCTGGGTGACCTGGTCCGCGAGGAAATGGGCCAGGTGGCCGGCACCATCGCGCTGTTCGGTGCCTTCCTGATCATGATCATCATCCTGGCGGTGCTGGCGATGATCGTGGTGAAGGCGCTGGCGGAAAGCCCGTGGGGCATGTTCACGGTGATCGCCACGATGCCCATCGCGATCTTCATGGGCATCTACATGCGCTACATCCGCCCCGGCAAGATCGGCGAGATCTCGGTGGTCGGCATCATCCTGCTGCTGCTGGCCATCTGGTTCGGCGGCAAGGTCGGCGCGCATCCCACCTGGGGCCCGGCATTCACCTTCACCGGCACCCAGATCACCTGGATGCTGATCGGCTACGGTTTCGTCGCCGCCGTGTTGCCCGTGTGGCTGCTGCTGGCGCCGCGCGACTACCTGTCCACCTTCCTCAAGATCGGCGTAATCGTCGCCCTGGCCATCGGCATCGTCATCGCCAGCCCGGAAGTGACCTCGCTGAAGATGCCGGCGCTGACCCAGTTCGCCAGCACCGGCGACGGCCCGGTGTGGAAGGGCGGCCTGTTCCCGTTCCTCTTCATCACCATCGCCTGCGGTGCGGTCTCGGGCTTCCATGCGCTGATCAGCTCGGGCACCTCGCCCAAGCTGCTGGCCAACGAGACCCACACCCGCTACATCGGCTACGGCGGCATGCTGATGGAATCGTTCGTCGCCATCATGGCGCTGGTCGCGGCCTCGATCATCGAGCCGGGCGTGTACTTCGCCATGAACAGCCCCGCCGCCGCCATCGGTACGAGCGCGGTCGACGTGGCCGCGAAGGTCAGCAGCTGGGGCTTCGTGGTGACGCCGGAGATGCTGACGCAGACCGCGCACAACATCGGCGAAAGCACGATCATCTCGCGCGCCGGTGGCGCGCCGACGTTGGCCGTGGGTATCGCCGTGATCCTGCACGACGCTCTGCCGGGCGGCGACGCGATGATGGCGTTCTGGTACCACTTCGCCATCCTGTTCGAAGCGCTCTTCATCCTGACCGCGGTGGACGCGGGCACGCGTGCCGGCCGCTTCATGCTGCAGGACCTGTTGGGCAACTTCATCCCGCCGCTGCGCAAGACCGACTCCTGGGGCGCCAACGTCATCGGCACCGCCGGCTGCGTCGCACTGTGGGGCTACTTCCTCTACCAGGGCGTGGTCGATCCACTGGGCGGCATCAACACCTTGTGGCCACTGTTCGGCATCGCCAACCAGATGCTGGCCGGTATCGCGCTGATGCTGTGCACGGTGGTGCTGTTCAAGATGAAACGCGACCGCTACGCATGGGTCACCGTCGTCCCGGCGATCTGGCTGCTGATCTGCACTACGTACGCGGGCCTGATCAAGATCTTCGACAGCAACCCGGCGGTCGGTTTCGTCGCCCAGGCAAAGAAGTACCAGGCATCCATCGCCGACGGCCAGCTGCTCGGCGCCGCCAAGAGCATGGGCCAGATGCACCAGGTCGTGATCAACAGCTACGTCAATACCGGCCTGACCGTCCTGTTCCTGTTCGTGGTGTTCAGCGTGCTGGTGTACGCCATCAGGGCGATCCTGAAGGCCCGTGCCAGCAGCGAACGCACCGATCGCGAATCGCCGTATGTCGCGCTGACCGACGAGCAGCAGAAGGCCTGGCTGTAAGCCATGGGCACGGAACTCGTTCCGATCTCGCACTTCGCCGCGCACAAGCGTGTGTGGCGAAGGCTGGTGCAGACCGCGCGTCTGTGTTGCGGCATTCCGGACTACGACAACTACGTGCGGCACGTGCTCGAGAAACACCCGGACCGCGAGCCGATGGACTACAAGACGTTCTTCCGGGAGCGCCAGGAAGCCCGGTTCGGCGGCAGGAGCGGGTTCCGCTGTTGTTGATCGATTCCGGCAAGCAAACAAGAAAGGGCGAAGCCAGTGGCTTCGCCCTTTTTCATTGCTCCCTTGTAGGAGCGACGTAAGTCGCGACGTTGATGTTTCCGGTCGCGACTTACGCCGCTCCTGCAGTGGAGTCCATATCAACCCTGCCCCGCCATCGCACGCAGGCCCACGCCCACCGCGTACGCGGCCACCGTGCCCGTCGCGTAACCCAATGCACCGAGCAATGCGCCGACAGGCGCCAGCGAGGGATGAAACACCGACGCGACCACGGGCGCGGACGCCGGTCCGCCGATGTTGCTCTGCGAGCCCATGGCGAAGTAGAAAAACGGCACGCGCAGCAGCTTGCCCAGCACCGCCAGCAGCACGATGTGGACCAGGATCCAGATCACCCCGAGCCCGAGCAGCCACGGCTTGTCGGCCAGCGAGCCGATGTCCATCTGCATGCCGATGCACGCGATCAGGATGTACAGGAACAGGGCCCCGATCTTCGACGCACCGGCGCCGTCCAGGGCGCGTACGCGGGTCAGGCTCAGACCCAGTCCCACCAGGGTGGACAGCACGACCACCCAGACGAACGGCTCGTGCAGGCTCACCTGCTTCGCCCATGCGAAGCCGCCGAACCAGGACGACGCCGGACCGGCGATGGCATGCGCGGCGCCAACGGTGCCGAAGGCGATCGCGAGGATGACCATCAGGTCCGTCAACGTGGTGACCCGCTCATGCTGCTTCTGGTAAGACGCCAGGCGCTCCTTGAGTTCCTCGATAGCCCCCGTGTCCGCACCCGTATGTGCATCGATGGCCTTCGCGCGATTGGCCAGGAAGATCAGCACGGCCATCCAGACATAACCCACGGCCACGTCGACGACAACGAACTGGCCGAACGTGGTCTCGTCGACCTGGAAGACTTCCTTCATCGCCACCATGTTGGCGCCGCCACCGATCCAGCTGCCGGCCAGCGCGGCCATGCCGCCCCAGGTATCGCCGGCCACGGTCTCGGGATGCACGGCCTGCATCACGCCGAAGGCGACGAACGCGCCGATCATCACGCTGATCGACGCGGCGGCATACATCACCAGCAGCTTCGGCCCGAGCTTCAGCACACCCTTCAGGTCGATGGTCAGCGTCAGCAGTACCAGCGCGGCGGGCAGCAGTACGCGGCTCGCCACCGGGTTGTAGAGCTTGCTCGCGCCACCGTCGATCAGGCCGATGCTGTTGTAGATGCCGGGGATGAAGTAGCACAGCAGCAGCGCCGGCACGTAGGTGTAGAACTTCTTGAAGAAGCCCGTCTCGCGCGAGGAGGTCCAGAACACCACGCCCAGCGTGGCGGCGATGAGGCCGAACAGGACGATGTCGTTCTGGATCAGCGCAGTGGATGGTTCGGTGGCTTCGATCGCCATCGGCGGATCTCTCCTTCAGTCAAAGAAAAAGGGCCGGCATGACCGGCCCTTTCCGGAACCCCTCAGCGGCCGATGTGCTGCTTCAGCCAGGCATTGACGGTGTCGTGCCACAGGATGCTGTTCTGCGGCTTCAGCACCCAGTGGTTCTCGTCCGGGAAGTACAGCAGCCTGGATTCGATGCCCTTGCGCTGCAGCGCGGTGAACGTGGACAGGCCCTGGTCCACCGGCACGCGGTAATCCTTCTCGCCCTGCACGACCAGCATCGGCACGCGCCAGTTGGCGATGTGGTTGACCGGGTTGAACTTCTCGACGTTCTTTGGCACGTCGTAGGGCGTGCCGCCGTTCTCCCACTCGGTGAACCACAGTTCCTCGGTCACGTAGCCCATCGAGCGGATGTCGAACACGCCGTCGTGGTTGACCAGGCACTTCCACGGCTCGTTCCAGTTGCCGGCGATCCAGTTGATCATGTAGCCGCCGTAGCTGGCGCCCAGCGCGCACGCGTTCTTGCCGTCGAGGAAGGCGTACTGCTTCTGTGCCGCCGCCCAACCCTTCTGCAGGTCTTCCAGCGGGCGGTCGCCCCAGTGCTGGCTGATCGCGTCGGTGAAGGCCTGGCCGTAACCGGTCGAACCGTGGAAATCGATCATCACCACGGCATAGCCCTGGCCCGCGTAAGTCTGCGGGTTCCAGCGATAGCTCCAGCCGTTGCCGAAGCTGCCCTGCGGGCCACCGTGGATCAGGAACGCCACCGGGTACTTCTTGCCTTCGACGTAGTCGTGCGGCTTGACCACGTAGCCGTGCACGGTCTCGTTGTTCCAGCCCTTGAAGTTGAACTGTTCGAAGTCGCCGAACGACACGTCTTTCAGCACCTCATCGGCGCTGGGCGTGATGGCGCGCAACGTGGCACCTGCATCATCGCTGGTGGCATAGATCACGTCGCCCGACTTCAACGAGTTGCGCGACAGCACCAGCGTACGGCCGACCACGTCGAAGGCCGAAACACTGCCGTCCCCGACGATCCGGCGCGCCTGGCCGCTCTGGATGTCGATCGAGAACAACGGGAGTTCGCCCATCTCCTGCGCGGTGGTGTAGATCCGTTCGCCGTCATCCGAGAGCACGATGCCCTCGGCGCTGCGGTCCCAATCGGGGGCGATCTCGCGCACCTTGCCGTTGTCCAGGTCCATCGCCATCAGGCCGAAGCGGTCGGCCTCGAAACCCGGGCGCTTCATCGCGCGGTAGTACAGGGTCTTGCCGTCGGCGCTGAACACTGGGCCGGTGTCCCAGGCCGGATTCGCCGCGGTCAGGTTCACCGGTGCGCTGCTGCCGTCGGCGGCGATCTTGTACAGGTCGAAGTTGGTCGACCAGGCTTCGCCCTTGCCCGCCACGCGCACGGCGGCCACCACCGAGTTGCCGTCCGGCGACCAGGTGTATTCCTCCGCGCCACCGAACGGCTTGGACGGCGCATCGCCATCGAGACGGTCCGTCAGCGAGGTGGCCGTGGTCACCGCCTTGGCCTTGGCACCGGGCAGCGGGGCCACGAACAGGCGGCTGCGGCGGCCGTCGGCCCAGGTATCCCAGTGGCGGACGAACAGGCCGTCGTAGACCACGCCGCTGCTCTTCTTGGCCGCCGTGGCATCGAGCTTCTTCTGCGTGCACGCGAAATCCGCCTTGCAGTCGGCGAAGGTGTCGGTACTGAACAGCACGCGCGTGCCGTCCGGCGACAGTTTGTAGCTGGCGACGTCGAGCGCGAACGCAGTCAGCTGGCGCGGCGCGCCGCCACCCAGGGGCAGGGAGTACAGCTGTTGGATGCCGGACTTGCCGCTGAGGAAGTACACCGTCTTGCCGTCCGGCGAGAAGGCGGGCGAATTGACGCTCCAGCCTTCGGGCGTGAGGCGCTTCGGCGGAGCCAGGTCACGGGTCAGCAGGTTGCGGACCCACAGGCTGCCGCTGGCCTTGACCACGTCGGCATCGACCACGCGCTTGGCGAACAGCACGGTGCTGCCGTCCGGCGACAGCACCGGCGAGGACACGCGGTCCAGTTTCTGCAGGTCGCGGACATCGAGGCCACGCGCTTGGGCCAGCGACGGCAGGGCCGCCAGCAGGCAGAAGGGCAACAGGGCGGACTTGAGCTTCATCCGGGGCTCCGGCACAGGAAAACCCCGATGTTAGGCGCTAATCGCGCCGCGGCGCAAAGGCGTGAAGTCACGCCCTTGCGCCGTGCATGGGCTTAACGGGGGCCAGGCTCGGCGTCGCCCAGCGCCTTCGACTTGGCACCGGTGCGGTACAGCAGCCAGCCCACGATCGCCAGAATCACCAGGCCGACGATCTCGCCCTGCTGGAAGGCCTCCGGCAGCACGAGCACATCGCGGTCCTTCGACACGTAGATGGCGATGCCGACCGCGATGCCCATCAGCGCTTCGCCGGTGATCAGGCCCGCCGCGAAGAGCGTGCCCGGGCGATGGATCCGATCACGCGCTTCCTCGTCCTTCGTGCCGACCATGCCGTGACGCTTCTCGACCAGGTAAGCCAGCAGGCCGCCGAGGAAGATAGGCACCATCAGCTCCAGCGGCAGGTAGATGCCGATCGCCGCGGCCAGCACGGGCACGCGGAAGCTGCTGCCCTTGGCCTTCAGGGTTTCGTCGACGGCGATGATGATCGCGCCGATCACCGCACCGATGCCGATGATGCCCCACGGCAGCTCGCCGCCGAACAGGCCCTTGGCGACCGATGCCATCAGCGTGGCCTGCGGCGCCGACAGCGGATTCGGATGCTCGGCCGTAGGCGCACCGATGCCGTAGGCCTCGGACAGGATGTTCAGCACCGGCGCCATGATCAGCGCGCAGGAGAATGCGCCGATGCCGAGCATCAGCTGCTGCTTCCACGGCGTGGCGCCGACCAGATAGCCGGCCTTGAGGTCCTGCAGGTTGTCGCCACCCACCGCCGCCGCGCAACACACCACCGCGCCGATCATGATCGCCGCCACCGCACCCAACGGCGCGCCGCCGGAACCGACCGCCATGCGTCCGCTTTCGCCGAGCAGCAACAGCAGCACGACCGAGGCGAACAGGATGGTAGCAATGGTGATGCCCGACACCGGGTTGTTCGACGAACCCACCAGGCCGGCCAGGTAGGCCGACACGGAGACGAACAGGAAGCCCGCCACGATCATGATGATCGCCATCGGGATGCTGACGTGCCACATGCCGACGATGGCCTGGTACAGCAGCAGCAGCGGCAGCACGAACACCACCAGCGCCACCAGCATCCACTTCATCGGCAGGTCGCGTTCGGTCTCGGCGACATCGGCGCCGCCCGAGCCCGCGCGCGCGGCAGCAATGCCGCTCTTCACGCCCGACAGCAGCGACTTGCGCAGCGAGAACAGCGTCCACACGCCGCCGATCAGCATGGCGCCCACGCCCAGGTAGCGGATCTTCGCGGACCAGATCGCACCAGCCACGTCCTCGGCGCCTGCGCCCGCAACGCTCTGCGCCAGCGCAGGATCGGTACCCATGAAGAACATGTGGTACAGCGGAATGGCGATGTGCCAGGACAGGATGCTGCCCGACAACACCACGATGCCGATGTTCAGGCCGACGATGTAGCCCACGCCCAGCAGCGCCGGCGACAGGTTGGTGCCCATGTAGCCGAGGTACTTGCCGAAGAAGCTCGCGCCCGCGGCCGTGTCCGGGATCAGGCGCATGCCGCTGTGCGCGGCCACCTTGAGCACCGCGCCGATGGCGGCGGAGAAGGCGAGGATCTTCAGGCCCGGGCCCGGGTTCTCGCCGGCCTTCAGCACTTCGGCCGCGGCCTTGCCTTCGGGGAACGGCAGCGGCTCCTCGACGATCATCGAGCGGCGCAGCGGCACCGAGAACAGCACGCCGAGCAGGCCACCGAGACCGGCGATCGCCAGCACCCAGGAGTACTGGAAGTCCTGCCAGTAGCCCAGGATGATCAGCGCGGGGATCGTGAAAATCACGCCCGCCGCGATCGACGAACCGGCCGATGCGCCGGTCTGCACGATGTTGTTCTCCAGGATCGTGCCGCCGCCCAGCAGGCGCAGCACGCCCATCGAGACGACGGCCGCCGGGATGGCGGTGGCTACGGTCAGGCCGGCGAACAGGCCCAGGTAGGCGTTGGCGGCCGACAGCACGACGGCCAGCACGATGGCCAGCACGACGGCGCGGAAGGTAAGTTGCGGGGTCCCCGGCGAGCTCATTGCATGTTCCCGAATTGCGGAAAGCCGACACGCTAGCGTCCGCTGCCCGGCAAGTCCAGCCGGAACGGGCCGTACGGTACCGTCGCTATACTGCCGCCCCCAATCCCCGCCGGAGCGGCCCTTGACCCCCCACGCCCCCGTGGCCGCCGGCCGCGACGACTTCCTGGGCCATCCCAAGGGCGTCTACGTCTGCTTCTTCACCGAGATGTGGGAACGCTTCTCCTTCTACGGGATGAAGGCGCTGCTGCTGCTCTACCTGACCAAGTACCACCTGTTCGCCGACGGCGCGGGGTACGACCTGATCGGCGCCTACGGCGGCCTGGTCTACTGCGTGCCGGTGATCGGCGGCGTGCTGGCGGACCGTTGGCTGGGCATGCGCAAGGCGGTGGTCTTCGGCGCCCTGCTGCTGGTTGCCGGGCATGCCGGCATGGCGCTGGAGGGTGCCGCGGCCACCCTGGACAACGGGGTGATCACCCGGGATGAAGGCGCCCTGCGCACGATGTACCTGTCATTGGCGCTCATCGTCATGGGCGTCGGCTTCCTCAAGCCCAACATCACCGGCATCGTCGGCCGGCTTTATCCGGCCGGCGACCCGCGTCGCGACGGCGGCTTCAGCCTGTTCTACGCCGGCATCAATCTTGGTGCCCTGCTCGCCTCGCTGGTGTGCGGCTACCTCGGCGAGACGCTGGGCTGGAAGTACGGCTTCGGCGCCGCCGGCATCGGCATGCTGCTGGGCCTGGCGATGTTCCTGTGGGGGCAGCGCCACCTGCACGGCCACGCGGAGCCGCCCTCGCCTGCGGCTTTGCGCGCGTCCGTGCTCGGTGTTCCGCGGGAGTGGCTGATCTACCTCGGCGCCGCGCTGGGCGTGCTGCCCGTGGCCTGGCTGATGTGGGCGGCCGCGAATGGCGCGTTCGCGCTGGGTGGCGAGTTTTCGCTGGCGCTGGCCCTGATGCTGCTGGTGCTGCTCGTGGTGCTGGCCTGGTTCACCTGGTTCATCACCACGCAATGCACGCGTATGCAGCGGCGCCAGATGCTGGCGCTGATGGCGCTGATCTTCATGTGCCTGGTGTTCTTCACCCTGTACGAGCAGACGTATGGCTCCTGGGTGATGTTCACCGATCGCATGCTGACCAAGGACCTGTTCCCGTCGCTGGTGCAGCCCGCCTCGGTGGTTGTCTGGTCGGACAGCCTGGCGGCGAACATCGGCCTCTTCATCGGCAGCGCACCGTGGTCCACCTGGGCGCTTGTCGCGATGCCGTTGTCGTTCGTGATCGCATCGCACTGGTCGGAGCGCAGCGCGCGCCCCGGCCCGCCGCGCGCGTTGTTCCTCGGCAGTGCGGCGCTGATGGTCGTGCTGGTGTTGCGCGACTCGTTGGTGCTGCAGCAGACGGCGGGCTCGCTCACCTACCTCGGCGCATTGTTCCTGGTGGTGCTGGCGCCGGTGTTCGCCTGGCTTTGGGCGGCACTGGCGCGCCGCGGCCGCGATCCATCCAAGCCGCTGAAGGGCGCGCTAGGCCTGCTGTTCGGCGGCCTCTCTTTCATCCCGCTGGCATTGGCCGCGCAGCAGGTGGGCGCCACCGGCGTGGTCGCCAGCGTGTGGTGGCTGGTGCTGGCCTACCTGCTGCTGGAGATCGGCGAGATGTGCCTGGCACCGGTCAGCCTGGCCGCCGTCACCGAACTGTCGGTGCCGCGCGTGGTGAGCTCGATGATGGGCATGTGGCTGCTGGCCACCGCGTTCTCGGAAACACTGGCCGCCCAGTTCGGCAAGCTCGCGGCGGTGGAGATGCCGGACGACCCGGCATTCGACATCGCGAGCGCCGCGTCGGGTTACGCCGACCTGTTCTGGCTGATGATGTGGATCGGCCTGGGCTGCGCCGCGGTCGCGCTGCTGGCCTCGCCCTGGTTGCGGCGCGCGATGCGCGCCGCGGACTGAGCCGCACGACCGACGATCACCGTCCGGCCCTTGCGGCGCTGAACGGGAGGCGGATCAGCCGCCAAGCACCTGTTGCAAGCCTACACGCCACTCCGGAAGTGGGTGGCCAAGTGCCTGCTCGAGCTTCCCGATATCCAAGCAGGAATAACCGGGTCGCTGCGCGCGCGTGGGGTAGTCGGCCGTGGCGATGGGAAGCACCTTGGGTGCACGCGCGATCAGTCCGCGTGCCGCCGCCTCTTCGAAAATGGCTTCGGCGAAACCATGCCAACTCGTCTCGCCTCGGGGCGTAAGGTGGAACGTTCCCGACGGCTCATCCTGCAGACGCAGCAGCTCCGCGGTCACGTCCGCGATCAGGACCGCCGGCGTGGGTGTTCCCACCTGGTCGGCGACGACGCGCAATTCGTCGCGATCCGCGCCGAGCCGCAGCATCGTCTTCATGAAGTTGTGGCCGTGCTGGCCGTACACCCATGCGGTGCGCAGGATCAGGTGGCGACCACCGGCCGAGCGGATCGCATCTTCGCCAGCCAGCTTGCTGGTGCCGTAGACGCCCAGAGGTGCGGTCGCGTCGTCCTCGCGGTACGGACGCGTGCCTTGGCCGTCGAAGACATAGTCGGTCGAGTAGTGCACGAACGGAATGCCCCGCGCGGCACTTGCCCGAGCCAACACACCCGGGGCTTCGGCATTGGCCCGGAATGCCGCGTCTGCGTCGTCCTCGGCCTTGTCGACTGCCGTGTAGGCGGCCGCATTGATGATCGCGTTAGGCGCCACCCGTTCGACCAGCTCGGCCAGGGATGCAGGCGCGTCAAAATCGGCCACTTCGCACCGCCCCCCATCGGGCAGCTCACCGGATCGCGTGGTGACGACCACGTCACCCAGCGGCGCCAGGCTGCGCCTCAATGCATGACCGACCTGCCCGTTGCCCCCCAATACCAAGATCTTCATGGCGTGTAGGTCGGCAGTCGCTCCGGCACCACGTCCGCCAGCAACGGCGCGACGGCATCCTTGGCCGACAATTGCGGATCGGTCACCGGCCAGTCGATACCAATCGCAGGATCATTCCAGTGCACGCCCGCATCGGCCGCCTTGTCGTAGCCGGCCGTGCACAAATAGCTGAATACCGCGCGTTCGGAGACCACGGCGAAGCCATGGGCGAACCCTTCGGGAATCCAGAACTGCCGCTTGTTCTCGGCGCTCAGCATGACCGCCGCCCATTGCCCGAAGGTGGGCGAACCACGGCGGATGTCCACGGCGACGTCATAGACTTCGCCTTCGAGCACGCTGACCAGCTTGCCTTGGGGATTCGGCCACTGGTAATGCAGGCCGCGCAGCACGCCACGCGCCGAGGACGACACGTTGCTCTGGACGAACGCCGTCGGCAGCCCATGCTGGCCGTAGCGTTCCGCGTTCCAGGTTTCGAAGAAGAACCCACGCTCGTCGCCGAAGACCGCAGGCTCGATCACGACGCATCCCGGCAGTGACGTCTCGATCACCTTCACCGCACGACTCCGCGCGATGCCAGCGACAGCAGGTACTGGCCATAGCCGTTCTTCGCCAGTGGCGCGGCAAGCCGTTCGACCTGTGCGGCATCGATCCAGCCGTTACCGAACGCGATTTCCTCTGGACAACATACACGCAGACCCTGGCGCGCCTCGATGGTCTCGATGAAGTTGGATGCCTCGAGCAACGACTGATGCGTTCCCGTATCCAGCCATGCATGCCCGCGCCCCAGCGGCTCCAGATGCAGTGCGCCCTCCTCCAGATAACGGCGATTGAGATCGGTGATCTCAAGCTCGCCACGCGGAGACGGCTTCAGTTCCGAGGCGTAATCGCTGGCCTTCCCATCGTAGAAATACAGGCCGGTCACAGCGTAGTTCGAACGCGGATTCGCCGGTTTCTCTTCAATACCAACCACGCGCCCCTCGGCGTCGAATTCGGCGACACCATAGCGCTCGGGATCGTTCACCCAATAACCGAATACAGTGGCGCCCTCGCCGCGCGCATCGGCACGCCGCAACTGTTCGGTGAACCCGTGACCGTAGAAGATGTTGTCACCCAGCACCAGGCAACTCGGCTGGCCAGCGACGAAGTCCCTACCGATCAGGTAGGCCTGCGCCAATCCATCCGGGCTTGGCTGGACCGCGTACTGGATGTCCATGCCCCACTGCGACCCATCGCCCAGCAATGCCTTGAACAAGGCCTGCTCATGCGGCGTGTTGATCACCAGTACTTCGCGGATACCCGCCAGCATCAGCACGCTGAGCGGGTAATAGATCATGGGCTTGTCGTAAACCGGCAGCAGCTGCTTGCTGATCGCCTGCGTCAACGGATACAGGCGCGTGCCCGAACCGCCCGCCAGGATGATGCCCTTGCGCGTCGTCATGGTGGTCATCTCAGGCGGCCGTCCCGATGCGCTCGAGACGGTAGCTGCCGTCCAGTACGCGGTTGACCCAGTCCTGGTTGGCGAGGTACCAGTCCACCGTCTCTGCGATGCCTTGATCGAAGGTGTATTCCGGCTCCCAGCCCAGCTCGTCGCGCAGCTTGGACGCATCGATCGCATAACGGCGGTCATGGCCCGGCCGATCCGCCACGAAGGTGATCTGGCTAGTGCGCGGCTGGCCGTCAGCGCGCGGTACGCGTGCGTCGAGCAGCGCGCAGATCGCGTGGACGACTTCGAGATTCTGCTTTTCGGCATTGCCGCCCACGTTGTACGTCTCGCCGACCCGTCCCTTCTCGAGCACGGTGCGGATGGCCTGGCAATGGTCGCCTACGAACAGCCAGTCGCGGACGTTCTTGCCGTCGCCGTATACCGGCAGCGGCTCCCCGGCGAGCGCCCGCGCGATGATCAGCGGAATGAGCTTTTCCGGGAAATGATAGGGGCCGTAGTTATTCGAGCAGTTAGTGGTCAGGACCGGCAGGCCGTACGTATGGTGGAAAGCGCGCACCAGATGATCGGAAGCCGCTTTCGACGCGGAATAAGGTGAATTGGGCGCGTAAGGCGTGGTCTCGGTGAACTTGCCGGTGTCGCCCAGCGAACCGTAGACCTCATCGGTGGACACGTGCAGGAAGCGGAACTGGTCGCGCGCGGCGCCCTCCAGCGCTTTCCAGTAGTCGCGCACGGACTCCAGCAATCCCAGCGTGCCGACGACGTTGGTCTGGATGAACGCCGAAGGCCCATCGATCGAACGGTCCACGTGGCTCTCGGCCGCGAAATTCACCACCGCATCCGGACGGTGCTCGGCCAGCAGCGCGGCAACCAGCGCACGGTCCCCGATGTCCCCCTCGACGAAGACATGCAGCGGGTTTTCGTGGACCGAGGCCAGCGTGTCCCGGTTGCCCGCGTATGTCAGCGCGTCCAGGTTGACGACCTTCACGCCACGCGCCACCGCGCGCAGGACGAAATTACCCCCGATGAAACCGGCTCCGCCGGTGACCAGCCATGTCGGCACGCTACTGCTCCTGTCGAATAGTGTTGACTGCAAACTGCGGTGTAACGGCGCGCTTCAGAACGGAATGTCGTCGTCCGCGAAATCGTCCATCGGCGGTGCCTGCTGCGGCGCCGGCGCTTGACGACGCTGCGCCTGGCCGCCGCCCTGGTTGCCGTAGTCCTGGCGCGGCGCGCGGGCCGGGCGATCGCCGCCGCCGCCGCCGCCGCCACCCTCGCGACCGCCGAGCATCTGCATCTCGTCGGCGATGATATCGGTGGAATATTTCTCCTGCCCATCCTGGCCGGTGTACTTGTCGTAGCGGATCGAGCCCTCGACGTACACCGAGCTGCCCTTGCGCAGGTATTCGCCGGCGATCTCGCCGAGCTTGCCGAAGAACACCACGCGGTGCCATTCGGTGCGCTCCTGCTGGTTGCCGTCCTTGTCCTTGCGCACGCTCGTCGTCGCCAGGCTGATCCGGGTGATCGCCATGCCGCCCTGGGTGTAGCGGGTTTCGGGGTCGTTGCCGAGGTTGCCGACCAGGATGACTTTATTGATGCCGCGGGCCATATCGATATCCGTTCAGGGATGCCCACCGAGCGCGGGCAAAGACCAGTGGAGTATACCCGGCAGGCCCCCACCGTCGGCCGCCGCCGCGGCCCGGCGTAGGAAATCTCCGCCATGTAACGCCTATAATTCAGCGACTTCCCGAATCATGCCCCCATGGCCGTCGTCGAATCCCCCCGCCCCGCGCTCGGCCTGGCCGACATCCAGTCGCTCGCCGGCGCCGACATGGGGGCCGTCGACGCCCTGATCCGCGCCCGGCTGGCCTCCGACGTGGTCCTGATCAACCAGATCGCCGACCACATCATCTCGGCGGGCGGCAAGCGCCTGCGGCCGATGCTGGTCGTCCTGGCCGGGCTGGCCTGCGGACCGGCCACGCCAGACCACCACCAGCTGGCGGCCATCATCGAGTTCATCCATACCTCCACGCTGCTGCATGACGACGTGGTGGACGAGTCCGACCTGCGCCGCGGCCGCAGCACGGCCAATGCCCTGTGGGGCAACGCGCCCAGCGTGCTGGTCGGCGACTTCCTGTACTCGCGCAGCTTCCAGTTGATGGTGGAGCTGGACCGCATGGACGTGATGCGCCTGCTGGCCGATACCACCAATCGGATCGCCGAGGGCGAGGTGCTGCAGTTGCTGCATGTCCATAACCCGGATACGGACGAAGCAGCCTACCTGCGCGTGATCGAACGCAAGACCGCCGTGCTGTTCGCGGCGGGCACCCAGTTGGGGGCGCTGGCCTCGGGCGCCGATGCCGTCACCCAGCGTCGCCTCTACGACTACGGCATGGCGCTGGGGTATGCCTTCCAGATCGCGGACGACGTGCTCGACTACACGGCCGATGCGGACGCGCTGGGCAAGAACCTGGGCGACGACCTAGCCGAAGGCAAGGCGACATTGCCGCTGATCCACGCCATCCGCCATTCGGAAACCGGCATCGCGGACCGCCTGCGCGCCATCGTGCAGGCCGGCGAAGCAGACGCCATGCCCGAGGTGCTGGCGGCGATCCGCGCGACCGGCGGCCTGGACTACAGCCGCGAACGTGCCCATCACTACGCGACGCTGGCCGAGCAGGCGCTGGACGACCTGCCGGAATCCGACGCGCTCGCCGCCCTGCGCGGCCTAGCGCGCTACGCGGTGGAACGCGGGCACTGAGCGTGCCCGCGCGTAGTCACCGGGCGAATGCGTCCCGGAAAAAGTCCGCCATCATCCGGTAAGCCCGCTTCGCCGATGGCGCGTGGTACACGCAGCCCGGCGGATTCTGCGCATCGGATTCGGCGAAGCAGTGCACCGCGCCGCCGAAACTGACGAACTGCCAGTCGGCGCCGGCCTTGCGCATCTCGTCCTGGAAGGCGGTGATTTCCGCTGCGGACACGTAGCTGTCGTCGCCACCATTGAGCACCAGCACCGGCGACTTCACCGGCCCGGCCGCCGGCAGATCGGTGGCGAGCCCGCCATGCAGGCTGACGACGCCCGACAACGCATCGCCGGCGCGGACGAGTTCCAGTACCGTGCTGCCGCCGAAGCAGTAGCCGAACGCACCGATGCGCGCAGCGTCCACCAGAGTCCCCGGCTGCTGCTTCAGTACCTCGACGGCCTTCTGCACACGGGCACGCAACTTCGGTCGATCGGCACGCATGGCGGTGGCGACCGGGCCCGCTTCCGCGTCGGTCTTCGGCCGGATGCTCTTGCCGTACACGTCGGCCACCAACACCACGTAGTCGTCGCCGGCGACCAGGCGCGCCTTCTCGATCGCGGATTCGTTCACGCCCTTCCAGTTGGGCACCATCACCAGGCCAGGACGCGGTTGTTTCACCGCATCGTCGTAGACGAGCACGCCGGCGAACGTATCCCCGCCGATCTTCCATTCCACGGGCTTGGCTACGGGCGCGGCCAGCAGCAGGGGCGACCACAGCAGGGACAGCAGGCAGGGCAACAGCAACATGCGGCGCATCGTGCGTCCTCCTCAGGGGTGGCCCTCGAGTGTACGCGCGCCATGTTCACGCGATCTGACGAGGCGTCCGCCTCAACCGGTACCCAGACCGGGAATCGAGGTGATGGCGTCCGGATCGAAGCCGGCGAGTTCGGCGAAATGCCGGCCGCGTGCCACGTAGTCGCGGTACTGACCGAAGCTGGGCGCACCCGGCGAGAGCAGGACGACGCCGTCGTCGCCCAGCGCCTCGCGCGCGGCCGCTGTCGCTTCCGGCAACGTCTCCACGGCGATCAATGAGAAGCCGCCCTCGCGGGCCACGGGTGCGAGCAACGCGTGGATGCGCGGGCCGTTGGCACCCATCGTGATGATCGTGGCCGGCGCATCGTGGCGCATGTGCGCCGCGAAATCGGACCAGTCCACGCCCCGGTCGTGGCCGCCGACCAGCAGCGCGATGCGGCGACCGGCGAAACACTCGAGCGCGGCCAGCGTGGCGTGCGGCGTGGTGCTGATCGAATCGTTGACCCAGGTGATGCCATCGCGTGTACCCATCGCCTGCAGGCGGTTGGGCAGCGGGCGGAACGACTGCGCATGCGCGGCCAGCGGCAACGCATCGATGCCGCGCGCTTCGAGCGCCGTCAGCACGGCGCACAGGTTGCTGCGGTTGTGGCGCCCGGGCAGCGGCAGTGGACGGGTGTCCATCACGAACACGTCGCCGCGGTACAGGTCGTCCTCGCGCAGGTGCCAGCCGTCGGCACGGTTGAACCAGCGCACATCGCTATGCGGCAGCTCGAGCGCGGCCAGACGCGGATCGGCCGCGTTGAGCACGGCGATGCGGGGACGCGCGGCGGTGACGAGCTTCAGCTTGTCCTCGATGTAGCGCGCCTCGCTGCCGTGCCAGTCCAGGTGTTCGGGAAACAGGTTCAGCACGATCGCCACATCCGGGTGTGCGCCACTGGCCGCAACATCGCCGGTCTGGTAGCTGGACAGTTCGATCGCCCACTCGTCCGGCGCCGGCTGCGGGTCCAGCACTTCCAGCATCGGCAGGCCGATGTTGCCGGCCAGCACCGTTCGCTTTCCGGCCGCGCGCAGCAGGTGTGCCAGCAGCGAGGTGGTCGTGCTCTTCCCCTTGGTGCCGGTGACGCAGAACGTATGCGCCACCACGCCATCGTCGCCGGCGTGTTCGCCGAACCATAGGCCGGTGCCGCCGATGAAACGGGTGCCCGCCTCGGTTGCGGCGACCGCCACGGGGGTGTTCGGGCTGATGCCCGGCGACTTGATGACGATCTCGAACGCCGACAGCCGCGCGGCTGTCGCCTCGGTCTCCACCGCGAGGTGCGGATCGCCCAGCGCCGCGGCGTCCGCGGCTTCCTGTTCGTTGCAGAACAGCGTCAGCGGCAGCGACGGCAGGCGTTCGCGCACCGAGTGGTGGGCGGCGCGACCTTCGCGTCCCCAGCCCCACAGTGCGACACGCCGGCCCTCAAGCTGCGAAATTCGCACGCAGGCGCTCCCACAGCGCGGCGGGGATGCGGTGTTCGCCACCGATCTCCAGCAATGGCGCTACCACCAGTTCCGAGGCATCGAGCTGCGGCCGGATCTCGCGGTTGAAGCGCGCGACGATCACGTCCTCGCGCCACTCCGGCCGGTCGCCCAGCGTGGCCATCGCCGCACGCGACTCCTGGCCTTCGCCGACGCATTCGAACGGCTTGTGGTCCTGGTATTCCAGCAGCGCGTCGAAGCCACCGGTCTGGTTCGCGTCGTCGAGCAGGTTACGGCCGAAGATGCCCACCAGGCGCGGCTTGGGCATGAACGGCGCCAGCGCCAGGAATACGAAGTGGCACTTCGGGCACACGCCGCACCAGCGGTTGGTCGGGCGCTCGCCCAGCAGGTGGAAATTGCGGTTGCAGCTGGAGAAATGCGCGTCGTAGTGATCGGTGCGGGCGAACTGCCGCGCCACCGCCAGTTCCGACAGCGGTCGCAGCAGCGAGTAGTACTGCAGGTCCGCGGCCACGTGCGACTGCACGTGCGCACCGAACGCGCGCTCGAACGCCCAGCCCTTCGACCACTGGTGGTTCACCTCGCCGGTGCCGGGAATCATGCTGCCGTAGCTGGCCGAGCGTTCGTTGGAGAACACGACCTGGTCGACGCCCTGCAGCAACGCCGCCAGCACCATGATCGCCGAGTTGATGGCAGTCACCGGGATGTGGCCGTTCCACGCGCCCTGCCGGTTGTATTCGAACAGCTCCGGCGCCAGCGCGCGACCGATGTTGAGCGTCGGCAGGCCGGTGCGGGCGGCGCAGGCGGCGATCAGCTGCGAGCCGCCGATCCAGGTGACGGTCTGCTCGATGCCGGCGCCACGCAGCGCCTCGATGCTGACCAGCGAATCCTTGCCGCCACCGATGGCGACCAGTGCGTGCTCGCGCAGCCCCGCCGCCGGCGCGGCCGACGGCGCCTGGGCACCGACCGGGAAGCGCACGCGGCCGTGCAGGCTCAGGCCATTCCGGTACGCGAACTCGCCCAGCCCGTGCACGTACACCTGCTCCATCAGCACGGCGGTAGCAGCATCGATGGCGTAGCCGTCGATGCGGATCTCGTTCGGCACGGCGGCCTTGTAGTAGCTGACGCCGGTGATCAGGTGCAGCAGGCGCACCGCCTGCTCGACGGCCTGCGCGCGCGTGGCGTCCAGCGCGAACGGCGCGCCGGGGATCGTCACGGTCTCGGTCAGCTCCGGGCCGTCGTCGAAGGCGTACACCAACCGCGCGACACCGCTCTCCGCGTCGAAAGCGCAGCGGACGAAACGGAAGGTGCGGATGCTGGATTTGTCGAAATTACTCATGCGGTACCCGAAATGGCGACAGCGACCCGCCGCAAATAGCGACGGCAAACAAAATATTCAAGGACAAAGGCGGGGACGGCGCCGAGCACGATCGCGAAACCCAGCACGAGCCCTGCGAACGTGGCGGCTTCTCGCAGCATCCGAAGCAAGGAATAGTCCTCGAAAGAAGCGAGCGCAAGCATGGCGAAGGTCGACAGGATGGCGTACATCAGAAATGACGATGCCACCACTCGTAGCGTCATGCCTCCGGGTCGCCAAGCCCGGTTCTCGGTCCGTGCTCGCCGCTCTTTCAATCCCAGCACCCATGCCGCCAGCGCCGCGGACAGAGCCGCAGGCAGCGCGAACGCCAGGATACTCATTGCGCCCTCACTGCTGAGCACACGCTCGGGGTCGCCCACGAACACGAGCGCGGCCATTGCCAGCGCGAACGCGAGCACGCCACTGGCCAGGACGAGCTCAGCGCGCGGCTTCATGGTCCGCGCCCGATTCAATCACATCCTCTGCCGGCAAGCCCCGCAGGTTGTAATGGCTGGCCATCACGAACCCGTAGGCGCCGGCATCGGAGAACAGCAGCACGTCGCCCTCGGCCGTCGCCGACGGCAGCTTGCGGCGCTTGCCGAAGATGTCGCTGGACTCGCAGATCGGGCCCACCACGTCGAACGGCTCCTGTTCCGCGTCGTCCAGGCGCGACAGGTTGGCGACGTCGTGCCACGCGTCGTACAGCGCGGGCCGCACCAGCGTGTGCATGCCGGCATCGCTGCCGACGCGGCGGATGCCCAGCTTCTCCACCACCTGGGTCACACGCGCCAGCAGCGCGCCGGATTCGGCCACCAGATAGCGACCGGGCTCGATCACCAGTTGGTACGCCGGGTAAGCGGCCTTGATCGCCGCCAGGCCTTCGCCCCATGCGGCCAGGTCGAACGGCTCGTCGCCTTCGGCATAGGGAATCGGCAGGCCACCGCCGATGTCTATCGTCTCGATGGTGCCGATCTGGTCGGCCAGGCCGCCGAGTTCGTCGGCGATCTGGTTCCAGTGCTGGGCGCTCTCCACGCCGCTGCCCAGGTGCGCATGCAGGCCGACGATGCGCACGTCCACCGCACGCGCCGCGGCGAGGAACGCGTCCAGCTTCGCCAGCGGCAAGCCGAACTTGGAGGTTTTGCCACCGGTCTTCACCTTGTCGTGGTGGCCGTCGCCGCGTCCCAGGTCTACGCGCAGCCACAGGCGGCGACCGCGGAACACCTCGGGCCACTGCTGCAGCGCTTCGACGTTGTCGAGAGTGACGTTGATGCCGCGCTCCAGCGCGAACGCGTATTCCTCGCGCGGCGCGAAGCTCGGGGTGAACAGCACGCGCTCCATCGACAGCGCGGGCACGGTCTCGAACACACGTTCCAGTTCACCGCGCGACACGCACTCCAGGCCGAAGCCCTCTTCCACCAGCGCCCGCAGGATGGCGGGATGCGAATTGGCCTTGATGGCAAAGAAACGATGATCGACGGCCGTGATGGCGGCCAGCGCACGGGCCCGAGCGCGGACGATGTCCACGTTGTACACGTAGCGCGGCGTACCTTCCTGCGCCAGCGCAAGCAGGCGTTCGCGTGCGGCCGGCGCGCTCCACCAGCGCACGCCGCGGTGGCGCACGGCGCCGTTGATCTCGCGCCAGCTGGGGCCGAACACGCTGGCCTCGTCGGTCGGCATGGCGCCGCTCTCGATGAGCGCTTCGTGCAGCAGCGGCAGCATGCCGTCGGCGTCGGCTTCGTCGATCACGAAGGTCAGGTTGAGGTCGTTCGACGACTGCGAGATCAGGTGCACGCGCTCGCGGCCGAACATCGCCCATACATCGGACAGCTTGTGCAGCAGCGAGCGCATGCCACGGCCGACCAGGGTGATGGCCGTACACGGCGCGATCACCTTCACCCGGCAGATCTCGGCCAGATCGGCCGACAGCGCAGCGAGCACGTCGGTGCTGACCAGATTCTCGCTGGGATCCAGCGAGACGGTAACGTTGGTCTCCGACGAACCAATCAGGTCCACCGACAGCCCGTGCTTCTTGAAGCGCGCGAACACGTCGGCGAGGAAGCCGACCTGCTGCCACATGCCGATGCCTTCCATCGACACCAGCACGATGCCGTTGCGGCGGCTGACCGCCTTCACGCCGGGCACCGTCACCGCGTTGCCGTCGATCGTCGTGCCCGGCAGTTCCGGGCGCTCGGTATCGAGGATCGCCATCGCCACGCCGGCATCACGGCACGGCTTGATCGAACGCGGATGCAACACCTTCGCGCCGGTGGTCGCGATTTCCTGCGCTTCGTAGTAATCCAGGCGCGTCAGCAGGCGCGCATCCGGCACCTCGCGCGGATTCGCACTGAACATGCCGGGTACGTCGGTCCAGATCTCCACGCGCTGCGCGCCGAGCAGCGCGCCGAAATACGCGGCGGAGGTGTCCGAGCCGCCGCGACCGAGGATGGCGGTGCCGCCATCCGCATGCCGCGAGATGAAACCTTGCGTCAGCAGCAGCGCGGCAGGCTGGCCCGCGAACGCGCGGCGCCAGTCCTGGTCCGGCGCGGTGTTGCACGACACCGAGAGGCGCTGCGCCCACGCGCTCTGGTTGGGCAGGAAGTTCGCCTGCAGCCAGTGCCGCGCATCGACCCAGCCGAAATCCAGGCCCTGCGTGCGCAGGTAGGCCGCACCGAGCGTGGACGACAGCAGCTCGCCCTGGCCGAGCACCTCGGCCTGCCAGTCCAGCGCGCGGCTCGCCGCACGCGGATCGGTCAGCAGGTTGCGCAGCGCCGCAAGGCGGTCGCCCAGCACCGCGTCGGCGTCCAGCTCCAATTCGGTGAGGAACTCGCGGTGGCGCTGCTCCAGCTTCGCCACGCGTTCGGCACTGTCGGCAGCGCCGTCGGCAATCGCCGTCAGCTCGTTGGTGACGCCGGACAGCGCCGACACCACCACCAGCACGCGCGCGCCCTGTTCGTCCGCCCGCTGTTTCGCCAGTTTGCCGATCGTGTTCCAGCGATGGCGACGCGACACCGAGGTGCCGCCGAACTTGAGGACGATCCAACGATCAGACGCGGGGGTGGCAGAGGGCATGGATAGAATCGGGGAGGGATGCCCGAACCCTTCGGGCGTGAACCGTCGATTCTAGCCCAAGCCCCCGCACACGACCGGACCGTACCGCATGCAACGAACGACCGTGCGACACGGGCACGGGGCTTCGCCTGCGTAGCCTGGTCCCCGACTTGGTAAGCTGCGCGGCCCCCACGCGACCTGCCTCCATGACCCTCCGCCGCTACGTCCAGCTGGACGTGTTCGCCGACCGGCCCGGCGCCGGCAACCCGCTAGCCGTCGTCCTCGACGCCGCCGGCCTCGATGACGCCGCCATGCAAGCCATCGCCCGCTGGACGCGCCTGCCGGAAACCACCTTCGTGTTCGCTCCCAGCCAGCCGGGCGCGAGCTATGCCGTGCGCATGTTCAGTCCGCGCCGGGAAGTACCCTTCGCCGGCCACCCCAGCGTCGGCACTGCGCACGTGGTGTTGGACGCGGGCCTGGCCGCCCCGGTGGATGGCCTGCTGATGCAGGAAGGCGTGGCCGGCGTGCTGCCGCTGCGGGTCGACGGCGAAGGCGCCGACCGCACAATCGCGGTGCGCACCCCACGCGCGACGGTGGTGAAGGAAGGCGATCCCGAGGGCGATGCGCTGCTCGGCGCCGCCCTTGTCCCGTTGCCTGCCGGCACGCTGCCGCCCGCCCTGGTCGATGGCGGTCGCCGCTGGTGGCTGGCCGAGGTCAGCGATGAGGCCCGCCTGCGTGGCGCCACGCCGGACTGGGACGCCATCGGTGCCCTCGCCCGGGCGACCGAGAGCATGGGCGTGTGCGCGTATGCCCGCACGCCGGGCCGCGACTACGACCTGGCGGTGCGTGCCTTCGTCGGGGCACCGGCGGCGTTCGAAGACGCGGCGTCCGGTGCGGCGAACGCCACGCTGGCCGCGTGGCTGAAATCACGTGATGCCCTGCCCGGCCGCGACGGCCGCTACATCGTCAGCCAGGGCCGGGAAGTGGGTTACGACGCCCGCCTGCAACTGCGCGTGGACGCCGCCGGCGATGTCTGGTCCGGCGGCCACGTGCGCACGATCGTGACGGGCCAGATCGACTGGTGACGCTCGAGGTCTTGTGGGAGCGACGTCAGTCGCGATCGCTTTCCACAGACGTCTTCCCGTCAGATCCAGTCGAGTCCGCTTTTCGCGACTGACGTCGCTCCCACAGGCCGGCTTATTCGGCCTCGTAGACGGGTTTCCCGTCCACCCAGGTCGAGCGCACGTGCAGCGCGTCGAGCTGCTCGCCGGGAATGGCCAGGGGATCTTCGTCGAGCACGACGAAATCTGCGCGCAGGCCCGTGGCAAGCCGCCCCACCTCGCCTTCGTCATGGCCGGCCCAGGCGGCATCGGCGGTGAAGCCGCGCAGCGCTTCGGCCGCGCTGAGGCGCTGGTCCGGCATCCACCCGCCAGCCGGCGCGTCGTGTCCGTCCTGGCGCGTCACGGCTGCGTGCAGGCCGCGGCGCGGATCCACCGATTCCACCGGAAAATCCGAGCCCAGCGCCAGCTTCGCGCCGCTGGCCTGCAGTCGCTGCCAGGCATAGGCGCCACGGATACGCATCGGGCCCAGCCGGTCCTGCGCCCACGGCATGTCCGAGGTGGCGTGCGTGGGCTGCATCGAGGCGATCACACCCAGCGCGGCGAAGCGCGGGAACTCCTCCGGCGCGACGACCTGCGCGTGTTCGATGCGCCAGCGGTGGTCGGTCTTCGCCGCATCGCCCAGCACGCGCGCGTAGGCGTCCAGCACCAACCGGTTGCCGCGGTCGCCGATGGCGTGCGTCGCCACCTGCACGCCGCACCCTCGCGCCGTGCGCATCGCCGCTTCGAGCGCGGCCGGCTCGGTCACCAGCAAGCCGCGGTTGCCAGGATCGTCGCTGTAGTCCTCGAGCAAGGCGGCACCACGACTGCCCAGCGCGCCGTCGGCATACAACTTCACCCCACGCATCTGCAGGCGTCCGCCGACGTGGCGATACACGCCGTGCGCGCACAGGTCCGCCAGTGCGGCGCCGTCGCCATCGGCGTAGGTATCGATACGCAGCGGCAAGCGCCCCTCATCGGCGAACTGCTTCATCAACGCGAGGTCTTCGCGCGAGACGCCCATGTCGTGCACGCCGGTCAGTCCGTTGCGCACGGCGGCCTGCGTGGCTTTCTCCAGCGCCTGGCGGCGATACGCGTCATCGGGCGCGGGCACCACGGCATTGACCAGCACCATCGCCGCATCGACGAACACGCCGCTGGGCCGCCCGTCCGTGCGCTCGATGCGTCCGCCCTCGGGCTGCCAATCGCCCTCCAGCGCGCGGGATGCCCGCGTCGAGGCCGCGCGAAGCGCGGCGCTGTTGGCCCAGCCCGCGTGGCCATCCACGCGCTCCAGCCACACCGGCCGATCGGGGAAGGCGGCGTCCAGATCGGCGGCGGTGGGAAAGGTCTTTTCCGGCCAGTCGTTCTGGTCCCAGCCGCTGCCCAGGAGCCACGCGCTGGGAGGCAATTGTTTCTCGTACTCGCGCAGGCGGGCGATGACTTCCTCCTTGTCGCGGGCATCCACCAGGTCCGCGCGCATCAGTGCGTACCCCAGGCCCATGACGTGTCCGTGCGCATCGATCAGGCCGGGGACGACGGTCTTGCCGGGCGCATCCACGCGGCGCGCATCGGGATAGCGGGCGTGCAGTTCAGCCGCCTCGCCGACGGCGAGGATCCGGCCCTGGGCATCCCAGGCGATCGCCCCAGCGACCGGGCGCGCTGGATCGGAGGTATGCACGCGTCCTGCCGTCAGGACATGGACCTGCGCCTGCGCAGAACCCGCCAGCGCGAGCGCCATCGCGACGCCCCCCCATTCATACCGTGCCATCCTCACCAGACGCCGCATGCCCTGCTCCCGTGTGAGTCACCGGCGCGACTATGCGCGGTGGCTACGCGCGCGGCAACAAAAAGAGGGGCCTTGCGGCCCCTCGGTTGCGGCATACCCCTGTCCTGCGACGCTGCGTCCGCAAAAAAACGGAACGATGCTCACTCCGGGCGGACGTCCACGCGGATGCGGATGCGGTCGCCGGGATGATGGTCGGTGCGCGTGTGGTAGGTGCGATTGCCGTACTCGTAGGTCACGTCATAGCCGTTCACCCGACCATCGCCGTAGTAGTCGTCGCCGTAGCGACCATTGCCGGCGGGGACGGGATCGCAGACACGGACCTGTCCCCGCTGCACGGTGCGCTCGCGCTGCGCGCTGTCGTAGATCGAACGCCCGGCCATGCCGCCGACCATCGAACCCACCGCGGTGCCTACATAGCGGCCACTGCCGTCGCCGACCTTGCTGCCCAGCACCGCGCCAGCGATACCGCCGATCACCGTGGCGACGGTACGGCCGGATTCGCTGCTACGGTTTTGATAACGGCGGTCGCCGTAGTAGCCGTCATCGCCGTAGCGGTCGTCGCGATAGCCGTCGTTGCGGTAGCCATCGCCGTCGACATCGCGCGCATACACGTCATCGGCGTCGCGGTAATAGCAACGCTGGCTGGCGCTGGTGTTGCCGTAGCGGCCGTAGCCGTTGTCGATGATGGGATCCACGCGCACGACCCGCGCGTAGTCGTAATGGGGTTCGTCGCCATAGCGGTCCGTGGTGCCGTAGTAACGCGTGGACTGCGCGGAGGCCGCGCCAGAGGCGAGCAGGCCGATGGCCAGCACGGTGGCGGTCAGACGCTTCATGTCGGGTACTCCCCCACGCCGGATTGGCGTGCAGGCATGCTCAGCCGATGCGGGTGAAACATGGCTGAACTCAGCCGGGTTTCACCGCCCGGTTTAGCCATTCGACAGCTTGCGCGGCGATGCCGGCGGCGTCGCGTCCGAGCAGCGGCCCGACATGCGACGCTGAAAGCGTTTGCAGCACGTCCGCACCCCAGGCCTCAGCCATCGCCCGCGTGATCGCAGGCGGCACATCGTCGTCCTGGTCGGACACCATGCACAGCACCGGGCATGCGGGGCGCGCCACCGCGACACCGCGCTGGGCCTCGCGCAGGACGGCACCGGATTCGTCGCGCCAGTGGCGGAACGCGAACAGCGCCGTCGCGTCATCCGCGTCGGGCATGGCCCGGCGCGTGCCGGTCAAACGCGCATCGCGTCGCCAGTGCACCACCTCAGGCCAGTCGCGCGCCGGCATGTCCGCATGCCATGGCGCCGGCGGCAGCGGATTCACCAGCACCATGGCATCGACGTCGGCGGCGGCCCCAAGGGCGAGCAAGCCTCCCAGGCTGGCGCCGACCAGCACACGAGGTCGTGGCAACGCGGCCAGCGCGTCGCCGACCTGGGCCTGGTAGTCCCCGAACCGGGTAGCGGACAGCCCCGCAGGGGCCGGCATGAGGTCGGGGGCTTCCACGCGGTAGCCCGCCGCCTCGAACACGCCGCGCCAGAGGTTCCACTCCCAGCCGCCGCCGCCCGCGCCATGCACGAGCAGCGCGGCCCGCGTCGCCGTCAAAGCAGGGTCGCTTCCAGCGACACCGGCACCGACAGCGCGCGCGAAATCACGCAGCCGGCCTTGGCCTGCTGGGCGATCTCCTCGAACTGCGCCGCGCTGATCCCCGGCACGCTCGCCGAGACGGTCAGCTTGATCGCGGTGATCGTCGGCCCCGGATCCATGCCCGGCTCCATCGTCGCTTCGGCACGCGTCTGCAGCTTGTCGGGGGTGAAGCCCGCCTTGCCCAGCACCGCCGACAGCGCCATGGTGAAGCAGCCCGCGTGGGCGACCGCCAGCAGTTCTTCCGGATTGGTGCCCTTCTCGTCGCCGAAGCGGGTCTTGAACGAATAGTTCTGCCCTTCGAACAGGCCGCTCTGCGGCGTGCTCAACGTGCCCTTGCCGGACTGCAGGTCGCCAGCCCACACCGCATCCGCGTAACGCTTCAAAGCCATGGTCGTGCTCCTCGGGTCAGGGGAAGCGCAGGGTACACCGCCGGATGTTCACGCCATGTACCGCAGTGCGACTTGACCCCTCCCCCGCGCGCGCGGATGCTGGCCGCCCGCCATGACCGCCCGCCGAGCGCCACGCTCACGGGACGCGCTCAGCCCGGACAGCCATGACGGCCCTTCGACCCAACCTACGGGAGGAACGGCCTCATGTCGTACAGCACACAACAGATCCGCAACGTGGCCCTGGCAGGCCACCCCGGCGCCGGCAAAACAACGTTGTTCGAAGCCCTGCTGCATGCCGGCGGCGCCCTCCAGGTGGCAGGCACCATCGAACGCGGCACTACGGTGTCGGACCACGACCCGATGGAAAAGACCCGTGGGCATTCCATCGACACCGCCATCGCCAGCACCGACCACGGCGGCATGCACGTCAACCTGATCGACACGCCCGGCTACCCGGAATTCCGCGGTCCCGCGTTGTCGGCGTTCTCCGCGGTGGAAACGGCGCTGATCGTGGTCGATGCCGACAGCGGCGTCGCCCACGGCACCCGCCGGCTGATGGACCGCGCCGCGCAACGCAACCTGTGCCGCGCCATCGTCATCAACAAGATCGACCACGAAGGCGCGGACTGCGCCGGCGTGCTCGCCGCGCTGCGCGAGGAGTTCGGCGCGGAAGTACTGCCGCTCAACCTGCCCGCCGATGGCGGCAAGGCGGTCGTGGACTGTTTCTGGCAATCCACGGGCACCTCCGATCTCGGTGATGTCGGCGAGTGGCACCAGAAGATCATCGACCAGGTGGTGGAGATCAACGAGACGGTGATGGAGCACTACCTCGACCTGGGCGAAGGCGGCCTGTCCGGCGAAGAACTGCACGACGCCTTCGAACAGTGCCTGCGCGAGGGCCACCTGGTGCCCGTGTGCTTCGCCTCGGCCCGCACCGGCATCGGCGTAAAGGAACTGCTGGACGTGGCCGAGCGCCTGTTCCCGAATCCGGCCGAGGCCAACCCGCCGCCCTTCATGAAACTCAATGGCAGCGGCCCGCAGGCCATCGAGGCGGTGCCGGATCCTCGGGCGCACGTCATCGCGGACGTCTTCAAGATCGTCAACGATCCGTTCGTCGGCAAGCTGGGCATCTTCCGGGTGTACCAGGGCACGCTGAAGAAGGACACCCAGCTGTTCGTCGACGACGGCAAGAAGCCGTTCAAGGTCGGCCACCTGTTCAAGCTCAAGGGCAAGGACCATGTGGAAGTCGACCAGGCCATCCCAGGCGACATCGCCGCGGTCGCGAAGGTGGACGACCTTCATTTCGATGCCGTGCTCCACGACAGCCACGACGAGGACCACATCCACCTGGCGCCGATCGATTTCCCCAAGCCGATGTTCGGCCTGGCGATCGAAGCCGCCAGCAAGGGGCAGGAGCAGAAGCTGTCCACGGCGCTGCACAAGCTGACGGAAGAGGACCCCGCCTTCGTCGTCGACCACCAGCCGGAGTTGAACGAGACCGTCATCCGCGGCCTCTCCGACCTGCACCTGCGGGTGATGCTGGAACGCCTGAAGGAGCGGCATGGCGTGGAGGTGAAGACGCGCCCGCCCCGCATCGCCTACCGCGAAACCATCGGCGCGAAGGCCGAGGGCCATCATCGGCACAAGAAGCAGACCGGCGGCGCGGGGCAGTTCGGTGAAGTGTTCCTGCGGGTCGAGCCGCTGCCACGCGGCGTCGGGTTCCAGTTCGCCGACGAAGTGAAGGGCGGCACGATCCCGGGGCAGTTCATGCCGGCCGTCGAGAAGGGCGTGCGCCAGGCATTGGGCGCCGGTGCGCTGGCCGGCTATCCGATCCAGGACGTGCGCGTGACCGTCTACGACGGCAAGCACCATCCGGTCGACAGCAAGGAGGTGGCGTTCGTCGCCGCCGGCAAGAAAGCCTTCCTCGACGCCATCGCGAAGGCGCGCCCGCAGGTGCTCGAGCCGGTCGTGGACCTGGAGGTCGCGGTGCCGGAAGCGCAGGTCGGCGACGTCACCGGAGGCCTGGCGGGCAAGCGCGCGCGGATCAACGGTACCGACGCGATGCGTGGCGAGATCGTGGTGAAGGCGCAGGTACCCCTGGCCGAACTGGACGGCTACGCGGCCGAACTGAAGTCGATGACCGCAGGACAGGGACGCTACAGCCTGGACTTCAGCCACTACGAGCCGGTGCCGCCGAACGTCCAGCAGAAACTGGTCGAGGCCTACAAGCCCCGGCACGACGAAGAGTGAGTTGTGCAGGTGCGGCATCCGGTCGCGGACGCGCGCCGGATGCCGCCTCCGGCACGCACCCGCGCCGGGCATAAGGGCATTCCACGCGGTGATTTGAGCCGCTTCGGGCACCGAATCGCAAAAAAACCGAAAAAAAGCCGCGTTTGGTGCCCTTCCGCTCTTGGCGGCGCGAAGTGTTTGCCCTACATTTCGCTTGCCGATGCGATCGGCCCGATTACCCAACCACTCGACCGTAGAGACAGGACACATGGCAAAGAGCACCAAGAAGGCCGCGCCGAAAAAGGCCGCCAAGAAAGCTGCACCGAAGGCCGCCGCCAAGCCGGCCGCGCCGAAGCCGATCAAGGAAGCGCTGAGCAAGTCGGGCCTCGTCGCCCACATCGCCGAAGCGACCGCCGTCGCCGCCAAGGACGTCCGCGCTGTGCTGGCCTCGCTGGAAAGCGCCGTCCACGCCTCCATCAGCAAGAAGGGCGCTGGCTCCTTCACGCTGCCGGGCCTGCTGAAGATCAGCGCCGTCAACGTGGCTGCCAAGCCGAAGCGTAAGGGCATCAACCCGTTCACCAAGGAAGAGCAGTGGTTCGCCGCCAAGCCCGCCTCGGTGAAGGTGAAGGTGCGCCCGCTGAAGAAGCTGAAGGACGCTGCCGCCTGATAGGCGCGCGCCAGGTTGCACAGAATCGGGACGGCCATGCCGTCCCGATTTTTTTGGGCGTGCCGTAAGTCACGCTTGCGAACGACCGTCATCGCCCGCAGATACTCTGCTTGGTCCCCAACGCAAGGTGCGCCACGCATGAAGATCCAGGGTTTCCTCGACCATCTGCTCAAATCCTCCAGCGGCAACGGCAGCGTGCTCAACGCCGATTTCGGCAAGGGCGCGATCACCGGGGGCGCACTCGGCCTGCTGCTCGGCAAGAACAAGACCTCGCGCAAGCTGGCCACCTACGGCGGACTGGCGGCGATCGGGGTGATGGCCTACCGCGCCTACAACGACTACAAGCAACAGCAAGGCGGTTTCGCCGCCGGTGCCGGTCCGCAGACCGTGGACCGCCTGCCGCCGCCGCAGGCCGAACTGCACAGCCAGGCGATCCTGAAAGCGCTGGTCGCCGCGGCGAAGGCCGATGGCCATATCGATACGCGCGAACGCGAAGTGATCGAAGGCGAGTTCTCGCGCCTGGGCACCGATGGCGAACTGCAGCAGTGGCTGCACGCCGAACTCGAGAAGCCGCTGGACCCGTCGGAAGTCGCGCGCGCCGGCAGCACGCCGGAAATCGCCTCGGAGATGTACCTGGCCAGCCTGATGGTGGTGGACGACCAGAACCTCATGGAACGCGCCTACCTGGACGAACTGGCGAAACAGCTGCGCCTGGATCCGTCGCTGAAGGCGCAGCTGGAACGCCAGCTGGCCCAGCCGCAGCCGCCCCCGCTGCCCTGATCCGCATGCGGCCTGCCGCACGCCGGTGGCGACGTCTCGCATGGTCGTTGCTCACCTGCTTCCTAGTGGGCGTTGCGCTGGCCTGGGCCTGGGGCCAGCCGTTCATGGCCTCGGCGCGCATGCTCTGGGACATCGCGCGCGCACCGCCGCCGCCGTCGCTGCCGGTACCGGTGG
Source organism: Pseudoxanthomonas sp. CF385 (assembly GCF_900104255.1). Taxonomy (NCBI): domain Bacteria; kingdom Pseudomonadati; phylum Pseudomonadota; class Gammaproteobacteria; order Lysobacterales; family Lysobacteraceae; genus Pseudoxanthomonas; species Pseudoxanthomonas sp. CF385. Next base: position 581,849 of record NZ_FNKZ01000002.1, read on the forward strand.
ACGGAGTCCGCGCGCGGCAAGTCGCCGACACCTTCGGCGCGCCGCGCGGTACCGATCGCACCCATCAGGGCGTGGATATCTTCGCCGCGCGCGGCACGCCGGTCCGCAGCGCCACCCGTGGCATCGTGGTCGCCGTCCGTGACGGCGGTCTCGGCGGGCGGCAGGTGTGGGTGCTCGGTCCCGCCCGCGAACGGCATTACTACGCCCACCTCGACGACTGGCCGCCGGCGCTGTCCGCCGGCCAGGTGATCCAGGCGGGCGACATCCTCGGCTTCGTCGGCACCACGGGCAACGCGCGCGGCACCCCGCCGCACCTGCATTACGGCATCTACGGCGCGCAGGGCGCGTACGACCCGCTGCCGTTGTTCAGGGCCGGCGCCTCGGCTGCACGCTGAACCACGCCGTCGCGCGGAACAGTCCGTCGCGGCGCGCCCCCTCGTTCGCCCGCAGGCACGGGCCTATCTTGACTGCACTCCCCACCGCGCTCCGCGCACGCCGCCATGCCCGCCACCTCCCACCGCTACCGCATCACCGTCACGCCCATCGAGGACGACGGCCTGCAATGCAACGGCCGTTGCACCATCGAATTCGAACACGCCTGCCCCGACGACTGGATGCGCATCCTCGAGAACATCCAGCGCCAGCGCGGCTTCAGCGGCGACGAACGCGCGGCGCTGGTCGTCGGCACCAAGCTGCTGAGCGGCCTGATGCTCGACCACCGCCAGGACGCCGACGACCTGTTCGCACCGCTGCGCCCGCACATGGGCGCGTTCATCGCCACGCTGAAGGAACGCAGCCGCGACGCAGGCTGACGCCCATGCGGCGCGCTAAGCTGGCGCCGATGAAGGCCCGTCACGCCGCCGACGCCGCGACCCTCGAGGACATTCCGAACATCGGGCCGTCCATCGCCGGCGATCTGCGCGGGATCGGCATCGCCACGCCGCAGGCGCTGGTGCAGCAGGACCCTTACGCCCTGTACGAACGCGTGAACGCCGTCACCGGCCAGAGACACGACCCCTGCCTGTGCGACTGCTTCATCGCCGCGGTGCGCTTCATGGAAGGCGGCGCGCCCACGCCGTGGTGGCACTACACGGCCGAACGCAAGCGGCATTTCGCCCACCCTGCCGGTTAGGGTCCGGACAGGCGCGCCCGGCTATGGTGCGCCGACGACTCCCGGAGCCTCCCATGCGTACCCGACGCCACTTCCTGACCGCCACCCTCGTCGCCGGCGCCACGCTCGTGCTGGCGGGCTGCAGCACGCTCAATGCGGTCACCGGGCTGCTGGGCAACCAGATCAACTTCACCCAGCCGCAGTTGCAGCGCTACCTCAACCAGAGTTTCCCGCGCGAGTTCGACAAGCTGGGCGGCCTGGTGTCGGCCACGCTGACCAATCCGCGCCTGAGCATTCCCTCCGGCGACAACCGGCTGCGCCTGGATTTCGACATAGGCGTGAGCGCGCTCGGCGCGCGCGATGTCAGCCGCGGCCACTTCGCGTTGGCCAGCCGGCTGCGCTACAACCCGGCCACCCAGGGGCTGCACCTGGACAACCCGGAAATCCTCTCCGTGGACGTGCCCGGCGCCGGCTCGCTGATGTCCGGCGGCACCCGCCAGCTGGTCAACACCGTGCTGCAGGAATACGCCCGCAACGAACCGGTCTACAAGATCGACAGCGACGTGCTGCGCCGCCTGCCGGCCAGCAAGCAGATCGGCAACCCCCAGATCGAGGATGGCCGCGTGGTCATCCCGCTGCAGTGAGAGGCTTCGTGATGATGAAATCGTTCCTGGCGGTGCTCGCCCTGCTCCTCGCTCCGACGCTGGCGTCGGCGGCCACCCCTTCGGTGCTGCGCTTCGATGCGGGGCAACTGCAGGCCGCCGCGCGCGCCGGCTTCCCGATGGAGGAATCGCTGCTGGACGGCTTCGCATCGCTGACCCTGAGCGATCCTGACGTCCGCATTCCCACGCCGGGCGAACGCGTGCGGCTGCAGATGAACTACGACATCGCCCTGGCTACCGGCGAACGCCTGGAGTACGGCAACGTCGTGGTCAGCAGCGGTCTGCGCTACGATCCGGCCACGCGCGGCCTGCACCTGGTGGATCCGCAGCTGGAACACCTGGGCACCGGCGCCGGTGGACGCGGCCTGCCCGGCGGTTCGCGCGAGGTGCTGCAGGACCTGATCCGCGAGTACGCCCGCACCCGCCCGCTCTACCAGCTCAGCGCCGAGGACCTCGCCCAGGTGCCGGGCACGCTGACCGCCGACGCGCTGCGGATCCGCGACGGCCATGTGGAGCTGACGCTGGACGCGGCCGCGCGCTGACACGCCGCGACGGCGCGTCCCTCACAGTTCGAAGCGATAGCTCAGCTTCACGATCAGCTGTTCGTCGTTGCGCAGGCTGAAGCTGTCGCGCAGGGCGTCGTCGACGCCGTCGGTGCCGGCCAGCTGCTCGTAACCGCCGCGGGCGTAGACCACGTACAGGTAGGACAACGGCGCGAGTTCGTAGCGGTAGCGCACCTGGAAGCCCAGGTTGCGCACGCGGAAATCCTCGACCGTGTCGCTGGCCGCCACCGCATGCCCCGACGGATCGAAGCGCCAGGCATCGTGCACGCGCGCACTGATCGCGATCGCTTCCAGCTTGACGCGCAGTTCCTGGCGGTTGTCGATGTTCCAGTCCAGGCCGGCGCGCAGCGTCGTCTCGCGGCCATCGAAGGCACCGACCAGGTCGCCCTGCGCGGCGCCCTGCCAGATCAGCCAGTCGGGCCGGCGCACGACATTCAGGCCCGCATTGAGGCTGAAGGCATCGTTGATGAAGTACGTGGCGCCGTACCAGAAGGCCGACCCCAGCTTGCGGTTGCCCGCCAGGCCGCCACCAAAGGCCTCCACCTCAACCTCGTGCGCCCAGTTGCCCTTGCGCGGGCGCTCGTACTCGAAATACGCGTTCATGTTCGCGGGCAGGCGCACGATGCCGTTGCCGCGCAGCAGCGTGTCGTTGAGGCCGGCGCTGTTGACGTTGATCTGCGCGTACTCGTAGCTCCCGTCGCGCAGCTGGCCCTCGCGGCTCATCCGGAACTGGTCGTTGAGCTTCTCGCCATGGTTGTTGTGGCTGCTGCTGACGCGCCAGCGCCAGTCCTTGGACGAATAGCGCGAGGCCTCCGCCAGGTCGGTGAAGCGCTTGCGCGCCTCCCAGTGCAGGTAATTAGTGCTGTTGCGCGACAGATAACCGAAGTCGTTGAGCTGCAGGTCGTTGCCGAAATGCATGGCGATCCACTGCTGGCGCCAGCCGCGGTCCATTTCGTAGTCGGCCCAGACGGTGGCGCCGTAGTCCTGCACGGTGTCGCCGGCCTGCGCGATGCGGCTGCTCAGCAGGCGCGTGCGGATGTTCCAGCGCGCGGTGGGCCGCCAGTTGTGGTCCACGCCGAGCACGGTGGCTTCGCGATCGCGCGCCGGATCGTCCACCTGGGTCAGCATCGCGCCCAGGTTCTGGGTGTCGAAATCGCGCACCACGCGCAGCGCGTTGAAGCGCCGGCCGGTGTCGCCGTCCTCGTCGGCCGAGAACACGCCGTAGTTCACCCGGCCCAGGCTGCCGTTCAACTTCACCGCCGCGGTGATGTCGCCGGTGCTGCCGACGCGCCGCGTATACAGCTGCTGGCTGAAGTCCGACGGCGTGGTCAGCTCGAAGATGCCCTGGTTCTCGGTGAAGAACGGGCGCTTGTCGCTGATGAAGGTCTCGGTGGCGCTGAAGTTCACCACCAGGTCGTCGGCTTCCACCTGGCCGAAGTCCGGTTTGACGGTGGCCGACAGCTGGAAGCGGCCGTTCGGCTTCCAGAAGATGTCCGCGCCGCCGTTGAAGTCGCTGCCGCCGCCGACGTTGTCGTACAGGCCGGACACGTAGGGCGTGATGGCCAGCAGTGACTGGTCGTATCGCGGCACCGTGACCGGCGCGAAGTCGGACAGGAAGCGCGGGCGCTCGAAGCTCGCCTGCGGCCACGCCATGCGCTCGCCGGTGGAGCCGATCACGCGGGCCAGAAACACCTTCAGCGTGCGCTGCCCGTCGGTGCCGTCGCGCATCGGCGCGGTATGCCACGGGATCAGCAGTTCGACCGACCAGCCTTGCTCGTCCTCGGTCACCGCATGCCGCCATTGGCCGTCCCAGTCGTCGCTGAACTGGTTTTCGTTGGTGATGATCTCGTCGGCGATGCCGCCGGTGGAACTCACGGTGAAGGCATAACCGGTGCGCCCGTCGCCATCGAAGTCGATGAAGGCGTTGACGCGGTCCACCTGCGCATCGAAGTCGCGCTGCACCTTCTGCCGGGTACGCGGCACGCCGGGCGGCTGGGTGTTGCGGAACGCGATCGCCAGGCCGTCGGGCGTGGCCAGCACCCACGCCTCGGTGGCGAGCGAGCCGGGCTCGCCGGTCAGCGGCTGGGTCTTGCGGAAGTCGGTGACGTGGCGCGCGTCCTGCCATTCGACGGGATCGATGCGGCCGTCGATCTCGACAGCCTGGGCCACGGTGCAAGGCAGGGCCAGCGCGAGCAGGCCGGCGAATCGGGTCAGGGTCATGGCGGGCGGGTGGTGGTCCGGTGCGCGCACGTTAACGACGCGGCCCGGACGCCACACCTGCCGTCGGTCATTTCAACCTTTCGGCATCCTGCGGCATCCGTGCCAAGTGGAGGTCAGCGCCCTTTCTTGGGCTGCAGCATCGTGCCCGTGCACTTCTTGCTGCCGCAGCGGCAGGCCCAGATCTTCTTCAGACGCGCGGTGTGCGGCTCGTCCAGGGTGATGCCGTAGTTGTAGGTCAGCTCTTCGCCGGGCTTGATCGCGCGGATCGCTTCGATGAAGACCTTGTCCTTCTTGCGGTTCTTGCCGTCGTGCTCCTCGATCACCGCTTCGCAGTTCGGGTCGCAGCTGTGGTTGATCCAGCGCGCCTTGTTGCCCTTGTGATTGGCATCGATGACGTAATCGTCGTTGAGCGTGAACAGGAAGGTGTGGCCGGTTTCCACGTCGCCGGCATCGTCGGCGTCCACTTCCTCGTGCGTGCGGCGCTTGCCCTTGTACTCCACCACCCGCTCGCCCTTCTCGATCGGAGCGATGGCGAACACGCCGTTACCGTGGATGTCGGATTGGCGGGCTTCGATCTTGCGGGGCATGCGGGGGTCCGGCGGGAGGGAGGAGGGACGATTCTCGCCCATGCGCGCGGGTTTCCCAACTTTCCATGCCTGAACGTTTCCTTCCGGGGGCGTGGCCGGTCCACGCGAGGCGGTGCGTTCGATGCCCGTTCCCCTCATTGCGACCACACCCATGCGCGCCAGCCCGCTCCTGCTCGCCACCGCCCTGTGCCTCACCCTGTCCGCCTGCCAGCCTGCGGAAACGCAGACGACCGCCAGGCTGCCGGCGCCCGCGCCGAGCGATGCCGACCTGCTCGCCCGCGGCGAGTACCTGGTGCGGACCACCGGCTGCAACGACTGCCATACACCGGGCTACGCCGAATCCGGCGGCACCACCGACAAGGCGGCGTGGCTGGTGGGTTCGCCGATGGGGTTCCATGGCCCCTGGGGTACTACCTACCCGACAAACCTGCGGCTGCGCATGCAGCAGCTCACCGAAGCGCAGTGGATGGAGTACAGCGCCACCCTGCGCACCCGCCCGATGATGCCGGACTTCGCCGTGCGGGCGATGACCGAAGAAGACCGTCGCGCGATCTACCGCTTCGTGCATGCGCTCGGCGCCGCCGGCCAGCCCGCGCCCGAGGCGCTGCCGCCCGGCCAGACGCCGCCGGCGCCGTACCTCGGCCTGGTCCTGCCGGCACCGACGGCCGACGCGCCGGCCGCGCACTGAGCCCTCGCGGCCGCCTTACCAGGGGAACAGGCGGCCGTTGAACATCCAGAACAGGCCCAAGGCCAGGCCGAAGACGGTCCAGAACAGCTGGCCCAGCCCGCGGAACAGCTTCACCGCCAGGTAGACGCCGCCGATGGCGAGCAGCACGCGCCAGACGAAGCCCTGGTCCAGGCCGCGGTCGGACGGGGCGGAACCGGAAGAAGCGTGGGTGGTGGTCATGGTGGCGATCCTGGGAAAGGGCGTCCGGGAGTGGACGGGACCCATCTTCCCGATCCCGCCGGCGCCGCATCAGTCGCAGCCGTCAACCATCGCGGGTGACATTCGTCAGCCACCGGGCCTTGCCTGAACGGGGAAAACACCCGGGTTTGAGCCGGACGGCATGAAAGCGTACAATTTCGGTACGTTTTCCGAGTTCCTCCCCCATGCTCCGCGTCACCAAGCTGACCGACTACGCCACCGTGGTCCTGACCGTGCTCGCCGCCCGGCCGGGCGAGGTCCTGAGCGCGTCAGACCTGGCCGAACATTCCGGCCTGGAATCCCCCACCGTGAGCAAGGTGCTCAAGCCGCTGGCCCAGGCCGGTCTGGTGGAAGGCCTGCGTGGCGTGCACGGCGGCTACCGCCTGAGCCGCGATGCGGCCGACATCAACCTGGTGGAAATCGTCGAGGCCATGGAAGGTCCGCTGGCCATGACCGAATGCAGCCAGAGCGAAAGCCAGTGCGGCATCGCCCACCAGTGCGGCGCGCGCGCCAACTGGCGGCTGATCAACGACGTGGTGGCCGACGCCCTGCGCGGCTTCACCCTCGCCCAGATGGTCACCCCGCCCCCCTCCTCTTCCGACGACGTGCGCAGGCGACCCATCGCCGTGCAGGTCGCGACCCGTTGAACCGTAGGCAGCCCGATGGCCACCGAGAACGCTGAAATCCTGGAACAGCTGGGACGTCGTTACGACGCCGGCTTCATCACCGACATCGAATCCGATTCGTTGCCGCCCGGTTTGGACGAGGACGTCGTCCGCGCCCTGTCGGCGAAGAAGAACGAGCCGGAGTGGATGACCGAATGGCGCCTGGCGGCCTACCGCCACTGGCTGACCATGCAGGCCCCGCACTGGGCCAAGCTGAAGATCGGCCCGATCGATTTCCAGGCCATCAGCTACTACAGCGCGCCGAAGGCCAAGTACGCCTCGCTGGACGAGGTGCCGCAGGAATTGCTGGACACCTACGACAAGCTGGGCGTGCCGCTGCACGAGCGCGCCAAGCTGGCCGGCGTGGCGGTGGACGCGGTGTTCGACTCCGTCTCCGTCGGCACCACCTTCCGCAAGGAGCTGGCCGAGAAGGGCGTCATCTTCTGCTCGATGTCCGAGGCGATCCAGGAACACCCCGAGCTGGTGAAGCAGTACCTGGGCAGCGTGGTGCCGGTGGGCGACAACTACTTCGCCGCACTGAATTCGGCCGTGTTCTCCGACGGCAGCTTCGTGTTCATCCCGAAGGGCGTGCGCTGCCCGATGGAACTGAGCACCTACTTCCGCATCAACGCCGGCCACACCGGCCAGTTCGAGCGCACGCTGATCGTCTGCGAGGACAAGGCCTACGTCTCGTACCTGGAAGGCTGCACCGCACCGATGCGCGACGAAAACCAGCTGCACGCGGCCGTCGTCGAGCTGGTTGCGCTGGAAGACGCCGAGATCAAGTACAGCACGGTGCAGAACTGGTACCCGGGCGACGAGGAAGGCCGCGGCGGCATCTACAACTTCGTCACCAAGCGCGCCGAGTGCCGTGGCGCGCGCGCCAAGGTGACCTGGACGCAGGTGGAAACCGGTTCGGCGATCACCTGGAAGTACCCGTCCTGCGTGCTGCTGGGCGACGACTCGGTGGGCGAATTCCACTCGGTCGCGCTGACCCACCACCGCCAGCAGGCCGACACCGGCACCAAGATGATCCACGTGGGCAAGCGCACCAAGTCCAAGATCGTCAGCAAGGGCATCAGCGCCGGCCGTGGACAGAACACCTATCGCGGCCTGGTGAAGGTGGACCGCAACGCCGACGGCGCGCGCAACTACACCCAGTGCGACAGCCTGCTGATCGGCAAGAAGTGCGGCGCGCACACCTTCCCCTACATCGAAGTGAAGAACCCCACCGCGACGCTGGAACACGAGGCCACCACCTCCAAGATCAGCGACGACCAGCTGTTCTACTGCCGCGCCCGCGGCATCGGCCAGGAAGACGCCGTCAGCATGATCGTCGACGGCTTCTGCAAGCAGGTCTTCCGCGAACTGCCGATGGAATTCGCGGTGGAAGCGAAGAAGCTGCTGGAAGTGTCGCTGGAAGGCAGCGTGGGGTAGTTGCTGTTCCCTTCTCCCGCCGGGAGAAGGTGGCGCGAAGCGCCGGATGAGGGTGCGACGGAGGCCATGACACCGGAACCATCCGGACTTCGCCGGACCCTCTCCCCAACCCCTCTCCCGGTGGGAGAGGGGCTCAGAAGAATCAAACGGAAACGAACATGTTGAAGATCGACAACCTCCACGCCAGCGTCGCCGGCAAGGACATCCTCAAGGGCCTCTCGCTGGAAGTGAAGCCGGGCGAAGTGCACGCCATCATGGGCCCTAACGGCGCCGGCAAGTCCACGCTGGGCAACATCCTGGCCGGCCGCGAGGGCTACGAGGTCACCGACGGCAGCGTCGAGTTCGACGGCAAGCCGCTGCTGGACCTGGACCCGGAAGAACGCGCCGCCGCCGGCGTGTTCCTCGCGTTCCAGTACCCGGTCGAGATCCCGGGCGTGAACAACACCTACTTCCTGCGCGCGGCGCTGAACGCCCAGCGCAAGGCGCGCGGCGAGTCGGAACTGGACTCCATGCAGTTCCTCAAGCTGGTGCGCGAGAAGCTGGCCGTGCTGCACCTGAAGGACGAGCTGCTGCATCGCGGCGTCAACGAAGGCTTCAGCGGCGGCGAGAAGAAGCGCAACGAGATCTTCCAGCTCGCCGTGCTGGAACCGAAGCTGGCGATCCTGGACGAGACCGACAGCGGCCTGGACATCGACGCGCTGAAGAACGTCGCCGATGGCGTCAACGCGCAGCGTTCGCCGGACCGCGCCTTCCTGGTCATCACCCACTACCAGCGCCTGCTCGACTACATCAAGCCGGACGTCGTCCACGTCCTGGCCGGCGGCCGCATCGTCGAGACCGGCGGTCCGGAACTGGCGCTGGAGCTGGAACAGCACGGCTACGCCTGGATCAAGGACCGGGTGGCACCGGAGCAGGCGGCCTGATGAGCGCACTGCTCGATTCCCTGTCGGCCGGCTTCAGCGGCGACGCCGCGCGCCGCGCCGTGCTCGACGAAGCGCTGCGCGACGGTCTGCCGGGGCCGCGCACCGAAGCCTGGAAGTACACCTCGCTGCGTCAACTGGAACGGCGCAGCTTCACCGCCGTCGATACGCTGCCGTCGCTGGACCCGATGCTGCTGGCCGACATCCCGGCGCCGCGCGCGGTGTTCGTCAACGGCCGCTATTCGGTGGCGCTGTCGCTGACCACCGACCTGCCGGACGGTGTCAGCCTGCAACTGCTGTCCGAAGCCCTCGCCGAAGGCGGCGATGCGGCGCGCTTCCTGCAGCGCCGCTTCGAGCGCACGGACGAGGTCTTCGCCCGGCTCAACGCTGCGCTGGCGACCGAAGGCCTGCTGCTGCGCGCCGAAGCCGACGTGCGCAGCACGCAGCCGCTGCACCTGGTCTTCATCGGCACCGACGACGGCGCCGACCGCGCCTGGCATCTTCGCAACCTGATCGAACTGCGCGCCGGCGCGTCGCTGACGGTGGTGGAGCACCATTTCGCCGCCAGCCCGCACGCGCACTTCATCAACGCCCTGAGCCACGTGCACCTCGCGACGGGCGCGACCCTGTCGCATGCGCGCGTGCAGGCCGAGAGCGATCGCGCCACAGCCCTGCTGCGCACCGACGCGGTGCTGGCGCGGGATGCCGACTACCGCCGTGTGGACCTGGAACTGGGCGGCGCCCTGTCGCGCCACGAACTCAACGTGCGGCTGGAAGGCGACAACGCGCGACTGACGGCGAACGGTGTACTGCTGGCCGGCGGACGTCGCCATGTCGACACGCGGCTGGGCATCGACCATATCGGCCGCGACACGGCTTGCGGACTGACCTGGCGCGGTCTCGGGGCCGGACGTGGGCGCGCGGTGTTCCATGGCGGCATCCTGATCCGCGAGGGCGCGGACGGCACCGATGCCGCGCTGTCGAACAAGAACCTGCTGCTGTCGGACAACGCCGAGATCGACACGCAGCCGGTGCTGGAGATCCATGCCGATGAAGTGAAGGCCGCGCACGGCGCCACGGTCGGCCAGCTGGATGCCAATGCCCTGTTCTACCTGCGCTCGCGCGGACTGACGCAGGCCGAAGCCCGCCAACTGCTTACGTCTGCGTTCTGCCGCGAGCCGCTGGGCGTCATCGAAAACGCCGGCGTGCGCGATGCGCTGCTGGCGCGCGTGGATGCCGCCCTGGCCGCGCTGGAGGCGGGATGAACCGCGAAGTCCTGCGCGAGGCCGGTGCCATCGACTGGGCGCGCGTCCGCGCCGACTTCCCGCTGCTTACCCGCCAGGTCAACGGCAAGCCGCTGACCTACCTGGACAGCGCGAACACGGGGCAGAAGCCGGCCTCGGTGATCCAGACCGTCGACGACTTCTACCGGCAGCACAACGCCAACGTCAGCCGCGCCGTGCACACGCTGGGCACGGAAGCGACCGAGGCCTACGAAGGCGCCCGCAAGACCTTGGCCCGCTTCCTCAGCGTGCGGCCGGACGAGCTGGTGCTGTGCAGCGGCACCACGTTCGCGATCAACCTGGTGGCGTATTCCTGGGCGCTGCCGCGCCTGAAGGCCGGCGACACGATCCTGGTGTCGCGCATGGAGCACCACGCCAATATCGTGCCGTGGCAGCTCGTCGCCGAGCGCACCGGCGCGACGGTGAAGGTCGCCGAGATCCGCCAGGACGGCACGCTCGACCTCGAGGGGCTGTACGCCGCGATGACCGGCGACGTGAAGTTGCTTGCCATCACCCACACCTCCAACGTGCTGGGAACGGTGAACCCGGTGCGCGAAATCTGTCGCGAGGCCCGCAAGCGCGGCATCGTCACCGTGGTGGACGGCTCGCAGGCGGTGCCGCACCGTGCGGTCGACATCGCGGCGACCGGGTGCGACTTCTACGCCCTGACTGGCCACAAGATGTGTGGCCCCACGGGCACCGGCGCGCTGTGGGCGCGCAAGGAGCACCTGCAGGCCATGCCGCCGTTCATCGGCGGCGGCGAGATGATCAAGGAAGTCAGCTTCGACGGCACCGTGTTCAACGACCCGCCGCACAAGTTCGAAGCGGGCACGCCCAACATCGCCGGCTTCATCGGCCTGGGCGCGGCCGTGGACTACCTGGATACGCTGGGCATGGCGAACGTCGAGGCCCGCGAAGCCGAGCTGCTGGCGCATGCCACCGAGGAACTGGACCGGATCGAAGGCCTGCGCATCTTCGGCCGGGCGCCGGACAAGGCATCGGTGATCTCCTTCCTGATCGAAGGCGCGCACGCGCACGACCTGGCCACGCTGCTGGACCTGGAGGGCGTTGCGGTCCGCTCCGGCCAGCACTGCGCGCATCCCCTGTTGCAGTTCTACGGGGTGGCCGCCACGTTGCGGGCCTCGTTCGCGTTCTACAACTCGCACGAGGACGTCGAGCGCTTCATCGTCGCCCTCAAGAAAGCCCGCAGCCTGCTCGCCTGACGCTGCGGTGGAACGGGCCGCCGCCCTACAATGGGCGGCATGGATACCCTCACCTTCCGCACCGCCACCCACGCCGACATCCCGGCGCTGGTCGACCTCGTCACGTCCGCCTATCGCGGTGACGTCAGCAAGCAAGGCTGGACCACCGAAGCCGACATGCTCGACGGCCAGCGCATCGACCCCGAGGTGCTTGGCCGCGACATCGACCGAGACCGCAGCCGCATCCTGCTGGCCGAACGCGACGGCGTACTGTTGGCCTGCGCACACGTGGCGGAAGACGAAGGCGCGGGCTACTTCGGCATGTTCTCCGTGCGGCCCGACCTCCAGGGCGGCGGCGTGGGCAAGGCCGTGTTGGCCGAAGCCGAGCGTGTCGCCCGCGACGAATGGCGCCTGCCGGCGATGCGCATGACGGTGATCGACATCCGCGACGAGCTGATCGCCTTCTACGGCCGGCGCGGCTATGTGCGCACGGGCATCAAGAAGCCGTTCCCGTATGGCGACGAGCGCTACGGCATTCCCAAGCGCGACGACCTGCGCTTCGAGATTCTGGAGAAACCGCTGGCGGGAGCCCTCGCATGAGCGATACCTGGACCTTCGTCTGCGCCACCGGGGAGTTGCTGCCCGGCGAGCTGAAGACGGTGTTCGACGAGGTCACCGGGACGCCCATCGTCGTGCTCAACCACGACGGCGACCTGTACGCGCTGGAAGACAAGTGCAGCCATGAGGACTTCGAGCTGTCCTCCGGCCATTTCGACCCGGCGGAAGCCAGCATCGAGTGCGTCCTGCACGGGGCCCGCTTCGATGTCCGCGACGGCCGCGCCCTGTGCGCCCCGGCCTACTCGCCGGTGGCCAAGTTCCCCGTCCGGCTGGAGCACGGCGGCATCTGGACCCGGGACGACCGGGACTGACCTGCAGAATGTAAACATTCTGTTGTAATCGCAAATCATTCTCATTATCCTGTCGCACCCCTGCGGCAGATCGCCGCAGCCCGCCCCTTCGAGGCCCCGGTGCCGCGCGTCCTTCGCCCTGTCCTGCCGACTGTCATCAGCGTGCTTCTGGCATGCCTGGTGCTGTTTGCCAGTGGGCTCAGCGCCTCGCCGATGCCGTCGCCCGCGATGGCGCACCTCGCCGCCGTCCAGACCGACGACAGCACCGACGGGGATCTTGCGGTAACGGCCAGCGAACGCGACAGCGCGTACGCCGCACTGCCAATGCCTGCCGAATCCGAACCCGGCGCCGGCCATGCCCCCGCGCTCGCCTCGCCGCGTCCAATCGATGGCCTGTACCGGATCGCCTCCGCGTCCGACGGCCCGCGCACGCGCTCGCACGCCTACCTGAGCTGCGGCCCACCGCGCTGAAGCTGCGTTGGCCCACGCCCCGCGCGTGGTGCCCGCTCCCGTGCGCCGCACACCGCGCACGAACCGAATCCCACTTTTCTCCCTCTGCCCCGTAGCTATCGCCACCGGGTCATCCGTCCAAGCACCCAAGGATGCCTATGAACTTCCGTCCCTCCCCCCTGACCGCCGCCCTGCTGATGGCGATCACCGCCCCGGCCCTTGCCGCTCCTGTCGGCGAAGCGCCGGCCGATGCCGCCATGCAGGCCAAGGAACTGGACACCGTCGAGGTGCACGGTGAACGCGTCCAGAAGGCCAGCTCGCCGAAGTACACCGAAGACCTCGTCGACACGCCGCAGACGATCACCGTGGTGACGAGCGAAGTCATGGCGCAGCAGAACCTGCTGGGGTTGAAGGACGTGCTGAGCACGCTGCCCGGCATCACCTTCGGCGCCGGCGAAGGCGGCGGCGGTTATGGCGACAGCATCAACCTGCGTGGCTTCAACGCCACGACCGACATCACGGTCGATGGCGTGCGCGACAGCGCCCAGTACACCCGAACGGACAACTTCAACCTCGAGTCCATCGAACTCATCAATGGCGCCAACTCGGCCATGTCGGGTGCGGGCTCGGTCGGCGGCAACATCAATCTGGTCAGCAAGACTGCGCGCGAGGGCGATTCCAGCACTTTCACCCTGGGTGCGGGCACGGACAGCTTCACTCGCGCGACGGTGGACAGCAATCACGATTTCGGCGGAGGCCAGGCCTTCCGCGTGAATGCGATGATCCACCGCAACGACGTGGCGGATCGCGATGTGGAGGAGTACAAGCGCTGGGGCCTTGCACCGTCGTTCGCGATCGGCCTGGGTACCGACACGCGCTTGACCCTGAGCTACTTGCACCAGCATGACGAAAACATCCCGGAGTACGGCTTGCCCTACTTCGCGGCGTACGGCGGCCTGCTGCCGGGAATCAGCCGCGACGCCTACTTCGGCTACCGCAACATGGACACGCAGGAAATCGACGTCGACGTAATGACCGCCGTGTTCGAGCACGACTTCAACGATTCGATCTCGGTGCGCAGCCTGGCGCGCTATCAGAAGGTGGACCAGTACACCGTGGTCAACCCCACCCAGGGCACGTGGTGCCTCGACAGCGGCATCAACCCGGCCACGGGCGCGGCATGCCCGACGGGCACGCTGCCGGGCACGTACCTGCCGAGCGGCCCCCGCGGCACCACGCGCGACACCACCAATGGGCTGGCGCTCAGCCAGACCGACTTGACCGCGCGCTTCACCACCGGCGGTGTCGAGCACGCCCTCGTCGCCGGTGTGTCCTTCATGCACGAAACCTACGACCTCGACAACGGCAACATCCAGCGCAACCCGAACGGGACCGCGCCGACCTATCCGCTCATGGACATCCATGACCCGGACAACGTCTACACCGGCCCCGTGAACTACATCCGGGGCGGCAAGACCACCGGCACGCTGGACAACCAGGCGCTATACGCTTTCGACACGCTGAAGTTCGGCCCGAAGTGGGAACTCGCGCTCGGCGCGCGCTACGAACACAATGAAGGCGACACGCGCACGCTGACCTACGCCACCCCGGCCGCCGGCGGCGCGATCACAGTCGGACCCAAGTTCCGCAACGAAGACGAGCTGTTTTCCTACCGTGCGGGGCTGCTTTTCAAGCCCGCCGACAACGGCAGCATCTACCTGTCGTACGCAAACTCGAAGACGCCATCGAAGGGCTCCGTCAACGGCGCCTGCACCTTGCAGACGTGCGAAGTCGACCCGGAGACGGCGGTCAACATCGAGCTCGGCACCAAGTGGAACCTGCTGGACGAACGGCTCGCCGTCACGGCCGCCGTGTTCCGCAACGAGCGTCAGAACTACAAGGTCGCCGACCCCAACAACCCCGACAATCCCTCCGGCACGCAGCAACTGGACGGCAAGGCGCGCGTCGACGGCATTGCGTTGGGCGTGGCCGGCAACATCACTCGTCAATGGTCCGTCTTTGCGAACTACACCTACTTGGATAGCGAAGTGCTCCAGAGCGTGTCGGACTTCGTGCGTGAGACCACAGGCATCGATGCGCAAGCGGGCAATCCGCTGCCCAATACGCCGGAGCATTCGGCAAGCGCCTGGACCACGTATGCCCTGCAGGATTGGACCTTCGGTTACGGCGCCACGTACCAGGGCGATTTCTACACGGCCAGCACGGCCAATGCGCCGCGCGTGAAGAGCTACATCATGCATCGCGCCATGGTCGGTTATCAGTTCAACCCCCGCTTCGGCCTGCAGCTCAACGTCGACAATCTGTTCGACAAGCAGTATTTCACGCGCGTGCGCAACAACGGGTGGGCCACGCCGGGCGCTGCACGCTCGGCAGTGCTCACCGCCACGATCAGGTTCTGATCGCGGGCACCGTAGTCCCCCTGCGCCCCGCCCATGCACAATGGGCGGGGTTTTCTGTCCGAGGTAAACCGACATGCTGCTGGCGATTCCGGATGTCCTGACTCCCGCGCAGGTCGCACAAGCACGGGCGCGGCTGGACGCCGCCAACTGGACGGATGGCCGCGTCACCGCCGGCTACCAGTCAGCCAAGGCCAAAGACAACGCCCAGTTGCCGGAGGACGCACCGGCGGCGCGCGAGGTCGGCGCCTTGATCCTGGATGCGCTGTCGCGCAACAGCACGTTCTTCTCCGCGGCGCTGCCCAAGCGCATCTATCCGCCGCTGTTCAACCGCTACGACGGGGGCCAGTCGTTCGGCTACCACGTCGACAATGCAATCCGCTACGACCGCAGCCGCGGGGGCGTCGATCCCGTTCGCACGGATCTGTCAGCCACCCTGTTCCTCAGCGCACCCGACGAGTACGACGGGGGCGAGCTGATCATCGAAGACACCTTCGGCACGCAGAGCGTGAAGCTGCCCGCCGGCCACATGGTGCTCTACCCCGGTACCAGCCTGCACAAGGTGACGCCGGTGACGCGCGGCGCACGCGTGGCCTCGTTCTTCTGGATGCAGAGCATGGTGCGCGATGATGGCCACCGCC
This sequence comes from Pseudoxanthomonas sp. CF385, assembly GCF_900104255.1. Lineage (NCBI taxonomy): Bacteria > Pseudomonadati > Pseudomonadota > Gammaproteobacteria > Lysobacterales > Lysobacteraceae > Pseudoxanthomonas > Pseudoxanthomonas sp. CF385. The sequence goes on from NZ_FNKZ01000002.1 coordinate 597,840, forward strand.
GGCTGATGTTCGAACTGGATGTGTCCATCCGCCGCCTCACCGCCGACGTGCCGGAACACCCGGCGCTGGTCCAACTCACCGGGGTGTACCACAACCTCCTCCGGCAATGGGCGGAAACCTGAGGGGCAAACAAGAGCCAACCTTGTTTGCACTTGATAAGTATTCTTATCTAGAATGTCCGTTACGGCTCGCTTGCACGGCGGGCCAGGGGACCTTCTTGAACCAGCCGCCTGACAAGCCGACCGCCATGCCTGCGCATGGGATGGCGCACGCGCCATGGAAGCGCGTGGCCGGCTGGGCATTGTTCGTATTCGGCCTGGCGCTGCTGCTGGGTTCGGGCCTCCCCGATCTGTCGCATACCTCAGCCGCTAGCGAATCCGACGCGGCCACCGCACCGGCCTTCGTCTTCCACGACCTGCGCGACCACGGTGAACCCCGCGAGGAGCAGCATCGGGACACGCCGGCCAAGAAAGCCAGGCTCACCGCGCTGAAGGTGCTGACCGAGCGCGCCCCACAGTATGCGCGTGGCGTCGCATTCACCCTGCAGGCATCGCTGCCTGTGCCGGACATGCGTTCACGCGCAATCCCGGCCATGCCGGCTGCTCCCGGCGCATTGCATCGGCCCGACCCCGCGTTGAGCCTCCACTACGGCCAGGCGCCTCCGGCCGCCTGATCCGCATCCTGCGGCCCGATCCGGCCGCCCTTCGCTGTTCGCTCCCTGCAGCCCGCGCTTCCGCGCGAAGGCCGCCCCTTTCTTCATCCCATCAGACAAGACCCCATGAACGTCACCCGCACGTCCGTGCCCGCGCCGCTGCGCCGCCATCCCCTCGCCATCGCCCTGCTGGCCTTCGCCACCGCACCCGCGGTCGCCCAGACAGCGCCGGATGCCTCCGATGCCAACACCCTCGACACGGTGGTCGTGACGGCCTCCGGCTTCGAGCAGAAGATCACCGACGCGCCCGCCAGCATCAGCGTGATCACGCGCGAAGAGTTGCGCCAGCGGCCCTACATCACCCTGATCGATGCCGTCCGCGACCTGGAAGGCGTCGACGTCGGCGAAACCTCAGACAAGACCGGCCAGAAAACGGTGAGCATCCGCGGCATGGGCCCGGATTACACGCTGATCCTGATCGACGGCAGGCGCCAGAACAACCACGGCGACATTTATCCGAACTCCTTCGGCGGCAACCAGTTCAACCACATTCCGCCGCTGGACATGATCGAGCGCATCGAGGTCATCCGCGGCCCGGCGTCCACCCTGCACGGCGCGGATGCGCTGGGTGGCGTCATCAACATCATCACGCGCAAGGTCTCCGACCGCTGGCGCGGTTCGGCGACCCTCGGTCGCAGCATTCAGGAGAACAGCGACTTCGGAAGCGACAGCACCGCCGACTTTGCGTTGATGGGGCCGCTGGTGAAGGACCGCCTGGGCCTGGGCGTGCGCGGATCGTGGTACGAGCGCGATGCCTCCACGCCGGAGTACGAAACCATCACGGCACCTGATGGCACCGTGTTCGAGCGTGCACTCGGCTTCGGCGGCGGCGGCAAGACGGTGGACAACACCAACAAGAGCGCCGGCGTGACGTTGAGCTGGACGCCGACCGACACTCAGAGCGTGATCTTCGACTACGACACCTCCAAGCAGGTGTACGACAACACGCCGTACCTCAACAATCTGGGCACCGAGACCTACCCGCTGGGCACGGTGGACGGCCTGGCCGGCATTTGGCGCGCTGCGCCGCAGGTCGGCTACGCCGCGGACCAGGAGTTCACCCGCGACCAATGGTCAGTGACCCACCAGGGCCAATGGGCGTTCGGCAACAGCTTCGTCTCGCTCGCGCACATCGACACCGGCAACCATGGACGCACGCTCCCGTTCACCGTCGCCGAACGCCTGCTGCATCGGGACATCTACTGCAACAACGCCGCGACCTGCGCGACGGGCGCGTACGCAGGGCTGACGCGCGCGCAGCGCCAGCAGTTGGCTGTGGATACCTTCCTGCCGCGCCCGAAGCGCACCATGGAAAGCCGCCAGTACACGCTGGACGCCAAGCTGGACTTCGCCGTCGGCGACGCGCACCACTTCATCGTCGGCGGACAGGCCATCGACGGTGAACTGGAAGACGGCGTGTTCGGCATGGAAGGCGGCGGCGACGGCGGC